>NZ_JBEWCD010000001.1:1239940-1859910 GCF_040530035.1 Roseibium sp. HPY-6
TTCGGCGACGCGGTGGCGGTGGACAACGTCAGCTTTGAAGTCCCAGCGGGCTCGTTCTTCTCGATCCTGGGACCATCCGGCTGCGGCAAGACAACGATCATGCGCATGATCGCAGGCTTTCTTGAGCCGACCTCCGGAGACATTCTGATCAAGGGCCGGTCGGTTCTGGATGTGCCGCCGAACAAACGTCCGGTGAACATGGTGTTCCAGCACCTCGCCCTGTTTCCGATGATGAACATTGCCGACAACATCGGCTATGGCCTCCGCCGCAAGGGGCTCGGAAAGCCGGACATCGAAAAGAAAGTCGAGGAAGCCCTGGAGCGGATCGGGCTCCCTGGTATCGGCAAGCGTCAGATCAACGAACTCTCCGGCGGGCAGAAGCAGCGTGTCGCCATTGCCCGATGCATGGTGCTGGAGCCGGATGTGCTGCTGCTCGATGAACCGCTCGGCGCCCTTGATCTGAAATTGCGCGAGCAGATGAAGATTGAGCTCAAGAGCCTTCAGCACGCTTTCGACACCACCTTCGTCTACATTACCCACGACCAGAGCGAAGCGCTTGTCATGTCGGATTCCATCGCGGTGATGAACGCAGGCCGGTTTGAACAGGTGGCTGGTCCCGAACAGCTATATCACCGCCCGGAAACGGCGTTCGTTGCCGGTTTTGTGGGCGATGCCAACATCTTCAAGGGCAAGGTTGTCCGCTCCAGCGGCCATGACGTTGAGCTCCGCACCGAACAGGGCACCCACATCAAAGGTGTATCGCTGCTCCGTGATATTCCCGAAGGCCGGTCGGCGGAAGCCTATGTGCGCCCGGAGGCCATCCATCTTTCCAGGACAGCAGATGAAGTCAACGAACTCGACAATGCCCTTTCCGGCAAGGTGGAGCAGACGCTTTTCAACGGCGCGGCAAGCCGACTTCTGGTTAAGACGGAAGAAAGCAATGAGACAATCGAGGTTGGGCTGCCGCAATCCGGTCGTTTTGACGGGATCCGGCCCGGCCAGAGCGTAAATTTTGGTTGGTCCGACAAACAAAGCAACGTCTTCGAAACCGGGGGAACGGCATGACGTCCGGACGGTCCTTCGGCTTCTATCTTCTGCTTACGCCGGTATTCCTGTGGCTGCTCCTGCTCGTCATCATTCCGCATATAGACCTGGCTCTGGTCGCCCTTCGCGAGCGGGTGGGCGTCGGTCAATACGCCTTCAGCTTCGCCAATTTCCTGACCTTCCTGAATGAACCGCTTTATCTGGTGACCTTTGCCCGCACGGCAGTCATGTCGATCCTGGCAACCCTCATCACGCTGATCATCGGCTTTCCGGTCGCCTATTTCATTGCCAAGATGGCGCGCGGAAAACTGCAGCCAATCCTGTTTGTTCTGTGTCTCGTACCGTTCTGGGTCTCTGAACTGGTGCGCACTTTCGGCTGGATGATCCTCTTGCGCGAAACCGGCATCATTTCCTCGCTCCTGCAATGGCTCGGTCTGGTCAGCGGGCCCGTCGAGCTTCTTTATAATGATGCCGCCATCATGATCGGCCTCGTCTATACCTCCATGCTGTTTATGGTGGTCCCGCTCGTCACGACCCTCAGCACTCTGGACGACAGCCTGATTGAAGCGGGCTACGATCTCGGCGGCTCCAGCGCTTCGGTCTTCCGTGAAATCATCGTTCCGCATGCCATGCCCGGGATCGTCTCCGGCTGCATCGTCGTTTTCATGCTCTCGCTCGGCAATTACCTGACCCCGATCATGCTCGGCGGAAAAGACAGCCTGTGGTTCACCGAGCTGATCTATTCCCAGTTCATCGTGCGCTTCAACTGGGAACTGGGCGCCGCCTTCGGCTTCATGCTGCTGTTCCTGTCGACGGCCATTGTCTGGGCGGCCCTGAAGCTCACCGGCCAATCACTTGAAAAGACGATGGGATAGGGGCTGGCGATGATACCGACGATCCCGCAGAACCGAACCATGAACATTGCCTTCAAGGTCTATGTCACGTTGTTCTTCGTCTATCTGGCGCTGCCACTGGCTGTGAACGCGGTCTTTGCCTTCAACGACAGCCAGTTCCCCTCCCTGCCCTGGAAAGGCTTCACCTGGAACTGGTTCTTCGGAGATGCCCACCCGATGATCGGCGTCTTCCACGAGCGCCCGATCCTCAGGGCAATCGGCACATCGATCTTCATCGGCGTCTGTGTCTCGGCGCTGGCGGTTATCGTTGGAACCACCAATGCGTTTCTGTTCAACCGCTACAGGTTCAAGGGCAAGGAGTTCCTCTATTTCCTGATGCTTCTGCCGCTGGTCATTCCCGGCATCCTGCTCGGGGTGTCCATCCTGGTGTTTTCCTCCTCCATCGCCAACGCCATGTGGGACAGCTTCAAATGGGATATCGAAGCCTTGAGGCCGGGTGTTCTGCTCGTCGTGCTCGGGCAGTTTTCCTTCATCGCGACCATGGCGACCCTCGTCATATCGGCCCGGCTCAAGACCTTCGACAAGACACTGGAAGAAGCTGCGATGAACCTCGGCGCAGACGCCTTCACGGCGATCCGCACGATCACCCTGCCCTATCTCTTCCCGGCCATGATCGGGGCGTTCATCGTCGCGTTTCTCATGAGTTTTGAGAACTTCAACACCACTTTCATGCTGGTCGGCTCCGACGCGCCGCTGACCATCGCCATGTTCGACCGCCTGAAAGAAGGCTCGACCCCGCTTCTCAACGCCGTTTCCCTCCTCCTCATGGTCGGCTCCAGCGCCCTCGCCCTCATCATGATCGCCGTCCAACGGAAGAAGTGAGGTTTGGAGAAGCGGTGGGGGAGAGTTTGGGTTTCCGAGGAGGCGAGAACGTAATGGTGGCCCCTGAGGGGGAAAGCGAACACGCTTGAATTGATAAATTGCAAATAGATAACAGCTACAGCGATTACGGGACAGCTGCAGAACAAATTGGCTGACATGTGAACGACGATCACGCCGTTGTTTCGGCGAATATCCGGCGGCTGTTGAATTTATGTTGTTTCAGCAATTGCGAAGAGGTGCTGCACGACTGCCCTTGGATTATCACTTTGTCAAATTTTTTCTGATACCTGAGGTTTAAAAAGCAGGTCGAAACACCTTTTGACTAAGCGCTATATTGTATTTTACTGGGTAACACTATGGAATTTGTTCAAGTTATATTCAAGTTTATCGACCAGACGAACATATATTTCTGCATAACATTACTGGTTTTGATTGTTTTTTCCTTTAAGGGAACAACGAGTTTTCTTCGATATAGCTTGGCAGGCGTGGCTGTTTTCAATGCCCTAATCGCAACCGGGGTATCCCTTAATTCTTCTGAATATCGCGATTTCGAATACATCGCTGCTGACTATTTCGCCGCTGCATTCTTCGCGGCATTTTCTGCATTCGGCCTCTTGTCTGCAGTCCTGATCACGCAGCGCAAACGGCTGCTGAGATCGATATTGATCGTGAATTGCACCACGCTGGGTCTGGTAGCGTTTTATTTTGACATGCTGGCGAGCAGCGGACTGAATGTGCATTCGTACCTGTCCCAGCTTTTCAACTTGCACACGTTCAAGTTTCTCGCCGTCAATGTTCATTTCTTTTACTTACTCGTGTTGTCTTTGGCGATCTTTGTTTTCTGGTACACCTTGAGAACAAACGATCAGCGCAGGCAAAGACTGATCAAATCCACGACGATTTCCATGTTTGTTTTCTGGGCGGTGTTCTTGTCCTACCCGCTCGCCCCGCAAGGAGTTGGCGGCAACATCTACAATTCCTTCCCCTTCGACAGTGTTACTCGAAATCTTTTCTATGGCTTTGACATCGAAGCGACAAACAGACGATACGAAACCCGGCTGCATGTTGCGGCCAAGAAAGGTGACCTAAAAAAGGTCAGGTCATTGTTGCAGCTCGGCGCCGACCCGTATGCCCAAACCAGAACCGGCAACTATCGCATTCCGCTGGACTATGCTGCCGATGGAAAAAACCTGGCGGTGCTCAAGTTGCTTCTGGGTTCGATGGACGACATCAACTTCCGTGACAAAGATGACAAGAGCCTGGTGCACATTGCAGCTAGGTCTCAGTTCTCGGAATTTCTCGAAGACGTAATGCGCCGCAACCCAGGCGCTGAAAGCATCACGGCGCGTGATACCGTATTGAAGTGGACTCCCTTGCACCATGCTTTGGTGAACCGGGGCAGCGACAGAGACGCAGTCAGGAAAATCCGGATTCTTTTGAAGAACGGTGCGGATGTGAATGCGGAAGGCGGGTACGGGGATAAACCACTCTTGCTTGCCGTCAAAAAGGCCAATGTCCTGGCCGTTGAAGAGTTGCTGAAACACGGCGCTGACACCGATATTCGAGATTTCAAGAAGCAGACTTTGCTTCAGGTCGCACTGGAAAGTAAGCAGAAATGCGAAACCGAATGCAGTCGATTGATCAAGGACCCCGAGAGGCACATCAATAAGCTGTCTCAGATAATAGGACTCCTGGAGAAGCGAATTTCACAACAAACAGAAACGCAGGTCGGTGCGAAATAGCGACTTCACCGGCCCCTATTTCTGGTTTCCGCGATCCGTAACGTCCCATTCGTTAGTCGAGGCTATGCAACATGATTTTTTTGCTCAAAGTCCTATTTGGATTGTACATATTTTTCATGTTTTTCGCGGGCCGGTTCCTCAGAAGGTTTATTTGGCTCGTCCCACTCGCACTGACGGGCGGAATTCTGAAGATAGTGCTGGACGTTCAGGAAGAAAGACTCTCCAGAAACTGGGTCGGAGATGGGCCGGGATACTTTGACGATTTCACCTGGCCCTTCATGGCGCTTACGCATGCCGTCTTTCTGCTCCTGGTTGGATCGATTGGCTTCTATTTCCGAACGAGAGCGCTGAAGGGCAAATGATCTAAGCTGGGTACATGTCGTCGAGAAAGAAACCAACACCACAGAACGCCCTGCAAACCCATGAGGTTAAAAAGAACCTTGTTCGCACCGGCAGACAAGAGAGAAAATGGTGGGCCCGGAGGGAGCGCCCACCACCGCTTCAACGCCTTGAAATCACTAGCAACAGAGGTGAGAAGTGGAACACGATGTCCCACTTGTGTGCCACATCATTGTCAACCCGGTAAACAGTGTCTAGCCCCTGAGCTCAACAATGCACGGCGCAAGCTTGTTCAAAAGCGAGCACGTCTCCGTCGCTCATTCTGCCGGTATACACACTCTTGGAAGGATTGCGGCTTTTCACTTTGCCATTCTCGAGTATGTTTTGGAACCGCAGCAACGGGAGTAGCTTTCGGCTTTCTTTGCGATATTAAGGAGTCGTTGCGCCGGGTCATTGCTTCAGACACTAAGTTTGTTTCAGTCCTGTCGCCTGGGCCCAGAAGTCTTGAATAAGACCTACGAACTATCAGTCTCTGTTGCCGTTCAAAAGGACTGCTAGGCTATATGTTACGCAGATGGGCCTTGGCGAGTGAACTTGTCGATCTCGACAGCTACTTCTTTGAGGAAAATAAAAATGTCGCCAACGATCCTCTCCGCACCTAAGTCCTCATTAATCTTATCCTGGACACGCGGATCTAGCGATCGCCTTATTGCAACGTGCAGAGCTAACAGCGTCCAGTCAATCAGCGGACACCGAGGGCACACCCTGAACCAGCGCTCTTCGTCCGCAACAATCATTCGTAATATTGAAGCATAGCGCTGATGCAAAGCACCAAACGCAGCAATTGCCGTATTGAGCTGCCCACTACCCAAATTCTCTATGGCTTTGAAACTGCCGTCCGACTGTCTAGCAAAACCGAACATAGGAAGAGTGGCAGCTTCGACTGAATTAGTCGTAATGAGAAACGCGAGTTTGTTCTTTTCGTTTGTCGCATACGGCTGCTCCAACAGAGTAAGATCACAAGACCGGTTAGGCGGTGGGTTAAGCGCGGCAACAATTAGCGGTCCAGCTGTGTTTTCACAAACCGAAGCCGGCGCGAGCCACTGACCCCGTTTTTGGTTTCTGCGGCGGATATCAGTTAAGACGAATTCATCAACACCAAGCTGCAAATGAATGCGACCAGTCAATGCACCCAGTAACGCAGTGCGGGTCGTAGGCCACTTGTTCGTGTTCTTAGTTAAGAGCGAACTAACGGTTCTATCAAGCATTTTCACTGCTTCGCAGGTCTTGTTGGTAGAGAGCATAAGTTCTGCCGCTTGCGTCCGAGCTCTAGCAGTTAAGGTGCGGTTCTCATCGTCGCGCTTCAACTCTCTTTGGCTCACGAATTTATCAAGGAATGTGCTGCGCGCCTTGATTCGTGCTTTCCATTCGTTGTCTAAATGTTTAAATGACGGATGTAAGGCCATCACAAGGTTTCCAGCACGGTGTTAATCCGCTCCGGTGGTACGAAGTTGGGGTTGCCCTGCCTTTGGCCAACAAGTTTCAGAGCACGATCGTACTTCTGATACCACTCAATTTGGCGCGATGGTACGAACAGTTTCGCGGCGATTTCTCCTTCGTGGTGAAATGTCCCAAACTGCCGAAAAATGTTCAGCTCTCGCACCTCTTCGGCAAAACCCGGAAGCTCGGGCCCCGGCTTCGGAGAAACCAAAACCCATAGTCTGAATATATACCCATCACACATGCAGTTGTCCGTCGCAAAGGATAGCGCAGTGTCGTACGCTGGGTAGACTTGTATTGTTTTGTTGCCTGGGTCTAGTTCGACTGTGCCGGCGCTGAGCGAAATATAGGGTGTTTTTGTTGCCGCAGCACTAAAACTGTTAACATGTGCATCGAGATCAGCCTGAGAAAGGGACGCATGGCTTTTGGCGGGCAGTTCGCCGAGGCCAGCGTTATTGTTGGCGTTGTCTCTGAGCCACGCGGAAGTCAACCCAGCATCTCGCAGAGCTTCATTTGCCTCCGTGTCGCCGAACTCTTTGGTTTTTGGAACGCCTTTCAAGCACCATTGAAACAGCAAATCTAGATCCCCCGGCGCGCTCTGCATCCGTTCAATTGGACTTATTTGATAGCAGCTGAACGCATTCCAGTTCCAGATCTTTCAAGGCTTTTTGCATCTGAACGAGGCGTTCCCAGCGAAGCTCTTCCTTCGGTGTTAACTCGTCAAGAAATTCTTGAAGCGGAGCGAGGAAGTGTGAAAGCGAACCGTCGTTCCATTTCTTCACAAAGTCGGAGTATCGCATGCACCGCCATGACTCATTCTCCAAAACGGAAACGACTTCACCTATAGCTCGCTGTTGTAGCGTGAAGACTTGCTTGTCGCCATCACCCGATGCTTTCTCCAGCCCACGCAGCGGGAAAGCACTTAATTTCCGTCCAACCGCGCGAACTTTGTCGAAGAAGGCATCCTTTTCGGTCTGCTCTTCAAACATTTCAAAGCTTAGTTTCTCCTCGAGAAGCCGCACCCAGCAAAAATACTGACAGAAAAGAAACAAAGTACTCCCAAAAAAGTATTCGTAGTCTATTGACCAATTTGGATTTATCTTTTGTTTGTATTGCTTCGATAACGCCAAGTAACCCTTTTTATCCAGAATGTTATCTAACCTTTTTCTAAGTTCCTTGACTGAACCATTGATGGGGTTAGCCCATCGAGACACTTCCAATCTGATCCGGTTTTTTAGGGCTGTTTGAGCGGCCAGTTCAGTTTTAAAGGATTCCAACTGCCGTTCGAATTCTGCTTTCTGAGCCTGCAACTCACGGTCCGCGCTTGCTTTCATCGCTGCAAGCTCTTCATCGGTCTGCGCCTTCAATTCGGACTTATGAGTGTTGAGATCTCGGTTGAGCAAGTGCTTAATCACGGTCTGAGCTAAAAACCCAAAAGCCGCAACAACGATCGACGTACTGCCAAGTGTACTGAGAACATCATTCCAGTTTATGTTGGTCATAACGCTGCACCCACTCTTCTATTTAAAGTTGATAATACAGTACGTTTGGTGCTTGGCAATAATGAATCGAAGGACTCCGCAATGTAGAGATCTGAACTTGAAGATCAGATCCAACGCATCTTTAAGTGAACCAGCCTCCAGTTCATAGCCGCCCTGCAGTAGTCTCGATAGGCGTCGCGTATTCATGTCTGAAGGCTCCGAACACCGAAGTACTCGGCTCGGCATCTAGACTGTTGGCGCGAAAAACACTTAGTATCTCATCGTCGGTGATAACTATGCCGAGGTCTTCGTTACCATCTACAGCCTTCAGGGCAAAGTCGGCTGCGGCTTTCAGTGCAGCCTTCTTTCTAGGCGTGAGCTTGCCTTTGTTCGCAACTCTAACCTTGTGTCTGTCGAGTGCCTTCGCGAAGTGTTCTTGAACGAACCTTCGTGTGACTTCGTAACGCATGCCGTGAAGAAGTCCGTATGGTAGTTATACTGTTGACCTCGTTCTTCAACTCCATCGACAGATACAACGCTTCAGCCGGTTCTCTAGTCTTCAGCGATACCTTGACTGAGGATGAAACTGCCTCGGGATGGGCCAGCGGAAGTAGAAGATGCCGTGCCGCGAAACGCTGAGATATCTCGGAATGAACACGATAATTGTCTCACCAGAATGTCCCACCTAGGCAATCCGGCAACTAAGGCATTGATTTTAAAGAAAATGGTGGGCCCGGAGGGACTCGAACCCCCAACCAATCCGTTATGAGCGGACGGCTCTAACCAGTTGAGCTACAGGCCCACGGCAGGGTTCGTGCGAAAAGCGGAACGCTGCGCTATCTCCCCCCTATACCATGGCAAATGCGCGGAGCAAGTGGTTTGCGCCGGCAAGCTTAAAAAGGCCTTGGAAAGTCGTCTTGGCGGCGCTGCCCTCGGCACGGCTTCAGATGGCCGGCGGCTTGGGTCTCCGCCCTTGCAACAGGAGCCCGGCGTCTGATCAGAAAACGCAAGTCTTGTTCACAGGAGGATCAAAAAGGTTCCGTTCGCAAAGAGCTTGGGGTCTAAATGGAACTGAAACCCAGCGCGACTCGCTGCAGTTGGAAATGCCGGAGCCACCATGCGAAGTCCACTTCTGTCCGCCACGCTCACTGTCCTGCTCGTCTGCATGATTGGCTGGCTGCTTGTGGTCGGGCGCTCGCTGCTGCTGCCTTTCGTGATCGCGCTCATCGTCTGGTACATGATCAACTCGCTCGCGCACGCCTTCCAGAAGATTCCGATCGGCCGCTGGCGGCTGCCCGGCTTCATTGCCTTCACCTTCGCGCTTCTGGCGATCTTCGCCGCGAGCACGGTCGTGCTCGACATCGTTACGGTGAACCTTGCCCAGCTTGCACAGGACGCCCCCACCTATCAGCGCCGCCTTGAGGAGATCTTCGATCAGTTCTCCTCCCATTTCGACTTGAACGACCCGATCGAACTGAAAGATCTGCTGCCGGACAGCGTCGTCCCGCGCATGGTGACCGCCGGCGCCAGCCTCGTTACCACGCTGGCCGGTTCCGCCAGCCTCGTCTTTATTTACGTCCTGTTCTTGGTGCTGGAACAATCCACGTTCGACCGGAAATTCGAGCGGCTGTTTTCCACGCCCGAGCGGGCGCAATCCGCCTTTGCGATCCGCGCTGAAATCAACCGCTCGATCATGCACTACTTTTCGATCAAGACAGCGGTTTCGGTCGCAACCGGCGCGCTCACCAGCCTCGTTCTCATTCTGATCGGCCTGCCCTACGCGGCGCTTTTCGGCTTCATCGCCTTTCTGCTCAATTACATCCCGACCATCGGATCCCTGATCGGCGTCATCTTTCCGAGCCTGCTCGCGATCGTCTACTACGACACGCTGGGTCCGTTTTTTGCAATCGCAACCGGCCTCGGCCTCATCCAGTTCGCCGTCGGCAACCTGATCGAACCGAGGCTGATGGGATCCAACCTCAATCTGTCCGGTCTCGTCATCATGCTTTCCCTCGCCTTCTGGGGCGCGATCTGGGGTATCGTCGGCATGGTACTCTGCGTTCCGCTGACAGTGATGATTGTCATCGTCTGCGCCCGTTTCGAAAGCTCCCGGCCGATCGCCGTTCTGCTTTCAGAAACCGGCGATGTCGGTTTGAAACAAACGAGCCTCGGCGAAAAGACAAGCTAGCTTGCCTTGTGAAGCGGAACCGCGCTCAGGCGCATGGTCCCGGAAATGAACGGAAGCTGAACCGGAGAGCCTTATCGACGCCGCATTGACCGACAATCTTCCGCTCAAGTCACATTCTGTTGAAAGGAATTTTTAATGACACTTTTTTTGACCACTCCGCATCACGCAATAAGCACATTCATTCGCGGCACGTCCCTTGCCGCCTTCTTTGGCGCTGCCCTTCTCATGGCAACACCCAGCCTTGCGCAAGATGCCCACGCGTCCACGGGCACAATCACCATGGAAGGTATTGGCTCCGTGGCCGTTGCTCCGGATATGGCTGTTGTCTCAACCAGCGTTGCGACCACTGCAAAGTCGGCATCCGACGCGCTTTCGGAGAACTCCGCGGCGATTGCAAAGGTTATCGAAGCGGTCAAGGCAGCGGGTATCGAGGCCAAGGACATCCAGACAGAGGGCTTCGGCATTTATCCGCGTTACGAACGCATCTCGGGCACCTCCGATCGCCAGCCTAAGATTGTGGGCTACGAAGTACGCAACGGCATTGAAGTCAACGTCCGTGACCTCGACAAGCTCGGCGGATTGCTGACGATTGCCGTCGAAAGCGGGGCAAATTCAGTCGGCAACATCCGCTTTGAAGTCAGCGACCCGGAAGACAAGCTTGACGAGGCAAGGAAGGCTGCCGTGGACGCTGCCCGTAAAAAAGCGGAAACCTTTGCAAGCGCCGCGGGCGTTGAACTTGGGAATATCCTGTCGATTACCGAGAGCAATGTACAGCGACCCGCCCTTGGCCAGACACGGGCTCTGAACTTTGGCGCTGCTGCACCGGGAGCGGCGCCAATTGAAGCAGGCGAAGAAACCATCAGCGCCAATGTCACGATCCGTTGGGCGCTCAAATAAGATCTTGCAGCGGCGGGCCGGAGGCAGGTATGTGTCTCTTCCCCGCCGCAGCAAACACTCTTTTCCCGTGATTATCGACCCTGATCAGCGTCGCGCCGATGCACTTTCTCAAAACGTCCTGTGCCAGACTTGCATCGGCTTCTCGGTTTCACCCGCATCACCGATGTCCTGCCAGGGGAAGGTGACGATAACACCGTTCATTTTCTCATATCCGCGCTTGCGCCAGAACGGATCGAGAGGCCGATAGTCAGCTGGCCGTTTGGGATGATTGTCCGGCCGTATGACCGCGCAAAACGTCGCCTGCTCGAAGCCAAGCTTGCGCGCATGCGCCTCGCGCTCGTCGAAGAACAGGTGCCCCACACCTTGACCGCGATAGGCAGGATCAAGAACGGATTCAGCCAGATAGAAAATCCTGGTGGGATCGTAGCCGCGCTCTTTCAGGGGTGCTTGAAAGGCTTCAAATTCGTCTCCGAGCGGTTCCCCGGTCGCAGCACCGACCAGCGTTTCTCCGTCATAGGCTCCCACGATAACCGCTCCGTCCGTTTCGGCATAGCGCTGCAGGTATTTGGCTTCGTAGTCCATTGAGCCTTCGTAGAGATAAGGCCAGTCGCGAAACACGGAAATTCTGAGCCGGGCGAGATCGTCCAGCGCATCTTTCAGCCCCTCGCCTGTCAGGATCCTGATATCAACCGGCACGACTAACCCTCTCTAAAAGCGGAACGAATTTCTGAGCCGTCTGAGCAGCCCGGTGACTTTCATATCAGCATTGCAATTTCTGCAGCAAAATTTTGCAGATTTCCCATTGAGATTAAACACTCTTTTCTGTATGGAGTGCGCTCCGGAAATAATGCCGGGGACATCTGCTGGTTTGGGAGAGCGATATGGAAAGCAACGCCCTCTTCGAACTGGGGATGGACTTGGAGGCTCGTGTAGCAGAAGACGCAGTTTGCGTTGCCGAGCCAAGAAGCACCACCCAGAAGGAAGAAAACGTTTCGACCGCGGCCGTTGGCGTCTACGCAGACGACCGCCTGGATCACTTCATTCAGAAGGAAGGGGTCCACTGCGCTGGTGCGCATTTGATAATTGATCTGTACGATGCCGAAAGGCTCGACGATCTGGCTCATGTCGAACAGGCTCTGAGGACCTGTGTCGAGGAGGCAGGCGCAACACTGTTGCACATTCACTTGCACCCGTTTGAACCGACCGGTGTATCGGGCGTTGCCGTGCTCGCGGAAAGTCATATTTCCGTTCACACCTGGCCCGAGGCCGGATACGCGGCTTTCGATGTCTTCATGTGCGGCGATGCCAAGCCTGAAAAATGCGTCGACGTGCTGCGCGAGGCCTTCAACCCGGGCAAGACTGCGGTCTCGGAACTGCTGCGCGGACGCGAAGTTGCCAACCAGCTCTCCAAGCCGCACACGCTGGAAGCGGCGGAATGAGCGACGGTCTGGTTTTCAACGAAACCCTCTACCCGGGGGTTCAGGTCAGCTACAGCTGCAGTGAAATCCTCTATCAGGAAAAAACGGAGCACCAGGATCTGGTGCTCTTTTCCAATCCGGTCTTCGGCAAGATCCTGATGCTGGACGGGGTGACCCAGGTCACGACCGCGGACGAATTCATCTATCACGAGATGATGTCGCACGTTCCGATCATAGCCCATGGCGCCGCACGCAACGTTCTGATCGTCGGTGGCGGCGATTGCGGTCTTGCCGAGGAAGTGCTGAAACACGCCTCCGTGGAGAATCTGGTTCAGGTGGAAATCGATGCCTCCGTGGTCGAGTTTTCCAAGGAGCACTTTAAAGACTTCAACAAGGGCGTCCTGGACGACGCGCGCTTTGAACTTGTCATCGCCGACGGCATGAAGTTTTCCGCCGAAACAGACCGGCGTTTCGATGTGGTGATTGTCGACAGCACCGATCCGCACGGGCCAGGTGCCGTCCTCTTTTCCGAAGAGTTCTACCGCAATGTGCACCGGATGCTGAAGCCTGGCGGCGTTCTTGTGACCCAGAATGGCGTCCCGTTCCTGCAGCGGGACGAGCTGGTCACAAGCGTTGCGCGGTTCTCGCGCATCTTCAAGGACGCAGCCGCCTATATCGCAGCGATTCCGACCTATTTCGGCGGTCACATGACCCTCGGCTGGGCATCCGACAATCCGGACCTGCGCAAACAGGCGGCTTCGGTACTTCAGGAACGCTTTGACGCACAGGGTTTTGAGACCCGCTACTACACGCCGGACGTTCACGCAGCCGCATTTGCGCTGCCGAAGTTCATTTTGGACGCGGTCGAGGACGGCCGGGCGCAGGCTTAGGTCTGCGCCCTTTTCCTGAAAAATGATTTCATATCACCCGCCAGGTTGGCCCTGCACCTGCTGTTCGATGGCATCCATGGCTGCCGCGGTGGCTTTTTCCCTGTCGCTTTCACTCAGGTCTTCACCGCCGATGACTTCGACTTTGACATTGCGCTGCGCGAAGTTGATGCCCGCCTTTTCGAATTCGTCCCGGATCCGCTGATAGGCATCACGTCTGATGGTCCATTGCCCGCCGGGCTTGGTCATGAACTTGACGCCGACAACCATGTTGAATTCTTCCATCCGCCGGACGCCCTGGAACTTCAATGGCTGGAGGAAATTGTCGCCATAGTCCTCATTCGCCTGCAGCTCTTCATTGATATTCTTGACGATTTTCTTGGCAAGCTTGAGGTCGGTGTCAAACGGAACCCTGAACTCCAGCTTCATCATCACCCAGTCGCGGCTGTAGTTGGTGAGCGACTTCAACTCGCCGAACGGAATGGTGTGAACCGCGCCGCGATGGTGCCGCAGTTGAAGTGACCGGATAGACATGGATTCCACCGTGCCCCTGATGTCACCCATCTCGATATACTCGCCGACGCGAAAGGCGTCGTCGATCAGGAAGAAGACACCGGACACGATATCGCGCACCAGGGCCTGTGCGCCGAAACCGACGGCGAGGCCAACAACGCCCGCCCCTGCCAGCAACGGGGTGATGTTGATGCCCATCGATGACAGGCCGATAAGGGCCACCATCACCAGAATGGTGACCAGCACGACTTTCTTGATCAAGGGCAGCAGCGTCGCCATTCGGGCTTCGGGACCGGGTGCAATACCCGGCTGAAGTTTCGGCATCGCCGCCATGCGCCGGTCGATTGCGGTTTTTGTCGCAGTCCAGATCAGATCGCCGATGAGGAACGCGACCATGATGTCGATCAGGACCCGCACCATTTGCGCAGGCGTTGAATTGATGGCGGACATGTTCCAGGGCTGCACACCCCAGAAGAGGCCAATGCAAATCACCGCCGAGACAACAACGACGAACCGGCCAAGACGGACCGCGACGGGCAGATAAATCCCGTGCGCATCTTTCGTGGCCTCTTCGGGTTCGCCTGTTTCGGCGGGCTCATCCGTCTCCACGGAATCCACCGTGTCTCCGGTTTCGTCCGCCTCACTGGCTTCGCCGGCAAGGTCTTCCGGCTCTTCGTCCGGCCGGTTTTCGCGAAAGGCCTGTTCGATAGTCTTGCGGACAATTCGCTCTGTCGGCACGAGCAGAGCGACAACGGCAAGCGTTCCTGCCGCGCTTTCCGCACCGATCAGCCAGAGCACGAACAGCATCAGCAATACGAACGTGCCAACCACGGGCATCAGGATGGATCGGCCTTGCAGCTCGCTGCCCGAATACATGAGCCAGAGCAATCCAATGGCGAGCAAAGTGGCTGCTGCCGCTGCAGAAATGTCAATTGCGAGACCGACGGGTTCGTTGCGTCCAAGGTGAACGATGGTCTCCGAGAGATTGCTGCCGAAGAGCAAGATCGCCGACGTCACCATGACGCCGAGATAGAGAATCTGCGCGTTTGTGCGCGACAGAGGCATCAACCGCAGGGTTTCAACACGCGGTGCCAGCGCAAACAGCGCAAAGGCTGCAATCGCACGCAAAATGACAAGCGATACGAGGAGTTCTAGGACAAACTCCCGTGCATTGGGAGGCCAATCGAAAATGACGAACGTTCCGATCGTCCCGATCGAAAAAAACAAGGCCCCGCCGGAGACGAGCGCAAGCCTTGTGACTGCCGAGCGCGCCTTGTCGAAGTAACTGTCCGATCGGCCGAGTTCAATGCGCCGCCGGAAGTAACCGGCGTATCTCCAGTAGAGCCATTCGAGCCCGGCGCCGACAAAGATGAAAATGATCAGAAGGACAACGAAGTTCAGCTGCTGTCTGGGTGCTAAACCCTCCTGCCAGGTTTGCGAAATAATCGCCGGGGCATCCGGCAGCAGGGCCAGCGATGCCCCGACCAGTTGCACGCGGTCCTCAATTTCGTTGAGCCCCTGCTGCACGGCCTCGCGGAAAGTCTGGTTTTGTATCGTACCGTCGTTGAGCCCGTCTGCCCGTTGTTGCAGCCAGTTGACAATGGCGGGGTCGGCCAAAAGACGTGCAAGTTCCTTTATGTCGTTCGGCGATGGTTCTGCCGCCGGCGCCTCGGTTTCTGAAGCGCCCGCGCCCGGCAGGAGCATTTGCGCCGAAGCAGGCGCAATCGATTGGACACTCAGCACGAGAAAGAGTGCCGTCAAAAACCTGATCATGCCGCGCCCTCGCTTTGCGATTCCGTTTCGGTAGCGGACGCCGTTGGCGTCTTTTCACGCAGCAAGGATTGATATTCGACGGGCGAGATCGTCGGCGGGAACACCCGCTCCACGGTGACACTCCCCCCTGTCGGCATTGCCTGGCACGCAAGGCGAACGCCTTCAGGCAACGACCGGCGGGTAAGTGTGTCCTTCTCGACACGGCTGGGAGCGGAGAGATTTTCAGCCCCCTCCAGAACACGGACTGCGCAAGAGCCGCAGCGGCCGCGCGCACCGCAAAGCGCGGCATGGGACGTGTCCATTGACTGAGCGGTTTCAAGAATACTGATACCGGCGGACCGCTTGATGGTCGGACCGTCTTTGTAGGTCAGGGAGACATCCGCCCCCTTTCCCCACACCCGGACTGCCCTTGCGGCCAAAACGACCGCGACGATGCCGGCGTACCACCACAAGACATCGGTCTGAATCTGCATCAGTCGTTCGCCAACCGAACTGTATGCTGTAGCGGACTCGCGAACCGGCGCCATGTATTCAGGGTCGCCGCTGTTCGCAATCAGGATTTTTCCCGATTCAACAAAACCCAGGAGAGCTGTGACCGGAATGATAACGGCGAACGGGTAGGAAAACGTGGCGTATCGGCCCCACCAGTTTTGGACCTGCATCCATAGGAAAAGCCCGTAGCAGGCATGGACCCAAATCACGATCAGGGCGACGACCTGCTGAATGCCCAGCTGCGGCACGAACATCCAGTAGACGGCAAGCACCCATTTGAAGCCGACATGCGTGTCGGTCATCATCGGGCCGACAACCGTGCCCATGATATGAGGCAACAACAGAGGGACAATCGCGAGACCGAGCACGGCCTGAATACTGTCTCCCCAGTTGAAAAACAGTCTGTTTCGCCAAAAAAGCGTCCAGAGCCCCAGACCGGCGTGGGCGAAAAAACTCAAGATCAGGAGGGGACCACCGACGGGATTGGCGAACAGCCCCATGAGGTAGACACTTGCCTCTTCCATGGCTTCAATCGATCGAAGGCCAAACGCCAGAGTAAGCAAATGTCCAGTCACAAACACAAACAGGACCAAGCCGCTTGCGATGCGAAGTTTGCTGATCATGTTCCTTGTCCACTCCGCCCTGTTTTCAAACCGACGCAGCCCGCCACGCTGAAGGCGAGCCAACATCCCATGCGTCCTGACCGTATCACGATGATTTCGTTGATGGTTAGTGCATTGAAGTCACTCATTCCACTGAAACGACCGGCACAAGCGAGTGAACTGCGAAGAGGCGCAATTCTGCGTATTACTTTCTTAGCGGCTTCCGGAAAAGTTGTGTCACCGGCAGGCGGTTCAGTGTCCGCGCGAACCTTTCACCAAGGTGATGGCAAATCGGATTGCTGTTTACCTCTTGCGCAGACCAATTTTGTTGAACATGCCCCTACCGGTCTCCGTGAGTCTGTTTTCGGCCGGATTTTTCCGGCATCTGACAGGTGAATCCAGCACCTTGTGGAACAGCCGCAGGGGCAGCACCAGCTTTCGCAATGCGTTGCTGTTGACCGCCCATACCGGTTCTCAGTATGCGCCTGGCACGCCGGCCGGGCTCAAAGCTGCACCCCGGCGCCTAAGCTGCAGCGACATCGTCAAGAAACGTGTCGATAACCCGGCTGAGCTGATCGGTATTATCTGACACACCTCTTGCTGCAGAAAGCACCCGCTCGGCTGTGCTCTGACTTTCGTCAGCTGCCTGCCGGACGCTGACAATGTTCCCGGAGACTTCGTTGGAACCGGCTGCTGCGGAGCGCACGTTTTCTGAAATTTCGGCGGTCGAAGTGCCCTGCTCTTCAACAGCTGCTGAAATCGCTTCGGTCGCCGAAGAAACCTCACGCATCGTTTCGGCAATTCCGCGGATCGCTTCAACAGAGCTTTCGGTTTCCTTTTGAATGTCCGTAATCTGGGTCGAGATTGCCTCGGTTGCCTTGGCGGTCTGTGTCGCAAGCTCTTTCACTTCCGACGCAACAACCGCAAAGCCTTTTCCGGCTTCGCCTGCGCGAGCCGCCTCAATTGTTGCATTGAGGGCAAGCAGGTTGGTTTGCTCGGCGATACCCTGGATGAGCAGAATGACCTCGCCGATCTTGTCCGCGGAAGCGGCAAGTCCGGCAATCTTGGTATCTGTTTCTATGGTCGCGTCGGTTGCCTGTTCGACAATGGTCTTTGTCTGGGCAACCTGATGGGAAATCTCGCTAATGGAAGTGGAGAGCGCTTCTGCCGCCACCGCAACCGCCTCGACATTCTTGGAAGCGTCCTGGGAGGCACTGGAAACACCGTCTGCCTGGGAGGTTGTCTGCGAAGCAATTGCCGAAAGGCTGCCCGCTGAGGTCTCCATTTCACGGTTTTCCGAATTGACAGCTTCAAGCACGCCCTGAACGGTTTCACGGAAGTCGCGAACGAGGTCGTCGACCTTCGACTGGCGGTGCGCGCGCGCTTCTTGATCACGTTTGCTTTCATTCATCAGGTCCATGCGCTCTGCAGACGCATTCTTGAAGAACTGAACTGTTTCCGCCATCTCCCCGATCTCAGTTTTGGTATCGAGCTTCGGCAGTTCTGCGCTCGCATCGCCGCCCGCGAGCGATTTCATTGCGTTGTTAAGCTGATTGATCGGAGTTGAAATGCTTCTTCCGATCAGCAGGCCAAGAAAAACTCCACCCGCCAGAATACCGATGCTCGCGACCAGAAAGGTCTGGTCCGTCGTTTTCATGGTGGATGCGAAATTCGCGTTGGCAACGTTCTGGCCCTCTCCGGCGAGCTCGCGGATTTTCGCAAAATCCGGCTGCATCTCGGCAAAGATCTGGCTCAACTGTTTTGTTTCGGGTGCAAGTATCATCGCGGTTTCCGCAAAGGCTTTGAAACCGGATTGATATTGGTCCATGAGGGTAGTCAGGTTGGCGACAAGCTCAGCGGGAAGTGAAGAATCCTTGAGCAGGCCGTCGAACTCTTCGCGTCGTTTGTCGATGCGGGCGACATATTTTTCCTTGCCGCGCATCATGAAGTCCTTTTCATGACGGCGCATCATCAGCATTTTCACGGTCAGACTGTCCAGCTCGGCAGTCTTCAAGAGCTCTTCCACGTTGTGGACGGCGGTGCGCAGTTCTCCTTCAAGTCCTTCTTTTTCGGACAACCCTACCTTCACGCGCAGATCGGCAACCTTGTGGAACTGCGCCTGGTGGCGTTTGACGTCCGCCTTTAGTTTCTGAACATTTTCGGTTACGTCAGCCGATGCTGCGAGCTGCGACATCTGCTCCAAAGCTGTGTCCACGGTTTTGACCGCTTTGTCGTACTTGTCGACATATTTCATATCGCGCCGCAGCAGGAAGTCCTTTTCACTGCGCCGCATCTGGAGTGCTCCGATTTCGACCGCCTGTACCAGCTCAAAGAGCGCCGCAAACTGGTTCTTGCTCTCCAGGGATGCCTGGGTTCCCGCTCTGCCTGTCAGATAAGTGATTCCAAGCGCTGAGATCGCAAATATCGTCAAAGCGACAAGTAAGTTGATACGCGTTCTGATCCGCAGGCGATCAAATATCCCGATGCGTTTAAACGTTTTTCCAGCACTGTTCGGTTCATCAGACATGGTACGAGCTCCCCCCAAGAGCCAGGTAACACTTCTGCCTTAGAAGCATTTGTGAGATAAAATCGGATATGAATGCGCATCCAGTGATGTCAGCGTATAGTTAAGATTGAATAAAACTATTTCCTGCCCTGCAGGAATAAGCCAAAACAACGCAAAAACAACTTTAAGTTTACGAGTTTAAAAATCAGTTGTAAGTAATTATCTCTACAACCAATACCACAAAGTGCGTAAAACAACTTGGTAAGCTGATACACGATCCGATGAGATGAAAAATTTGGCTGAAACCCTTCAATCACAGTGTTTCTTTCGATTGAAAAATGCGCCTATGACCTGATGGACGCATCAGATCCGGTGAGTTCGTCGTCGGGTTCCGGAGTTCGAACGGACAAGTCGTTTAGGGCACAGCTAGCTTTTTCTTCGCTGGATCACATGGTCGTGATCCTCAGCCACGGGAACCCGGAATTCCATCGTAGCCCACCCTGTTCGAATTAGCGTTTGAGCAACGCCTTACCCAGCGGTACCATCTCGTTGATGAAACTCGCGTTCGAGAACACGGAAATCGACATGGTGCTGGCGGAGCTTCGCCGCTCCGGCGAACCTGTCAGTATTGAACCTCGCGCCTTCGATCTTTTGTGTCTTCTGATTTCCAACCGCGACCGTCTGGTGACCAAAGACGAAATCGTCGCTAAAATCTGGGATAGCAGGTATATCTCGGACGCCGCCATTTCGACCTGCGTGAAATCCGTGCGCAAGGCGATTGGCGACGACGGTGACCAGCAGCGCCTGATCAAGACAGTCCGCGGGCGTGGGTTTCGGTTTATCGGCGCGGTACGCGAAAGTGCGTTGGAAGCCGCGCTACCGGCTGGACCCCAAACGCATTCCCCTCACCCGGAACCACCAGAAGAACACGGCAAACCGTCGATCGTGGTTCTGCCATTTGAAGATTACGGATCGGACCACGGTCAGCAGCTCCTGGCCGAAGCGATACCGCACGAGCTTATCCAGGGTCTTGCAAAACTGCGCTGGCTGCGTGTCATTGCCAGGGGCACGGCCTTTCAATTCCGGGGCCCGAACCTGGACCTGGCTTCCATCGGAGAACGTCTTGCCGTCCGCTATGCACTCACGGGAACCGTGCTGCATTTTCAGGATATGATGAGCGTATCCGTTGAGCTGGCTCATTGCGAAAGCGGCCTGGTGATCTGGGCGGAAAGGTTCGAGGACCGGAGCGATCGCTTTCTGGCAATCAGACGCGAGATGCTGGAGCAGATCGCCTCATCGCTCGAGATCTATATCACCCAGCGGGAAGCATCCATCGCTGCGCGTTCGTCGACCGAAAAGCTGGACGCCTGGGCGGAGTACCATCTGGGATTGCGCCATCTGTTCCTGTTCACGGAAGCCAACAATACGGCTGCGAAATCGTGTTTCGAACGCGCAATCGAAAAGGACCCGGAGTTCGCCAGAGCCCATGCCGGCCTTTCGTTTGGACGGTTTCAGGATGCATTCGTCGGATATTCCTCTGACAAGGCCGCCGCAATCGAAGAAGCCCGCCGTTTTGCCGAACGCAGCGTGGAACTGGATCCGCTCGACCCTTTCGCCAATCTCAACCTTGGCCGTTCCTTCTGGCTGAGCAATGACCCTGCATTGGGCCTTGGATGGTTGGAACGGTCCATATCGCTCAGTCCCAATTTCGCTCAAGGTCACTATTCGCGCGCTTTCGCTGAAGCGCTTCAGGGGCGTTCGGGTGCCGCCTTGAAACACGCTTCGGCCGCTCTGGACCTCAGTCCGCTGGATCCATTGCTTTACGCCATGCACGGTGTTCGGGCGCTCGCGAATTTGCAGGCCGGAGAACTTGAAGCTGCGACCGGCGAAGCCGCTGCGGCGGTTCACGCCCCAAGGGCGCATCACTTGATCTACATGATCGCAGCCGCAACGCACGCCCTTGCAGACGACCTTCCCGCTGCCCGGCAATACGCTTTGAAGGCCCGCGAGAGCGGTGCGGACACCAGAACCGAGCATTTCTTCAGGGCATTCCCGTTTGTTGAGCCCGGATTCCGGGAAGAGTTCAAGCGGGGCCTTACGCTCGCCGGCTTCGACTGAGGCCACAGGACCGGTCAGATTTGCCTCCTTTGGACGATCAAAGTCGGGCGAACAATTCGCCGTTTCACACCGGTCAGACGCTTCTCCCCGAAGGATTCCAGCCTTTCCTCAGACAATCCCCACACAGCCCTCAGGCAATCTTCAAGCACAAGCCTGGAAGCGATGCGATCAATGCTCCATCAACGCAAACCCGAAAGGAGCACATAGATGAACGCACTCAACCAACCTGCTTTTTCCGGACCGGATCTTGCCGCCGTCAAACAGCGTCAACAAGGTATCTGGTCGACAGGCGACTACCCGGCAGTCGGAACGACCTTGCAGATCGTCGGCGAGACACTTGCCGAATCGCTCGACCTTGCCCCCGGCGAACGCGTACTGGATGTTGCCGCCGGCAACGGCAATGCAACGCTGGCAGCTGCGCGCCGCTTCTGTGATGTCGTTTCGACTGACTATGTCGATGCGTGGCTGCGCGCCGGGATGGAACGGGCAAAGGCGGAAGGCCTGCCGGTCGCGTTCCGCGAGGCCGATGCTGAAGACCTTCCGTTCGAGGACGCATCGTTCGATGTGGTCACATCCACATTCGGCGTGATGTTCACTGCGGATCAGGATGCCGCTGCGAAGTCGATGCTGAGGGTCTGCCGACCAGGCGGTCGGATCGGCATGGCAAACTGGACACCGGCCGGCTTCATCGGACAGGTTTTCAAGACAATCGCTAGTCACGTTCCGCCTCCTGCAGGTGTACGTTCGCCGTTGGAATGGTCATCGGAATCACGCCTTCAGGAGCTGTTCGGTGCAGATGCCGCGGACATGTCCGTCACGCTGAAAACCTTTGTCTTCCGCTACCGGTCCGCCCGCGCCTGGGTCGAAAGCTGGCGCGAGATCTATGGTCCGATGAACAAGGCCTTCCAGGCCGTTGGCGAAACCGGTGCAGCGGCCCTTGAAGACGATCTGGTCAAACTGGCTGAAACAGCATCGATTGGCGGCGAACGGGCAATGATCGTTCCAGCGGAATACGCGGAAATCGTGATCCACAAACGCTGATGATGAGGATGCGCAGGCGCTCTCTAGCCTGCGCGTCTCATCGACGTTTCAACGGCAATCCGAATGAAGGGAGCAAACGATGTCCGGAAAAACGCAAACGCTTTACGAAAAATACGGTGGCTTTCCCGGCGTCCGTCAGGTTGTGACGGATTTTTACGAACGCGCGCTCGACAGCGATATCGTCGGCCATTTCTTTGAAGATGTGAACATGGCCCGCCTCGTTGATCATCAGACCAAGATGATCGCCGGACTGCTCGGCGGTCCCGTGGAAATCTCAGACGCACGCCTTGCGACCGCGCACGCGCATCTGGAGGTCGATCACTATCATTTCGACGAAATCGCAATCCTGTTGAACGAAACCCTGGCCGATGCCGGCTTCGACAAGCAGGACCGGCTGGCGGCAGTCGCCGCTGTGGAAGCCAGAAGATCGGTGATCATCAAGAGGAGCCGGGCCGCATGAATATCGACGCGATAAGCATGCGGATGCTGTCCAACATCGGGGTTGGGGTCGCACTCGCCGACCCGGAAAGCCTCACGATCGGCTACCGCAATCCGGCATTTGCCGCCTGGTTTGGTGTTGAAGACGGCGCACCGCTTGATCAGGCGCTCGGCAGTGTGACGCGCACCGAATTGCACGAAAAGCTGGCCGTTGAGGAGGCGATCAGGCTCGATGTCGCGGTCAAGCGCAAGCGGCGGCTTTTGACCATTGAAACGGTCATTCGGCACGCGGAGAGCGACGGGCGAAAAATACTGCTCGTTGAGTGCCAGAACATCTCGCGTCTGCGTGAGACGGAGGCGATGATCGACAGCTATGCCCGCATTGCGGAGAAGAAGGCGCGCGAACTGGAGCTTGAAAAGAACCGCGTCGAAAAACTGCTTCTCAACGTCATGCCACGCTCGGTTTATGAAGAATACACCGCCTTTGGAACAGTGACCCCAAAGCTCTATGAGCCGGTCTCAGTTTTGATGCTCGATTTCGTCGGCTTTACGCAGATGGCCGCAGCTGCCGACCCGACAGTCACCGTTACCGAACTGAATGATATCTTCACGGCCTTTGACCGGATCGCCGAAATGCATGGCTGCGAGCGGATAAAGACGATCGGCGATGCGTATCTTGCTGTCGCCGGGTTGCCGACCCCCAACCCGGATCATGCCGGCGCAGTGGCGCAATGTGCATCGAAGATGATCCGCTATCTGGAACGGCGCAACGAAAGCCATCCCCACAAGTGGCAGGCAAGGATCGGCATCGCCTCCGGCTCTGTCGTCGGATCGGTCGTCGGTGTCCAGAAATATGTCTATGACGTCTTCGGTCCCGCGGTGAACCTTGCATCCAGGCTGCAGTCGCTGTCCAATCCGATGGAGGTGACGGCAACGTCCGAGTTTGGCGAAGACGGCCTGGAAGGCCTGGTGCCGGTCGATGCCGGAACCGTCGATATCCGTGGCTTCGGATCAACGTCCATCGTCAAGCTTCAGGCGCGCGGCCTTGTCGATCTCGCGGCGTGAAAGAGACAGCCGGTATTTCGGATCAACCGCTTGCGGGTGTTAGCGGCAAGTCCCATTGCAATGGCCGCCAGGATCTATTCGGCAAGGGGAGAGAATATGAGAGCACTTCGCCAGAACCAGATGACCGCTCACCTTCCGCGTTGAGGCGTTTTCGCGTGAGCGGTCAGCATTGTCAGATCAAACCAGATGCCCTGTCATACAGACAGCATGGCCTTCATTTTTTCAAAGAGCTCATCAGGCCTGTCATATTGCGGCAGATGGCTGCGTCGCAGCCGGACAACATCAGATTTCGCGCTCGCACTGCCATAAGCCTCAAGCATTGTTTCCTGTAGTTGTGCGGGGATGACATCATCCTCCTCACACAGGACATATCCGCGCGGAATGGCATCAAAACCCGGCGTACGGCTGAACGTTGCCCCCAAGGGTTCCTCGGGCTGATAAACAAAACGTAACTTCAGCAGGTGAGGCAGATAATCACCCAGGGTTTTTGTAACCGGAACGTCCATATCCTTGATCGCATTTATGATCTTTGCAGGTGAATCCCCGGTGTCTGGAAGCATTGCCGCAACGTAGATCAGTTGCTTGATGCGGCCCGGATGTTGTTGGGCTACCTGGGAAATGACCGCCCCGCCCATCGAATGCCCGACCAGAACAACATTCCTCTCGTCTTCAGCAGGAAATTTGGCGACAACCGCCTCGACATAGTCGTTCATCGTCAATCCCGAGGAGTATGTGCCCTTACTCCCCAAGAGCAGAACCGTGAGTGGCAGGTCCCTGTCGTGACCCGGCAGGTCGACCGAAACCGCGTCAAAGCCGGCCTGGTTGAACTTCTCCGGAATTGTGTTCCAGCTTTCGGACGTTGCGTTCATGCCATGTACAAAAATAATCCTGGTCATGTTTGACCCTCCCAAACTGTAAAGCGACTATTTGAAAAAACGGCTCATGCGACGTCCAGAAGGCTCTCGTGCACCCACAGGTCATCTTCAATCTTCTTCCATTCACCGTTGCTTCCGAAAATGAAGACGCGGTCGCCGTCCTGAAATACCCGCTCGACATCGAACGTCATGCCGGGTCCAAGGCGGGCATTGGTATCCGCCGTATTGACGGTGGCGGAAACGACCGGATCGGTGTAGCGGCCGTAGATCCAGAACTGCTTGGATTGCGAAATACGCAGCCAGCCGTTTGCCGATTGCTCATAGACCCGAACGACCGCACCGTGGTCGAGGGGCCCCTGCTCGCTGATCATGGCAAAATTGCTGCCCGGCCCTTTTCGAATGTTGAGGCTATCCGACGTGACACCGACCCATTCGAGCAAACCCACGGGCTGGGTGCCGCCTCCTGCGCCCATTATTGCCTGAAGCCTCGGCAGGAAGTTGGCCTCGAAATCCGAGAGCTGGTTCCCGCCAAAGAACGCTGTGCCGGGACAGCTTTTTTGTCCACTGTTCGTGTAAACCAGGCCGCCGTTGCCGTCATACCAGTGATGGTAGACCACATTGGTTCTGCTTGGTTTGGAGAGGCCGATTTTCTTCAGTAGAGCTGCGGTTGCGCTGAATATCGCGTCCGCTTGTGCAGGCTTCATGGTATCGCCGCCGGCATCGAAATTGCCCACGGATTCGATACAGATGGCCCGGCTGTTCGCATTGTAGATACAGGCAGGCGATCGGTTCAATGGACGCCCCGTAACGATTGCGCCATCGGGAAAGATCGAGAAGTGCTGACCAATATCGCTCCACCCGTTGTTGTTGATGTGATATCGCTTCATGCTCCTTTGCATCTCAAAGTGATTACTGCCTTTAAACCCCGAGTAACGCGGCTTCCAAGTGTGGTGTTGCTGGACGCGAACACAGGCGCGACTGATCGATTGCTTTGCGATCCAGGTCGAAAATTCATTCGGCGAAAATTTAGTAAATCCATATTTCTGCTGCATCGGATTTCTCCGTTCTCACGCTAAAACTGATGTACCACTTAAAAGTGCACCACCGAGGCTGCGACAGC
Organism: Roseibium sp. HPY-6; assembly: GCF_040530035.1. Taxonomy (NCBI): domain Bacteria; kingdom Pseudomonadati; phylum Pseudomonadota; class Alphaproteobacteria; order Hyphomicrobiales; family Stappiaceae; genus Roseibium; species Roseibium sp. HPY-6. The sequence goes on from NZ_JBEWCD010000001.1 coordinate 1,265,716, forward strand.
ATCCGATAGAAATTCATGCAAGCAAGTAACAATTTCAAACCGGTATTGAGATCAAACCAACCAATTGAAAAAGAAAATGGATCGTTGCAACCTCGGCGGCAAATGTAGTTTGCCGCACAATCAGCAATCTTCATCGTCCAAATGGTCTATAGCGAGGAACTTTTCCTGTTCGCCGCTAGAAAATCCGTACCGAAACTCATCATCAGGCGGACAAATTGCGTGCGCGTGGCGCATTGTGTCTTGGACAGGATGGATTTGACCTGTGCATTGATCGTCGGCACCGCACGGCCCCTTTGCTCGGCAATTTGGGTGTTGGTCAGCCCCTCGGCAATCGCATCGACCAGCGACATCTCGGCATCGGTCAGCTTGTAGGCGGTCTTTATCGGCAGCGTCTGGCAAGCGAAGGGAAGACTGGTATCGGAACTGTAGACAATACACCCGTCAAAGGCTTTGGAGCCGATTTCCTGCGACTTGTGAAGAGGTGCGACTTCCATGCAGAGAAAAACATCTTCATCCGCTGAAAGCGCTTCCTTGCGAGGCCTCGCACCAAACTTCCCGTGGTTCATGGCGTCCGCCTTGAGAGTCTCAAAGCGTTTCTGATCAGCAGCTTTGGACAAGATGAGCTTACCCGCAGCATCGACACGAAAGACGCGGTATTCGGCAAGTTGCCTTCGAAACTCCTCGTTCTTGATCACGACGCTTCCGTTGGAATCGAGAATGCAAACACCAATGGACAGGCGATCCATGGCAGCCAGCATTCCGTAGTGTTCGTCGGCGAGCTGTTTGGCAGGCCCGCCGAGATCATAAGCCTTGGCGACATGCGGCAGAATGAGGCCCAGATGATTTTGCTCCGCTTCTGTCAAACGGCCCCGATCCGCACCCAACTGAACGGAGAAGCGGGATCGCGCTGAATTGTCCTTATTGAGAAGACCGGCTGCGCGATGCAGGATGCCGAGCTTTTGAAGCGTCTGCACATTGGGGCGTTCCTTCAAGGCCTCAAGTGACGGCGCAAGCACGTCGTCCTGGACAAGATCAATCCGGTCAAGCAGCAGGGAATGCGCTTCGAAGATATCCTGATCCCGCGCTTCCTCTTCGAAAAAACGATCGATGTAGACGTCGATTTGTGCGGGGTCGTAGTAACTGGATGCGACAGAAACGGCCAGCTTGCGCGCGGCAGGGGCCGTTTGCCATTCGAACATGATGCAACCGACGGCGTTGACCTGTTCGGCAACGCGCTGCAAGACGTCCGGCCAAAGCGAGGGATCTGCAACCGCATCGTAGATTTGCAGAACCGCTTCCCTTGCGTCCTCGGACATGTTTCACCAACCCGTCGTTTTATTTTTGTACTTTAGAGTCAATGATCGCAGGCTGCCAAGCCGTGTCTGGACATTCACGCCAAGGGGACACCGCCTTGCAGCGATTTGTGATGGTGTGATCGAGCAGACACGATCGTGGGCGAAAGCCGACATGCGCGACAAATTAAGCCAACGCTACCTAACATCCATGTAGCGCTGCGATTGCCACCTTAGACCCGCAAAATTCAGTCCCTGGCCTCCAGCCAGGTCCGTGCCGTCGCCATGTCTTTTGACAAAACGCCTTCGGCGAGCTTTTGACCGACCACCGCGCCAAACTTGTAACCATGCCCGGAGCATGCCGAGACGATGGTTGCCTTGTCCTCGGTGACCGCAAAGAAATGTTCGTCGGATGTGAACGTATAGGCGCAGGTCACAACGTCGTCGACGTGGTACTCCTCAATCCTGGAAAAAGGCCGCGAGAAGTGATTGCGCAGGGTCACGCCCTCGCCATCCTTTGGCGTCCTGTCCTGGTTCGGACCAGCCCGGTACTTGTGAATTCCGGCCCCGAACTTCAGTCCGGTGCCCGCCACTGGCGGAAGAACATAGCCGTCGATCGGGCCGCCCGGATCAAGAATGGCAGGTGCCCGTTCCCAGGCTTCGCGAAGGTCTTCAGGGGGCGTGAGATAGACAACGGCAGTGCGATAGGGTGTGAGGCTGACGCCAAGTTTGGGAAAGAGCCCAAGCGTCCAGGCACCGGCTGTGACGATCAGATGATCCGCGCACTGCGTGGTACCGTCGGCAAGCGTGACTGTCCCTGAAGAGGGGTCGACTGCCGTAACCTCTGAGTTTTCTCGTACGTCCGCACCGTTGTCGCGCAGCCAATTCCGCAGGTCCGCCGCTATCTTCTGGCACAGCAGCACACCGCCTTCCTCGCTCACCAGCCCATAGCGAATGGTCGCCGGATCGATGAAAGGAAAGCGGTCGGCAGTCTCCAGCGAGGTCATTTCGTCAAACGGATAGCCACCCTCGATCAGCCCGCGCCGGTACGTTTCGCCGCCGTCGTCTTCCGTCTGGGACAAGATCATGAAGCCTGTATCGACAAGATGCTTTTTGCCGATGTCGACCCACATTTCGTCCCAGGCCGCATAGGCGTCGCCGATCCGCCGCTGATAGCCCCCTTTCCCACCATAGGCGCGGCGAATGATGCGATGCTGATCGCCCGAGGCAGACAGGGGATTGGGGATCGGACCTTGTTCAAACAGCGTGACCGGGACGCCTTGTTTTGTGAGCCACCACGCAGTGGACAGACCGGAGATACCAGCGCCAACGACGATTATTGTCATGAAAAAATCCTGCCATGTTTTCAGGCAGATTAACCGGAGTATCGGAGTGTGCAAGTCGCTATCTGACACCAGATGCGAATGCCCGCCATACGCGTTTGCCGATACTCACATCTGGCTTTAAGGCGCTCACAAACTGCATGAAGGGCGGCACGGCTCACATGCGAACCACGGCCAGCGCACATTCAAAAAAGCATGTAAAATGAATGCAGTATGCGAAAGAGCGGAATCAGTTCAAAAACAAGCTCGACTGTATTCTCACGTACGACTGGCGATCCGCTGGCGCGAATGAACAAATCGATCGGACATCTCTACACTTGCAGACAAAGTCGCTCCAGACCGGCCTTTCAAAGCGTCTTCGTGGCCTTTATCCTCACACCTTGCACCTGACGTCTGACGTTTCCACACCGAGGCACCGGCATGATTTTTTCGACACTCGACACGCCTTCCGTTCTGATCGATCTGGATGTTGCCGAGGCCAATATCCACAAGTACCAGGCCTATTGCGACACGCACGGTCTGAAGCTGCGCCCGCATGTAAAGACACATAAACTCCCCGCGCTGGCAAAGTACCAGATAGCGCAAGGCGCTGTCGGCATTACCTGCCAGAAAATCAGCGAAGCCGAAGCCATGATTGCGGAAGGTGGCATCGACGATGTTCTGATTACCTACAACATTTTGGGAGACGCAAAGACTGCACGCCTGCGCGCCCTTTCCGAAAAGGTCCGGCTTTCAGTTGTCGCCGACAGCAGCTTCGTTGCTGAAGGACTAAGCAAGGCCTTCATGGGTGCTTCCGAACCACTGGAAGTTCTGGTCGAGTGCAACACGGGGGCAGATCGCTGCGGCGTCGCGGCCCCGGCCGATGCTGCCGATCTCGCAAAGCGGATCTCTGATTTGCCTGGTCTGAATTTTGCCGGGCTGATGACTTTTCCCGCCTTTGGAGGTTTCGCTGAAGCGGCAGACTGGTTGGCCGAAGCCAAGGAGATGATCGAAGCTGAGGGTCTGGAGGTCCGGAAGGTTTCGTCTGGTGGCTCCCAGGACATGTGGCAGGCACATCTGGCAAAACCGGTCACCGAACACCGGATCGGCACCTATGTCTATAACGACCGTTCACTGGTTTCGCGTGGAAACTGCACCTGGCAGGAGTGCGCATTGACCGTTCTTGCGACCGTCGTCTCCGTACCGTCCGCAACCCACGCAATCATCGATGCCGGCTCGAAGGTCCTGACGAGCGATCTTTTCGGTCTCCACGGTCACGGTCATGTGCTCGGCCGTAACGATCTCTCCATCGACCAACTCAGTGAAGAACACGGACGGCTTGTTTCTGACGGTCCGATCAGTCTTGCCGTTGGAGACCGGCTGCGGATCGTCCCTAACCACGCCTGCGTCGTGGCCAACATGCTGGATCAGGTCGAATGCGTCCGCGGAAATGAAATCATCGGACCTGTACCTGTCGCGGCACGCGGTCAGGTCTGGTAGCACAACGGTTCTCGGCTATTTCCGGCAAGCTTGTTGCTCAACAAACGTGGCAATGCGGCAAGGAATCTGAACCACTGGACGCGAACCTCGCCTCCGCTTTCCCACGCTTCAATTTGCCACCATCGGGGCGACTTCATTTTTGGCGCAAAACCTGCTTGAAGACGCAACGGCCGGATAAGCGCATCCGGAGCGGTATTCAATGAGCGAGGGCTTGGTGTGTTGGACAACCAAAAGGACGATGAGACCGTTTCTTCACCGCAATTCCTGTCCGACTATCCGGACTGGGGCTATTTGCTGAGGGAGTTGTACGAAGCCTACCGTTTCCTGTCTTCGGGCGGCAGCGACAAGATACGCGCGCACCAGCGTGCGGTCAGGGAAGCGATCGGCCGCGTCAACAAATCCAAAGCGGTTATCGATTTTGGTGTTCCCGCCCAAAAACCGGTCACGGCGCACTTGAAACGGGCATTGGATGAAGGCCGCCTGGAACGAACGGCCCCTCTCATACGTGCCATCGAAAGCGTGCAAACTCAGCTGACCTGGCAATACGGTTATGAGAAAGTGCCAAGAGGCCTTGGCAAAAGCTATGCCTATGCAGAATTCTGCGGCCCGAATGGGCCGGTGCTGACAACGGAAGTTATTTTGGGCCTGGTCCTGTTTGCCCCGGGCTGCATTTATCCGTCACATGCCCATAGCGGCATTTCGGAAAGCTACATCTGCCTGTCTGGGGCGGTCTCTGAAAATCACCAGGGCGTCTATGCACCTGGGTCGATGATTTTCAATCCGCCGGAACACACACACAGGATCACGGTGTCCAAACTGGAACCTGCGCTTCTCGCCTATGCCTGGACCGGTCCACAGGACAAGCTCGCAAGCCAGAAGATGGTGTTCAGCCGCAAACGCAGCTGAACACACGGATCAGGCAGCCGCAGCGGACTTACGAAACTGGCGCTCGATCGTGACCTCCGATTTCTCCAATCGCCCCTCGGCGGAGATCCAGGCAGGTTCGCTGATCAGTTTCTCGCAGCACACACCAATTTCGGGAAAGGTGAGCCCCATGGAATGGGCAACCGCAACACGGTCACCAGGTTTTGGATTGAGGCCGCAGCAAACGTCCCGTGTGCCCATTTTCAGATGATGGGCGATATCCCATTCCAGAACAACGCCATTATGGCGTGTGACCACCCAGCAATGGGCATCTTCGCAGCACCCGTTCTTTTCTTCAGGGAAGAAGTATCCGGTAATGTAACCTGCCTCATATCCGGCCGCGCGCAGTGACGCGATCAGATAGGTATTGATGTCGACGCACGAGCCTTCTGTCAGCCCGCATGCAAGGTAAGGGACTTCTTCGCAGCCATCGTTGAAGCGTCGTTCAGGATGGCCATACCGGAATTTTTCAGCGGCGGCATTGACCAGCGCCTGGATTGCCGCATGACCGTCCGGCTGTGTTTCGGCAATGTTGATCGCGTCGAAGACAAGCTGCTCAGCTGCCAGTGTAAACTTGTTCCTGTGCGGCTCGAAAAGAGCGTCCGGGTAACCCGGCCCGCCTTCCAGGAAGGAGTAAGATACCTCGACCGGTTGTCCAGTTTCCGGTGTTACCACGGCAACGAGCTGACCGGTTGTGCTTTCACCGGTGAGGGCAAAAGCGCCGCCGGTGACGTTGAAATGAACCGGCATTTCATGCGGCGTTGGCAGCCCGACAGGAACAAGCAGTTTTCGCGTCGCGTCCTGATGGGGTTCGACCCTTATTGAGACATCTGTGTGCATGCCACAATCCTTAAATGACAATCTGAAAGATGAGGCCGGAGAGTACCGCGCCCACGAAACCAAGGCCGAGATAGGTTGCGAAAACCTGAGGTTTTACCAGCGACCAGACTGCTGCCATAGCTGGTATGGAGCTCACTGCGCCGGCAATCATGAAGGCCATGGCAGCACCGGCACTCATGCCCTGGTCCATCAGGCCTGCCAGGAGCGGCGGCGCGACGTAGCTGTTGAGATAGGCCGGCATGCCGACAAGTGCGGAGATCGTGATTGACCCGATTCCCTCACCGCCGACAACACCGGCGATGAGGCTGGCCGGCACATAAGTCACAAGCGCCGCTTCCAGCACATAAGCCAGAGCAAGCCACTTCACCAGGAAGAACGCATTTGCCTTTAGCTCTGCGCGGAACTTCTCTTTGCGCTCTGCCTCGCTCCAGAATTTCCAGACAGGCCGGCCCGTTTGTGGGGAAGCACCGCAACCGCATCCACTGGCCGACGACCCGATCTTGACAGGATTGGAAAATGTGCCGGTTTTGCGCAGCAGGGAGACAAGGAAGCCGCCAAACAGACCCAACGCGACGGCAAACACGGCCTTACCGATCGCAAAAGACCACCCCAAGGCACCGGCGGTTATGAGCAGTGTCGGCGGATCAATCAGTGGGGACGACAGCCAGAAAGCCATGATTGCCGAAAGCGGTGCGCCAACGGCCAGCAGCCCGGCAATGAACGGGATGACCTCGCAGGAGCAAAAAGGTGCCAGACCACCGAACAGCGCCGCCAGGAAGATGGCCTGTGTTTCGCGTCCTTCGAACGCGCGCCCGACATAGGCCTCCGCACCCGCCGCCTTAAGCCAGGCAATCAGGGCAACGGCGAAGGCGATGTAAGGCAAGGTGCCCAGGAAAGCCTTGACCGCAAAGCTTACAAAAGGAACGAATTGGACCTGATCGAACAGGAGCACAATCAGGGGTCCACCAAGGACGATGGCCCAGGTTGACAAGATGTAGTCTTTGCCCGGGAAGGCCCTCCAGGTCCACCTGGGGTCCGGTGCGTCGCAGCATGCGGTTTTTGGTGCGCAGCAGCTCGCAGCACCTCCGTCCTGTTCAAGTTCAATGCGTTCAATCGTGTCTGACATGTGCATCCATCCTTGATGGGACAGGCCTAGCAGCCGCCCTCGTCCACACAGCATTCCTTGAGGATGTATCCGGCCAGGCCTTCCAGGTGATCGAACGCGGCACGGTTGATCACCGAGCGCCCGTCCTTTTCCTGAATGACAAGGCCGGCGGAAGACAGAAACTTCAAGTGATGTGCGAGTGTCGACGCAGCCATGCCGGTGCGGGATTGGATGTCTCCAACCGTCAGACCCTTATGTCCGGCTTTCACCAATGTGAGCACAACTTGCAACCGGGCCTCGGAACCCAGCGCGGCAAACCCTTGAGCAGCTTCTTCCAGAACCATTCTCGATCCATCCAATATAACTATATTTCTAGTTATATAGTTTCTTTTAAGCTGTCAAGACCGATCGGCTCCATGCCGCTGCATCTGCTGTTTATTCAGAAATTGAAGACCAGGCCGACCAGAGGCCCATGGGTGATAGTGTCATACTGGAAGTTCCGGATGCCGGACTTGTCGTTGTCAAAATCAACCGCTGTTGCCTTGTAGTGAAGCTGCAGGGCCACGCTGTCGTTGAAGTGGTAGCCAACGCCGCCCTGAGCACCCCAGGTAAAGTCGGAGGCGAAACCAAAGTTGAACCCGCCGATGTTGCCCGTACCATAAAGGGACCACTTGTCGTTCAGGAACACCTGCCCCCTCAGGCCGATGACCGGGTCAGCCCAGGCTTCATCCAGCGTCGTCGAAAAACTGTTGCCGGGCACCGATGCGGAGACATCGATCTGGTTGTACCAAACGCGCGCACCTGCATAGGCTTCTGCCCATGCGCGCTCTGAACGATAGAACCGGTAGCCAAAGAACAATTCGCTGATCAGCTGTTTGAAACCGGCGTTCACCGATCCACCTACGGCGGGAAAGGTTCTGTCGTCGCCAAGATCCATATAGGCAATATCGAAAACGGCCCCGAAGCGATCATCATAAAGAACCTCGAAGTGGCCCATTCCGCCAAATTTCAGGTTCTTGAAAATGTTGCTGGGGGATACGTCCAACTCGGTTGCTGGAAGACGGCCGATTTCAGTGTGACCCTGGATCGTCGGCGCAATGAGATAGGGCGCAACGATAAACTTCCAGCGTTTCTCGACAATCTGAGAAGGCGCTGGCTCGATCGGTTGGGTAGTATAGAGGTCGGCCGACAAGGCACTGGTGGCGAAAAGGAAGGAACACAACGCTCCGACCAGAAACGATTTCATGCCATTCTCCAGTACCGACCAGTTGTCTACACGACCTTATGCCTACGGCACCATATGACAACAAAACAGTTACAAACAGCAAAACGCAGCATTGCAAAGGTGAACTGATACACTTTTGCCACACTTGCCTTGCTTGTTCTGCGGAGAGCCTTGTCCATTTGCCCTGCGGCGCCGTGCGCTCAACCGGCTTTTGAAACCAGTCCCTCGACCGCTTTCATCAGCTTCGCAGTTTTGGTGTCACTCAATCCGTCCGGGTGCGGGTCTGAAAATCTCCCGCCATCATTGTCGAAATACTTGCCGGTTGCATTCGCGAACATATCCGAAAGAGCTGCACGCAGGAGAATATCGACGCCGATACCCAGATCTTTTCCCGAAACACCAAACCCCTCCTTTACCATCTTGCTTGCCAGCAAGGACCCCGGATTGACCGCGACGACGACAGGTCCTTCCGCGCCCAGGACACCGGCCAGGAAACGCGTCCACATGGTCAGCGCCAACTTGCTTTGAGCATAAGCATCCATCGGCGAAAGACGCACCTGTCCCTCAAGTGCATCCAGGCTGACCGGGGCTTGGGCGGCTGACGACAGATTGACCACACGGCTGCTACCGTCCATGAGCGGCAACAATTCCCGTGTCAGCAGATAGGGCGCCAGAAGATTGACAACGAAGCGAATGTCCAGTCCGTCGTCCGTAAGCTCGACCGGTGTGCGAAAGATGCCGGCATTGTTGATCAGGACGTCGATCCTTTCATGACGTTTCCGGATCTCCGCCGCCATGCGGGTAACTTCGGCGAGCTTTGAAAAGTCGGATTGGAATGCCTCAACGTCTGCGCTTGACGGGATCTTCAGAAGGTCGGCTTTTGCGGCTTCGAGCTTTTGCAGGTTCCGCCCGTGTAGCAGCACGGTGTGTCCCTTTTCCCGCAAGGCTTTCGCTGTTTCAAGACCGATTCCGTCTGTCGATCCTGTCACCAAAATGGTCATGCTCATTTGACTTTTCCCGTGCCGTTCATTGCGTGACCGCCCCGCTTGCCTGAGGGACGGTCAAACGCTGGTCATGTCAATCAGGCGAGGTCATCCTTGCCTTCGATCAGGAAATGAAAGCTGTTCGACCCGGCGGTACGGGCTTTCAGATGCGGTGCGTATTCCGCGTCGTTCATGAAATTCATGGCAGCTTCCCTCGACGGCCACGCAATCACGATACGCAGAGCCGCATCGTCCTTATCGCCTTCGACCTGCTCATGAGAAGCGGTCCGCGCCAGATACTTGCCGCCGTATTGTGCCACCAGTTTGTTTGCCGGGCCTATGTAGTCCGGAATCCAGTCCTCAGAGGTCGGCGTTACGGCGAGTACGGAATAGTAGGTCATTTTCTGTATCCAGTCGTTTGAGAAGAAATGAATGCTGCCAAGCCGTCAGCGGGCAAAGCCGTCGAGCGTGTCACGCACGCAATTCTTGAGACTTGTTTCCACGATCCAACCAATCTTCTCGAAGATCGAATGTACCTCGTTTGCCCGTTACGACATTGTTTCAGCGTCGGCACGAGGTAAGATAGCTATGCAGTTTCCAACATAAACTGGCAAAACAGGATTTTATAATTCGGGAATCAAATATAATAGAAATAAGAACTTTCGGGTGGAACGGCGCTCCTCTTGTCGAAAAAACCGATCACACAGGTGCGGGAGATGAATTCGCAGCCTTGCTCCACCCGTTCAGTTGTGAGCTTTCGCCTTTGCAGCCTCTTCCAACCGGATCGGGTCAGCGGTACCTTCCGATGAACGCCGGTTTTGCCGCCTGTCTCAGGCGCAACACGATGGAGACGCTGACGATCCGCAGCATCCGGCTGTTCCGGATTTTGCAATGTGTTCCTGTGCCGGTTTGCAATAGGCGCGAATTTCATTCAATCCGACGCCGACCATATCACCGCGCAAGACCGGCTCTGACACATCATAGATCCTCATACCCTTGTTTTCATGTGCGAATTCCACATGCAGAAGACTGTCGCCAAGACCCTGCACCTTCTCAACGCTTTGCCTTAGGATGGCGGTGAATTTCCCGACTTTCATATGTCCCCCGCCCTGCCCGTCAAGCAGTTGCAACGTCGCTTCCGTCCAGGAAGACTGCCGGGCACCGCAATCAATTCCGTTTATGTTCGCAAGCTTGAACTCCGTCACATGGTAGCCGTCTCCGATGTCGCCTCCCTCTGTCTGAAACACGAGCGGGAGGTCGCCTGGCATGGCCTGCAATGCTTGGAGCAGTTCAGTTGGCGTCATGGTTCTTGCCTTTCATTTCAACTTTCCTTGAAATAAAATCAAACACAGATTCGATTCCATTTCAAGAAAGTTTGAAATATGAATGAAGCCATGGCCCTCGCAGCCTTTGCGTCGATCTCCAGCAAAACGCGATTGCGTATTTTCAAATGTCTCGTTGAGGCAGGCAGCGACGGGCTCGCCGCGGGAGCAATTGCGACTGCCGTTGGCGCAACACCCTCAAGGACTTCATTTCACCTTGCGAACATGTCCGAAGCCGGGTTGGTCTCGTCCAGCCGGCAAGCCCGCCAGATCACATACCGGCTTGATTTCAAGTCGGTCGGCGCGCTGATGCGCTACATGTTGGAAGATTGCTGCAAGAACAATGAAACCGTGCGGGCGTGCTGCGTTGCTAAAGACAGGTGCTAGGTTCGTTTACGCACTGCAGCTGAGCCCCACCTGGCGGTTTTGAAACTAGAACCGCTCCACATAGGGGCGCAGCTCGATTTCGTTGGTCCAGACACTGCGGTGCTGACGGGTCATTTCCAGATAGGTCCGGGCGATTTCGTCCGGGTGAAGCGTCTTTTCTGGATCGTCATAAGGCGCGCCGCGATCAGCACGGTGAATGGCGCCGTCAATCACGAAGTGCACAACGTGAATATTCTTCGGATGCAGTTCACGGGCCAGCGACTGGCAAAGGCCTCTCAAGGCAAATTTACCCATGGCAAACGGAGCCGACTGCGGAAAACCCTTGATGCCGGCGGACGCGCCGGTAAACAGCATCGTGCCCGCCGTCTTGGGGACCATCCGCTTTGCCGCTTGATGCGCAACAAGAAAGGCACCGAAAGCAGTCACCTCGAGCGCAGCGAGAACGTCGCTCGGATCAAGCTCTGCGATCGGGCCACGCGTTCGTCCGCTGGCATTGTAGATCACGACATCCGGGGTCAGTCCGTCTGCATCCAGCTCCGCAAAAAGCGTCTCGACACTTTCTGCCTTGGTCGCATCACATGCGTAGGCGCGCGCACCGCATTCCTGACAAATGTCGGCAAGCTTGTCGGCATTGCGTGCCGCTAGTGAGACTTTATAGCCCGCAGTAGAATAAACCCGAGCAAGCGATGCGCTCAGACCCGAACCGGCTCCGACAATCAATGCGTTTCCTGTCATGAGGATGCTCCCGATGGCTGACTGTCTTTGGGTATAGTGCGCAACCGGGCAGCAACCAGTAACGTGTTGTTGTCCTGCACAGCCCTTAAGCTGATCGAAGCTCTCAGGGCTTACGCGGTTCTTCAGACGGCAGCCCCAGGTCGGAAGCCCTCAGTTGAATTCAGGATGTTTCCGCGTCTTCACCGGTGTCCGGTTTGACCTGATCGATCCAGTTCTGAAGATTGTAGTAGGTCGTGATGCGCGCGATCTGCCCGTTACGGATCTCAAAGAAACTGCCGGCAGGCAGATCATAGGTCTGACCCTCCGCCGCGGGAAGACCTTCGTCCGTGTTGATATAGGTTCCGTGAACAATGAATTCGGCCGCGGCGCGCGTGCCTTCCTCATTGACGAAAAGGACGATATCCGACAGGCGTTCCTTGTAGCAGCGGCTCATGTGAACGTTGAAGGACCAGAATTTGTCCTTCCCGACCCGTCGTTCGCCCTGGTTGACATCGTGGATCAGATCCTCGGTCACAAGACTTTCCATTTTCTTGGTGTCACCGGCATTGAAGGCGGCGAAATAGGTATCGATCAGGAAGCGGGACTGTTTGTTCGGCATGACGACTCGCACAGCTTGCGTTTCAACTCGGCGGCGAGTTTGCCTGTGGCGCTGGTACCGCGCAAGGGGGATGGCATCCGCTGATCTGCAAAGCCTTACCGGTGAAGACCCTGCGGCCTTCGCCCTTCTGCCGGGCAGAATGCCTCGATCCAATGAAGTTGCAAAAAAGCAACATATAGTGGCGCAAAAGCATCATACTCATCAAAGCATGCGATTACCACTTGCAACCCCTCAAGAAAACGAAGTATCACCTCATCACCGATCAAGAGGTTGGCGCAGACATCAACGGTTAGGCTGTTTTTCTGCCGCCCGCGTGATCCGGCTCTGCCGTGTTCACGTACGGATGCTGTTCTGACAGATCGGAGATCCGCGCATGAAGTTCAACGGTTGAACGCCGGGATGTAACCCGGAAGCAACAGGTTCGACTCCTGTCGTGTGTACCATGGATAGCTCAGTAGGTAGAGCATCGGACTGCGAATCCGAGGGTCGCGGGTTCAACTCCCGTTCCACAAACCGGCCTTGAAAACCGGACTGGCTTCTTAAGCCGGCAGCTTTAGGTGCTGTTCAAATCATAGGGGATCTGAAGGGATCTTGCGGACGCAGGACGCGTAACCCTGTCTTCGGACAGGGCGAGCGGATTGCCGACGCCAGGTGCGCTCGCCCGGTTCCCGTCCAAGACCACGCTGCAGTTCGGCTGGACGTGCCTGTTTTCGAAGAGGCCAAACCCGCCGCACCGCCGCAAGGCCCTCTGGCCGGAAACCCGTCGGGAGCCCTCGTGCTCTCTTCAGGTCTCCACATCATACGCTCAATTCATTTCGCCCCGGGTCGCCCAGGCAACGACCCGGTATCAACCACCCCCAAACCCGACATCAACCTGACGAAAGGAAGCCAAGTGCCTTAGAGCCATGGAAGGAGTATTGAAATGATGACTTTTCTCGACAGAATCCGCGGACGGACCCGCGTTGTGATTTCCGAAAACGAACGGGCACTGCACCTCGTCAGGGGTGAGCTCCAGGGTATCCTTGAACCGGGTGAACACAGTCTGAAAAACGGCCGTGGAACGCTCGTGATTGAGCGTCATGCACTGGCGTTGCCCGAATTCCGTTCCGGTTACGAGAAGGCGCTCTTCGATAAACTCCCTGATGTGGCTGAAAAGCACTTTACCGTCGTGCGGACCCGGTCCGCCGAGGTGGCAGTTGTCGAGCGGGATGGCCGGGTGCACAAGGTTCTGGGTCCTGACGAACGCCTTGTTCTGTGGACGGATGCGGGACCGTGGACCTGGGAACTGATCGACACGCAGGACCAGCCGGAGCTGACGCAAAAACTGATGCGCCGGCTGGGTGATGCGAAGCAGACGCAGCAGTTTGTGATCGTCCCGGTCACCGAAGGCAGCGTCGCACTGCTCTTCGTCGACGGTGTCCTCACCCGGACGCTGACCGCCGGTGTTCACGCTTTCTGGAAGGCCGGGCGTACGGTGACCCAGAAGCTCATCGACCTTAAGCGGCAGAGCCTCGACGTCACCGGTCAGGAAGTGCTAACGCTTGATCGTGTCACGATCCGGATCAACCTGTCTGCGGAATTCCGCGTGGTTGATCCGGTCAAGGCAGCTCAGGAGGTCAAGGACTTCGCGGACACGCTGCACCGGGCGCTGCAGATGGTTTTCCGGAAGCAGCTCGGCGCGTTGAAGCTGGACCAGATTCTTGAGCGCAAGGGCGAGGTCAACGCGGAGGCAACCGCTCAGATCAAGTCAGACATGGCTGCGATCGGTGTTGAGATCCACGATATCGTCCTGAAGGATGTCATCCTGCCGGGCGAAATGCGCGAGATCCTCAACAAGGTGGTGACCGCCGAAAAAGAGGCTGAAGCAAACGTGATCCGGCGCCGCGAAGAAACGAACGCAACCCGTTCGCTTCTGAACACGGCCAAGGTCATGGCCGAAAACCCGGTCATGCTGCGGCTGAAAGAATTGGAAGCGCTGGAATCGATCGCCGGAAAGGTGGACCGGCTGACGGTCCACAACGGAACCGGAGGCTTGATGAACGATCTTGTCAAGCTGCGCGACGACAGCGCGGCATAACAACGGACGGCGCGGGGCAGCTCGCGCCGTCTTCTTTTTTTTGCCTCGGTCTTGAGCCGGGGCCAATTTGTCATGCCTGTTGAGGCCCCGGCTCAAGGCCGGGGCGGCACTAAACAAATAACGAATATGCGAAACATAACAAAAATCTCCAAACAGCTTTCTTACTGGCTACGGCACTGTCCGCAGGATGCCGGCCTGGTGCTTTCCGAAACAGGTTGGGCAAATGTCGATGCGGTGCTGAAAGCCCTATCTGACAAGGGCGTCTCTTGCGACGCTGAAAAACTCGGCAATGTCGTTGCCTTGAATGACAAACAGCGCTTTGAGTTCTCCGAAGATGGCGCTTCGATACGCGCGCGGCAGGGCCATTCCGTCAAGATTGACCTGGAGCTGACACCAGTTTCACCACCGGACCTCCTCTTTCATGGCACCGCAGAAAGGTTTTTGTCTTCCATCCTGCGCGAGGGATTGAAACCAATGAAGCGGCACCATGTGCATTTGTCGGACACAGTCGAGACGGCTCTGAATGTCGGCAAAAGGCACGGAGAGCCGGTTGTTCTATTGATTGATGCGGCGAAAATGTCCGTCGCCGGGCACCAGTTCTACAAGACGGAGAACGGTGTCTGGTTAACTTCGTCGGTGCCCGTGGCCTGTCTTTCAAGACATTCCGGCAAAGTGTGACGCAGCAGCATTGACGAAAACCGGCAATCGGCTGACACTTTCGGCATGATTTTTAATGAACCGGTTTGACCATGAAATTTCCTGCGTCCCGCATACTTGTCGATCTGCATTCCTGTCCGAGTTGCCTGGGCACGCCATTGCCCATTATGTGGAAAGGAGCGTTCAGAGTAATAACCGGAATGTTCCCGCAAGCGCGGGTGACCGACCTTTGCCTGTGTGTCGGCCCGCCACCGCCAATAGGTGGCGACCCGATCATCACCGGGGCCTTCAACGTTCTGGTGGAAGGGATGCCTGCCGCCCGCATGACGGATCTGACGCTCAAAGCGGGCGCCCTCACCACGGGGTACCCAAGGGTGCTCATCGGTATGACGCCCGGTCCGGGTGGTGGCGGCGGCGGCGCAGGCGGCGGTGCAGGTGGTGCCGGAGGCGCAGGTGGTGCCGGCGCGGGAGCCGGTGGCGCTGCTGGCGCGGCGGCTGGTGGCGGAGCGGCATCCAATCTGTCGCCCAAACAAATTGCCGATCTCAGACGCAACGCCCTGATGAACAAGATCAAGAACGGTCAGTCATCGATCAAGGTTGAGGGAACGGATGAGTTCAAGCAAAAAGCCATGGATTCATTGGACACGTTGGCCCAATCACCCACCGGCATGGACCTCCTTCTGGCGCTCGATTCCAGCGACCAATCGACAACGATCAAGGATGCCGGCCCAGGCAAGGGAAGCTCGGAAGCACCCTCAAACTGGGACGACTGCAACTACGACACGGTCAACGACAAGCCGGGTCCAGGCACGGACAGCACAGTGAGTTTCAACCCCGACCGAGACAAGCACAACGGCGAAGGCTGGCAGACGACAGACCCCGCGATCGTTCTCGGACACGAACTCATTCACTCCTACCATGACACACATGGGACGAACGATCCGCGTGGTGAGGTCGAATACACCGGTCACGATGGCCTGAAACACAAGGCACCCGGCTATGAGTTGCAGGCCGTCGGCCTGGGCGAGTATGAAGACAACGAATTCACCGAAAACAAGATCCGCAAGGATTTCAATGATCTGGGTATCGGTAAGAATGAAGAAGAGCACCAGAGACCCTACTACTAATGGTGCTTAGAGATTTTGCGGGTGGCTGCCTGACCCGGTCGTTGCCAACTGCCCGCACAGGCCAATTCCGGCAGGAGTAAATGCATGCTGACCGTTTCTGTCAAAGCAATCACAGCCGCCACTATTTCGCTGGCGTATCAGGTCACCAATACCGAGAACACGGACATCTTTGTCGCCGACATACTCTACCGCCCGGCGGCGGATGGCAGTTTGTCGGCCGATCCGCAATTCGCCTATGTCATGCCAACGGAAAACGGCGTTCTTTACACAGGAAAGCTGTTGTTGAAAGTGCCCCAGGGCATGCGGATCGGAAGCCCGGATACTCCTTATTTCCGGCGCGTCGTGCCAGGAGAAACGATCTCAGGTGAAATTGTCCTGACCAACCCGGCAATGCCCTACCATCCTTATGACAGCTATGCGCTGGGGGAAAACCCCTTTGCCATTTCCCGCATCATTGTGCAGATAGGCGTGATCAGTGCCGCAAAGATCAAACCGGACGAAGGTGTTCTGCGCCCTGCGCCGACAATCGGGCCCGCGCATTTCAAGGCGGACTACGGCTACGGGCTGGACTATCAGGAAGTGCTGCAGGCCGAGCTGGATGTCGCCAACACCGGTGCCGCTTTTCTGCCGATCACAGCCGTCGACCGATGAGGGGCCGGAGGCCGTACCGAAAGTCAGAAGCCTGACAGCCCGCGGGCGAGCCACTGCGAGCGCGGGATTTCCTCTCCGATCTTGAAGCTGAAGCTTTCAACACGGGTCACACCCGCATTCGTCTCGCATCGGAAAGCAATGTCAAACCAGCGCCCGAGGCTGCGAAACGCGACGCGTTGGTATTCGAGCACCGTTCCCCCTCTTGCGCGCGCACGGGGCAGCGCCTCCGGTGGCACAGGGCTGACCGCAGTCAGCTGCGCATCAAGCTCTGTGATACACAGCAGGCTCAACCGCTCTCCTTCCGTAAGACCACGCATTCTGGCCGTAACGCGCGAATTGTTGGCGGAATAGATCTGCCTTGCCTGAATGTGGCCCGGTCGGCGAACCGTTCCGGCAGACGACGAAGCAGCTGGTTCGGAGCGTGTGGCACGTGCGACCCGGCGCGCCGGTTTGGGCGCGGGCGCTGTTTCAGAAACAATGGGCCCAACCGTGCCGAATTCGTCCGGTGCGATCTCGTCCGCGTCGCCGACATCGGCCGCTGCGTCCGTTCCGATCTCGGCCACTTCCACAGGTTTCGGCAAAGGCTCGGGGGTGACCTCCGTGTCGGTCTCGCTTTCCGGTCCCGCGAGCGGGTCAAAGTCATCCGCAACCTCCGCCTCAACAGGCGTTTCAGCAGATGTTTCCTCCGCCTCGGCAAGCTCTTCGTCTGAGGGCGCCTCCTCTTCCGAGGCCTCGACTTCGCTTACATCTTCCCTGGTCGCATCCTCTTCGGCTAAATCGGACGCCACGTCTTCCTCGATCAGGTCTTCGGTTACCTCCTCGGCAACATCGCTTTCCTCAGTACCGGGTTCGGCAATCTCCTGCGCCTCATCCAACGGCTCCGTTTCGTCGGGCTCTGTTGCGTTCTCTTCTGCAGTCACCTCTTCTTCAACCGGCTCCTGCAGAGGTTGAAGCTCGCTTTCCTGCGGCTCGGAGTCTTCTTCTGTGAATTCCTGAACCGCTTCCTGGATCGCCGGAGGCGTTTGATCTACTGGCGTTTCCTGCTCCTCCTCTGAGGGGGCCGGCTCAGGTGGCGGCTGCTCGGCATTCGCCTCTTCCGTTTCCTGTTCTTGAGCTGCAGGTTCGGGCGGCAGATCGCCTTCCTGCTCTTCTTCACTTTGAGGCTGCTCTTCGGCCTGCTCTTCTGCGGCCGCGTCCTCCTCAGCCGGGGCCGGTACCGTAATGATCTCCACCTCAACCGGTTCCTGGCTGGGCTCGGCCACATAGCCGGATATGCCGCCCAAAAGTACGAGAGCCAAGGCCCCATGAAGCGCGAGCGAAAACGTCAGCCCCCAGGCAAATCCTTGTCCATCGTCTTTGGCCGCCTCGATCATCGGACGGTTGATATCTTCGATTATGGCCAAAAAAGAGCCCTCGGCCGCAATTCCACGATCACCATTTCTTCATTAGCACGGATGCAAAAAACCCGGCAGAAGCGCCGGGTCTTTCACAGTGTTTGATATGCCCTTACAGCCTGTTAGCTGTCCAGGAACGACCGCAGCTTGCGCGACCGGCTCGGGTGCTTGAGCTTGCGGAGTGCCTTGGCTTCGATCTGGCGAATACGTTCGCGCGTCACCGAGAACTGCTGACCAACCTCTTCCAGCGTGTGGTCGGTATTCATACCGATGCCGAAACGCATGCGGAGAACACGCTCTTCGCGCGGTGTGAGCGATGCCAGCACACGTGTGGTCGTTTCTCTGAGGTTGGACTGGATCGCCGCATCGATCGGCAGAACCGCATTCTTGTCCTCGATGAAATCGCCGAGATGCGAATCCTCCTCATCGCCGATCGGCGTTTCAAGGGAAATCGGCTCTTTTGCAATCTTCAGGACCTTGCGAACCTTTTCCAGCGGCATCTGCAGCTTTTCCGCCAGCTCTTCCGGTGTCGGCTCGCGCCCGATCTCATGCAGCATCTGGCGCGATGTGCGAACGATCTTGTTGATCGTTTCGATCATATGGACCGGAATACGGATCGTGCGGGCCTGGTCGGCAATCGAACGCGTGATTGCCTGACGGATCCACCACGTTGCATAGGTCGAGAACTTGTAACCGCGGCGGTATTCGAACTTGTCCACCGCCTTCATCAGGCCAATGTTGCCTTCCTGAATAAGATCCAGAAACTGCAGGCCTCGGTTGGTGTATTTCTTCGCGATCGAAATCACGAGACGCAGGTTCGCCTCGACCATTTCCTTCTTGGCGATGCGCGCCTCGCGCTCACCCTTTTGCACCATTGCGACGATGCGGCGGAATTCGGTGATTTCCAGACCGGTTTCGGTCGCAAGCGTCTGGATTTCCTGGCGCAGCTCGCGGACCGTTTCTTTTTCCTTGGCGATGAAGTTTTTCCATCCGCGCGTGGAAAGGTTTGCAACCTTGCGCAGCCAGTTCGGGTCGAGTTCGGCACCCTGATACTGCTTGAGGAAGTCGGTCCGGTCCACATTGTAGCTGTCTGCGAGACGCAACAGCCGGCCTTCGTAACCCATCAAGCGTTTGTTGATGTCGTAGAGCTGGGCAACCAGGGCATCGATACGATTCTGGTTGAGCGACAGGCTCTTCACATCGACGATGATGTCTTCCTTGAGCTTCTTGTAGCGGCGTTCCTGGCTGGGTGACAGGGTCTTGTTGGCGAGCTTGTTTTCAACCAGCTGATCCTGTAGACGGCGAAGCTTCTTGTAGTTGTCGGCGATATTGTCGAAGGTTTCCAGAACGCCCGGCTTCAACTCCGCTTCCATGGCGGAGAGGGAAACGTTCGATTCGAATTCGTCGTCGTCCTCTTCGCTCTCGCCTTCACCTTCTTCATTTTCCGTCTCTTCGGAGACGCCATCCTTGGCTTTTTCTTCCGTCGCTTCGCTCGGTGCCACGTCATCATTGGCCACGGCGGGCCCCGCCTTGGCGTCCGGTCCCGCATACGTCGCTTCAAGGTCGATGATGTCGCGCAGAAGCACCTGGGCTTCGTTGAGCTCGTCGCGCCAGATGATGATCGCCTGGAACGTCAGCGGGCTTTCGCAAAGACCCGCGATCATGGCCTCACGTCCGGCCTCGATGCGCTTGGCGATCGCAATCTCGCCTTCACGGGAAAGCAGCTCGACAGAGCCCATTTCACGCAGGTACATGCGGACCGGGTCATCGGTACGATCGGCCGGCTCTTTTGTGTTGGTCGTCTTGGCAACGGCGGTCGTCGTGGTGGTCGCCAGCTCTCCGCCATCGACTTCTTCCGGACCGTCTTCGGCCTCATCGGAATCGATCACATTGATGCCCATATCGGAAAGCATGGACATTGTGTCTTCGATTTTCTCCGAAGACACCTGCTCTGACGGCAACACTTCGTTCAGCTCGTCATAGGTCACGTACCCGCGTTTCTTGGCGGCTTTGATCATTTTCTTGACCGCTGCATCCGAGAGGTCGAGCAGTGGACCGTCCGGGCCGTCCGAGCTTGCTTCCTGTGTCTCGTCTGCTTGTGTCGCTTTGGCTACCATATCGTGCTCCAGTTCGTGACCGTTGCGGTCACGCAGCGCCCTATAAACGGCTTCAAACCAATCCCCCTTCAGCGCGCCGGCATATAACGCGGCCGCGACTGAACGATTCGATGTGGTTAAATTTGTAAGCCGTGTCCCTTAAGTCCCAATTAACTGTGCGCTTGCCGACATTGACAGATTTCAGCATCGAGGAAGTACACAGCCTTCTATTTCAGCGCCCGCATATGCGAGTGCCCAAGCGGTATTCAAACGGGTCTGCAGCGTTTTTTCAGACTATTTGCCGCGAGCAGGCTTTCAGCTGCGGCTCTTGAGGGCTGCAAAACTCCTATTTAGCTCGGTGCGCGCGATTCGCAAGTGTGATTCGTCATCGGTCAATCGGAAAATGCATTTTTTGTGGTTCAACACGCACTTGCGACGATGTTTTGCAGCTGAATCGCCCTTCTCGGCGGTCCCGCCTCACCGCATTCACGTGGATTTTTAAAAGGGTTGGCGCAATTGTTATTGCGCAGCGGCCACAGGTGGCGCCGATCTGATTTTCCTCGCACGCTCGGCAAGGTCCGCTTCGTCCCGCGCACACTCCTCACGACGGCGGCTCAAGTCCTGCGTCAGTGCCTGAATGCGCGCCCAGGAATGCTCGTCCAGATGTTCATCGGCGGTTGTCAATTCACCGGTGAGCTCTTCTTCCAGCGCATTGAGTTCAAGGAGATCCAGAAAGTGGAGATACGCTGCTTCGACGAAGTCCTCCGGCGGGTTCGATTTCAACAGCGGGAAGCGGTGATTGAGAGCGGAGAACTCCGCCTTGCCTTGCTCTTGCAACCCAATGGTTTCCAGCATCATCTCCTGCATGATGTCACGCAGCGGTTCATCGAACGAACTGGTCAGATCTGCAATCGGCGCTGCTTCCAGATCGTCGACAATCCGGCACAGTATGTCCCGCAGTTGGCGGTGAAGCGTGTTGGTGAACGGCAGACCGGCAAATCGCTCGAAGTTACGGTCCAGCAGATGCGGGAACCGCATGCACAGCCCGAGCACAAGCCGTTCCGTCCCGAAATCGTCACTCGCCGCCACACGTTCACGCGCAATGCCGAGGCCCGAGGCGGCATCAGGCGATTTTTTACCATCCCGGCGGGTTTGCCGTGACTGCTCGAAGAAAAGGTTCGACAGCTTGAACTTCAGATCGAGTTGGTAGCGCCTCTTCACCCGGTCATCACGGATCGTCCCGATCAGATCGTCAAAGCGTTTTTCCAGTGCCGCCTTGCGTTCTGGCGTGTCAATCCGCGAGACGGAAATTTCGCGTTCCCAGACCGCATCGAAAAGCGCCTGCGCCTTGCCCATTTCCTGCCGGAAGCCGTCCACACCACGTTCCTTGATCAGGTCGTCCGGGTCCATGCCGTCGGGCAGAAAACTGAATTGAAACGAATAGCCGCTTTTGAGAACCGGAAAGATCCGGTCTATTGCCCGGTGCGCAGCCGACACACCGGCAACGTCGCCGTCAAAGCAGATCACCGGTTCCGGCGCGAATTTCCAGAGCCGGACAACCTGGTCTTCCGTAAATGCTGTTCCAAGAGACGCCAAGACATGATGGATACCAGCCTGCCAGAGCGCAATGGCATCCATGTATCCTTCCACCACCACCGCCTCGCCGGCCTTGAACGCCGGTTCTCGGGCACGGTGCGCGTTAAAAAGCATGACGCCTTTGTGAAACAGCGGCGTTTCCGGCGAATTCAGATACTTCGGCTGACCTTCTGGTGAGAGTGTCCGGCCCCCGAATGCGACGACCCGGCCCCTTTCATCATGGATCGGGATCATAAGGCGTCCGCGAAACCGGTCATAACCCGGCCGGCCGTCATCCGGCCTGATCACCAGACCTGCCTCGGCCATGTCGGCTTCCGGAACACCTTTTGCCGCCAAATAGGACTTCAGGGCGTCCCGGCTGTCTGGAGCAAAACCGAAGCGGAACTCAGAAAGCGTTTCGGACTTCAGACCACGCTTGGCAGTGTAATCCCGCGCGCCCGCGCCCCTGGATCCGGTAAATTCGGCTTCAAAGAACCGCGCAGCCATTTCGCAGATTTCAGCAAGCCCCGCACGCTTCTTTTCACGCCTTGCCGCTTGCGGGTCTGGTGCCGGCAGAGCAACCCCCGCCTGCTCTGCGAGCCGTTCGACAGACTCCGGAAAGCTCAGGCCCTCGGTCTCGCACACGAAGGTAAAGTGGTCGCCCGAAGCGCCGCAGCCGAAGCATTTGTATCGGTTGCGGCGATCGTCGACATGAAAACTCGGGCTTTTTTCCTGATGGAACGGACAACAGGCCCAAAAGTCGCCCTTCCCCGGCTGGGTCTTGCGCCGGTCCCACGTGACACGCCGGCCAACAAGATCCGACAGGGTCAGGCGCGCGCGGATTTCATCAAGGAGACGCGGTTCAAAACGCATGTGAGAAACAAACGATCATTTGTGACTTAGGAGCGGCCATTCTTCGTT
Organism: Roseibium sp. HPY-6; assembly: GCF_040530035.1. Lineage (NCBI taxonomy): Bacteria > Pseudomonadati > Pseudomonadota > Alphaproteobacteria > Hyphomicrobiales > Stappiaceae > Roseibium > Roseibium sp. HPY-6. The sequence continues at coordinate 1,288,447 of NZ_JBEWCD010000001.1, forward strand.
TGGACAAGAGATCCCTTAGAACGGCTCCACAAGATAGAATGACTTGAAGTCCAAAACCAGTGTCAGTTAATGAACCTCGACCTTAATGTGATCTATTGGTGGATGAGTGTGCATGTCCTGCATGAACGCCTCATGCGACCAATCGGAAGCGGCCGGTCTATTAAGCGGCCTCCTGTCAGCCCTCTGCCGCTTCGTCGGCACCGCTTGATGCCTGGTAGCCATTGTTTTCGGCCCGAAGCATTTCCTTCACGAAACACGAAGCTTGCACAAAGTCCATTTTCCCTGGATATCTCGATTTTAGCTCCGACATGCAACGTCCGATGTCACGCAGACCGTGTGCATCGATCTCCTTTACGGTTGCTTCGCACAGGGAGCGGATTTCCTCGTCGCTCAGCTGAACAGGCAGGAATTCGCGTATGATCTCCTGCTCGACACGCTCCTGTTCGACGAGATCGAGTTGTCCACCCGATTCAAACTCTTCCGCAGAAATTTCTCTTTGGCGGATCATTTTCTGAAGGATTTCGATGACTTCAGTGTCTCCGACACCGTCCTTGCCATTTTCCCGGGCAGCGGTTTCCCGGTCTTTGACCGCTGTCTGGATCAAGCGCAAGGTTGCGCATCTGCGTTTGTCGCCGTCTTCCTGCGCCACTTTAAGCGCGGCGTTGATTCTTTCGCGCAAATCATCGCGCATGGTTCACCCTACCCCTGCCGCACTGAGGCTGTGAGCGCTTGGGCACCCTTCAGCAATTCTCAGCCAAGACATTGAATTTTAATGATCTTTTTTCGAAGGATCAATATTGACGATCCCAGCCGCTTCCCATAGAGTCCCGCGCTTAATGCAGACGGCTATTCGCAGGCCCTTGGCCAGCCACAGACGCCTATCCTGCAGCGCATGATGTCACCAACAGACTCTGGATACAAGACATGACGACTGCAGACGCATGGTCTGAGACCCCGGCGACCGCCCTGCTTGTGCTTTCCGATGGCAGCATAATCGAGGGTCTGGGATTAGGTGCCACCGGCCAAGCCGTTGGTGAGATTTGCTTTAACACCGCGATGACCGGTTATCAGGAAATCCTGACGGACCCCTCCTATTCGGGTCAAATCATCACGTTCACATTTCCGCATATAGGAAATGTCGGAACCAATGACGAGGACATTGAAACCGTCAATATGGCGGCCGAGAGCGGTATACGCGGTGTCGTCCTTGCCGCCCCGATCACCGATCCGGCAAACTACCGGGCTGCGAAACACCTCGACGCCTGGCTGAAAAGCCGGAACATGATCGGCATTTGCGGTGTGGATACACGCGCCCTGACGGCATTGATACGCGAGCAGGGTGTCCCGAATGGCGTGATCGCCCATGCGCCGGATGGTCAGTTCGACATTGAAAGCCTGAAAGCGAAGGCGGCCGGCTGGCCCGGTCTTGTCGGAATGGATCTTGCAAAGGAAGCTTCAACGCTTCAGTCACATCCGTGGTCGCAGACCGTGTGGACTTGGGACGAAGGATACGGCGAAGCAAAGGATGGTAAATACAAGGTCGTTGCCATCGATTTCGGAATCAAGCGGAACATCCTGCGTCTCCTGGCCGATGCGGGGTGCGACGTTACCGTCCTTCCGGCAACAGCAACGGCAAGTGAAGTGCTTGGCCACGAACCGGACGGGGTCTTCCTGTCAAACGGTCCCGGGGACCCGGAAGCCACCGGAAGCTACTCGGTGGAAATGATCAATGGCGTCGTTGAAAAAGGCATTCCGACATTCGGTATCTGCCTCGGACACCAGATGCTTGCGCTCGCGCTTGGCGGCAGCACGGTGAAGATGCATCAGGGACACCACGGGGCAAACCATCCCGTTTTCGACCACACGACCGGCAAAGTGGAAATCACGTCCATGAACCACGGGTTTGCGGTCGATGCCGACAGTCTGCCTGACAATGTTGAGCAGACACATGTCTCGCTGTTCGATGGTTCCAATTGTGGTCTGGCCGTCAAGGACAAGCCTGTTTTTTCGGTGCAATATCACCCGGAAGCATCACCCGGACCACGCGACAGCCACTACCTCTTCAAGCGGTTCACCGATCTGATGCAAAGCGCCAGAGTCAGCTGACCTGCTAACCTTGGTGGAGAACAGGTTGGTCCGGATCGGGAGCCGCGTGAGCAGCACCATCTGCGGCCAATGACAAACGCCAAAACCCCGGTGCAATCTCTCGACCGGGGAAATGGCAATCTGAGTAAGGTGTTCTTAGGCGATCAGTTCGTCAAAAGCCGTCAGAATTTGCTCGACTTCGGCAACTTGCTCGTCAAGCATCTGCTTTTGCTCCAGAAGGATTTCCTGCTGGCCTTTGCAGATCTCCTGCAATTCCTTGAACTGTTCCTGTTTGTCGGCATTGCTCTCGACCAGTTTGATCACGCGACGGATCTCGGCAAGAGTCAATCCGATCTTCTTGGCCTGGAGAATGACGCGCATGCGCGACACGTCCCGAGTTCCGTAAAACCGCCGCGCGCCTTTGCGAACGGGGTTGAGCAGTCCTTTTTCTTCGTAGAAACGCAGAGTTCTGAGGGTTACGTTGAAGCGTTCAGACATTTCTGAGATCGCAAGCGCGCGATCGTCAAGCACCAGGTCCTGCGCCGGACCCGCGATGTCCGGAACAACGACCATATTGGTAGCGACATTGTTCATAGTGTTAAGCCCGATCTTTTTCTTTTGTTCCGAGCTCGGTCAGGTTTTGCAACGCTCCTGAAGCGCCGGTCCCACATCCGACCCTTCCGGTCCCACTAGCATCGCGAAAAACAACCACTCGGTTTTCATCATCTTGCACACGGCGAAAAGCCCAGCGCTTTGCATGCTGTGACTTTACACACAGACTAATACACTGGTTCGATAGTTAAAATCTACGATAAAATCGGAAATATTGATCATTTTCCGCACAAGTTTCAGAAAATGAAAAATTTAAACTCCGAGCATCACAGAAAGACCATAGGAGCGCCGAATTTTAAACACTTCTAAAAACGTGACGGAAGGCATAAATATTAATTATCGATAATCTACATCCAATAAATAGCGCTTTCTGTCAGCGCGAATTCGATGGACGATTTTCATAACCTGACGGCAGCCCGGACGGTAAAAACTACTTAGTTTTCCTTGCTTTATCGAAAAAATTTATTTTATTCACCAAAAAAAATTTAGGTGATACCTAGCGAAAATTGCATGAATTGTCATAAGCCGGGATACGCAATCAGTAATAGGATAATATACTTTCTACTTCTTTTGCGCGCTTTCTCGCCGCATTTAGTACAGTCTGGTATTTATTTCTCGAGTGACGTGGATGCAATGTGTGCCTGTGGAGAACTCGCCTCATGGAACACTTTTTGACGGAAATCCCTCCTTGAATTGGCCTGCCGGGAGACCCTGCGACGTGCCGATGAGGTCATTCTGCGCGACTGCAAATCGACACATTCCCCTAAGGAAACCACTTTGCCACATCGTAAACGGCCCGAAGCGTGAGCGTATTGACGGCAAAAAAGGAGCACATTGTGCACTTCTTCATTGACAAAGGGCAGCCCAGGTTATTTTTGTCAATCTGATCGGCGTGCAGCCCGCCAAGTGCGGTCACGCGGAAACAGGATGTTTTGGAATATTTGAAATATGGCCGAATCAAAAGCAAAAGCCTCCGTGCCGGGCATGACGCCACAGCAATTCCGCCATTGGCGAAGGACGCTTGGTTTGAAGCAAAAAGATGCAGCTGAACGGCTCGGCCTGAAAAAGCGCATGATCCAGTATTACGAAAAGGGGAATCGCGACGGTCGGCCGGTTGAGATACCAAAATCGATACGCCTCGCCTGTTACGCACTGTCCGAAGGAATAGGCGATTATGACGGTCAGTCGACAACACCATTGGGCGCCGAATCCGCCGAAACCGAATAAACGCTCAAAAACTGGTCCGGAAAACACCTTCCAAAGGCCTTGCCGGGGTTTCCTCCTGCTGCGCTTTTCCCTATAAGACGCGCTCAGCCAACATAGACATTCACACCTAGTCCGCGCCCGACCGAATAGCGATAGTGCTAATCCGGAGCGGTCGCTGCGAGCTGCGAGCCGAGATGCCCAAACGCACAGATATCTCTTCCATCCTGATCATTGGCGCCGGTCCGATTGTTATCGGGCAGGCTTGTGAATTCGACTACTCCGGCACACAGGCTTGCAAGGCTCTGCGCGAAGAGGGGTACCGCATCATCCTGGTCAACTCCAATCCGGCAACGATCATGACCGACCCGGACCTGGCTGATGCGACTTATATCGAGCCGATCACGCCGGAGCTCGTTGCCAAGATCATCGAGAAAGAACGGCCGGATGCGCTTCTGCCGACCATGGGCGGCCAGACGGCGCTTAACTGCGCACTCGACCTCGAGCAAATGGGCGTTCTGGAAAAGTTCGGCGTGGAAATGATCGGCGCGCGCGGTGACGTCATCGAGAAGGCGGAAGACCGTGAAAAATTCCGGGCTGCCATGGACACGATCGGCCTGGAGAACCCGCGCGCGGCTATTGCCTCTTCACCGGCCTATCGCGACGAGAACGGCAGGATCAAGGGATACGACCGCAATGCCGGATATCTGGAGGCCATGCGTGCGCTTGACGAGATCGGCCTGCCAGCCATCATTCGTCCGGCTTTTACGCTTGGCGGCACCGGCGGCGGCGTTGCGTATAACCGTGAGGAATTCGAGACCATTGTCAGGTCGGGCATCGATGCTTCACCGGTCGGCCAGGTTCTGATCGACGAGAGCCTTCTGGGCTGGAAGGAATATGAAATGGAGGTGGTCCGCGACAAGGCGGACAACTGCATTATCATCTGCTCGATCGAGAACGTCGACCCGATGGGGGTTCATACCGGCGACTCCATCACCGTTGCGCCCGCGCTCACGCTCACCGACAAGGAATACCAGATCATGCGCGATGCATCGATCGCGGTGCTGCGTGAGATCGGTGTCGAAACGGGCGGCTCCAACGTTCAGTTCGCCGTCAATCCGGACAACGGACGTCTTGTTGTCATTGAAATGAACCCGCGCGTTTCGCGTTCCTCCGCGCTTGCCTCAAAGGCCACGGGTTTTCCGATTGCAAAGATCGCCGCAAAGCTCGCCGTCGGATATACGCTCGACGAATTGGAGAACGACATCACCGGCGGTGCGACGCCGGCGTCTTTCGAACCATCCATCGACTATGTCGTCACCAAGATCCCACGCTTTGCCTTTGAAAAATTCCCGGGATCTGAACCAACCCTGACCACGGCGATGAAGTCCGTTGGTGAGGTCATGGCGATCGGGCGCACGTTCAATGAAAGCCTGCAAAAGGCACTGCGTGGTCTGGAAACCGGTCTGAACGGGCTTGATGAAACCGAAATTCCTGGCCTCGACCAGGGCGATGACAGGAACGCTTTGCGCGCTGCGGTTTCAGTACCGACCCCAACCCGTCTCCTGAACGTTGCGCAAGCCATGCGCCTCGGCATGAGCGTTGACGAGGCCTATCAGGCGAGCGGCATCAATCCCTGGTTTCTGGAACAGATGGCCGACATCCTGGCAATGGAAGCCAAGGTCCGCAACATCGGGCTGCCGCAGGACGCTCATAACCTGCGCAAGCTCAAATCGATGGGATTTTCCGATGCGCGGCTCGCAAGCCTTGCTGGCCTTGATGCCGACGACGTCGTGAAGCTGCGCGGGGAACTGGACGTTCATCCGGTCTACAAGCGCATCGACACGTGCGCCGCCGAATTCGCATCCCCGACCGCCTATATGTATTCAACTTATGAAGCTCCGTTCATGGGTGCCCCGGCCTGTGAGGCCGCACCGTCTGACCGGCAAAAGGTCGTCATTCTGGGCGGTGGACCAAACAGGATCGGCCAGGGCATTGAATTCGACTATTGCTGCTGCCACGCAGCCTTTGCCCTGGATGATGCGGGATACGAGACCATTATGGTCAACTGCAATCCTGAAACAGTTTCAACGGATTACGATACGTCCGACCGGCTCTATTTCGAACCGCTGACACCCGAAGACGTTCTGGAGATCATTCGCAAGGAAAAGGAAAACGGAACGCTCCACGGTGTCATCGTGCAGTTTGGCGGTCAGACACCCTTGAAACTTGCCCAGGCGCTTGTCAAAGCCGACATTCCTATCCTTGGCACCTCGCCGGACATGATCGACCTTGCAGAGGACAGAGACCGGTTCCAGAAGCTTCTGGTCAAACTCGGCCTGAAGCAACCCGAGAACGGCATTGCCTACTCCGTCGAGCAAGGCCGGCTGATCGCAAGCCGTCTTGGTCTGCCCCTTGTTGTCCGCCCCTCCTACGTTCTGGGTGGCCGCGCCATGCAGATCATTAGGGACGAGGAAGCGCTGAATTCCTATCTGCTCGGCACATTGCCCGAGCTTGTACCGGCTGAAGTGCGGGCGAAATACCCCAACGACAAAACCGGCCAGATCAATACAGTCCTGGGGACGAACCCGCTGCTCTTTGATCGCTATCTCGAAGGGGCCATTGAAGTCGATGTCGACGCGCTATGTGACGGCAAGGATGTCTTTGTGTGCGGCATCATGGAACATATTGAGGAAGCGGGCATTCACTCCGGTGACAGCGCATGTTCCCTGCCGCCGTTCTCATTGTCTGAAGAAATGATTGCCGAACTGAAACGGCAGACAACGGCTCTTGCTCTCGCACTCGAAGTCGGCGGCCTGATGAACGTTCAGTACGCCATCAAGGACGGCGAGATCTATGTGCTTGAGGTCAATCCCCGCGCATCCAGAACGGTTCCCTTCGTTGCCAAGACCATCGGAGCCCCGGTCGCCAAGATTGCAAGCCGTGTCATGGCAGGTGAAAGCCTTGGCTCCTTCGGACTGACAGAGAAGAAACTTGACCACATCGCGGTTAAGGAAGCGGTCTTCCCGTTCGCCCGTTTCCCGGGCGTCGACACCATCCTCGGCCCGGAAATGCGGTCCACAGGAGAAGTAATGGGTCTTGACCAGGCCTTTGGGACCGCGTTTGCCAAGTCTCAGATCGGCGCCAGCATCGGCGTACCTGAAAACGGTACCGTCTTTGTCTCCATGCGGGACGCGGACAAGGAAGGCGTTGTCGAAGCCGTGCGAAGCCTTGAGGCTGCGGGATTTTCGATCATAGCCACCGGCGGCACCCAGAAATATCTGGAGGACAAAGGCATTACCGTGAAGAAAATCAACAAGGTGCTTGAAGGACGTCCCCATATCGTTGATGCTGTCAAGAACGGTGATGTCCAGCTTGTCTTCAACACGACCGAGGGCGCGCAAGCCATTGCCGACAGCCGGTCGATGCGCCGGGCGGCGCTCCTGAACAAGGTTCCGTATTACACGACCCTTGCAGGGTCCGTCGCAGCAGCCAAAGGTATTGCCGCCCACAAGGCGGGGAGCCTTGAAGTAAGACCTTTACAATCCTACTTCGGCTAGGGCTATTATACTCGTTGACCGGCCGGGAAAGCGTGCCTTTCCCGGCTTGGTTTGTTTTTGCAAATACGCGGTCCTTATAATGAGTGGAATAAGCTTTAAGAGGATCCAATAAGCTGAAGGTCTGAGACCCATGGAAAAAGTTCCGATGACCTCTGCCGGTTACAAAATGCTTCAGGACGAACTGAAGGAGCGTACCACGGTCGAGCGTCCGCGCATCGTAGATGCGATCGCAGAAGCGCGCGCGCATGGCGATTTGTCGGAAAACGCCGAATACCATGCGGCTAAGGAAGCCCAGAGCCTGAATGAAGGCCGCATTTCGGAACTCGAGGACAAGCTCTCACGTGCCGAGATCATCGATGTCACCAAACTTTCTGGCGATGTCGTGAAGTTCGGTGCGACCGTGTCTCTCATCGACGAGGACACTGAAGAAGAAAAGCGGTACATGATCGTCGGAGACGTGGAATCCGATGTGAAGCAGAACAAAGTGTCGATTTCGTCTCCAATCGCGCGCGCGCTCATCGGCAAGGCCATTGGTGACAGCGTTGAAGTGGCTGCTCCCGGTGGGGCACGGTCCTACGAGATCGTCAACGTCAAATTCATCTGAAGCTTTTACATTCCAAATGGATAGCGCCTGTCGGCTCGAGTCCTGGCGCCTGCCGATTTCCCTTTGACGCGTGCCGGTCAACCGCTAAGGTAACTTCCGGTATGTGTCGGAGGACGGATAATGGTCTTTCATGCAATCGGCATGTGGCTTTTGGCGGCGGCCATCCCACTCTGGGTCTATCGCTGGTATGCCTATTCCAAGCTGGAGCCGCCTGAACGCCGGATCTTTACGCGCATCGTAAAACGACGGCATGAAAACGCCTATGCGTTCGCGCTACAGATGTTCGGCTATCTCATCGCACTCGCAGCAGCCGTGATCCTGCTCGTTATGGGGCTTCGCTACATCAAGCAAGGTTCACTGGAAGTCGGGGCCTATCGCGAAACCATCCGCAATCGGCTTTACTCCGGTGTCGACCCGATCGACCGCGCGCTCGATGCCTATCACTATGACCAGCTTCTGCCGATTGCCATCATCACGACCTGCGCCCTCTTAAGCGTTGCCTTCACATTGGTCGCAACGGCTCTCAGGGACATTTCGCTGATGTCCCGCCTTCACAAGAAACTTCGCGGCATGAAGCATCGCCAGGAAGCTGCACAGACTTGACTTCCCTGAAGACTAGACCGTGGTTTCATTAACGCGCAGCCAAAACCGGATGGCAGCGAGCTTGACGGACGCTGCAGCCTGCACGAAGGTCTGCAAAGCGGACGCGAGATTAAGTCGTTTCCAGTCGGAATTTCTTGAAGACCTCTCCGTTGTATTCCGTGTTTTCGACAAATTCAGCGCCTCCACGAACAAGCGCCCCGATGTTTTTGCGCGAGGGCGGAAGGAGAAAGGTTACAAAATCGATGCGCGGGTCTGTTGTCGCGAAGGCAATGGCTTTTCGAGTGATGCGCAGCCCTAGACCGAAGCTATCCGGCTTGAGAACAAGGCCAAAGTCCCAATCGTGGCCTTCCTTTTGGAACCCTCCCCATCCAACATAAGCTCCATCGCTCAAAATAGCCCAGTGTCCCAGCCCGTCGCGCCGCCACGTATCTTCCTTCGCCGCGACAAAGCTCCTCGCTTCTTCTAGCGTCCATTTCGACACGAGCAGCGGCATGTGTTCAGAAACGCGAGGATCGTTCATATGTGCAACAATGTCTTGCAGAGAGATACTGGGTAATCGGGCAAACTCGATTTTTGGCGCGTGTTTCAAGGCTTCCTCAAACGCTTTGATATCTCACATACGCAACCGTATATTTCGGGCTATTCCATTTGTAAATACGCCACCGTATATTTCACACATGAACAAAACGAAATTCAGCAAAGAAGCATGGTTGGCGGCGGGCTTTCGTGCCCTGACAACAGATGGGCCGAACGCGATCAAAGCCGAGGCGCTTGCGCGAAGCCTCGGCGCCACGAAGGGGTCATTCTACTGGAACTTTGACGATATCGCGTCTTTCGTAGAGGCAATGTTGGGCCTATGGCGCAACAGCGTTGTCCAAGAAATTGAGGATGTACTTCAGGCTGAACCTGAAAAGGCGGCGCGACTACGTCTGTTGGTGGATCGTGCAGCTAAGCCAGCATCAGTTGAGTTCGGAGGACGTCGGGTAGAACCCGCAATGCGTTCTTGGGCATTGGCAAACCCAGCTGTCTTGGCAGTGGTAAAGGAAGTTGATGAGATCAGATTGTCATTCGTGACGAGATTGCTGCGCGATGTCGGACAGAATGATCCTGCTCTTCCTCAGTTGGTCTATGGTGCGTTTATCGGACTGGACGATCTGGCATCCAAGGGAAGTGCAGATATTCAATCGGGGCTTAAGGTGTTGCTACGACTCGTCGCGGGGCCCGAAATCGAAACGAATTGCCCTCCAGATTGATTGCGAACAGTCCAATTTGCCAAGAGCGGACTTTTGGAGAAACGCATCGGGCAGCGACTTGGTCCGCATTGCTGACCGACGTGGTCGGTCGATCTCTTTCGGAGGGTCCGCCGAAAGCGGTCATAGGCGCTCGCTTGTCCATGCGTCCACGCCCTAGCCTTCGATCGGAACGACCGGCTCATCCTTGGTCCTGCGGATCGTAAGAGCTGTTCTGACGCTGTCCACGTTGGGCGCGGCCGTCAGGTCGCGGATGACGAAATTCTGAAACGTCTGAAGATCCGGCGAAACGCATTTCAGCAGGAAATCGACTTCACCGGAAAGCATGTAGCTCTCGCGGACCAGCGGCCAGTTCTGAACGGTCTGTTCGAATGCGATAAGGTCGGCCTCGGTCTGACTGTGGAGCCCGACCATCGCAAAGGCCGTGACATCATAGCCGAGCTGCTTTTCATCCAGGAGCGTCCGGTATCCTTGAATGAGCCCGGCCTCTTCAAGTGCGCGCACCCGGCGCAGACACGGTGGAGCGGAAATGCCGACACGGCGCGCCAGCTCCACATTGGTCATCCGGCCATCATCTTGCAGTTCTTTCAGGATATGCCAATCGATGGCATCAAGCCGCGCTTTCAATCCTGTCTCCTTTGAGCTGTCACGAATGACCTGCCTGTGAATAGGCTTCGCTTTGCCGGACTGGCATCTTGCAGGGAATTGGGGCCCTGCGCTAACTTTTCTTCAGGTGCCGAATTATTGTTATTTGCGCGTTTGTGCAAGACTATAACAAAAATGCGCACGATTCCGAAAGAAAACAATAGGGGAAGTTCTCCATAAATGCATCGTGAGCCGGAGATCTTTCCTCAGTCCGCCTGGGTTCTGACAGACGGCAAGGCCGGCGACATGGCGCAATGCGTCGGGGTCGTTGAGGCGCTTGGCGTATCTTACGAGTCCCGGACAATCGCGCCACGACCACCGTTTTCCTGGTGGCTGCCGTTCGGCCCGACCGATCCGCGTGAGTGGGAAACACGACAGCACAGTCCGATTGCGCCGCCGTATCCGGACATCGTTGTTGCGTCCGGGCGCCGCGCAGCCGCTTATCTGCGTCGCATCAAATGGCTTTCTAAAGGCAATACCTTCACGGTATTTCTCAAGGACCCGAGAACCGGACCCAGTGCAGCGGATCTGATCTGGGTTCCGGAACATGATCGGCTGCGCGGCCGCAATGTTCTGGTCACGCCGACCTCACCACATCGCTTCTCTGCAGAAAAATTGGCGACTTTGCGCTCAGACAGTGTCGCCGCGATCGACAAGCTCGCCCATCCGCGTATTGCAGTACTTGTTGGCGGCGACAGCCGTCATCACACCTTCACGGAGGCTGACCAGTCTCACTTTCTGAACGGTCTCAGAGAGCTGGCCAATGAGGAAAGTGCACGCTTCATGATAACTGCATCGCGCCGGACCCCGCCTGCACTCGCCTATGGCCTCTCGAGCCTCGCAAAGTCCGGTGGGCATCTTTACTGGACGGGCGAGGCTCCAAATCCTCTCGGACATTATCTGGCCAAGGCCGATGCGATTGTTGCGACAGCCGATTCGACCAACATGATCGGTGAGGCTACCGCAACCGGAAAACCCATTCATGTTTTTCAACCCAGCGGCGGTCACAGCAAAATCACCGGTTTTTTGGAGAGTTTGGAACGCTTGGGGGTTATTCACCCCTTTCCAGGTCCGCTAAAAACAACTACCTACGAGCCGATAGATGCAACACCCGTCATCGCGGATCGCATAAAGTTGGATTTTTCTGCATCAAGAGAGCCCGAAGAGGCGACTTGATCGGGTCCTGACAGGGACAGGCAGAACACAAGAAACACAGGAAAAGGTGTCTTCATGAGCACGGAACACAGCAAGCTTTTGATCGTTGGATCGGGCCCTGCAGGGTATACGGCCGCGGTCTACGCCGCGCGCGCCATGATCGAACCAACGCTTGTTGCCGGCATTCAGCCCGGCGGACAGCTGACAATCACCACCGACGTTGAAAACTATCCCGGTTTTGCCGATCCCGTAATGGGCCCCTGGCTTATGGAACAGATGCAGAAGCAGGCGGAAAACGTCGGCACCAAAATCATCTACGACACCATTGTCAAAGCCGATCTCTCCGAGCGCCCGTTCCGACTCGAGGCCGACAGCGGAACGGTGTTCACCGCCGATACGCTCGTCATCGCTACCGGCGCCCAGGCTCGATGGCTCGGGCTGTCCTCTGAACAGGACTACATGGGTGCTGGTGTATCTGCCTGCGCCACATGTGACGGCTTTTTCTACCGCAACCGCGAAGTCGTCGTTGTCGGCGGTGGCAACACCGCCGTGGAGGAAGCGCTGTATCTCGCCAATTTGGCTTCCAAGGTCACGCTGGTGCACCGTCGTGACAGCCTGAGGGCAGAGAAAATTCTTCAGGATCGGCTCTTCCAGAACCCGAAAATCGAGGTCATCTGGGATCATCAGGTCGATGAAATTCTGGGTGGCGGCGTGCCCAAGGCCGTGACGGGTGTACGGCTGAAGAGCACAAAGACCGGCGAACTCCAGGAAATTTCAACCGACGGCGTTTTCATCGCAATCGGCCATGCGCCTTCGGTGGAGCTGTTCAAGGACCAGCTGACACTCAAGCCGAATGGCTATCTGGAGACTGCTCCGGATTCCACCCGAACATCCATACCCGGCGTCTTTGCGGCCGGCGATGTCACAGACGATATCTACCGTCAGGCAGTGACCGCAGCCGGGATGGGCTGTATGGCCGCGCTTGAGGCAGAAAAGTTTTTGGCCGAACACGAAACGGCATCCACACAACAGGCGGCTGAATAAAGCCGCCTGAGCGTCCTGCGGAGGGGCACGGATGGATTGGGACAAGCTGCGCATTTTTCATGCGGCCGCGCAGGCCGGCAGTTTCACGCATGCAGGCGACACGCTGCACATGAGCCAGTCGGCGGTAAGCCGTCAGGTCAGTGCCCTGGAGCATGACTTGGGCGTTCCCCTTTTCCACCGTCACGCGCGGGGTTTGCTGCTGACAGAACAGGGCGAACTGCTCTATCGCACGGCAAGCGACGTTCTCATGAAGCTGGAATCGGTTCAGTCCAGCCTGACCGACAGCAAGGAAAAACCTTCCGGTATTCTGCGTGTCACGACCACGGTGGGTCTTGGCTCCACCTGGCTTACGTCCCGCATCCGGAGCTTCATCGAGCTTTATCCCGAAGTCGACCTGCACCTGATTTTCGACGATGACGAGCTGGACCTCGGCATGCGGGAAGCCGACGTTGCCATCAGGTTGCGCCAGCCGACACAGCCCGACCTGATCCAGCGCAAACTCTTCACAGTTCATTTCCATGTCTATGCCGCGCCGGAATATATCCAGCGCTTCGGCTCGCCGTCGACAATCGAGGACATCGACGAGCACCGGGTCATCACATTCGGCGAACAGGCGCCGGCTTACCTGAGATCAATGAACTGGCTCGATTCTGCAGGCCGCCCGGCAGGGGAACCCAGGCGGTCCGTTTTAAAGGTCAACAACCTGGTGGCCATCAAGCGCGCTGTTCAGTCGGGTGTCGGCATAGCGATATTGCCTGACTACATCATCGATCATGCGTCCAACCTTGTTCCGGTCCTTACAGAGCAGGAAGACAAGGTGCCATCATTCGACACTTATTTCGTGTATCCCTCCGAGCTCAAAAACACGGCTCGCGTGAAGGCATTCCGGGAATTTTTGCTGACCAGTGCCGAAAAATGGGTGTACTAGCGCGACGCAAAATCAACGCCTAATTAATGGGCAGGGATTTGTTTGCTGATTTTTTAAGCAAATGTGTTTTGTCCAGATTTAACCGAAGGTATTTTTTGGAAAAAAACTGAATAACTTCAGCTGATCGCGGATCAACGTCGGCGCTAATCAGCTGTAAACAAACAGCATTTTAAAATTGACTTAGCGCAATGCCAAAGCTCTGCAGAAATTGCATACCTGATTTGCACACCTGCCACTTGTTTATGCAGCTTGTGCACCGCATATAAGCAGCACTGTTGGTCACACGGGGATCACATCCTCCTCCCAGTGATGCCCAGACCAGCTGTTCCCCTCTGGAAGGTGATTCCACTGTATTCAGTGAATCAAATCAAACTGCCGGGTCTCTTAAGACCCGGCTCTTTTTTTGTCCAGTGCATTGTGCGGCGCTATCAAATTGCGCGCCGCATGCTCACATGAACAGCTTTTCACCGCTGAGGTTCTGATAAAGGCCGGCGACCTGCTCTTCGTAGCCATTGTAAAGCAGCGTGTCGCGGCGTTCGTCCGTGCCAAGCAGTTTTTCGCTCGCCTGAGACCAACGCCGATGCGGCACTTCCGGATTTACATTCGCCCAGAAGCCGTATTCCTTCGGCTGGATCTCTTCCCAGAAGCTGACCGGACGCTGGTCGGTAAAGGAAATCCGCACGACCGATTTGATGCACTTGAAGCCGTATTTCCACGGTGTCACAAGACGAATGGGTGCACCGAATTGTTTGGCGAGCGGTTTGCCGTAGATGCCAGTTGCCATGAAGGCCAGTTCGTTGGTGGCCTCGTCAAGCGTGAGACCCTCCACATAAGGCCAGGGGTACCAGCTCTGTTTCTGACCGTTCGCAATGGACGGATCCAGGAACGTTTCGAAGCGCAGGTACTTGGCACCTGATTGCGGGCCCGCGAGTTTCACCAGTTCCGAAAGCGGGAAGCCTGACCAGGGCACCGCCATCGACCACGCTTCCACGCAGCGATGACGATAAAGCCGTTCTTCAAGCGGCATTTTCGACAGCAGCGTGTCGATGTCGACAATTTGCGGGTTGTCGATCATTCCGTCCAGCGTCACGGTCCAGGGTCTGATTTGAAGCTGCTGCGCGGCCGGCCAGATCTGCTTGTGCGATCCGAACTCATAAAAGTTGTTGTACTTGGACGCGATATCTTCGTCCGTCAGGTCCCTGTCGAGCGTAAAGCTGGCATTGCGGCTGACAGGATAAAGTCCGGCGCTCGGGTCTTCTTCCGCGAAAGCCGGCTTCATGCCGAGGCCAGTCCCCAGAAGGACACCGCCACCGGCCATGCCGGCAAGGATCTGCCGCCGGTTCAAAAAGACGCTTTCAGGTGTAGCCTCGCGCTCTGGAAGCTCCCAGCTGCGCTTTTTCAAGATGTTCATGGTCAAACTCCTGTTTGTGAACGAAAGAACCTGAAACCGGCCTCAAAGGCAAATAACGCCCTAGTGACCGTAAACAACCGGATCGTGATAGGATCTAAAACGCGGCGGACAGGCCCGATTGCGGGGCGAGCGGTCTTTGACCTGATATCTGCTAACGGATCTGCGCATGAACGCGACGCAGATCGACGTGCGTTCAGACAAGCAAGGCCAAGTTGCCTGCATAGCAAAATCAAGTGAAAGCGCCGGACCTCTGATTTGGGCGTTCTGAAGTGGAGATTTTAAAAGTAGGGGAGGAAGAAAATGTTGATTGAGAGCGTGCTGAAGAGCGCCGTTGAGGAAGAAAAAGTCCCGTTTGTTGTTGGTATGACCGGCAACTCCAGCGGCGTGACGCACAAAAGTGCTTTCGGCACGGCCACGGCGGCGAGAGCTGTAGATGCCGATACCGTCTTTCGCATCTTTTCCATGACCAAGGCTGTTGGAGGTCTGGCAGCCGCCATCCTGGTGGACCGTGGCAAGCTCAAACTCGACACGCCAGTTGGAGACGTTCTGGACACCTGGAACGAGTTACAGGTCCTGGACGGTTTTGATGGCGAAGAACCGGTGTTGCGCGCCCCAAGGACGACGGCCACATTGCGCCACCTGGTAACCCATACAAGCGGCCTTGAATACGAGTTCTGGAATTCGGACGTGCCGCGATACATGGAACTCACCGGACATCCGACGATCTTGTCGGGGTTGAAAAGCTCGCTCAAGTATCCGTTAACCTCCGACCCCGGAACACGCTGGGGATATGGCCCCAGCACCGATTGGCTTGGGCAGATGATCGAGGCCGCGGATGGCAGGCGTATCGACGTTTTTTGTCAGGAAGAGATTTTCGAACCGCTCGCCATGGCAAGCACAGCCTTCGAGCCGGAAAGGCTGCACGAACGGCTCGCTGATGTCCACATTCGCGGTGAGGACGGCAAATTCGCGCCAATGGAACTTGCGCCGCCGTCGATGCCTGAAGTGTACGGAATGGGGCACGCCCTTTATTCGACCCCAAACGATTACATGCGTTTCCTGCGCATGATCTTGAATGGGGGACAATTGGACGGAAGTCGCGTTTTGTCCGAAGATGGCCTGGCAACCATGCTGGGTGACCAGATGAGCGGCCTCAAGTTCCAGACAATGGTATCCTGCTCGCCGATAACGGCCGACGTGGTTCTTCCTGACGATACGACCCACAGCATGATCGCAACGCTGCACACGTCGGATGTTCCGGGGAAACGATCCGCGGGAACACAGAGCTGGGCCGGCGTTTGCAACACCCACTATTGGGTCGATCCGGGCAAGGATCTCGCTGCAGTGATCATGACGCAATCCCTCCCCTTCGTGGAACCGCCTTTCATGGAAACCTATGACGCATTCGAGAGGGCTGTTTACGCGGTCAATTGAGCCCAAATGTACATATGAGCCGATACCAAAAAAGGGGCCATTCAGGCCCCTTTCCCATTGATCGGCTTCATCAATTGGGCGTCAAGCTGCCTGCTTGCCGGACCGCTGCAGCGCCTGTTCCGCGGCTTTGCCGGAGAGTTCCGCCATATGGTCGAACTCAGACGTGTAGCTCGCAACACCGGCTGTGGCTGAGCGTAATTCGACAATCAGGTCCCCGATTTCCGCTTCCGGCATCAAGGCCTGCACCTCATCCCAACCAGGCCAGTCCGGCCGTGCATCAAAGCCCAGAAGCTGACCTCGCCTTGTAGATACGATCGCGTTCACCTTTGCCGTCGCATCGTTGGGACAGGCAATCACAACCTTGTGGATCGGCTCGAGAAGGACAGGTTTACAGTCCGGCAAACCTTCCCGGATTGCCAGAATACCGGCCATCTTGAACGCCTGGTCCGAACTGTCGACCGAATGATAGGAACCATCGGTCAGGCAGATGGCTATGTCGGCAACCGGAAAACCAAAAGTCCCGCGACCGAGTGCATCCAGAACGCCATCCCTGACGGAGGCGATATATTGTTTGGGCACAACACCGCCTGTGATCGTGTCGGAGAACTGAATGCCTTCGCCTCTCGGGAGCGGCGAGATTTCCAGGACCACGTCGCCGAACTGGCCATGGCCACCGGACTGCTTCTTGTGCCGGCCCCGGACCTTGGTCTTGCCGCGAATGGTCTCCGCGTAGGGCACGTGCGGTGTGTGTATCGAAACTTCCAGTCCGTATTTGCCAGACAGCCGTTCCTGAGCAACGCGAAGATGCATCTCGCCCTGGCCTTCCAGCAGGGTTTCTGCCGTTGTCTGATTCTGGCTTATGGAAAGAGACGGATCCTCCTCTGATAGTTTTGCAAGCGCCGCAGACAGGCGCACTTCGTCTTTTCGTTGAGCGGCAGCAACGGCCGTGGCCAGTACCGGGCTGCGGCGATCAATATCGAAGGCACTGCTGATTTCGCCTTCATCATGACTGAGCAGGTCCCCGGTTTCGACGCCATCCATTCGTCCGAGCGCGACAAGATCGCCTTTTCCGGCAGTCGCAATTTTGCTGGCGTGCTGGCCAAAGATAGAAAACAGGCCTGAAACCTTCACTTCTTCCCGTCCGTTGCGGAACAAGCTGTCTCCGTCGGAAACCTGGCCTTCGAGAACACGCGCAACGGAGAGCTTTCCGCCATGCTGGGTATGCAGCGTTTTGACCACCTGGAGAGTAGACCGTGTGCCGTTGTCCAGAACCCGATATTTAAGGACATCCACACCTGGAGCTTCGTGACGGAGCGCTTTTAAAAGACGGCTGACACCATTGCCGTGATCCGCCGATCCGAAAAACACGGGGCAGATCAGTCCGTCCCGCATCTCCTTGACCAGATCTGAAAAAACAAGGTCTCGATCAGGAGCAATATCCTCAAGCAGGGCTTCCATCAGATCATCGTCGTGATCGGCGAGATGCTCCAGCATTGTGAACCGGGCTTCAAGTTCACGGGCCCGGTCTTCATCGGACATGTCGACCCGCGTGCTCGCTTCCTTCTCATGGTAGACATGCGCCCGCTCCAGCGCGAGATCGATAAAACCGGTCGCCTGACCGTCTTCCCAGATCGGAATTTGCCGCAGTACAAGCGGTACCGCCGAGGCAGGCTGCAGAACGCTCAAGACGTCGCGCACGCGGCGGCTACTCTTGTCGATCTTGTTCAAAAACAAAACCCGCGGAATGGCGCGGGCTTCGAGGGCTTTCAGTATAAGCTGCAAGGCGGGTACCTTGCGTTCATCGTCCTCCGCAACAACGACAGCGAGATCGATACCACTCAGCGCGCCATCCATTTCGCTCAGGAATTCCACCGATCCCGGACAATCGACGAAAACGAACCGATCTCCGAGATATTCCGTTTCGGCAATATTGAGTTCCACGCTCATGCCATGCGCGCGCGCTTCCGGCGAAGCATCGCCCACCGTATTGCCGTCGGTTACCGTCCCCTGGCGCGCCAGTTTGTCCGTTCGCGCGAGCAACGCCTCCAAGAGACTGGTCTTTCCGCTTCCGAACGGACCGACGAGGGCGATGCAGCGCGGCGAACTACCGGCAGCTGATCCTTTTCCGTTTATCGAGTTTGCCATAATGAGCCTCCCGTGTGTTTGAGGGTCTCCCCTTAACAACGCGGCATGGCCGACGAGGGACGCGGGCCTGCCGCGTCTCGCCCGGTTGGGATCGATGGCTGATCCGGCTTTAGTGCGCCTGGACGCCTCAGTGTGAGACGGCGCATCGACCATGGGCGGTCCTTCATCGTCGCGCTGAAGAGGCCTTGAAGGCAAGGGAATCTTACGTCGCAGCGCAGCAATTTGCGGCCAGGATATGCAAACACGGTGCAATTACATGACCTTGCCCGTTTCAGATGTATATCCGGAAGGTCTCGGCTCACACGATATGCGCCTGTCAATGCTCACCAAACTTGTCGGCAGAAGCTGGTTCAAGCTAACCTTGTTTGCATATTCTGCTCGCATACCCACCTATCAAGGCAGATACACAGCAGCGCAGGTGTACCTGAATGACGTACCGATTGTGCCTTTGGACTATCGCACTCTTGCTTGCAATTGCGCCGCCTGCGGCTGCGCAGAATGTACAGCTGCGCGGATTGCCGCAACCCGGCACGTCGCTGTTGCCGTCCGCAGAGCAGCAACTCAATCAAAACCTCAATCAGCAAAGAAACGACTTTTCAACGCAGCGCCAGATCGATCGTTTCAACAGACAGAACCAGATCGACCAGATCAACCGCCTGAATTCAGAGCGCAGGATTCCGGCAGATCCGTGCGCGGGTCCCGGCACGCCTTGCCGCGCGGACGACTGACGCCGGATCTCAAGAACCCGCCTGACAAATGTCCGCCCGTTCCGTGTTGCAGATCGGGCGTCCAGGATTTTGCTAGTTGATGGCTTCAAGCGTCAGTTTGCTGACACCAAGCGTAAGGTTGGTTCCTGTCTGGCTTTCCAGGCTGAAGGGGTTGAGTGCGATTGAACGATCAAATCCGCCTAAGAGCGCATTCGCCTTGATACCTGCTCCAAGGCTCGCTCCGGCCGTCAGACCACCATATGTTCCGGCGAGCAGCCCAGGCTTGCGGTTTGCAGAAGGCGCCAGCACGCCCCATACAAGCGTCGCCTCTTTGGTTTTTCCGATATCAAGACCGTAGTCACGGACCTCACCACTGTAGTACTCGATTGCTCCGCCATCGACCGGTTTGAAACTGCAGCCGAGTTTGGCAGTAGACCCGACAATGAAGCTGTGCTCACCTTCCACCAGGCAATTCAGGGTCCCGATCTCGACTTTCGGACTGTTTTCTGACGCATAGGCAGGAAGGGTCATCGAAAGTGTTGCAGCAGCAAGTGCCACGCTCAAAAAGCGCATACTGAATATCTCCATCTTGAATGGTCCCGTTCGCGGATCACGAGCGTCGGGAACGGCGAAGATATGGGTCCGCTTCACGTCAAAATCTGGGCGGACCCAGCCTGTCGGGACACTAAAAAAATGTCAGGTTGCAACCGAAGTCGCGGCTCGAACCTTCTCCACGCAGTCGTCGGAGCGGCCCCGAATTCTTCCTCTTTCGACAGCATCCGCAACACCGGATAACAACCCAGAAGAGTTCAGGATTATCAATTTTTTAAAGTGTAAGACCTATTTCTATCGAAGGTAAGGTCAGGAAATTTTTGGCGGAAACGGGAGACTGCAAAGTCGCTTCCACCCCTCAAGCTCACTACCTGGTCATGAGCGGAACAAACGTAAACCGGTCTGAAGTTGTGCGCTTTTCATGAAACTGATCGTCCAAATTCCCTGCTACAACGAAGAAAAGACGCTACCGGACGTCGTTTCTGCCATTCCGCGGTCCATTCCAGGGATCAGCAAAGTCGAAATTCAGATCATTGACGATGGGTCCACGGACGGCACGGTGGAAACGGCGCGCGCATGCGGCGTTGACCATATTGTGCAGAACGGGCGAAACAAGGGGCTTGCCCGGAGCTTCCAACACGGCATTGAATCGGCGTTGTCTCTTGGTGCGGACATTATTGTCAACACCGACGGCGACAACCAGTATTCAGGGTCCAGTATTCCGGACCTTGTCGAACCGATTATCCGGAAGCAGGCCGACATCGTTGTCGGTGACAGGAAGCCAGGCGACAATCCTGAGTTTTCCTGGCTGAAAAGGCAACTGCAGAAATTGGGTACGCGGGTCGTTCGCAACCTTTCGCAGGTGGACGTGGACGACGCGGTATCGGGCTTTCGGGCCTATTCGCGTGAAGCGGCCTACACGATAAACGTCATGACACGCTTCAGTTACACGACGGAAACGCTCATTCATGCAGGTCAGCATGGCTTGAGCGTCGTTTCTGTTCCTGTGAAAACCAATCCGACGACGCGGCCCTCCCGGCTTGCCGGATCCACTTTCCGTTTTCTCAAGAAGCAGATCGTGACGATCCTCAGAAGCTATTTCATGTATCGCTCGCTGAACGCATTTCTGTGGGCTGGCGTTCTGATGATTGGCATTGGGCTGGTGCCGGTACTGAGGTTTCTCTTCTTTTATGCCATTGGCGACGGTGACGGCAGGGTCCAGTCATTGGTCTTGGGCAGCATGTTTCTGCTTGCCGGTTACATAACGGTCGTGATCGCGTTTTTAAGTGATGCTCTTGCCACCAACCGCCGCCTGACGGAAGCCGTCCTGGAACGGGTGCGGCGACTTGAACAGCCGCCGCCGCAGGTGGACACGACAGACCTGCGGGAAACCTTGCAGATCATGAGACGCTCAGATGACAAAGCCTACCGCGCTCGCAGCTCCAAATGATGCGCTGACCGTCTGGCGGGCCATCGACCTCATCCTGATAGGAATGGTGTTCTATGCCGTTCTTGCAAGCGGGATCCTGCAGATCCCAGGCATCGTTCCCTTTGGACAAAGCATCTACGACGAATACTATCTCGCCCTTCTGGATGGCCACCTGGACATCCCGGCGCGCGTCGTGCAGCTGGAAGGGCACTATGCGCCGGATGGCACAACCTATCTCTATCATGGTGTCGGCCCCCTTCTGACGCGGTTTGCGCTCGGGTGGTTCTGGCCGTTTGAAAGTGTCGGGATGGCGCAGTTTTCAATCTGGGCCTGGGCTTGTCTTGGAACGCTCTGCTACCACGCAGCTTTCCTGAAGGCGACCGCACGGGAAATGGAACAGCTTGGCGAAAAAGGACTGGCGCTCAGCAGGTTGCTTTCGCTGGCCGTCTGGTTCAGCAGTCCCGGCCTGCTTCTGGCGGCCAATACGTCCTTTTACCACGAACCGATTGCCCTGGCTTATGCGGCGACCGGAGCGTTTGTCCTCATCTGGGCCAACGTCGCATTCGAGGATTGGCCATTGTGGCGAACAGCCATCCCGTGTGCGGCACTGGCAGCGGTCACTCTCCACGCACGCCCCAACGTTGCTATCGGCCTTTACGTGGCCTGCACCTTGTTGCTGATGTATCTGGCAGTGACATCGCTCAAGCAGAACTGGCTTCGGGTCGGCCTGGCTCTGGCAATTCTTGGCACAAGCGGCGTCGGATTTCTCGGACTGAATGTTGCACGTTTCGGCGATGCGACCGAAACCCATGGCCGATATACCAAAGACAGCATCCAATACGGGTTTGTGTTCTGGGGCTATGAGGATCGCGACAGCGCACGCGCGGAAGCTTTCAAGGAACACGGCAAGTTCAACGTGAAACGGATCCCGCACAATGTCGCGATCTATGCGCTGGATCTGCCGACGATCCAGGAGTATGTCGATCCGCTCTCCGAGCAGGTCCACACGTTCGCCAGAAACACGCTCGCCGGCGATCTGGGCTTCATCCGGATCGAAAAACCTTTCGCCGGCATTCTGTTCTTGTGGCCATTGTGGCTCGTCTTTGCGCTTTGGTCCTTCAAGGCACAACGATCGGTCTGGACGAAACTCGCCATTCCCCTGACCGGCGGGCTCGTTCTGGCCTTTCTGACACTCTCCTACGGCACCATCACGCTTCGCTATCGGATCGATCTTTGGCCGGCGCTCAGCCTCTTCGTTCTCGCCGGATTGTCCGCCGCAATGCCAAGGATCGCCGTTACCCGCAACACGGCGGCCTGGAAGTGGGGATTGGGGATCTGTTTTCTGGCCGGTCTTGCAATGTCTGCCAACGTGACGGGCCAGTTGCGCCAGTTCCGCGTCTCGCCCGAAGCCACATCCGTGTGGAGCCTTGAGGAATGCCGCCAGCTGGCATCGCTGCGGGACTTTACAACCGAGCAGACCGACACGATATGCCAGCCGCCAAGGATCGCACGATAGATTGCTCAAGGTGCTGAGAAACGAACGAGACCTCAGGTCTCAGGCAAATAGCAGGATCTGCAAAGGGAACACTGTAGCTTGAATAGCCGTCTGAAATCTCTGGCAATTTGGGGCGGCAGAGCCGTCCTGCTGGTTGCATTGGGATTTATTGCGGTTCAGATCAGATCCCACTGGACGGGTCTTTCCAGCTGGCGCCCGGACAGCACCGATGCCGCGCTTCTCGGCGCGTTGTCGCTGGCCTACTTTGCATCGTTGATGTTCGTGGTCGAAGGGTGGCACCGGATTGTGGCGCTCTATTCCGCCGAGCCGCGAAGCCGGACATATCCGTCCTTTACGATGACCCAGATCGCCAAGTACATACCCGGAAACGTTGCGCATCTGTTGGGCCGAGGTCTTTACCTGCGCAGCAGTTCCTTGAGCGATGGTCAGATCGTCAAGGCGACACTGGTGGAGCTTGCCGCGATCCCGGCGGGCGCAGTGACGGTGATCGCGGTACTTGGAAGCGCTGGATTGCTCTCCCCTCTCCTGCCATGGTTACCGTCCTGGCTATGGGTGCTTCTAGCACCGGGACTGGTCCTCGGTGTTCTGGCCGCGCTCGTGCTTGCACCCAGACTAGGACTGGTCCCGCAATCATCTACATCCGGTTTGCTGGTTATCGGCACGCTTTCAACGGTTTTCATGGCCCTGCTCGGCCTGATCTTTGCCGCCGTTTTCAGTCTGCTGGCAGCCGCGCCAATTGCTCCGCTCGCCGGGGCCGCCGTGATTGCATGGCTTGTCGGATATCTCACGCCTGGAGCACCAGGTGGACTGGGCACACGTGAAGCGGCATTGGTCGCTCTTTTGTGGTCCCTGAACCAAGAGGACGCGGTCCTGATTGCAGCCGCCCTGTTCCGGATCGTGACAACACTGGGTGACGTGCTTCTGTTTTCGGTTGGATGGCTGGTGTTTTCTGGTGGAACCGCTCGCGACGAGGCTTCGAGCAGCCACTGAAAAGGGCGGCAAATGCCGCCCTTCAATAGCGTTATGCAGCGTGTGAAATCCTACTTCAGATTGCCGCAGAACCGCTGGATGCGCTGGCAGGCCTCTTCCAGCGCTTCCGTTGACGTCGCATAGGAAATGCGGAAATTCGGTCCAAGGCCGAAGGCGGAACCATGCACCACGGCAACCCCTTCGGTCTCCAGAAGTTCCGTTACGAAATCTGCATCGTTTTCAATAACTTTTCCTGACGGCGCTGTCTTGCCGATCGTGCCGGCGCATGACGGAAACACATAAAATGCGCCTTCCGGAACCGGGCAGGATATACCGCTCGCCTGGTTCAGCATGGAGACCACGAGATCCCGGCGCCCCTTGAACACTTCGTTGTTCTTCGGAATGAAATCTTGCGTTCCCGACAAAGCTTCAACGGCCGCCCACTGTGCAATGGAGCAAGGGTTCGACGTCGATTGAGACTGAACCTTGGCCATGGCCTTGATAAGATCTGCCGGACCTCCCGCATATCCGATCCGCCATCCGGTCATGGCGTAGGCCTTGGAAACACCATTGACTGTCAGTGTACGCTCATAGAGAGACGGTTCGACCTGAGCTGGCGTCGTGAACTTGAAGTCGTCATAGACCAGATGTTCGTACATGTCGTCGGTCATGATCCAGACTTGCGGATGGTTGACGAGAACATCCGTCAACGCCTTTAGTTCCGCCTCGGTGTAAGCGGCACCGGACGGGTTGGATGGTGAGTTGAATATCAGCCACTTCGTGCGCGAGGTAATCGCCGCATCCAGCGCTTCCGGCGTGATCTTGAAGGTGGACTTGTCGGCTTCCACAATGACCGGTTCGCCGCCTGCGAGCAGCACCATATCCGGATAGCTCACCCAATAGGGTGTCGGGATGATGACTTCGTCGCCCGGGTTAAGGGTAGCGATCAAGGCGTTGTAAAGCACCTGCTTGCCGCCGGTCCCGACCGTGATCTGATTGGTGGCATAGGTCAGCCCGTTTTCCCGCTGGAATTTTTCTGCGATCGCAGCCTTGAGCTCGGGAATCCCGTCAACAGCGGTATATTTTGTCTTGCCTTCATTGATGGCTTTGACAGCTGCCGCCTTGATGTTTTCCGGGGTATCGAAATCCGGCTCGCCAGCGCCCAGACCGATCACGTCGCGGCCTGCGGCTTTCAGCTCGCGCGCCTTGTTGGTGACGGCGATGGTCGCAGATGGTTGTACACGCGCCAATGCGTCAGCAAGAAAGCCCATAATGTCCTCCAGGGGGAAACGGAAATAACAGCGCGCGGACCGTAGAACCGTGTGTGCCAGAAGACAAGACCCAATCAGCTTTGGTCAAGCTGGCTAAGCAACTTTTTGGGCTTGGGAGAACCGGCGCTTACTAGCTGCGTGTTTCCAGAATAAGCTTGGGTTCGTCCTTCTCTTCATCAATGAGAGAACACTTGAACCGCTTTTTCTTTGTCTGGCCATTCAGCGTCGTCACCGAGACCGACGACGGGACGTCCGATTCCTGCTTTGCGGCATTCATCAGTGACTGGAAGCTTTCAGCATCCAGGAGTGAATCGGTTATTTGGCGTTCGTCCAGGCTTTCCGGTGTCAGACTGTAGGTTTTCATGGCGGCCTGGTTGGCTGCAATGATCATCCGTGTCTTGGTGTTGACCACAAGGATGGGCGCGCTGCACATCTCAAAAACTTGCGCGAAATCAACGTCTCCACCCACATGGCCAGCCGAAAACAGAACGCCGCCGACCGTACCGCCGAGACGGAAATACATCGCCTCGTACTTAAGGTCGATGCTGTCGCCCGGAGCAATCAGGAACTTGCCGCGGCCTGTTGCGCTTGCTCTACGCGTCAGCGCCGCCAACGCCAGGGAGACGATCGTTCGTCCGACCCGGTTCTGGATATGTGCGATGTTCCGGCCGAGGATCAGACGCGCGTCTTCGATCTGAAAACTCTTGAGAAAGCCGTCGCTTGCAAAGCGCACGTAACCGAAATTGTCGACAAGGAGAACAATTCTTGAAGACGAGGCAACAAAGTGCGACAGGATCGGCGCCAATCCGAGTGCAATCTTGCCTGGATGGTCATCGGACTCGCCAATCGACGGGAAGCAGATCGCAATTATTCTGCCTTCGGACAATTCATAGCGATGCGCTACGATTGGAATTCCCGGAATTCGGTGATCGGGGCCGCCGCCGACATCAAACGGACCAGCCTGCCCGTCGCGAATGGCGCCTTGAACCAGGCGCAGGATTGTCTTGCGGTCTTCCGTCGAAAGATGCCGCAGCGCCTCATTCGACGGCGCTTCCTGCAGCTCCTTGACTTCGCTGTTGAAGTTCTGGGAACCCACTTCGTGCCAGAGCAGGGTTTTTTTGTTGATGTCGGCAATGAAAAACTGCAATCCCGAAAGCGAAAGCGCGGGCGCTTCCCCTTCATTTGGCTGCGACTGCACACGTGTCTGCTGATCCTCTGCGGATGCCGCGGACTCTTCGGACGTTTTGGGCAATGCGTTCTGCGCTGCGTTGAGTGTCATTCCGCGCCTGACCTGTGCTTAATCCATTATCCCGGAGAATTACTATTGCGCAAAAATGCAAACAAAGACTGAAGCGGATGACAGAATGAGCCCAATCTCGCCCGAGTTTCAATTAAGGGTTTAGCGCCGTGACCGGTGACACGTCCTGATCCGCGATCGCGCCGCATTATCGTCACGAAAACTCTCACCGAATGCCTGATTGACGTCGGTCTGAAGACCCAATTGTTGTCGAGAGTGCAAACAGGAAGACGATGGAGGTTCCCATGCGGTTTTTGACATCATCGGAAACACCTCGGCGGGCAACAAGGTCTGCGGCTCAGCCGGAGTTGCTGTTTATTCTCGCTATAGCGTTTTTGATGTTGATGACTCTCGCGGTCGCTCCACTCCTGGCTCTTCCTCTGATTGCTTTCGTTGTAATGGCTGCAGTCACCCGTCAATTGGGTCTGAGGCTTTATGACGATCTTACCCGGGCGATCGATCAAGACGGTTAGAAACACGAACGATAAGAAACCGAATAAGACTGACAATGGCAAAGACTGAAGACCTTTCCCACCGGAAATCCGTTTCCGGCCGCAGTGACTTGCGCGATGCAAAACCCCTATTGCAGGCAATCTTTCTGGGAATGGTGCTTGCCATTGCTTTGGTCGCGGCAGCCGCAATGGCGAGTTCCGATGCAGAAGACAGCCCGGATCCGCGCGGTCCTGCGATTGAGCAACCGGTGACCGGTGACGGGCAAACGCAAAGCCCCGGACACGGCATCTAATGCGCGGTGGCCTTAGATCGCACCCAGCGTGATCGCGGCCACAACAACGTATCTTCCGGTTTTGGCGATGGCCACCAGGATCAGGAATGGCCAGAACCGCTCTTTGAGCACCCCGGCGGCAAGCGTCAACGGATCTCCGATAAACGGCGCCCAGCTCAACAAAAGACTCCAGCGTCCATAGCGGTGGTACCACCGCGTCGCTTTTTCCAGTTTCTCGACACTTACGGGGAACCACTTGGCGTGCGAATAGGCGGCAGCACCACGCCCGATCCCCCAGTTTACGACCGATCCCAGCGTATTGCCGAGGCTGGCGACGAGAACCAGAACGGTCACAGGTTCACTTTCCAGATAGATGAGGCTTGCCAGTCCGAACTCGGATTGCGCGGGCAGCAAGGTCGCTGCAAGAAAAGATACGCCGAATAGGCCGATCAGACTGACACTCATGATGCCGGTTGGATATACGCACACCGGACAAAGAGGCAAGCACCTGTTCGGCGAAACGAACAGGCGTGCCCTGTTTAACGAACCAAAGGGTTCCGCGAGGGATCGGGCACCAGCTTAAAGCGTGCCGTATCTCTTCGGATTTACGAGCGATCCGTGCGGTCTTCAGATTACCACCCGAACAATCATTCATCCGGATTGCAGATTAGCTTGCGAGAAACTGCGCGTTTCTGAAAATGGCGCTGTTGGCAGCGACGATTGCGACCGCATTCATGCGGTTCTTGGCACCAAGACGGGTGATCGCATTGCGGATATGCACTTTCACTGTCGCAGTGGACACACCCAACTCATAAGCGATCTGCTTGTTGACTTTGCCTTCGCACAAAAGCAGCAGAATTTCGAGCTGACGGCTTGTCAGTTTGTCGCTCAGGGACTGCATTGCGCGCGCGGCACCCGAAAAGACCTCGTCATGTCCGGTCCGGGCAGTGTGTGTGTCGAGAGCAAAATGAGCGTTCATCACGATGTTCCTACCTAGAGCGTTTCCAATTTTTTGATGCGCTCACTTTCATCCAAAGAGAGTATATTGTAAAATGTTAAAGTGCTGACAGAAAATAGCTAAGATTTTGCAATTTGCTCACCGGGTCAAGTGATGAACAGGAAACTCTACTCAGGACACACGCTTCGGCAGATCAGGTCAGACTTCGGTCTTTCTCAAACCGATTTCGCCAAAAAAGTCGGCCTTTCAACAGCTTATGTCAACCAGATCGAAAACAACAACCGGCCGGTCACCGCATCCGTCCTGCTCACCATCAACCGCATTTTCGGCGTCGATCTGGCCGCCTTCGAAAAGAACGATCTCGACCGGGTTGTTCAGGATCTGCAGGAAGTCTTCGCCGATACACAGTTTCATACGTCTTCGGTGAACCGGCAGGAAATACAGGAACTTGTCACCCGGGCACCCGCCGTAACCCAGGCGATCATGGACCTTTACGGCGCTTTGCGCAGTTACCATGACAGGGATGTGCTTGAAGACGATCTTGTTCAGATGGGCGGGGAGGAAACCGCTGCAGGTGGTATTCGCAAATCGGCCTATGACGAAGTGCGGGATTTCTTCCATTACACCGACAACTATGTCGACAGTCTCGACCGCGCCGCCGAAAAGCTCGTACACGAGATCGGGCTTCACGCATGTGAGGACAAATTTGACCGGTTGACCGGCTGGCTCCGCCAGCGCTTCGACATTTCAGTGGAGCAGCGGCAAGACTACGAGGGCACCCTTATCCGTCACCAGGAATATACGCGAACGATTTCGATCTACCGGGCGGTTCCCCAGTCAACCAAAAATTTTCTGTTGGGATCGGTAATTGCGGAATTGTGTGTGAAGGATCTGGTTGCCGAGGAAGTCAGGCGCGCGAGTTTTCGAACCGGTTCGGCCGAAAGTATCGCGACCCTCGCCCTGCGGAACTATTTTTCCGGCGCGCTTTTGTTGCCCTACGACGATTTTCTGAAAACGGCGACGAAATGCCGGCACGACATTCAGCTTCTGTCGAACACGATGGATGCCAGCATCGAGACCGTGTGCCACAGACTGTCGACCCTTCAGCGGCCGGGTGCGAATGGTCTTCCGTTCTATTTCGTCAAAATCGACCGCGCCGGCAATGTCGTCAAACGGCACAGCGCAACGCGCTTTCAATTTGCGCGTTTCGGCGGGTCCTGCCCGCGCTGGAACGTTCACCAGGCGTTTGAACAGAACTCCAACAAGTTTACCGCCCAGATCGCGCAGATGCCCGACGGCGTAGAGTATCTGTGCATCGCGACCAGTGTCACCAAACACCAGCCGGACTATCACACCGGCGAACGCCGGTATGCGCTCGGCATCGGCTGCGAAGTCAAATATGCTGACGCCATTGTTTACGCCGATGGCCTGGCTGTGAATGAAGTCGCCGAACCGGAGCCGATTGGAGTGAACTGCCGCATCTGCCCGCGTGACGACTGTGATCAGCGGGCCTTTCCGGCAATTGGCAAAGAACCCTTCATCGATCCTGGGCAGCGCGGCATCGTTCCTTATCGGGTCAAGGCTGCCGAATAGATGCAGCCCTGTATCCATCTTCGGATGGATTGTGCGTCAAATCACCCACAGTTAGTGTCACTGTGTTGCGCGCGCTGCCGTCATCACCGCGCGCCGTGACGGAAGGTTCAGCCTTTGCAGAACCGCGTGTACGTGATCCTTTACAGTGGCGACGCTAATGCCGAACTCTTTTGCGATTTCCCTGTTTGACTTGCCAGCGATGATCAGCCGGGCAACCTCCTTCTGGCGAGGCGTGAGCAGTGCAAGAAAGGCCGGATCTCCGCCTTCGCGGACAACCGTGATCAGCGGCGCTCCGATTGTCCGGCTGGCCTCCAGGTCGATCTTCAGTTTCGCACCGCGTTCCGCAAGCGGCGCCAGAGCTTCAATGACCGAGACGGGAATAGGCGTTTGCGGCGTTTCCCGCAGATCGTCCAATGCGTTTTTCAACGCGTCAACCACCTCAGCATCCACCGTCATCCGTGAAAGGTCTCCTTCATGAGCAAGCTGCCCCTGGACATTGCAAACTTCTTTCTGGCAATGCAAGCCGGGCCCTCCGGCGCTGAGATACTTGGCTCATTCTTTGACGATGACGCGGTGTATTCCGAACCCTTCTCCGGTCAGTCGGAGCCTCATCGCGGACGCGACGCCATTCTGGCAGCTTTTGCGGCAAGTCGAAGCGAAGACTTCAGCGACGCCGTCATCAATCTTGGCGCGGTTGAAGTCGAAGCTGAAACCATCACGGTCAAATGGACTTGTTATTCCCAGGCCATACCGGGCGGCAGCGGCAGCGGAACCAATGTCTTCACCGTTTTAAACGGCAAGATTGTCTCCCTGGTCACTACGCTCGACATGCCCTGAGGCAAGACCGCAGGAAAGCCTGGTAGCCTAGCCGCCGCAGCACCCGTCACAGTCCGCTAGCTGTCCAGCAGGTTCTGGAAATGGTTTCTCAACTCATAGGCACCACGCTGTCCCTGCAGTACTTCCTGCAGGTCACCTTTCCCGTCGAAGAGGAGCAGGGTGACATGCGGCACGCCATACCGGTTGGCAAAGGTCTTGCCCTTGGCAGTCCGGATATTGGCAACCACGTAGTTGAGCTGCTCTTCCTCGAACATATCGAGCGCTTTTCGGGCGTCGGCTTGCAGGGATCTGCACAGTGAACACTGGGGATCATGGATCTGCACGATCGTCGGGCGGCCGTTGCCGACACGTGTAAGGTCATGCTCATGACGCATGTTCACGTGGTTGCTTGCGAAAACATAACCTGTGCCACCCACCAGAATGGCACCGATGGCGATGTTCCGGCCGAGGCGCAGGAAGTTCCGCCTCCCTTGATCGGTCTGCCCTTTTGACGGTGCGCCGGCGGACTGCCGGGACCTTTTGTCCCGGGCTTTTGGAGACTTGCGTTGCTTTTTCATAATTCACCTTTTGAAAGGCTTGCGCGGGACACAGGTTGCTGGCCCGCGCGCACAAAAATCAGGTCACGACAATTGCAGCACCCGGTTTGACCCGGTCGTAGAGATCGATGACATCCTGGTTGATCAGGCGAACGCAGCCGGAGGACACCGCCTTGCCGATTGAGGCAGGTTCGTTGGTGCCGTGAAGCCGGTAGAGCGTGTCGACATTGCCCTGAAAAATGTAGAGGGCTCTTGCACCGAGCGGGTTACCCAGCCCGGGCTGCATGCCGCCGTTGCGAGCACTGTACTTCTCCAGTTCAGGCTCGCGCGCAATCATTTCATCCGGCGGTGTCCAGGTCGGCCAGGGGCGCTTCCAGGCAATGCGTGCACGCCCGGACCACTCGAACCCCTGACGGCCAAGACCGACGCCGTATCGCATCGCCGTTCCGCTTGGTTCGACAAGATAGAGGTAGAAATCCCTCGTATCGACGATGACCGTCCCGGGGGCCTCGCTGCTGCGATAAGAAATGCGCTGGCGCCTGAATTTCGGCGCAAGCACCCTCGGGTCGATTGCCGGAAGCGGAAACTGTTCTTGCGATCTGGGACCGTAGTTCTGCAGGAAACTGGCATCTACACGCGGCTGCTCAGGTGCTTCAACCGGAGTTCGGCTGGTTGTCGTTGTTGAACAGCCCGCAAGCGTCAGGCCGGCCAATGCAAACCCGCCACGAAGCACGCCACGCCGTGTCACGAAGTTACTCATCGATGATGTATCCGGATCGCGCTAAAGAACCACAACCTGCGTTCCAAGGGGAACGCGTGTGTACAGATCGATGACATGGTCATTGATCATGCGGATACAGCCATTCGACACTGAACGTCCGATCGACCAGGGCTGAGTGGTGCCATGGATGCGATAATACGTGTCGCGGCCGTTCTTATAGAGATAAAGCGCGCGCGCGCCGAGCGGATTGTTGATCCCGCCTGGAACACCCTCGGCATAACGTGCATATTTTTGCGGTTCGCGTCGGATCATATTCTTTGTCGGCGTCCAGCGCGGCCACTCGGCCTTGCGCTCAACGGTCGCCTGTCCGCGAAAGGCCAGCCCGGCCTTGCCGACACCGACGCCATAGCGGCGCGCACGGCCCCAGCGTTCCATCAGATACAGATAGTGATTTCGCGGGTCGACCACGATCGTTCCGGGCGCGTAGTTCATTGAAAAGAACACGCGCTGCGGCGCATATTGCGGTGCGAGTTTGAAATTCTTGTATTTCTTGGTGTGGTGCGCCCGGGCAAGGCCAGGCTGCGCCACCAATAGCGCAGCTGCTCCACCGAGCAGCAAATCCCGTTTATTCAACACGATAATATCTCCTGAAATTCCAATACTTAGTGGGTGAGCGCGTCGGCTCACCGCTTCGTTCGGAATGTCAGGAATTGGGTGGCTTGGGTTCCAGCCGTTTCTGCGCAGAGGCCTGGCTACGGTGAGTGACCCAATCAGGGTGATCCTGCTCCTTTAAGGAAACGGACAGGACGGATGCCATAACAGCCTTGCATTCGGAATTCTTGCAGAACGAAGGTTTGGTTTCGGCCACCGGCTGTTCATCGCAACACGCGTCTTCCGACAATTGCGAAACCGCCTGGTCCATAGACATGATCACCTGTGTTTCGGTTTCAGACACATCGACAGTGCCGCGTGCAAAGCCTTGTTGCACGCCAGCGATCAAAAGGCCGACAATGAGTAAAATCCGGAACATGAACAACAATTTACCGAAGCGGGTTAACGAAACCTAGACACGCAGCTTCACACTATTGTGAGGAGCGCGAGAGCATCTGACCTCCTCGAAGCGCTTGCTGGCACATGCGCCACTGCCATTCACGGCTCGAATTCAAGCGAGTCGCGGTCATGCACCGTCTCCATATGGCTGAGATCGATCGCAACTTCCGCGAAACGGGTGGCAGCCGCGACCCCGTCGATAACCGGTATCTTGAATTCTTCAGCCAATTCGCGCGCAAGATCCGCCATCCCGGCGCACCCGAGTGCAATGGCGCCGGCTTCGTCCTCGGCAAGCGCTTTGGCAATCTCGCTCCGGATTTTGCGCTTTGCGTCCAAGCCCGCCTCTTCAAGCTCCAGCACGGGCACGCTTGAAGCACGGACTTTGCCGCATCGATGGGCAAGGCCCTGGCGCTGCAGATTATCTTCCAGCACCGGAACCGAAACCGGCAATGTAGTGACGACGGAGAACCTTTCCGCACTCATGGCTGCCAGATGATAGGCCGCTTCGCCGATGCCAAGGACAGGTATATTCAAGCGTTTCTTGAGGGTCCAAAGACCGGTGTCGTCGAAGCAGGCAATGATCAGGGCATCATATCTGATCCCTGACGACATGGCCTCATCGACGAGCGCGTAGAGCCCGGGCAGCGCCGCTTCGCCGTCATCCGCGCCCTGGATCGCCGCGGGTCCGGACACGGGGTTCACGGCCGTAACCCGGGTTTCAGCTGCCGACACGGACCGCGCACAAATCCCGATTTTCTCCGTCATCGACGCCGTCGTATTGGGATTGACGATCAGGATGTGTTTTGGGGCAGGCTTCATCGAGATCTCACACCATGCCCTGTCCGGCATCCGACCCATGACGCGCCTGCCTGCGGCGCAACAGGGCAAATCCTCCAAGGAAGGATCCGATGATGATGAGCGAAAACACCGTCGTCAGGGTTCCAAGCGCGTAGAGAACGGGCGATGTGACATTGGTCGTCATGCCGAAAATCTCCAGCGGCAACGTATTGTAGGATCCGCTGGTCAGAAGCGTTCTTGCAAACTCATCATAGGAAAGCGTGAAGCCGAACAGCGCGACACCAATCAGCATGGGCGCAATGATCGGAAGAACCACGAACCGGATCGTTTGCCACGAGGTCGCTCCCAGATCTCGTGCTGCCTCCTCGTAGGATTTGTCGAACCGGTTGAACACGGCGAACATGATCAATAGCCCGAACGGAAGCGTCCAGGTGAGCTGCGCACCAAATCCGGAGGTCGACCAGTGCACCTCCCAGTCGAGAATATTGAAGATCAGCCCAACGCCGAGCGACACGAGAATGGACGGAATGATCAGACTGGCGACGATCACGTAGAAGAGCAGGCTCGAACCGCGAAACCGGTTCCGGAACGCAAGCCCGCCCATGACCGACACCACCACCGTTACGCTCATCACCATCAGGCCCAAGAGAAGCGACCTTCGAAACGAGCCCCAGATATCGCCAACAGCCTGCTCTTCGAAAAGATCGTAGAACCAGTGCAGCGAGACACCATTCATCGGGAAGGTCAGCCCCCCTTGGGGCCCCTGGAACGAGAGTATCCCGATCGTGACGACAGGTCCGTAGAGAAACAGCAGGAAAAGCACGAAGAAGGCGGCAAGAGCGTAAAAGGAGCGGCTTCTGGGTTCCATGATCAAAGCTCCTTTCTGATGTCGACGAAGCGCATCATGATGCCGATCATCAAGAGAACCGTGCACAGGAGAACAACGGAGGATGCAGCGGCTGCCGGATATTGCAGTAGGGATATTTCGTTTGAGATGATCCGACCGACGGAAGCGCTCTGGCCGCCGGACATGTGCCGGACCGTGATGAAGTCACCCATCACCAGCGTTACGACGAAGATCGAGCCGATCATGATGCCGGGCTTGGACAGCGGCAGGATGACGTTGAAAAGAATCTGAACACCGCTGGCCCCGGCATCGCGTGCAGCTTCAATCAGCGATTTGTCGATGCGCATCATGGTGTTGAATATTGGAACCACCATGAACAGCGCATAGAGATGCACAAACGCGAGCACGACCGCGAAATCGGAGTAAAGCAGCCACTCAAGCGGCTCGTCGATCACGCCGATCTGGATCAGCGTCGAGTTGGCAATTCCGTTCCGTCCGAGGAAGGGAATCCATGAAATCATGCGGATGATGTTGGATGTCCAGAACGGGATCGTACACAACAGAAAGAGTGCAACCTGCATCGGCAGTGTTTGAACGTGAAACGCGAGAAAATAGGCAATCGTGAAGCCGATCGCAGCGCAGAAGACCCAGGTCAGGGCCATGAACTTGAGCGTCTTCAGATAGGTCGCCAGGGTCACCGGCGAGGTCAGGTGAAAAATGTAATTGTCGAAAACGAAATCCGGAAAGAAGGACCATTCATTGTAGTTCCAGAAGCTGACCACAACGATGATCGCGATCGGCAGCAGCAAAAAGAAACCGAGGATGAAGACGAGCGGCGTCGCCAGGAACCAGCTGACACGCTCGGCCAGCCTGGACGGGTCCAGGCGTCGTGTCTTGGCAGTATTGGAAGAAGCTTCCCTGTCGCCCCCTGCCCGGCCTTCCGCCGGGCAGGAAGCTGCTTGTGAATTCATCATGCTGCGATGAACTCGTTCCATTTGCGCACCATGTACTGATTTTCGTCCATGACGGCGTTCCAGCAGGCAACGGCGCCCATGCGCTCCAGGAACGCACCACCATCGCGGACGGAACCGGCTTTTTCCATGACGTCGCCGAACGGATTGACGATGTCTTCCGTTGCCGGTTTGCCTTCGAACCAGAAGCCCCACTCGTTTTCGGACATGTAGTTCTTCGACGTTTCCGGAACGGCGGAGTAATAGCCCTGGCGCATGAGGAATCCGCCGACCCAGCCGTCGAGATACCAGTTGATGTATTCATAGGCCGCATCCAGCTCGAGTCCGGACAGATTCTTGGAAAGACCGATACCGCCGCCCCATGACCGGTAGCCTTCCTTCAGCGGCTGATAGACACACGGGATACCCTTGGAGCGGACCGCCGTGATCGCCGGTGACCACATGGACTGGATGACGACTTCGCCCGACGCCATGAGGTTGACGCTCTCATCGAACGATTTCCAGAAGGCGCGGAACTGGCCGTTTTTCTTGGCCTCGGTGAAGATCGCCATGGTCTGGTCGATCTCTTCCTTCGTCATGTTGCCCTTGTCGCCATAGTTGATTTCACCCATGGCTTCACACACCATCGCCGCATCCATGATGCCGATGGAGGAAATATCCAGAATGGAAGCCTTGCCCTTGAATTCCGGGTTCAGCAATTCAGTCCAGCTTTCGATAGGGCGGCCGATCAGGTCAGGCCGGATACCGAGCGTGTCGGCGTTGTAGATTGTCGGGATCAGGGTCATCCAGCCTGTTTCTTCGGGCATGAAGGTCTTGCCGTCTGGGCCGTCGACGAAGCCGACGGTGTGCGGCGCGGTTCCCTGAGCAATCGTCGATTCCGGTGTCAGCTTGCCGCTTTTGAAAATACCGACAATCTTGTCGTAGTTCTTGATCTTGGACGTTTCCATCGGCTGAAGATTGCCGGCACCCCAGACCTTCTTGCAGATCCAGTATTCGATGTCCGCAATGTCAAAGGACTTCGGCTGGGTCGCCGCTCTCTGGGTCACGCTGTCGCTGTCCAGTGCCGTCATCTCAAGCGTGAAGCCGAGATCTTCCTTTACCTTCGCCGCAACCTCGTTCAGGTTCGACACACCGGTGCCGAACTGGCGCAGTGTCACGTCCTTGATGTTCTGGGCCCAGATTGTTGGAAATCCGGTCACGGCGCCGGAGCCGAGCGCGGCACCTGCGGCGGCCGCGCCGCCCTTGAGAATGCTCCGGCGGCTGACGCCCTTCCTGTCTGCTTTACTTGTCATTGCTCTACTCCTCATCCCCTTGGAGGTCTTGGCCCTTCAGTTCGGGCTTTTCGGCGGCGTTCTAAGCCGCCAGGTAATGCGCATCCTCAGGCTTCCAGGACAGGAAGACGGTCGCGCCAATTTCGATTGGGTCATTGAAAAAAATCTGGTCTGGAAGAGCCGCTGTCAGGTCACCAAAACCGTTGACAGCAAGAGCCAGGTTCACTGACGACCCCTGATACTCGACATCCCTGACACTGGCTTCGACGCCTGAAGTCTCGCCAGCCGACTTCTCGACTTTCAACCGGTCGGCCCTCACGGCGACCGGCGCTCCATCGACATGCAGAACATTGTGGCCGCCGATAAACCGGGCAACGAACTCGGTGACCGGCGTATTGAAAACCTCCCGCGGAGCCCCAGCCTGCTCGATCACACCGTCATTCATCACGATTATCTCGTCGGCCAGAGCCAGCGCTTCGTCCTGCGAATGGGTTACGTGTATGAAGGAAATTCCAAGCTCCCTTTGAAGCCGCTTGAGCTCCAGCCTCATGCGGATCCGAAGAAACGGATCAAGGGCCGACAGAGGCTCATCAAGGAGTAGAACCGACGGTTCCGTGATAAGTGCACGCGCAAGGGCAACACGCTGTTGCTGACCGCCCGAAAGTTGTGACGGCAGCCGGTCGGCATAGGTTGCCATGTCGACAAGCTCGAGACGCTCGTGCGCCTGTGCCCGGCGCGTCGACTTGTCGACACCGCGCATCTTGAGCGAAAAGGCAACGTTGTCGACAACGCTCAGGTGAGGAAACAGCGCGTAGTTCTGGAACATCATCGCCGTACCGCGTTTGGCAGGCTGAAGATCGGTGATATTGGTGGAGCCCAGCAGAATGTCGCCGCTGCTGACATGCTCATGGCCCGCAATCATCCGCAAGGTGGAGGATTTGCCGCATCCGGACGGGCCCAGGAGGCAGGAATATGTTGCGGCTTTGAACCGATGACTGATCGCGTTGACGGCAACCGTTTCCCCATAGCGCTTGGTCGTTGCGACCAGTTCGAGGTCTTCGGTATTTCTCATCAGGCACACCTTTGCGTCTCGCGAAGTCACGCACAGATCTGCATTTCGCGTGCCAATCGAAACGAACCGCGGTTTTCTGCCATTTCCTGACAAAAGCGTCACCACGCCTCACACAAACGCGCACAAAAATTAATCATTTTAAATACGAACTGATGAAAAATTGTATACAATTACGTTTGCGATCGGACACATGCGGCGCTATAGATTAGGCACGAACAGCACATGCATGATGACAACTCCATGGCCAGATCGATAACGGTTCAAGATGGGTTTGGCGCCGCCGCGACGCACGAGACCTTTCCGCTTCCACCCGGACGCACGCTCGACATTTGTCTTGAACTGCACTCGGCGATCCTGGAGCACCGCTTATCTCCAGGCATGAAACTGTCGGAAGACGAGGTTGGTGAAATCTATGGCGCGAGCCGGACAGTCGTGCGCGCAGCGCTCCAGGCG
This sequence comes from Roseibium sp. HPY-6, assembly GCF_040530035.1. Lineage (NCBI taxonomy): Bacteria > Pseudomonadati > Pseudomonadota > Alphaproteobacteria > Hyphomicrobiales > Stappiaceae > Roseibium > Roseibium sp. HPY-6. Next base: position 1,326,698 of record NZ_JBEWCD010000001.1, read on the forward strand.
CTCGCGCATTCCGGTCTTGTGACGATTGCGCGAAATCGCGGTGCATTCGTATCGCGGCCCAGCATCCGCGAAGCCCAGGAAGTGTTCGAAGCGCGCGCGCTCATCGAACCCCGCATTGCCCGCCTCGCCGCAGAGGCCATGAAGACGGCGGACCTGAAAAAGCTGAGAAAGCATCTCGACGCAGAGCACGCCGCACTTGATTCCGGGGACATGGGCAAAGCGCTGTCATTGTCGGGTGCATTTCACATCGCCATAGCGGATATCGCCGACCAACAGGTCCTGTCTCAAATGGTCCGGTCTCTCATTTCCAGATCGTCGCTGATCATTGCTCTTTATTGGCGGCGTGCTGACACGACCTGCGAAAGCCATGCGCACCATGCGCTCATGAAAGCTTTTTCGGAGAAGGACGGCCCAGGCGCTGAAGAGATCCAGAAAAGTCACATAATTGATCTTCATTCCGGGCTGGATTTGAGAGAGAAGAAAGAACCGAGTTCATCTCTCGCGGACGCTTTAAAACCCGCCTGAGACACCGCGTCTTGCCAACAAGAAGACTTACGACACAACGCTATTACAGCAGTAGAACAGGCTCAAACTTTGCCTGGAGGTCTGATAGCGGGGAGCAGGATATCCGCTCCCCCTATATCTTGGCACCAATCAGATGAACTGAAAATCGTCGTTTTCGAGCGTCACTAGCAACGTGTTTTGCAGGGTCAGGCTATCGGTTTCGCTCAAAGTGAACACGGTATCGGAGCCTTCCTGAGACGCCGTTGCAAGCACGTCGTCAAAGTCGAATATACCGGCAAACGAGATCGAGATCAGATCGCCATCGGCACCAGATACCTCTTCGCCAACGGATGGATCAAAGTCCTGGACAACGTCATTGCCACTGGTGAATACGAAAATATCAAAACCGGCCCCACCGACGAGCAGGTCATTCCCAGCCCCGCCATCCAGCCTGTCGTTTCCAACACCCCCAAACAACTTGTCATTGCCATTCTCGCCCAGGAGCGTGTCGTTTCCACCTAAGCCGGAAAGCAGATCGTTTCCATCGCGGCCGAAAATACTGTTTGATGCACCGTTGCCCACGATGATATCGGCTGAATTCGACCCGACAATGCTCTCAATGCTGACAAGGTCATCATGTTCGATCGTGCCGGACGCAATCCCGGTCGTGAGTGCTGTCCAGCCCAACGATTTGTTGCCCAGCGAGGTTTCCCAGGACTGATCAAGACGGACATAGATGCCTTCCGCTTCTTGCGAATAGTCCGCCGTATCCGTGCCCTCACCGCCATCAAGCAGGTTTGAACCACTGCCACCGATCAACCGGTCGTCACCCTCTTCACCAAAGAGGTCATCGTCCCCGCCAAGGCCTGCAACATAGTCGTTGCCGTCGCCTGCGCGAACTTCGTTGTTTCCGGCATCACCAACGATCTGGTCGCCGAATGCCGACCCTATGATGTTCTCGATATTCACCAGATCATCATGTTCGATCGTGTTGGCGGCGATTCCCTGCGTCAGGGCTGCCCATCCAAGCGACTTGTTCGCAAGATCTGTTACCCATCCCTGATCCATGCGGACATAAACAGCGGAGGATTGCAGCGAATAGTCGGCAGCATCATTGCCCTCGCCACCATCAAGCAGATTGATGCCGCTACCGTCCTGCAGCCGATCATCCCCTTCGCCGCCCAGAAGATCATCATCTCCTTCACCGCCATTCAGCGTGTCGTTTCCAAGGCCACCTGAAACGATATCATCACCACCTTCACCACTGATGTCGTCATCATCGGCACCTCCGCGCAAAAGTTCGTCCTGCTCTGTGCCTGCAACCGGTTCAGAAGGTGCCGGATCATCAGCTGTCGTGAAATTGAAGGTGGACGTGTCCCCTTCAGAGATCCCTTCGAAAGGATTTCCGTCAAAGTCAACAAATGCACCCTCGGTGATTTCGACATAATAGCGATCGTCAGCCTTCAGATGTTCAGACGGCGTCACGAGAACATCCTTGCCGTTGAATTGTACGAGCCGTTCATCCGTGACATCGACCGGTGTACGCTCACCGGTATCCCGGTTAACGAGGGTAATGAAACCGCTACCGGCCTCGACCTCCTCGGTAAATTCGAGAACGAGGGCGCTGTCATTCGGAACGTCGCGTTCGTTGTCCGCTGGCGAGGCTGAAACAAGAAACGGATCTGCGTCTCCCGTGAGTGAAATTTCGACCGGGAAATAGACCGAACCGTCGGACGAAAAGCCCAGCCTGCCGTCTGAATTCGAGCCCCAGGTAAAGATCGAGCCATCGTCCGCAACCGCGATCAGCGAGTTCGGTCCGGTATGGAGTTCGACGATGTTGACGTCGTCGAGTTGCGGGATCAGCGTCGGATAGAAGAAGGCATCAGATTCAAGTCCCGGGTCGCCGTCAAGCCCACCACTCGGGCCTTCGTCATTCGGCCCCCACACGTAGACATCACCGTCTTCAGTCAATGCCGCTCCCCAGCGGGCTCCGCCCTTGACCTCAACGACATTGCCCGGAAGTCCGTCCAGTTCGATCGGTGAGAGGACATCCGCAGTATCCGCAGTGAAGGTGCCGTCGCCATTGTCCGTGCCCTGAAGCAGCTGCCCGTAACGGCTCTCACCCCAGCCGAAGACACGACCGTCGGCTGTTACGGCATAGGAGGTTTTCGTATCCGCAGTAACGGAAATGATGTTGCCTGGTAGCCCTTCGACCAGGACCGGCTCAACAGACCGGCGCGCAGGTGTGCCGTCATCTTCCAGGGCATCCGGTGATCCAAGCTGTCCGTCAGTGTTGCTGCCGAAGGCCCAGACCTGACCGTCGGCAGTCAGCGCGAGCGTGAACGCGGTTCCGGACGACACGAGGACGACGGTTTCGTTCGACAATGCTTCCACAACGGTCGGTTCAAGGCGTTCTTCCTGATCGCCCAGCCCAAGCTGCCCGTTTGAATTCGTTCCCCACGCATAAAGGGTTCCGGTATCGGAAATCGCGTAGGAAACACCATTGCCGTTTTCGATTATGACGATGTTCACATCGTCGAGATCCTCGACCAATGTCGCCGTCGTGCGCGTCTCTTCGTCACCGGTTCCAAGTGGCCCGCGATTGTTGAAGCCGAAGGCGTAAACGTCACCATCCTCAGTCAGGAAGGTGGTGTGAAGCAGACCGGCCGAAACGGACACGATCTTGCTGTCGAAACCTTCCGGCATCGCAACTTCAACAGGGGATTTCACGTCAAAACCGGTCGTCCCGATGCCGAGTTGGCCGACGACATTCTCACCGGAGGTGTAGAGTGTGTTTTTTTCCGTATCCAGGAAGACAGAGAAATGGTTGCCAGCCCCGGCTGTTGCGACGGTGACTTCGGCCTTGCCTTCATAAAACTCGACCGCACGCGGCCTGTTGAGTTGTCCGTCAAAGTCGGAGGAACCGAAAACGCTGGTTTCACCTTCATCGAGATAGTCGCCGTCACCGTTCAAGTCGCTGAGGCGGACGACGTTGTTCGCCGCACGGAACGTGTTGGCAGTAAGCGAAAGGTTGCCGTCTTCGTCGGCAGCAACGGAAAAGCCGATCTCAGCGCCGAAGCCCTCTGGCATCGCCGAGGCGTTCCAGACTTCAACTGCCTCGGACTGATCGTCGATCTGGCCTGAACCGTCCAGATCTGTCAGCCTGTAGAGCTTCAGCTCTTCACCGAATTCAGGAAACCAGGTAAGCGTGTAGAGGGAACCGTCAACGGAAGTGGCGTTGGCGATATCGACCGGTGCGCCGAAATTCATATCGTCGGAAATAAAGGTCGTGACCTCGTCGTCCTGGATCGTTCCGTCGCCGTTTTTGTCCTCGATCCGGTAGATTGCATCAGTCGCAGCGCCGGTCAGGTCGTTCAGATAGGCGACATCGCCGTCAAAGCTTATGTCGAACGGAACTGCCGTGTCGATGACGGTCTGCACGTCCAACCAGAGGGTTGCCTCACCCTCGTCGTTTGCGTCTCCGTCTCCATTCAAATCGACTGTGCGGTAAATCGCATCCTGGGGCGTCGACGACGTGCCGGCGTTTGTAACGTAGATGGCACCGTCGCCGCCTTCATAGATGCCATTCGGCGTAATCGTTGAGAACCCGGCGGCGTTTTCCGCCGAAAACCAGACCTTGGCTTCGCCGGCGTCTTGCGCATCGCCGTCATTGTTCAAATCATTCAGTTTGAAGACCGCATCGGCAGTGCCGTCACCTATATAGACGGACTTGTCCCTGGACTGATGAACCGTGAAGACATTGTTGGTTGGCAGGGTGAGTCCGGACGCATTGGTCTCATCAAAGAAGACCGTCGTCTCGCCTGCACTGCTCGCAGCGCCGTCGCCGTCGAGATCCTGAAGAAGCAAGAGTTGATCCAGGCGCTGGTCTCCGACCAGTACGCCGTTTTGAACGCGCGAAATAAGGCGTGCCATGAGAGGCTCCCAAACTGATTGAACATATTTGCCTGGCGAGCCTGCTGGGTGGTTTGGGTCCAATTATTTCTCAATGCATGAGTTGTCAATCAACCTTCGATAAAATTTGAATAAAAAATTCAAGTTTAGAATTATTCCATATTTTTCAGATAGATGAACACAGAATACGAATACAGCGTTCGCCACACAGGCGACGGCACACATGTTCTTGCGAACGTTGAGATTTCCGTGCAAAGCCAAACCAAATTCAACGAAACCGTGCCTGGAACCGGGTTGGAAGACGGGATCAAATCGTAACTTGACGTTGGGGCAATCAACCATCTGAATAAGCACAGGGACCACTGCCGAGACCGCCAGATCTTTGGTGGGCCCGACACACTGTGGGAGGCGCTGACATGGAATTCGACCTTGGAACCTATTCCCGGAAGGTCTCGACGACCTGTGAGGACGCACAGCGCCTTTTCGATAAAGGTCTGGTCTGGCTCTACGGATACAATCACGAGGCCGCAGCAGAGTGTTTTGAAAAAGCCCTTCAGATCGACCCCGAATGTGGCATGGCACATTGGGGCCTCGCCTATGCCATCGGCCCGAATTACAACAAGCCGTGGGAGTTCTTTGAACCAGACGAGCGCGTTGCCGTTTTGAAGCAGGCCGCGGAGATCGTCGAGAAAGGCCTTGCTTGCTCCGGCAAGCTGCAGCCCGTCGAAATTGCGTTGATCGAGGCCATCGGCAAACGCTTTCCGGAGGACCCGGCCGTTGAGGACTACCTGCCCTGGCATGATGCGTTTGCCGATGCGATGCGTCAGGTGTACTCAGCCCACAGAAGCGACCTCGATGTCGTGACGATTTTTGCAGAAGCGCTGATGAACCGCTCGCCCTGGCAGCTTTGGGATCTCCCGAACGGTTGTCCGGCAGAAGGAGCGTCCACTCTGGAGGCACAAGCAGCGCTCGAAACCGCCTTTGAAAGCAATTCTGCCGCATGGGACCATCCGGGTCTTCTGCACATGTATATCCATCTCATGGAAATGTCGCCGACCCCCGAAAAGGCCCTCAAGCACGGCGATCGTCTCGTCGACCTGGTGCCGGACAGCGGGCATCTGTGCCATATGGCGACCCATATCGATGTCCTTTGCGGCGAATATCAGAATGTTGTCTGGCGCAACCACCGGGCCGCACAAGTCGACCGCAAATACGAGGAAATCGCCGGGCCGCAGAATTTCTACACGCTTTACCGCATCCATAACGTCCACTTCGAGGCTTATGGTGCGATGTTTCTCGGCCAGCCGGAAAAGGCGCTCGCAGCTTCTGAAGAACTGATGCGGATGCTGCCGGATGAAATCGTTCGCTTCATGCCTGATCTGTTTGAATCCTTTTATGGAAAGAAGATCCACGTCATGGTCCGCTTCGGCCAGTGGAGCGAAATTCTGGACGAACCGTTCCCTGATGACAGGGAACTCTACTGCTACACCACCGCGGCGATCCATCAGGCACGCGCCGTCGCCCTGGCCAATCTGGGCCGCCTTGACGACGCGGCACAGGAGCGCGAACGCGCGGTTGCTGCAAGAAAGGCAGTGCCGGAAAGCCGGATGGTCTTCAACAACACTGCAGATGCAGTCCTGGCAATCGGTGAGGCGATGATGGACGGCGAATTTGCCTTCAAGTCCGGAAAGCGCGACGAAGGGCTGGTACATCTGCGCCGGTCCGTGGAGCTCGACGATGCGCTGCTCTATGACGAACCCTGGGGCTGGATGCAGCCGACACGGCACGCCCTTGGCGCTCTGCTTCTGGAAGACAACCGTTTTGAGGAAGCCGAAGCGGTTTACCGCGCGGATCTCGGACTAGACGACACGTTGGCGCGCGCCTGTCAGCACCCCCAAAATATCTGGAGCCTTCACGGTCTGCATGAGTGCCTGGTCAGACGCGGCGAGCTGACGGAAGCCCGGCATGTCAAGCTGCTGCTGGACAAGGCGGCTGCCCGCGCAACTGTCCCGGTCCACGCGTCTTGCTATTGCCGCAGCAAGGCCAAGGCGGCGTGAAGCACGCACCCCGGTACTACGCAAGCTGATCTTACGAGAACCGTTTCGCGCCGGCAACACAAAGGACGACGAAAACGGTCACCGCAATCATGAGCGGAGGCGTCGGTTCCGACAGCAGGAGGGCTGAAAGGATCAGGCCGAAGAAAGGCTGGAGCAGTTGCAGCTGACCGACCCCGGCTGTCCCACCCAGTGCGAGCCCCCGGTACCAGAAGAAAAAGCCGATTAACATGGAAAAAAGCGAGACATAGCCGACGCTGATCCAGACGGGCACCGACAGTCCCGCCAGGGTGTCCGGCTTAAAGAAGAGAGCGAAGACCAGCATCAGGGGCAGCGCTAGGACGAGGGCCCAGCAGATCACCTGCCAACCGCCGAGGCGCCGGGAAAGCAGCGCCCCTTCCGCGTAACCGAGACCGCAGGCAAGTATCGCCGCAATCATGAGAGAACCCCCAAGTAGCGAGACGTCGCTGTTTTGCTGAAGCGCGAAACCTGCAACGGCCAGACTGCCCAGCACGGAAAAAATCCAGAACAGTGGTTCTGGTCTCTTGTCACCGCGCAGAACGCCGAAAATGCCGGTCGCAAGGGGAAGCAGGCCGATGAAGACAATCGAATGGGCTGCTGTGATGTGTTGAAGCGCAATTGCGGTCAACAGCGGAAAACCGACGACCACACCGGCTGCGACGATCACGAGGGACAAAAGATCGGATCTTTCCGGTCTGGGTTGCTGGAACACCATCAGCATCGCAGATCCCAGCAAAGCAGCAATTACAGCCCTCACCGACGTCAGAAACATCGGATCAAGCGCGCCGACTGCAACACGCGTTGCCGGCAGAGAACCACTGAAGATCAACACCCCCAGGAAGCCGCTGCCCCAACCCGCAAACGAAGTATCTGTCATGCTCAATTTCATGTTTGTTTTTGTAGCGTCGATGGGATGGCGCCAACAGATACAAACCAGTACAATATGGAAAAACTGTACTGCCAATGACATCCATACAGAGAAGGTTTCATGAAGCTGGCCGAACGTCGCAAATGGGTCATGGACGACATCAAGCGCCGGATCACGTCCCGGACGATCGCCTCAGGAGACAAGTTGCCGTCCATTCGCAGTTGTGCGGCGCGACTTGACGTTTCCCCTTCAACCGTTGTGGAGGCCTACGATCTACTGGCCGCGGAAGGTTTGATCCATGCGCGTCGCGGTGCCGGGTTTTTCGTTGCCGACAAGCCGCAACCCTTTGCGGTCGCGGAAACAGGTCCCCAGCTGGAACGCGAGATAGACCCATTGTGGGTGGCGCGGCAGTCGCTCGACACAGGCGAAGATGTTCCCAAGCCGGGATGCGGCTGGCTTCCTGCCGACTGGATGCCTGTTGCCAGCTTGCGCAAGGCGATGCGGTCAATGGCAACAGCAGATATCGACATCCTGACAAACTATGGCAGCGCAAGGGGAGATGCGAAGTTGCGCCGCCTTCTGTCTCAGCGGCTTTACGACCAGGGTGTCGCTGTCGGCCCGGACCAGGTTCTTCTGACTGGTTCCGGTTCACAGGCGCTGGATCTTGTCTGCCGCATGCTGCTTAGTCCCGGGGACACGGTTCTTGTCGATGATCCTTGCTACTTCAATTTCCAGGCGCTGCTGCGTGCGCACCAGATATCGATAAGGAGCGTGCCTTATACGCGCACCGGACCTGATCTGGCAAAATTCGAACAAGCTCTGAAAGAGCATCGCCCGCGCCTCTATCTGACCAACTCGGCCCTTCACAACCCAACGGGAGCGACGATTTCCGCGCCCATCGCGCACCGCGTGTTGTCGCTTGCCGAAGCGCATGATCTTGTAGTGGTCGAGGATGATATCTTCGCCGAGTTTGAACCGGAGCTTTCTCCACGTCTTGCTGCACTGGACGGATTGGATCGTGTTCTGAGGGTCGGCAGTTTCTCAAAGACACTCTCGGCCGCCTGCAGGTGCGGTTACATCGCCGCGCGAACCGACTGGATCGAGGCACTCACCGACATGCAGGTTGCCACCAATTTCAGCGGTCCCAGCCCCATGGTAGCCGGCCTTCTTCACGCTGTTCTGACCGACGGCAGTTACCGCAAGCACATGGAATCTCTGAAAGCCCGGCTGGTCTCCAGACGCGATGAAGTCATCGACCGCCTCGGTGCGCTCGGTATTTCACCATGGGTCATGCCACGGGGTGGCTTCCTTGTCTGGTGTGAGCTTCCGGACGGGCACAACGCAACGGAGGTGGCCCGTGCGGCCCTCCAAAAAGGGTTGGTGCTTGCGCCAGGAAACGTCTTTTCCGCAGCGCTGGACAAGGAGACATTCATGCGCTTCAACGTCAGCCAGATGCAGGACCCGATGTGCTTTGAAATTCTCGCAGACCTCGTCGGAAATGCACGACAGTGATCGCGCAAAACCAGCTTTGTTCTGAGGGTCTGTCTCCACTTATCCGGACTGCGCGTTTAAAGGCAATCCAGTTTCCTGCGGATGGTTTCGATCTGTTCCGACGACAGATCGTTGACAGCAAAAACACCCAGCCTGCCGTTGGCACCGCATTGAATTGTCCGGGTTCCGGATTGAACCATCTCGGGGCGATCCGTGTAGGATATCAGTCCGGATCCAAGGACGGTGTAAAGTCCATCCGGCTCGGGGTCGGAGAAGAACCCCTCGGCCTGGATGATACCGACCGGAGCATCAAAAAGCGTTGTTTCAAGCCGGCTAGCGTCAATCCCGCCGGGAATTGGTGTGCCAGTAACATGGGCAAACGCTCCCGAAGAAATGTGTTGAGGATCTATCCCTGCAATTTCGCTGGCTCCTATCCTTGCAGGCAAAACCCCGTCTGTTTCGAAGAATGTTCCGCTTACCTGGGCAGGTCCTTGCCAGTCCGGCAAGTGCTCGATCGCCGTTACGAGTATGCGCTCCGAACGCCAGAAACCGCTGACCGCAACCCAATCCCCTTCATTCACTGTAATCGCCAGTGCTCCAAGGTCGATGGTCGTACCCAGGACGCTCAGGGATCCGTCGCCGACCGCTTCCACGGGCCCGACAAGTGGAAGCACCTGCCGGATACCGAGCGCCCGCCACGCCTCGCCTTCCAGAGCTGCCACGACTGCCACCGTCTGTCCCGGTTTGAGTGCGCCAGCGGAAATGTCTGGGACTGACCCCATCACGGGCAAGTCGCTGGCGATTTCAATCTTCTGACCATTGACCAGGATACTGCCGAGTTCAGTGATTTCACCCACAATCCCCGTGCCGACGATGCCGCCTTCGCGTTCTTCCTTTTCTTCGGCTAATACCGGGTGCACGCTGAAAACAATGGCAGCAACTGCAATGATACGGAGGAGCACTGTCACCCTTCCTTGTCTTCTGGAAGCGTCGGCAGGATGTACGTACCGGCCACAAACCGGCCTGTCTGATTGTCGTCCTCGTCCCGGTCCTGCAACTGGCGTGCCTTTGCGTTGATCGTTTGAAGAAACTGCTGTGCCTTTTCTGACGATAGGGCGCGCAACTCTTCCACCGATGCAGCAGACAAATGTGAATATCGTACGGCACGATCGAAATGGCGGGGCGTATCGTCACCTGCAATAAGGTTGTGTGTCGCGGCGGCCAGGTGTGCGGACAAGGTGGCCCGGTAGGCGGCGACCTGCTCGGCGCTTCCGGCCGTCGGCACAAATGCGTCACCCAAAAGCCTGTAGGTTCCGTCTGCCAACGCGGATATGAGCTTCTGGTCGAGGAGCGTCTGCAAAACTGTTCCGGGCGCCATGTCTATTCTTGCCAGACGCACAAGATCGTCAAACCCGGGTTGGCCATCCTTTGATTTTCGGCTGAGTTCACGCGGCGCATTGTTTTCCGACTGAAATTCCGGCGAGGTCGACCAGTAGCCGATAATGAGCGCCGCTGCACTGCAACTGCGTTTGGCGGGCACGGTCTCTTCGTCGCTGCGCAACCGTTTGACATCCTTGCGGTGGATGCCGGTCAGCGCGCTGACCTTGCTGTCGCTCAGTCCATCTTCGGAGCTTTCCTCGGCAGCTGTGACCAGGGATTTCTTCAACGCCTCCGTCGCCGTTGCGACAGTGACCCCACGCGCAACCATTGCCTTTGCCAGGGGTATTAGCAAATCGGCAAGCGCGATTTCAAACGGGTCCTTCGGTCCAGTCGACATATTAATCCATACAGCTCTGTCAGCCTAAGTATCTAGCACTCAATCCAAAACTTGCGCCCCCAGGGGGTTCAACATTTTCGTGAAAAGGAGTTTAACGAACGTGACACAAAATGGGAAAAATTCCCATTAATAATGAAACCGCTTCAAACAAATGGGAGGGTGCCATGCCGGAATTTTCGCTTCATGCCTTGAACGGGTCACAACCAGTCAATCCCGTTATCCCTCAGTTTCATTCAAACCCTCTGGCGTGCCTGTCTCCGGAAGATCGCGAGAAATTCCTTGAATTCGGCTGGGGCGCCAAAGTATCGCCGCGCCACGCCACAATTTCGGCGGCCATCGCCTACTGGCTGCGCGCACAACCCGACACGATCGCCGTTGAATGCGGTTGCGAAACCATGACCTACCAGGAACTCGATCAGGCCTCCAACAAGCTGGTTGCGGTCCTGTTTGAGCACGGCGTAAGGCGCGGAGACGCTGTTTGTCTTTATCTTCGCCGGTCGCTCGAAATGGTGGTCGGTATCGTCGCCGCAATGAAACTCGGCGCAGCTTATGTGCCACAACATGTTGGCGTTGCGCCGGAAAAGGGCCTGCTTCACATTTCCAAAGTCACCAACGCCAAGGTGCTTCTCACCCTTGGCGAAATGGCTGACCAGGTTCCGGTTCAGCCCCACCAGAAACTGGTTGCGATCGATGATGTGCTCGCCGGCCAGAGCTCGAGCCCTGAAGCACCGGACCTCTTCCTGCAGCAGGTTGAACCGGACGATCTGGCGATGATCCTGTTCACGTCGGGCACAACGGGCGTTCCGAATGGCGTGCAGGTCACGCACCGAAATCTTGCCAATATTCTCCTGACCGCACCCGGAGGTCTCGGTATGCGCCCGGGACTGAAGGTCGGTCAGATCCTTTCGATTGCCTTCGATATGGCAGCCTGGGAAATCCTGGGTGCTCTTTCGAACGGCGCAACGCTCGTAATTCGCGGAAAATCCATTCAGGAAACGGCTGAAGAAGTCGACATCATCGTCGCGACGCCGTCCATTCTCGCGTCTCTCGACCACGCACGTTGTCAGCAGGTAAAGGTCGCCGCGGTCGCAGGCGAACCATGCCCCCGTTCGCTCGCAGACAAATGGTCTTCGTTTTGTATCTTCTACAATTCCTGCGGGCCGACCGAGACGACGATTATCAATACTGCCGAGGCGCATTTTCCGGAAAAAGACGTGCTGTCAATTGGCAGCCCGACACCCAACAACACCGTCTATATTCTGGATGACGATCTGCAGCCCCTCCCGATCGGCGAAAAGGGCGAGATGTGGGCCGGAGGCGACTGCGTAACGGCTGGTTATCTCGCCAACCGGAAACTCACCGACGAGCGGTATCGCCCCGACCCGTTCCGGCCGGGCCACATGATGTTCCGCACCCGGGACCTTGGTCGCTGGACGGACACCGGGGAACTTGAACATTTCGGAAGGGTCGACGACCTCGTCAAAATCCGGGGGTTCCGGGTCGAGCTCGACGGCGTGTCGAATGCGCTTGAGCGCGCGGACTGCTGTGTCCGAGCGGTCACGTTGAAGCTCGATGACCGCAACCTGGTGAGTTTCATCTCACCGGCAACCGCCTGTCCTGAAAAGGCGCGGGAACAGGTCAATGAAAGCCTGCCTTACTATTGCATGCCAACCGTCGTGCTGCCCCTGCCCGAGCTGCCGCGCACCCCGCGCGGCAAACTGGACAAGCGCCTGCTGCACCAACTCGCCCAAACCCATATCGCCGGCGAAGGGGTGGAGCTGAACTGATGGCGTCACAAGCAACAGACCTTTCCTACGCCGCGCCGAATTGGCGCCGGGTGACACGACATCCCGCCCTGATGGAATACCGGAGGCTTTTCGTGATTGTCGCGCTTGCCAATCTGACGGTGTTCGCGGCAGGCGTTCAAAATGGCCATTGGTATGATGGCCAGGCCTTTCGCCTGGACAGGATCGCCGACATGGCACTCATCAATCTCTCATTGGGTATCTTGATCCGCCAGCAAAGGGTCGTGAATGTCCTGTTCTGGCTGGCGACCCGTATCCCTGTTTCCTGGCCTTTGTGGATCCGCTGGGGCGCCGGTAAAGTCTTTCATTTTGGCGGGTTGCACTATGGCGGCACGGTTATTGGCACGCTCTGGTTCGCGTTTTTGCTCTATGCGATGGCCCAAGGCTGGCAGTCCGGCAATGCGCAGGTTTCTGGCATTACCTTGGGTTTGAGCGGTCTCATGGTGGCACTCATGACGCTGATGATCCTGACGGCTCTCAGCCGCTTCCGGGCGAAGTTCCACAATGCGTTTGAAAAGATCCATCGCTTTGTCGGTTGGACCGTGCTGGCCCTCTTCTGGGCGCAGACGGTCTCGATTTCCGGAGACATGGGCGTCGTTCTGACGAGCACACCGGCCTTCTGGATGCTGTGCCTGATAACCCTGTCCATCGCCTCGCCCTGGCTCACGCTGAAGCGGGTGAACGTTGAAATCGTCAAACCTTCAAACCACGTCGTGCTGGCCCGTTTCAACTATGGCGACACCCCGTTTGCCGGTAGCTCGAACGCAATCAGTCACACACCCTTCGGCGAGTATCACTCCTTTGCCAACATTCCCGCGCCGAATGAACCGGGTTATCGGCTCGCGATTTCCCGTGCGGGAGACTGGACCGGCGACTTTATTGACACCCCGCCGTCCAAGGTCTGGGTCAAGGGCATCACCACGAGCGGAGTTGCCCGCATCGAGGATCTTTTCAGGAAGGTGGTCTACGTGGGCACAGGCTCAGGCATCGGCCCCATTCTGCCGCATCTTCTGAAAGGAAAGGTGCCGAACCGCCTGATCTGGTCAACCCGTTCACCCCGAAAAACCTACGGAGATGACCTGATCAATGAAATTGAGACCCATACGGAAAATCCATTGATCTGGGACACCGATACGCACGGAAAACCGGATCTTTCGGCTTTGGCACTTCAGGCCGTGCGCGAAAGCGGGGCCGAGGCGGTCATCGTGATTTCGAACCAGAAACTGACACGCAAGGTGGTCTACGACATGGAAGCGCTCGGCATCCCCGCCTACGGCGCCATCTGGGACAGCTGATATGTTTAAAACCATCGAAACATCTGTCGACGGCCGCGTGGCAACGATCCGGCTGAACAGGCCGAAGCAACTCAATGCCCTCAATTCGACGGTCATGGAGGAAGTCCTCGCGGCCGCGCAGGCGTTCGACGCAGATCCTCAGATCGGATGCCTGTTGCTGAGGGGAAACGAACGCGCCTTCGCGGCGGGCGCAGACATCAAGGAACTCGCCGTCCAGGATCATGCGAGCATGCAGGCAGGCGATTACTTTGCAGACTGGGATCGGTTTGCTGCGCTTCGCATAGCAAAAATAGCTGTCGTTGAAGGCTACGCCCTTGGTGGCGGCTGCGAGCTTGCCATGATGTGCGACCTGATCCTGGCAGGTGAAAAGGCACAGTTCGGGCAGCCGGAGATCAAGATCGGCTGCATCCCGGGCATAGGCGGCACGCAGCGGCTGACACGGTTGATAGGCAGAACCCGGACAATGGACATGATTTTGACCGGACGCATGATCGATGCTCGGGAAGCGCTGGAAACAGGTCTCGTCAGCCGTGTCATTTCGCCGGAAGATCTGGAAAACGAGATCCGGGACGTCGCGCAAAGCGTGGCGGAGGCCCCAAGAGAAATCGTCCAGATGGCGCGTGCCTGCGTCAACTTTGCCGAAAACAGCACACTGGATGCCGGAATGCGCTATGAGCGCCAGACCTATCATGCCCTTTACGGTTTGCCGGCGCAGCGCGAGGGAATGTCCGCCTTCCTCGAAAAGCGGCCGCCCCGGTTCAACGAGGCCTGACGCCACTTTTGAAAGCAAAGGCCCGGCATTATGCAATTTGCATGAATGCCAGGCCTGAGTGCCCGGTCCGCCCCGGAAACCGAAATATCGTCGACCGAACCTGTCTTTCACCGGAATGCGTCGCTGCGTTGTTTACCGCGCGCGCGTTGATCCGGGTCAAGGACAGTTCCTTGCGTCTCGTGCGAGTAAAGCAAGTGACAAAAACCACTGCAAGGCCGTTCAGCACTCTGAGAAGGCGTATAGGGTCATTTAACTGAAACCGGGTTATGATTTGAGCGACTCTCGTGGATAAACCTGTTGGAAACGATGCCTTGCACGGACTGCGGGGAACAAGGAATTCGCGACATGACCATTGCCAATGAAGAAAAGTGGATCGATAAAGAAAAGACAGGTTTGTCGGAGGCAGCCATGAACATCAACCTCACACTTTCGGCCGACACGATCCGCATGTTCGCGCAGAAGGCACGTGCGGTCGCATCCGCTCTGCAGGACACGTTCGAAGACGGCCATGACGGCGAGGTGGAATTCGACGCGGATTCCCTGGAAGAAGGCCACAACCATGATGGCCTTGCGGAGGAAGAAAGCGACGATCTCTCCGATGAGGAACTGCGGGAACTGATTGAAGACCTGAACGTGGATGAAGCGGCAGAACTGGTTGCCATCACCTGGATCGGTCGCGGGGATTTTGAAGCGGACGATTTTGAGCAGGTCGTCGAAGAAGCACGCGAACGCGCCGTCGGGTCGACTGCCAAATATCTAATCGGTATGCCGCTTTTGGCGGACTACCTGGAAGCCGGTCTCGACGCGCTCGACCTTTGATCATTTGGCTCGGCTCTCACCGGTCTGACAACGTTTTCGGCTCAAACGATGTGTCCTTCACGCACCGCGGAGATAGTTCTTCGAAAATCCGCGTGAATTTGGCAACATGCCCCGATAAGCAGCTTGTCAGGACAACGGAGAGAGCCTTGGATCCCTTTCGCGGAGTGTTTACCCAACAAGAGGCAATACCGGACGAGGCCATCGCCGCGGCGGTCGACGTCATGCGCAGTGGCCGGCTGCACCGGTATAATACGCTCGGCGACGAGTTGAGCCCGGCATCGGAGCTTGAGCGTAATTTCGCCGCCTATCAGGGAAGTCGCTATTGCCTTGCCTGTGCCTCAGGCGGCTATGCAATGTCGATCGCCCTCAGGGCAGCGGGTGTCCAACCCGGAGACCATGTTCTGACGAACAGTTTCACGCTCGCGCCGGTCCCCGGTGCGATCGCAAGTGTTGGGGCAAGACCCGTCTTTGTTGAGATAACCGAAAACCTGGTTCTGGATCTTGCGGATCTGGAAGCAAAAATCAGCGAAACGGATGCCAAAGTCCTGCTGCTCTCAAGCATGCGCGGACATTTGTGCGACATGGATGCGCTGGTTTCCATCCTTGAGGACAACGGCATCTTGCTGCTGGAAGACTGCGCCCACACAATGGGAGCCAAATGGAAGGATCGGCTCAGCGGAAACTTCGGCCTTGCGGGGTGTTTTTCAACGCAGACCTACAAGCATCTGAATTCCGGTGAAGGCGGATTGCTCACGTCAAACGATCCGGAGTTCATGGCGCGTGCCACTATGCTGTCTGGATCCTACATGCTTTATGACCGCCATGGCGCGGTTCCGGCAAGTGAGACGTTTGAGGACATACGGCTTGAAACGGCGAACATGTCAGGGCGCATGGACAATCTGCGCGCCGCCGTTTTGTTGCCACAGCTTGCGGCACTGGAAGACAGCATTCGCCGCTGGAATGAGCGGTATGATCTCATCGCCCGCCAGTTGAGCGGTTTGGGGGCCATTCAATTGCCTCACCGCCCGCCGGAAGAACGTTACGTGGGAAGCTCCATTCAGTTCCGACTGCCGTCCGTTACCCCGGACCAGGCGCGCGCTTTCCTTGCCGCCAACAAGAACCTTGGCGTTGAACTGAAGTGGTTCGGCGACGACAATCCGGTGGGGTTCACATCCAATCATCACAGTTGGAAATATGTGGATCCGCAAAAGCTTCCGGTAACGGATCAGATCCTTGCCGGCCTTTTCGACATGCGCATTCCGCTGAGTTTCACGCTTGAGGATTGCGCACATATCAGCCGCATCATCCGTAATACTGTCGAGGAACTTTCCTTGTCCGGTGCCGCCTGACGCTTTCGCGCTGATCCACAAGAGAAACTTCTCAAGAGCGACAATTGGGAGAAACACCCAATTTTTCAGGCCGTTATCGACGTCAAGAGGTGACGCACTGCTTTGCCGGATGCTCCACACCTCGATGTTTTTCTTGGGAAAACAGAGCTGGATATCAATTCCGGGCTTTTCGCATCACGCGAATTGCCCCACTCTCGCCAAAGTTCATGGTGGGACTAGGGAGTTGAGGGCAATGCTGCAAGACCCGGCGAACCGCGATGCGTTTACCGTTCATCGTCCGTCTCCGTGGCCGTTTGTTGGCGCTATGCTCGCCGCAACAGCTTTGATCACAACATTGGTTGTTGCTTTCAGCAGCTAGGAAGACAGATCACTTGAGAAACTGTCCCTGATCCGATAGCGATCGGGAGATGCAAGTTTCTACAAAAAGTTCCGGGACGCCGCCCGGTCGTTTGGCGGTGCTGGACCTTGCCCGTGGCGCGGCGGTCGTCGCCATGGCGATCTACCACTTCTCCTGGGATCTTTATTGGTTTGCCTTTGTCGACTGGCCTGTGGCCCAGGGTACGGGTTGGCGGGCCTTTGCTGTGACGATTGCCGGAAGCTTTCTGTTTCTGGCCGGGGTCAGCCTGGATCTTGCGCATCACACCGGCATTCGTTGGCAGTCCTTCTGGCGGCGATTTGCGGTCATTGCCGCCGCTGCGGCAACCGTTTCCCTGGTGACGTTTTTCACGTTCGGTGAGAATTTCGTGCGGTTCGGGATCCTCCACTGCATTGCGGCTTCAAGTTTGATTTCACTGCCATTCCTGCGATCACCATTCTGGACCTCAGGTGCCGCGGCCCTGTTTCTGCTCACTCTCCCACTCTGGGCAAGCTCCGCTGCCTTCGACGGTGCTCCGTGGCTTTGGACAGGTTTGGGAACCCCCGGTTTCGGGAGCGTAGATTATGTGCCCATTGCCCCCTGGGCCGGTATCGCTCTTGCCGGACTGAGCCTTTCAAAGGTGTTTCGAAAACTGCAGATCTGGCAACGCCTGTCAGTGTTGTCATTTTCCGGGCGCGCTGGCGGTCTCACACGGTTGATGGGCCGGCATTCGCTGTCGATTTACCTGCTGCACCAGCCGATCCTCTACGGACTGGTCTGGGCCGCGGCAATGGTCAGCCCGGAAGTCGATCGTGCAGCAAGTGCATTTGTCGGCAATTGTTCCGCCGCCTGTTCACAAACGCTTGGGGAACCGGACCTGTGCGTGGCAGCCTGCAGCTGCACACTCGATCATCTGAAATCTGACGGAACCTGGACCATGCTCGTCGTCGAACCTGACGATCAGTCGCTGCGCGAGCGTATGAATGAGCACTACAAACTCTGTTTGGCCGACCCGGACAGACGTCCGCCAGTCATCGAATAAAGTTTGCAGCCCTGGAAAGGGCCCGATCTCGCCTTTCACGCGCAAAGGCAAGGAAATCCGTGCGGTCGCTTTCCTGGCGGAGTTGTTCCAGCGCCCAAAGCGCCGAAACAGCATCACATTTGACTTTCATGATCTCGACTTGCCGGGGCGTCGGACAACGTGCATCGGGAACTACGGCCTGATAAGCCCCAACCAGCACCCTTTCCTGCGAAACTGAAAACGCGTGTTCAAGCACCGTGTACGCAATATCCCATTCCGGTGCCGCCATTGCGGAATATTCCCAGTCGATAAGCCAGAACGTGTCCGATGTTGCCAGACAATTGCCCGGCGAAAGGTCTCCATGGCTTGGCACCAGCCTGTTCGGCAGCGATCCGGCTTCAAGCAGCGACAACTCCACGAGCACACTTTCAAGCGACTTCACTTCGTTCAACAAATCTGACCGCGCCGACAAAACCTCTCTTTGGGCTTCGATGACGCGGTCTGCGCTCAGCTGGCCTTTAAAAACGGCTCCGGATGCGTGGAGCCGCCCGATAGCTTTCCCGAGCTGAACAGCCAGGGCGTCAGCGGCCAGCGAGACGGGTTCAACGGCAGGGGTCAGCAGAATGCCGCTCTCCGGTTCGCAGAAAACCGGTGGCAACGCAACCGAGAGCCCGGCGGCAATGTCGATGTTCCACGCTTCTGAAAAGCGGTCCACCATACCTGCTGTTTCCGGCCTCGGAAGACGCAGGAAAAAGCACCCCATGTCGGCTTCCAGACGATAGACGCGATTGCTCAAACCCGTCTGACGCTTCGCTGCACGAACCGCGCCGCAGATCTTGAAAAGCTCGGAATGCGCCTGAAACGCCTCACGAATATCTGGCGGTAGGGAGGTTGAATGTGTCACAAGCGCTGAAGTTCGTTTGCTCTTGCTGAAAGTGAAGGCCAGACGCCATGACCGACGTCCCCTCGCCCCATATCATCATTACCTACTGCCGCCAATGCAACTGGTTGCTCAGATCCGCCTGGATGGCGCAGGAAATCCTTAGCACCTTTTCCGAGGAAACCGGCGCCGTGACACTTGTCCCCGGCACCGGTGGCATCTTTGTTATTTCGTGTAACGGCACAACTGTTTGGGACAGAACTACCGACGGCGGCTTTCCCGAAGCAAAGGTTCTGAAGCAACGCTTGCGAGATCTTCTGTGGCCCGACAAGGATCTGGGGCATTCCGGTGGCAAGGCGGCGGATCGGTAACGCAGCGCCGCCCAGACCAGTCTCATCGAGGAAATCTTTCATCCATGAGTTCGCGCGTCTTTCAACGCAGCTGATCAACAATCCAGCTTGCCGTCATCGCTTCCCTGCTGTCCCGTTCCGGGCAATGTCCGGGCGTATTGACGACCCCTTGCTATCTTTCCCTGTTTTCAGAACGGAAATTGCCGGGCACGACGGGTTACTGGTCGCAAACAATAACCCGTCATTGCGATCTGAGCGCTGGATTGCTCAGGCTTGAAACCCGATACCTTGTGCCGGGCCTTGCCGGTTCATTTTACGACGCAGTCTTTGCGACCAGGCCAATCATTATCGCGCCTGTTCAGATTGCGACGTCTGATCCCGCTCAGCAAACACTTCGCGCGCTGCGTTCAAGCCATTGATCGCAGCCGGCAGTCCGCCGTAGACCGCCATCTGCCAGATCGCCTCGACGATTTCGACCCGGCTCGCGCCCGCTGCAAGCGTGTGTTCGATGTTGACCTTCAGTTGCGGCGCCGTTTGCCCGCCCAGCACCGTGAGAGCCGCAATCGTGCAGAGCTGCCGTGTTTTCAGATCGAGCCCCGGCCGCGCGTAGTGCCGCCCGTAGCCCCACTCCACGAGACTCTCCGTGAAGCCTGGCAGCAGATCGTCGTATCTGGACCTGAGGGTTGCTTCCAGATCAGGGTTGAGGCGGCGCGCTATTTCCCGTCCCCGGTTCAGTGCTTCGCTCATCGTCAATGCCTTTCGAAGATGGCTGCGCGCCGTGTTCGGTCCGGGCGCAGTTTTCAAAGGCTGGGTCGACAGCTTCGCCGGCCTCCATCCTTTTGTAGAGGTCGATTTTTTCGTCCAGTACCGTCAGCATCTCGGTCAGACGTGCAACGTCGCCCGCGACCTTTTCCCGATGAGTCTCGAGCATTTGTCTGCGCTCGGTCAGCGAAGCTGCGCCCTTCGTGCGCAGATCCGCATAACGCAGACGGCCCTTGATGCCCATGCCGGTCGATTTGAGCCTGGCAAGAAAGTCAATCCAGCGCAGAACCGTCTCGTCATAGACCCGGCGTCCGCCGCCATCGCGAGGCGGTTTCGGCAAAAGACCGATCTTCTCGTAGTAACGCAGCGTGTCGGTCGAGAGTCCCGACTTTTCAGCAAGATCACCAATCCGCATGACTGTCTCCGAACAGAACGATCTGCTTCACATACATGTTGGAGCGCACTCCAGGTCAAGAGCCTTTTCTGTCCTGTTTACGCCGATATGGGTTTGTAAGTTGATCCCAGGTCGACGGATTGGTCATTCCGGCTGAAGCACAGCGGAAGGCCGGAACCCGGTAACCTCTTGCTTTGTCGCCTATCCTTCCCTCGGTCACACGGGGTGCCGGACCATGGCCTTGCCGCTTGCGCATGAAACCGGGACGACAAGTCCGGCAAAAATCACCATCCAGACTTGGCGACGGACGAAGTTGTGTGGCGCTCTCAACGACAAAAAACCGGTTTCATTTTCTAATCCGGGCCGCATTGAACAAGACCCGGATGTCGGAAATCGGCAACAGATGTCCGTGTTTTGATTGATTGACCAATCAAGAACCAGATACGCTTTCAGCGACTCAGATCCAGCCACGGGGAATGCCATGACTTCTCGCAAGAACATTCTGATCTTGATGGTGGATCAGCTGAACGGCACCCTGTTTCCCGATGGGCCTGCCGATTTTCTCCATGCACCGAACTTGAAGAACCTTGCTGCGCGGTCGGTTCGGTTCCAGAACACCTACACGGCCTCGCCGCTTTGCGCCCCGGGCCGGGCCAGTTTCATGTCCGGGCAACTGCCGCGCCGGACGGGCGTCTATGACAACGCGGCTGAATTCGCTTCGGATATTCCGACCTATGCCCATCACCTTCGCCGGGCCGGGTATACGACATGCCTTTCGGGCAAGATGCATTTCGTCGGGCCCGACCAGATGCATGGCTTCGAGGAAAGGTTGACCACGGACATCTACCCTGCCGATTTCGGCTGGACTCCCGACTACCGCAAACCGGGAGAACGCATCGACTGGTGGTATCACAACATGGGCTCGGTCACTGGAGCCGGCATTGCCGAAATTTCCAATCAGATGGAATACGACGACGACGTCGCCTTCCAGGCTGTTCGGAAGATTTATGACTATGGCCGCGGCAAGTATGACCGTCCCTTCTGCCTCACGGTCAGCTTCACACACCCTCACGACCCCTATGTCGCGCGGAAGAAGTACTGGGATCTTTATGAGGACTGCGAGCACCTGCTGCCGGAAATCCCGGCAATGGACTACGAGGATCACGATCCTCATTCAAAGCGCATTTTCGATGCCAACGACTGGCGCAGTTTCAACATAACCGGAGAAGATGTCCGTCGCTCTCGCCGTGCCTATTTCGCCAATATCTCGTATCTCGACGACAAGATTGGCGAGATCCTACACGCGCTCGAGGCCATGCACCTGGCAGACGACACGACAATCCTGTTCGTTTCGGACCACGGCGACATGCTGGGCGAGCGTGGTCTCTGGTTCAAGATGACCTTCTTTGAAGGATCTTCGCGCGTCCC
The DNA here is from genome assembly GCF_040530035.1 of Roseibium sp. HPY-6. Classification (NCBI taxonomy): domain Bacteria; kingdom Pseudomonadati; phylum Pseudomonadota; class Alphaproteobacteria; order Hyphomicrobiales; family Stappiaceae; genus Roseibium; species Roseibium sp. HPY-6. The sequence goes on from NZ_JBEWCD010000001.1 coordinate 1,348,555, forward strand.
CTTGATGATCTGCGACAAGAACCTTTCCCCAAAGCATGTCACCGCACCTGTCAGCACGCTCGACGTATTGCCGACCGCCTGTGATCTGGTCGGCATCGACATGAGCGAAATCATGCCGTGGACCAATGGCGAGAGCCTGCTGCCACTCGCGACCGGAGAAGAGCGAAGCTCACCGGTCCTCATGGAATACGCCGCTGAAGCCTCCTACGCCCCGCTGGTCGGCATCCGCGAAGGTGACTGGAAGTACATTCACTGCGAGCTGGATCCGCCGCAACTCTTCAATCTTGCCGACGATCCGTTTGAGCTCGAAAATCTCGCAGAAGACCCGGCCTATGCCGACGCTTGCGAGCGGTTTGCCGACGCAGTTCGGGCGCGTTGGGACATGGGCGCTTTTGATGCGGAGGTTCGTCAGTCGCAAGCGCGGCGCTGGATCGTCTACGAAGCCCTTCGCAACGGCGCCTATTTCCCATGGGACTACCAGCCCCTCCAGAAAGCCTCCGAACGCTACATGCGCAACCATATGGATCTCAACGAGGTCGAGGAAGGACAGCGGTTTCCGAGGGGCGAGTGAGGTTGTCGCCTATTCGGCGAATGCCTCCAGCCCGATCGGAAATTCAGCGCCGGATTTCGATGCTTCCTGGCCAACCATTTCAAAAAGCGACACGCGACTTTCCGAGAAAGTCGGTGCCGCTGCGCCTGTCGCCATGGCAAGCCGTTCCAGGCCGAGGCCGCCACCGACGCCTCCGCCTCCGCCTGACGACGGCTCCGCCAGGCTGATCTCACCGATCTCCAGGTAACCCGGAAGTGGGTAGGACAGCTCACCTGGCGTCCCCTCTCCGCTCGGGTAATGAATACTGACAGTCGCAAAGCCCTTCGTATCAGGATGGCCTGCTGGCGCGAAAAAGCCGGAACCATCCCCTGCTGCCTGTGCCTCCGCCAGATCTCTTTTTACGAAGCGCCCCTTTTGAAACACTGGCTCGGCATTGAAATAGCGTTCAAACACTTCGGTCGATACAAAGACCAGCTTGTCCGGGTCAATTTCCATGTTGTCGACGAGATAGCCGAAGAGCTGGCCAAGAGCGTCCCCAGGCCCCGCGCCGGCCGGCAAATTGAGAACCATGATGTGAAACAGCGCAAGAACCCCTGGCTCCGTTGACTTGCCACCATCCTCAATGCGGCAGGCCGGTTGAACACAAATGGAGGCAGCGTCGGGATAGGACGGCCGCGTATCGTCATATCTGAGCCCGCCGTTGAACCCAACGCCGGTTATCAGAGGGAGCGGATCAAGGACTTTCGCACCCTGACCGGAAAAGTGCTGAATGAAACCCGTCGAAGAGGTCGCGGCCGCATTTGCCGAAAGTCCGGGCAGCATCATTCCCAAGCCTCCGGTCGCGGCAAGGCTCATAAGGCGTCTTCGGTCGAGCTCCATCGCATTCTCCTTGGCTTCGACGGGAGAGGTCAACATTATCCACCCGGCCTATAGCTTGTAAAACCTCCTTGCAGCCTCATCGCTGCAACTCCTGAAAAAAGCTCCCCTGATCTTCCTAAAATCTGCATTCACGCCCTAACCTCACATTAACTGAGACTCTCAAAACACGGGCCTTTTCGGGTGTTGCAAACCTCGTTTTCATCGTCGGCGTGCCATCACTCTCCCGGGCAAGGGACTTCTGCGAACAGGGAGCCGGGGCGTGACAGGGAACAGGCAGAACAAAGGCATATTGGCGAAGGCCGGTGAGGACAAGGCGCAAAGGGTCCGGCTGCGGCATCTCGCCTACGCCTCGATCTCGATGCTTCTTGCTGGCGGCGTCTTCGCCATGGCTTATCTGTTCCTCAGCACCACCCACAGCGCCGACCAGCTTGCATTGCGTCACGAGCGCGCTCTTGTCACCGAGGCCCTGGAGCACAGTCTGGAACTCGAAGCGCGGCATCAGACATTCATTGCCGTCAACGACAAGACGGCCCGCGAAGTTCAGATCGACGACCGCATCGACGATGAATTCGCCCACGAGATTGCCCGCCAGATGTGGCTTGATTTCCACCATGACTGGACGCTGATCGTCGACGGCAAGAATGATCTCATCCTGGTCGCTGCGGAAGACGAAATCGTTCCGCCGATTGCTGGCCAGGAGATTCTGGATGCCACCCGCGACCTCGTCGCCAAGGCCAGGATCGGCTATCAGGCCGTGCGCCGCCCGGCTGCGGAAGGTTTCAAGGTCAAATATGTTGAAAAAGGCGAACTCGCGCCGATATACGCGACCGACGTCCGCGATGTCGCCGGCAAACCGGCTCTCGTCAGCGCCATGGCCATTGTTCCTGAATCCGATGATCTGGCACTGCCGGACGGACCTCCTGGGGTCATCGTGTCCGTTGCCCTGATCGAAGAAGCTTTTCTGTCCGAAATCGGTGAGACCTTGCTCCTGCAGGATTTCATCTATGTCGCGGGTGAGGACCATCACGAGGCAAGCGTTCCCGTCGCAGTCCACGGCCACAAGCCGATCGGATATTTCGAATGGACCAGCGAAGCGCCGGGCAGCAAGATCCGCAACGCCATCGGACCCATCGCAGCCATACTTGTCTTGATGTTTGTGGCAATCGGTGCGTTTTTCGCGCGCAAGCTGGCACAAAAATCCAGGGCTCTGGAAGACAGTGAATCCCTCAACCGGCGCATGGCAACCCACGACCTTATGACAGGGCTTGCCAACCGTCCGCACTTCCACAATGCCTTTGAGCGCGCCATCGCCCAGTGCCACACCACGCCCTGCGCCGTCATGGCGATCGATCTCGATCGCTTCAAGGCGGTCAACGACACGTTCGGGCACGAGGCCGGTGACATGGTGATCCGACAGGCAGCCCATCGCCTGCGCACCGTTTTGTCGAAGCACGCCCTGATTGCCAGAACCGGCGGCGACGAGTTCATGGCACTCCTCACAGGTCCGGTCGACGAGAACCGCATGCGCTGGCTCTGCGACACGTTGATCGAGGCCATCGCACAGCCCATTCCGGTTTCCGGCGGCCTTGCCCAGATTGGCGTCAGCATCGGCTGGGCAACTGCGCCCAAACACGCCGACACGGCCTCGCACCTGCTTGCTCTCGCCGATCAGGCGCTTTACTGCGCCAAGGAAAACGGACGCAACATGGCGGTGTGTATCGAAGATCTCTACAGGCGGCAGCAACCGACCGTGGTTGCGGACAGACGCCAGCAGGGGCAACGATCAGCATAAGGCGAAAGCGGGGTCACCCTCTCCCGTCAAATGCCCTCGTTCCGGATTACCAGTTGGCGCGGGTGCCGCGCACGTCGACATGCACAAATGTGTTGTAAACGCCGATCCCCCCTTCAAACAGACCGGACGCCCGTATCGTCTTCATGCGCTTGGCCCAAGCCGACGTTCCACCCCCACCGCCGCCGGCAACTTTGAAATCGGCCGCGGTAAACGCCATGTGCTGGCTGCGCGTCGCACCTCCGATTTTGGCGTTATAGGCCGGGCTGCGATAAACGCTGGTGAGGACGACCGGCAGGCCAATCTGGTCCCTGAATTCGTCCAGAGCCCGGGCCAGCGGCAGGACATTTTCCCACAGATGCTCGGGCGGATCCGTGTTCAGACCGTTGCTTGAATGCGAACCGCCCTTGATCAGAAACTCGTGCCACTTGAAATACCTGATGTCGGGAAGGTTCTTGTCAAAGAACGCCTGAAAGGGATGTTCCGGCGGAACGTTGTCATCGATATTCGGCTGGTTGTTATCGACGACTGCACTGACATCCGCATCGGAGTCAGGCTGGTTCTGCTCGTCCTCGCTGGTGAGGTCCAGCTTCAGGTCGACATGGCCGTTTTCATGCAGGAATTTCAAAAAGGTGGCACACCCGCACTGCTTGGAGACAGCCGTCTTGCTGAAAACACCGTCTCCGACATATTTGCCTTTGTCGTAGATCGACGAAAAGCTCCACAGATAGGGCGTCGGCAGGCGTTTTTTCCGGTACCCCCACCCGTTATAACGCTCCCAGCGCCAGAGCGCCCTGGGCAGGGACCAATCCTTCAGTCCGGCCAGCTTTTGATGGCGTAGGGCATCCTGCGCGCTTGCTTCCCAGGAGTTTGGCGGATTCCATTTCTTCGGCTTGCCGGATGGAACGCGAAATGTCCGCTTTGTCAGTGGATCGCCATTGTGGAGGTGCGTCGAAAAATTGTACGTCGATTCCAGAAGGTGGATCCCGGCGATGAACCACCACGGAATGCCAAGCGGCGTTCCGACGGCTTCATAGCGCGACTGGTTGCCCACAGCTTTAAGCGCGAACTTCTTGATGAGGGCTTCACGGTCGTTCTTGTAGCCCGCCGAGACGAAGAACCTGACATATTCATCCGCGATTTCGGCGAATTCCCGGCTGGTCGAGGTCTTGGGGGCAACCAGGATCTTGTCCGGCACGATGTCGTCGGGAATGGTTACCGGGTCGATCACCGGAGCCAGTTTCTTTTCGTCGTCTTCCAGGTCTTCCGCCTGCTCTTCCGAGTTATGGGTCTTGCGCAGCCCCTCGTCGTCGTGAAACAGGCGCAGCGCTTCGGAAAGACGGTTGTTGAGAGCGGCGAGCGCCGGTGCAGCGTCGGGATCTCTGTCCGGAGTGATCTTGAAAAAGCTCGTGTCCAGGTCGTCGATCGACTTGAGGATGTTCTCGGTCACGTTCAGGAATCGGCGCGTTCCGGCGCGAAATCCCGCCACACTCTCAAGCAGCCGCTTTCCGAGTAGTTCATTGGCAAACTTCTGTATCGCGACGACTTCTTCAATTGACTGCGCCTGGTCAATCAGATCAATCAGATTGGCCGCCGATAGTTCATCATTGAGTTTTGCAAGAACTTCTTCTGGTGAATCCATGGCACCCCCCCTCCGAAAAATGCCTCGGCAGGACACTTCAAGGTTTCTCTCCCGACGCTGACCTAGAGTAAACGCGAAGTGGTGCAAGCAATACAAGTGTCGGAATTTTCCGGAGACGCGAATTGCGCCTTGCGTGTCGACAACGGCCCCCGTTTAGCGGCTGCCCATCGCTGTAAGGCGGACCTTCCGGATCGCGACCCAGAACGCCTCAGACCGGCGGCGAACTTCCTCGGCTTCGACAGCAACGCGCGTCAGATTGGCGGTAGTCACCTGCGGCGTTTCGGCCGCCGCTACGAGCACATCGAGCGCTGTGGAAGTCTGTTCAAGCAATTCGACATAGGCCGTCAGGCTTTCGTGAAACTCGGCGATGCTTCTTGACGTCGCGCTGAATTTCCTGTTCGCCAACCCGACGGCCTGCGTGTTGCCGGAGAGTTCGGCAATGCGCCGCTCCGCCCGGATGTTCACGAGGTCGATTTCGCGCGCCCGCAGGAAAATCGTGTAGATCTGGCTGGTGTCGTCACCAAGTGCCTGCAAAAGCTCCTGAATATCACCCTTGCTTTGCAGGATTGACTGTCGAACTGCGGCGCCGGCACGCGCCTGACCAAACCTTTGCGCAATATCGCTGGCATATGTTGCGCCTTGCGGAATGAGCGCGGAGAGCCCGCCGCCCGGCACAATGCCGATAGCAGCGACGGAGTTGGCGAGCGTCGCGAGTTCGTCAACCCGATTGTTGAAGGCGGCAGTGTTCTTGCCTTCGGCGATATCGACCAGCATTCCGTTGTAGATTGCGACGGCGGACAGGGCGTCGCGCCGGGCGACAATTGCGGGGTCTTCGTTGAGACGGGCTTCCGTGCCGCCACGTGCGGTGCTTGGGTCAAAGCACTGCGGGTATCCCAAACGCGACGTCCCGCATTTGGCGGTGCTGGCAGTTGGCGTCCTGCCGGAAACAATCGGTGAAATCTCGTCAATAAGCAGATCACCGGCATCCCGAGCCTGTGTGAATGCATCGGCATAGGTGGTGAGTGTTTCGACCGGAATGCCCGAGCAACTGGCGATAAAGGAAAACAGCGGCAACAGAACTGCAGCAAGCGCCGCACGCTCACTTGAAAACGCCCCCCGCGCTCCAGCGAAACCAGCCAATTCCTATCCCCCGACGGGCCGGGCCCGCAGGAGCGGAATCACCGACTTACCGAGCCTAACGGGCCGATACGCGCATTAGCAACCGAAAGAAGTGCCGTAACGGACACCTACCCACATCTAGTTCCCCAAAATGACCTTTGGCTCGCGGTCTTCGCGCCGAACGAAACGCCAAAAGACAGGCGGAATTCGCTCTCTCCTGACACCATGATGTCAGGAGACTGACAGGAAGTCCGGAAAAGCCTCCTGAAGTCGTCTGAGCCCCCTTTCCTCGCGCGCGGAACAGGACCATATTGCCCCCATGCAAAAGCGTTCCTCCAAATCCCGTTCCGTAGACACCACCGCGCCCGAAGGGTTCGGTGAAGCCCCGCAAAAACCGCTCTCCGGTGCGCCGCTCTCCGGCTCCATCAGCGACTGGGCTGCCGAAATCGCCGAGGAGGCTGAAAAGCCGGCCCCCAGGTCCAAATCGAAGATCAAGGATCCGGCCGCACCGAAGGACCTCGCCCCCGGCGCACCCGGAACCATCAGCCGCACTGCTCGCACCTCGTCACGCGAGCGCGAACGTGCAGGCGGCGACGGCGCGGTCGCCAAGGACGTTCAGGAAGGCCGCAAGGCGAAGCTCTCTCCCAAGGGTGCGAAGGCCAAGGGCAAGATCGAAAAACCGACAAAGTCCGCGCGGGGAACGTCTATAGGTAAAGCCGACAGCGCGCGCGAACGCGCAGCGGGCGGTCTGAACCCGGTCGCCGGCCTCGACATGTCTCTGGAGGAGGCCGAGAAGCTTGAAGAAAAGCTCAAGCAGCACAAGAAGGACAACAAGAAGAAATCAGCGGCGGATGGCCGCTATGGTGATCTTGGCGGCAACCAGGGCGCGACCGCGACGGTTGAGGCCCTGTCTGCGCTGATTGAATCCGGCAACCCGCTGCACAAGAACGGCGAAATGTGGGTGCCGCACCGCCCGGAACGTCCGGCCAAGTCCGAGGGCGGTGTCGAGATCGCTCTGAAATCCGAATACGAGCCCCGGGGTGACCAGCCGACCGCAATTGCCGAGCTGGTCGAAGGCATGGAAACCGGCGAACAGACGCAGGTGCTGCTCGGTGTCACCGGCTCGGGCAAGACCTACACCATGGCGCAGGTCATCTCGCGTACCCAGCGCCCGGCTCTGATCCTCGCACCCAACAAGACCCTGGCGGCCCAGCTCTACGGCGAGTTCAAATCCTTCTTCCCGGACAATGCTGTCGAGTATTTCGTTTCCTACTACGACTACTACCAGCCGGAAGCCTATGTCCCGCGCACGGACACCTATATCGAGAAGGAGAGCTCGATCAACGAGCAGATCGACCGGATGCGCCACTCGGCCACCCGTGCGCTTCTGGAACGCGACGACGTCATCATCGTCGCCTCGGTCTCCTGCATCTACGGTATCGGCTCGGTCGAGACCTACACGGCGATGACCTTCGCCATTGAGGTCGGCGAGCGCATCGACCAGCGCCAGCTGATCGCCGATCTGGTCGCCCTGCAATACAAGCGCAACGACGCCGCCTTCCAGCGCGGCGCCTTTCGCGTGCGCGGCGACACGATCGAGCTGTTCCCGGCCCACTATGAGGACCGCGCCTGGCGCATTTCCCTGTTCGGCGACGAAATCGAGTCGATCACCGAGTTCGACCCGCTCACCGGCAAGAAGTCGGGCGAGCTGAAAAGCGTCAAGATCTACGCCAATTCGCACTATGTCACGCCCAAGCCGACGCTGAACCAGGCGATCAAGTCGATCAAGGAAGAGCTGAAGCACCGGCTGGAGGAACTGAACACCCATGGCCGCCTGCTGGAAGCACAGCGGCTCGAACAGCGCACGATGTTCGATCTGGAAATGCTGGAGGCAACCGGCTCCTGTGCGGGCATCGAGAACTATTCGCGTTATCTAACGGGCCGCAAGCCGGGCGAACCGCCCCCCACCCTGTTCGAATACCTGCCGGACAACGCCATCGTTTTCACCGACGAGAGCCATGTCACCATACCGCAGATCGGCGCCATGTACCGGGGCGACTTCCGCCGCAAGGCAACGCTGGCAGAGTACGGCTTCCGCCTGCCCTCCTGCATGGACAACCGCCCGCTGCGCTTCGAGGAATGGAACGCCATGCGGCCGCAATCGGTCGCGGTCTCGGCCACCCCCGGCTCCTGGGAGATGGAACAGTCGGGCGGCGTTTTCGCCGAACAGGTGATCCGCCCAACCGGCCTTGTCGACCCGGTGATCGACATCCGCCCGGCCTCCACCCAGGTGGACGATCTCCTCGGCGAGGTGCGCGAAATCGCTCAGAAGGGCTACCGCACGCTCGTCACCACGCTGACCAAGCGCATGGCCGAGGATCTGACCGAATATCTTCACGAGAACGGCGTCCGCGTGCGCTACATGCACTCCGACATCGACACCCTGGAGCGGATCGAGATCATCCGCGACCTGCGCCTCGGCGCCTTCGACGTGCTGGTCGGCATCAACCTGCTGCGTGAAGGTCTCGACATTCCCGAATGCGCGCTTGTTGCCATTCTGGACGCGGACAAGGAGGGGTTCCTGCGCTCCGAAACCTCGCTGATCCAGACCATCGGCCGCGCCGCGCGTAACGTTGACGGCAAGGTGATCCTCTACGCCGACAACATGACCGGCTCCATGGAACGGGCGATCGCGGAAACCAACCGCCGGCGGGAAAAGCAGCTCGGCTACAACGAAGAGCACGGCATCACCCCGGAAAGCGTCAAGCGCAACATCGCCGACATTCTCGACAGCGTCTACGAGCAGGACCATGTCACGGTGGATGCAGGCTTCGCAGAAGAAGGCTCTCTCGTCGGCCACAACCTCGCCGCCCATATCGAGGATCTGGAAAAACAGATGCGCGACGCCGCCGCCGATCTCGACTTCGAGACCGCCGCACGCCTGCGCGACGAGATCAAGCGTCTGCAGGAAACCGAACTGGCGGTGGCGGACGACGCCATGGCTCGACAGTCCGACGTCGACGACAGGACCGGCGGCTTCAGGGGCAACCGCAAATTCGGTGCCGGCGGCACCAAGGAAGGCGCCAGCGGCAAGAAAAAGGAAACCGCAAAAGACCGCGCGAGAGCTGCAAGGGAAAAGAACTCGGGCCAAGGGCCCGCAAGCCGAACAGGCGCCGCGCCTGATGGCGCGCCCTCGCGGAGGTCAGGCCGACAGGCCGATGCGACCGTGAGCGAAAACCTGCCAGGACCTTCGCAGAAGGTCCGAAAGAACACGCTTGACGAGATGACGGTCGGTCGAACGGAAGTGCCCCTAGGCAACGACGATCCGGTACAGCCCGTGCGCCGCGGCAAGATCGGCGCGGGGTCCTATGAGGATCCTGTCGACGAGAAGAAACGCCGAGGACGGCCGAAGAAGAGCGGGCGGCCGGGGCAGTGATTAATCGGTACAGAGGCCCCATTTTGGCTGTGTACAAAACAAGGGCACCTATTTTTTTCACTCGAAATCAACTTATTCCGACGACAAAGAGTGAATATGATACCAAACAAAACTGACTCGCTTTAGTGTGAACAAGTGTCTTGGGGAGATCTGACATGAAAGATCGCAACGTTAAAAAGCAGGCAGCACCTTCAATCAAGGGTAGCGAAAACCGTGACAGTGGGCTTTATCAGACGGTACGCCGAGATATTCAATCACTGCAGCATGCAGCTGAAAATACAACGAACGACAAATGGATATCGATTAGAAGATCTATAGCTACGGGAAAGTTCGCAAACGCAAAAAAGTAAGGGCAAAATAACCCAATGCCGGGTCTCTATCGCAAGACAGATTCTAAGCGCCACGCCGTTGCAAGTAAAATTGCCAGTACGGAACCCTATCGTAGCGCTTGGCGTAGAGATTATGCTAGGTTGTTACATTCTGCTTCTTTCAGGCGACTTCAAGGTAAAACTCAGGTATTTCCTGGAGTCGAAAGCGATTTTTTCAGAAATCGACTTACGCACTCTTTAGAAGTAGCACAAATTGCCAAATCAATTGCCATTAAGCTAAATGAAACTCATAAACTCTTTAAAAACAAAAACAAAAAAATTGAACCTGATTTAGTTGAATTTGCTGGCCTAGCACACGATTTAGGACACCCTCCATTTGGTCACAACGGCGAGGAAGCGTTGGATGAATGCATGCGCGACCATGGTGGATTTGAAGGGAATGCACAGACACTTAGAATACTCTCTCGGCTTGAAAAGAAAGAAAATGCTCTGCCAGCAACCAGCGAGTACATAGTATTCGACCAAGATGGCTCTGATCAGCGGCGTGGTCTTGGACTTACCTACAGATCACTCGCCTCTGTGTTGAAATATGACAACCCTATTCCAGAACGAAGCCGAGACAGAGAGAACAAAGAAGAAGTAGTAAAGGGGTACTACAGAGGCGACTTCGAACTCGTTAAAGAAATAAAGAGAGCTGTACTAGGAAAATATTTCAGAGGGAAGTTTAAAACAATTGAATGCAGCATTATGGATATTGCAGATGATATTGCATATTCGACGTATGATCTCGAAGATGTATTCAAAAGCGGATTCAAGAAACCTTTGGACCTATTTGTACTTCCATCAAATATCTATGAGAACGTTGTCAAAACAATCAACAAAAGACTGAAGAAACAGTATCCAGACCACCCAAACATGAAAGTTAACACAAGCGACATTCAAGAAATACTGCACTACGTTTTCGTTGAAGAATTATTTGAATTTGGAAAAAACGAGTACAAGTTACTTAAAAAAAGGAAGATGTCCGCAGAAGCAAAGAAAATGTACTATGCTGCACAGTCGCAACAGGCATCGCAAACTTTGGCTGAAAACGGATACTATCGGACAAGATTTACTTCCAAGTTGGTTGAAATGGCCCTCAACGGTATTGAAGTAAAAAAGCATAAGAAATACCCGCAATTGCACCAAGCGCGGCTCGACGTATATACATTTATCATAGTGGAAGTGCTGAAAAACATAACATTTGAAACTATAATTCGCGCTCCCGCACTACAAGTTGTAGAGTATAGAGGGCGAGACATCGTAAAAAAGATTTTCGAAGCAATTATAAAGGATGGTGGTGAAAGGTTACTGCCGGATGACTTCAGAGAGACTTTTTGCGGTGGCGATGAGCTAAATCGGTACCGAACTGCTTGTGACTTCATAGCCGGCATGACCGATAGATATGCAATTGAATTCTACACAAGACTTTACGGTGCAAATGGAATGACGATGCATAAGCCTTTGTAAAATAGACAAATGTAAATGAACGAGGTTTTCAAGAACACCGAAAAAAACGCCCGCGCTTCAAAGACCCGTTTTGCCGATTGACACAGCGTGTTACTCTCTTCTCATGTCCTGGAAACCCGACGGCTATACGTCCGCCAGCCCTTACCTGATCGTGCGCGACGCCGAGGCGACGCTTCGGTTTCTGGAGCATGCCTTCTCGGCCACCCGGCTGCGCATTCACACCCGGGAAGGCGGCGCCGGGATCAAGCATGCCGAGGCGCGTCTCGATGATACCGTCATCATGCTGGGCGAAATGCCGGAAACCGTCGCTGCTCATGTGCATGTCTATGTCGCGGATGCCGACGCCGCGTTTGCAAGGGCCGTTGAGGCGGGTGGTCAGATCATCCAGGCGATGAGCCGCTCCGGCGATGGCGACTATCGCGGCGGGATCGCCGACCCGAACGGCATCGTCTGGTGGATCTCCACGCAGGAAGACTGACAAACAGCGTTTTCTTTAACGGTCGGCTTAGTCGCTCGCGGGCAACCCAAGGGACCCGAAGCTGGTGACCGACCGGAGATCGCTGAAGACCGAAACGGCAAATGACGCAAGATAGGCGATCGCCACGAAAGCAAGCCCGGCCTGCGGACCGGCAGAACCCGCGACGAGACCTCCCAGAAGCGCGCCCAAGGGCCTTATCCCATAGATGGCCGTTTGGATGACCGCATTCACCCGCCCGAGCATCGCAGGTGGCGTGACAAGCTGACGAACCGAGTTCTGGACGACGAGCCACATCGACGGCCCGAAGCCAAGCAGAAAAAAGGTGGCGTAAAGCCAGAATTCTCCGGTCTCGGGCTGGATCGCAAGCAGACCGCAGGCCGCAAGCACAGAACTCCCCGGTCCGAACAGCAGGATGACAGAAGGCGAGATCCGATTGGAAAAACGGCCCGCCAGCCAGCTCCCCAAAATGGCAGCCAATCCGAATGCGGCGAGACAGATGCCGAATGTCCCGGCACTAAGGCGATAGATCTCCTTAATCACGGGGACCATAATGACCAGCAGCGCCGCAAACGCGAGATTCCAGAAGACCGCGCAAAGCGAGATGGGCAGCAGCAGTGGATGCCGGACAACATACCGGGCACCCTCCAGGATCTGCGGGAGAACTCTTGACGCCGGCTTTTGCACGATGTCGAATTTCGGGAGGGAAACCGAAGCCATCACGGCAACACCTGACGCGGCGCAGGCAACAGCGAATATCAACGCGGCGGGCGCTTGGCCGATGGCGAGGCCCACGGCCAGCGGGACGGCGAATGAGCTGATCGCACGGGGAATTTCGATGCTGGCGTTTGCCCGGGCCAAATGCTGAGGACCGACCGCTCTGGGCACCATGGAAAGCGCCGTCAGGCCAAACAGAACCACACCAAATCCGGCGAACGTGATCGCAGCGCCAAACCAGAAAACGGTCCCGAGGAAAATGCTTGCGACAGCGCCACCGAAACCTGCCACGGACATTGCAGCCGACGCGATGGCAAGGGTCCGCAATTGTTTCCGGTCGATAAGAATGCCGAATGGAATCGAGCCGATCAGATGAGCCGCCGACTGGCAGGCGACGAGAATGCCTATGACTTCAGGAGATGCCCCAAAGGCCAGGACAGCGACGAGCGGAACGGAAACGAGCGCAATCTGATCAGCAAAGTGCATCCCGTAGGCGGCACCTGTCAGGCGGTGAATGGTGGACAAAGGCAAACTCCTTAAGTTTGCCCGGCACAATAGGAACACAGCTGTTTCTGAACGACCCGAAACGCGAGCGCATGAGTTCCAGACCTTTGCTCTTGCGCCGTCCAGGACCTGATCCGGGACGTCTCTCGTTCGCCACCGACAGGCCCCGGCTCAAGAGAGGGCGGCAACATTTTTGGCCACCTTGATACCTCAAGCATTGTTAGTCATCCCCGACTTGATCGGGGATCCAATCCACGCAACAACCGGGTATGGCGTTTTTCGTCTACATCCTCGCCAGCCGCCAGCGCGGGACCCTTTACACCGGCGTGACCAATGACCTGGCGAGACGGGTGCATGAACATCGGGAAAAAACTGGTAGCGCGTTTACCCGGCGCTACGGTGTCACCCGCTTGGTTTACTACGAAACTTTCGACACTCCGGATACAGCCATCGCCCGCGAGAAGCGTCTCAAACGCTGGCCAAGGGAATGGAAGGTGCAGACAATTGAGAAGTTTAATCCGGAGTGGCGGGATCTCTATGAAGACCTGAACCGCTGATTTGAATTTGCGGGCAGGTGGAATGGATCCCCGATCAAGTCGGGTATGACCTTGAGTATAGATTTCAATGCCCTGCCCCAAAAGCGCGCTGTCCCGAACCTCTTTGGTTCGCCGCCAGTAGGCCCCGGCTCAAGGCCGGGGCGGCAACATTTGTGGGGAAACTGCGTTGCTTCAAAACGTGCCGTCCCGGACTCGATCCGGGAACTTTCTCGTTCGCCGCTGATTGGCCCCGGCTTAAGGCCGGGTCGGCAACATTTGTGGGGAGACTGCGTTGCTTCAAAACGTGCCGTCCCGGACTCGATCCGGGACCTCTCTCGCTCCCCTCCGGCAGGCCCCAGCTCGAGACCGGGGCAGCGACATTTGTGGGGAGACTGCGTTACCCAGGCACGTTTGTCATCCCCGACTTGATCGGGGATCCAATCCACGCAACAACCGGGTATGGCGTTTTTCGTCTACATCCTCGCCAGCCGCCAGCACGGGACCCTCTACACGGGTGTCACCAATGACCTGGCAAGACGGGTGCATGAACATCGGGAAAAAACTGGTAGTGCGTTTACCCGGCGCTATGGTGTGACCCGCTTGGTTTACTACGAAACCTTCGACACTCCGGATACAGCCATCGCCCGCGAGAAGCGTCTCAAACGCTGGCCAAGAGAATGGAACGTGCAGACAATTGAGAAGTTTAATCCGGAGTGGCGGGATCTCTATGAAGATCTCAACCGTTGATTTGAATTTGCGGGCAGGTGGATTGGATCCCCGATCAAGTCGGGGATGACCTTGAGTATAGATTTCAATGCCCTGCCCCAAACTGTGCTGTCCCGGACCTCTTTGGTTCGCCGCCAGTAGGCCCCGGCTCAAGGCCGGGGCGGCAAGATTTGTGGCCGCCTTCTTGCCCCAAGCACGTTTGTCATCCCCGACTTGATCGGGGATCCACTCACTTCCAGAGCAATGATTGAAGCGTCGAACACAAATTTGATGGATGCACGACCTCTTTCAACCATCAGCCATTGTTACGCACGATCAGATCCGACACGTCTTTCAAACCAGCGATCAGGCCTAGGCTCAAGGCCGGGACGGCAACAAGAGAGGTCTTGAGTGCAAAAAGGCGAAGAGTTACCTGAAAAAACCCAATGAAAATAGACACATGCCCGACAATCCCTCCTCTCACGAGTGACAGAGATTCACATCTCGTGCACTTGGCGCGTCGCAGGTTTGCCGGTTCTGCAGCGCGTGGGCGTCTTCCCGGTAGTCGGAAATGCACGCCGAAAGCGACAGGTACAGCTTCTTGAAGCCTGATGCCGGCGAGTAACCGGCGCGAAGGTGCGCGCCCTTCAGTTCAAAAGGAACGCTCTTCTCCTCGCCGTCGGTCATCGACGTCACGACCCGTTGGTGGCTCGAATACTTCCCGGGCAGCATGACTGTTGTCATCGCCTTTGCCTGACAGGCGCAAATGGAAACAGGCACGGACTTGTCAGTGATCTTGAGGCGCATGCCCGAGACATGTTCATCGCAGGCCGTGTAAGCGGCGAATTGTGCCTCATCAAGATCATGATCCGTCATGATCCTGGCGATTTCGGCCTGCCTGTCCTGATGAACGCCAAAGGCCAACCAGAGGATCACTCCGACAAAGCCCAAAGCAAAATAACCCTTGAGCGGCATGACTTTCTCCAAAACTCAATCAGAAACCGAATGAAGCGATCTACGTAGGGCCACGTGCATTAGCAAAGCAGTTGGCCCAAATCTCAAGACCGGCACAGATGGGTGTCACGTGAATCGGGAGAGTTACAGATTTTCCGGATGGTCTCCCGCTGCTGCGCCTCTCGCTCAACACGATAGTCGGAAATACAACCCAGAAGTGATCGCTGCAGCTTTGTAAAAGCGACCGAAGGCGAATAGCGGGCAACCACCTGGGTTTCAATCAGTTCCGTGGGCGTATCTTTTTCGCCGTTGGTGATCGACTTAACAATGCGCCTGTGGCTCGAGTATTTCCCCGGCAGCATGACCTTGACCATTTCCTTTGCCTGACAGGCACAGATCGAAATCGGCACAGACCCGTTGAAAACTTTGATATTCGGGTTCTTCGGATTGAGCTGTTTGCCGGACATCTGACTGTCGCAGGCCTTGTAGGCGGCAAGTTGAACCTCATCGAGATTATGCTCTTCGATAACCTGGGCAATTTCAGCGTGCCTTTTTTCGTAAACGCCAAATGCAATCCAGACGATCACACCCATAAAACCAATCGCAAAATAATTTTTGAGAGACATAGGTTACTCCAGACATTTCAATCTGGGATTGAAATACTTTGAGAAGATAAACTTTGGGTGAAAAGCATTGGTCAAATTGTCAATCTGAAAGCCAAAAGTCCTCTCAGTACCAAGAACAGCTGCACACGCCTCAAATACAAACGCAGCACAATCACCAAACAAATCGGAGACGGATAAGGGCTTGATCGAAAATGCGGGTCTAAATGACCGATCCTTCGAGATGGACCTGACGGTCCTCCTCAGCATGAGGGCCGTGTGTTTGAAACCTCAAAACGGAGACCCCGCATTCAAAGCCTCTTCCTGAGGAGCTGCACAAGCCGCGAGCCGAAGGATACGCTCCTTGCACCGTTCGGGAGTGGCAACAGTCGGTACCAAACCAATAGGCCGTTCCGGACTCGATCCGGCACCTCTCTGGTTTGCCGCCGGCAGGCCCCGGCTCAAGGCCGGAGCGGCAACATTTGTGGCGTGACTACGTTGCCGCAACCGATGCGCCGTCCCGGACCTGATCCGGGACCTCTTTGGTTCACCTCTGAAAGGCCCCGGCTCAAAGCCGGCGCGATCACTGGATCGGGAGCAAACCAAACGTCGGAGGAAGCAGCGGCGTGCGGTTAGTCGCTGCGCGCTCGGACACGCCATTGCGGACGTCCTTCGCACTCAATTGACGCAAAACCTTCGCTGGTTTAGGGTCCCGCTCAACACGGGAGTGCTCCGTCAATGATCAAGTAAGTGCCATTTATGAAATCGCCCTGCCGGGCATTGGGTACTTACATGCGGAGCACATCTTATGCATCCAATCATCTACGACGTTGCCGTGTCGCTGGACGGGTTTATCTCGGGCCCTGGCGGCGAAATATCCAAATTTGCGCACGAGGGAGAGGTGGTCGACGACTACTTTGCCCGCCTGGGAGACTACACTACGGCCATCATGGGGCGCGCGACATATGAATTCGGATACCGGTTTGGTCTGAAACCGGGCCAAAATCCCTATAAGCACATGCGAACAATCGTCTTTTCCAAGTCACTGCAATGCCCGGAAGACGCCGAAATCGAAATTGAAAGCGTGCTGACGCCAGAAAGCCTCAAAACGGTGAAGGAGACATCCGAAGGTCCGGTCTATCTTTGCGGCGGCGGATCGTTCGCAGGAGCCGTGCTGGAATTGGGCCTTATCGACCGCCTCCGTCTCAAAAGATCGCCGGTGGTCATCGGCGGCGGCGTCCGGCTGTTCGCAGACAAGGAAAGCCGATCCAGCTTCCTCTGCACCGGGACGAAGCGATATGACTCCGGTCATGTGCTGGAGGACTATGAGATCAGGCCGGGCTGACAGCCTTTCGGTCACTGATCGTCGCGCGAATTAGCTCGTCCAATGAAGGTGCATTGGCAGAGACTACGCAGGCGTTCAGAACCAACATGGAAAGTGTTTCAAACAGCTGGTCAAACCCCGGTCCAGGACCGGGGCGGCACCGGGCGGATTTGCTCAAGCAAGCGCAAATACTTCCACTTTGCCGGTAATGCCTCTCAGCTCCTGAGCGCTGAACCTTTCCGTATCCCAACCTGTGTGTGCGGCCACCGCCTCATCCAACAGCACTGCCTTACCGAGCACTTTGCCATGGGCCTCAAGCCGGGCCGCACGGTTGACTGTGTCGCCGTAAACCGTGAAGGCCTGTCGGTTGGATGAGCCGATGCTGCCCGAGGCGACCGTACCGGCGGCAAGGCCGATACGGATCGAAAAGTCTGTCCTCTCCGCCACGCTGAGGAGGCCTCGACTGGCGGCGATCGCAGCCTGCTCGGGTGCAGTGCTGTCTATGGGTGTGCCGAAAGACGCCATCAGCCCGTCTCCGGTAAACTGAATGACAACGCCGTCGTGCCGGGCGATGACGTCGGCGCAGCCAGCCAGGAATCCGTTGAGCTGTTCGATCACTTCGGTCGGGGACCGGCTCGTGGAATAGGCGGTGAAACCCGCAATATCCATCACCAGAATGGCGGCGTGACGTTCCTGCGGCGCCAACGCTGACGGATCATCAATCAGGCGTTTGGCGATCGCCTCCGGCACGTAACGTCCGAGCGTTGCCGCCACCCGTTCGCGTTCTGCCTGCGCTTTCACCTGAGCGCGGAACACACGCCGCGCCCGGACGACCGCAAGCGCCAGGATGGCGGTCGCGATGAACAAAAAACCGGTTTCTTCCACCCGGTTGCCACGTCCGACAAAGTCGGGCGACAGGAACACTCCGACATAGGCGTCGAACCCGGCTCCCGGAGTAAGGTCGCCCCAGGAAAGCGTGCGTTCCATACCGGATACAACGATCAGAAAGGCCGCCCACCACCCCACGACCACCGCGGTTCCCGTCCACAGGACCAGACGCGGCGACAGAGACAGCGTTGCCATCGCCACCAGGGGGAAGAGGTAGTAGATACCATAAGCGCGGAAGGCCAGGATCTGGGGAACGTCACCGCTACTGCTGATCGGGAAGAATGCAAACGTCATGCAGATGCCGGTCGCGTCGACAAGATAGATCGCGTATTTCATCCACCAGCGGTCAAACCGCGTGCCGATAACGCTCGCATGGACGATACCGATCGCGGTGAAAGCGCCGAGCCCGACAAAGATCCAGGGGTTCGGGTAAAAGCCCGAGAATGCCCAGGTCCCGCCAACCCACAGAAAAGCCGCTCCGACGGCCACCGTCCGGCAGATGATCGCAAGGCGTAGCCCCTGGCGCTCGGCCTGGGCGAGCCGGTCCGCGTCTTCTGTTGTTTTTCCGTCAGTCAAGGTGGTGGCGGTCAGGCTCAAACGCAAAGGTCCAGGATCACGGCATCAGGTCAGGAACAGCATATAGGTCCCGGGCGTTGCTGCGTCCCGAATTCTTCTCGCCCAGGGCGGAAATCTCATTTGACAGCGGCAATTCCGGCGCCATGCTGTCAAGTGGCCGGATGGGTACAACGACTCGCTTCGGCACCTTGGGGGGAACTTCGTGAAGAAACTGCTGCTAACCGCGTTCATCTCAATTGCACTTGGTGGACCCGCCACCGCCGAACTGGCTCGAACCACCTATGGCGACTGGTCGATCCGCTGCGACGAAAACAACTACTGCATTGCCGAAACCGAAGGCGAAAGTTCCAATGACGAGGCTTTCAGACTGAAAGTCGAACGGGGTGCCAAACCCGGCGGTGATGTCTTCGTCACGCTCCGTCCGACGACGGTGCTTGAGGTCGGAATGCGCGCCCGGATCGAGATCGAAAGCCTGGAAGAAGAGAACTACGGATATTTCGGCACGGCTTCGAAAGTCTATACCGGCAACGAGATGACCTTTGGCGGTGATGCTGACCGGGAACTCATCGAAAAGCTGCGCCTTGGAGAAGACGCCCGTATCCAGATCGACTACGGCGGCTCGACAGGTACGCTCACCTATTGGGTCAAACTGTCCGGTCTGACCCATGCGCTCTTGAAGATGGACGAGGAACAGGACCGCATCGGGCGCCTGGACGCGGTGGTTGCCTGGGGCGGACTGCCAGCGGACGGAACCGTCGCCATTGCGCCAGCCACCGCCAAGTCCGCACCTGCATCGAAGGACACATCAAGCGCTGTGCCAGCGCCGCAGCGTGATACCACGGCAACTGCCTCACCTCCGGTGGATGATCTGCCCCCGCCGGTCATGCCCTCTCAGGACGCATCATCGGGGCCTAGAGGGCTGGTTTATACCGTCGACGAACTGCCGGAAAGCGTTCAGATGATGGGTTATCGAACTCTGAACTGCCAGCTGACGGAAACCCTGCCCGCTTATGGGGCGCAGTTCTATGCGGAAGGTGACGTCGAAACCTGGATCGTTCCCTGCACCGTTGCGGACGCCAACGTGCCCTATTTCATGGCGATCCACATCCCGTTCAATCCGTCTCTTGACGAGTGGAAGGAATTCGAGACGCCACCGGACTTCAATCAGCCCAATCACGCACTGGTCAACAACCTTTTCTTCGATCCGGACACCGGTCAGGTGACGGGAACGACCTACTATTCTCCGAATTTCGACTGCGGTGCATATGAACGCCACGAAGTCATGGCGGAGAGCGGCGATTATGAGCTTGTCGAATACCTTGAAAAATCGAACTGCGACGGCGTCTTCGGGCCCCCGGAAGGCTGGCCCCTCAGTTGGACAATCGACGAGATGGGCGGTTGACAGGGCGCTGGCGAAAGAGGATGCCGGAACCCCTTTCAGGCCGGGTCCGGCGCGGTCTAACACAGAGTGAGAAAAACGCATGGCAGCGACCAGATTGCACTTGCTCGGCATTTTTTTCGCCGGTCTGCTGGCATCTTCGATGAGCATTGCCGCAGATTTCAGGGTGCCAGCGGAATGGGAGCCGCAAGCGGCAATATGGATGCAATGGCCGGGGAAATACGAGGCCGCGCTCAGACCTGCCTTCGCCGATATCATTCGCTCCGTTCAAAAACATGAGAACCTCCATCTCCTCACCAGCACTGCCAGGGAACAGGAGGCAGCGAAAGCTTTCCTGGCGAAGCGTGGTGTCTCGGATACAAACATCACCTGGCACCAGGTACCGGTCGACAATGCCTGGATGCGCGACAACGGCCCGATTTACCTGACGAACGGCACCACAGTCCTGATCCAGAACTGGGACTTCACCGGCTGGGACGGAACGACCGGAGCGGACTACCGCCGTGACGACAAGGTGCCCGGGCACGTTGCCGGGCTGCTCGACATGGAGTTGGAAGACCATTCCGGCTACGTCCTGGAAAAAGGCAATCTGGAAGTCAACGGCGCGGGTATCGCCATGCTGAACTGGGATTGTCAGGATCAGCGCAATCCCGGCCTTTCGAAGGCTGAACATGAAGGCATTCTGAAAGACGCCCTCGGACTGCACACGATCATCTGGTCCTATGGCCATGATCCCGAAGACCTGACGACGGGACATATCGACGGTGCAGCACGGTTTATCAACGCAACGACAGTTGTGATCGCCGATACGGGCGAGGACAGCGAATTGCGTCTGGCCGACGATCTCAGCACGGCCGGCTTCAAGGTGGAATGGTATCCGGGCGATGTGAACTGGCTGTTAGGCGATGGGTATGTTGTTGCCATGAGCGAGCTGGACGCGGCGCTTGACCGCGATCTGAAGGCCCGTTTGAAGGCCTATTTTCCAGACCGCAAGATTTATCTGATCGATGCCTGGGCGATTGCCGACGCCGGCGGCGGCATCCATTGCGTCACGAACGATCAGCCGGATGTGCAAAGCCGCCGGTGAAAGTGCGTAGTCGGCAGAATTGACGATGAAACACATGTAAAACACAACCGACGCCCGCTGATTTATTAACCATAGGTTTAAACCCGCTCATCAACTGGGGACATTTCGCTTTTTGGGGTAACAAATCCCGATATATTCTGTTTGTCGATCTGTGTGAGTCGTTGAAACGCCCGAGATAGTTGGGTTAATAAAGGGTTAAGATCGAGCAGATTTCGCCGGAGCGGCGCCGGCGAGAAATTCAGGAGACAGGAATGGGCATTTTCTCGAAGTCCCCGCGCCCGGGAAGCGACCAGGAGCAGCGGACCGAGACAAGGACTGAGTCAGACGGCGCGCAAGAGGCACTCGACGCGCCGGGGTCAACAGGAAACGTTGAAAAACTCTCCCCCTTCGCGCTCAAGATGCAGGAAAAAATGAACCATCTGGATGGTCTCAAGTCACGCGTTGGTGGCCTGAACCAGATGTTTGAGCAGATGGCTGCCTTCGCGTCGGAAAGCCAGACCAGCATCCGGATGATGTCCGAATATGTCGAAGCTTCGCGTCACTCCGTTGAGACGGAGGTCCGGCTCAAGTCGGAAAATGCGAAAATCTCAACCGATTTGCTGGACGCGGAACACAAAGTCAGATCCCTGACGACCCAGCTGGAAGACGCCCAAGCGGAAGTCCATTCACTGCGCAAGCGCGCAACGGAAACGCGCACGGCGCTCGAGACCGCCCGCAATGACATCGTGTCGATCCGCGACAACAACAAGAAAGTGAACGAGGAATACCGACTCCAGAGTTCCAAGCTCGTGGAAGCCAATTCTCAGATCGCGGAACTCACCGGCAAGTTCAATGACCTGTCCGCCAAGCACGAAACGCTTGAACGGCATGCGGAAGGATTGAAAGAGGACCTGGAAGCGGTCAAGCACCGCGAAAAGGAACTTCAGCAGAACCTGGCCGAAAGCGCCAAGCTTCTGGAAGACGAGATCCGCAAGAACAACCAGACCAGCAGTGAGCTGGAATCAGCCAAGCGAGAACTCATCGAATTCCGGAACGACAACATCGACCTGAAGTCGCACCTGGATGTCGCCAATCAGGAACTGGTCTACGCAAAGTCCAGGCTGGAAGAAGAGCAGCGCAAGCACGACAATGAGGTTTATGCGCTCAACGCGGAAATCGAGAACCTGTCGTCGCAGCGCCGTATCGGCGCGCAATCGCTTCAGGAAATGGCGCGCGAGAACTCGACACTGAAAGAACGCAGCCGTGACGTTCTGAAACGCATGCAGGAAATCGAACATCTTCTTGATAGCGCACAGAAGAACCACGAGAAGGACCGCAACGAGCTGATGGCAACGACCGCCAAGCTTCGTGAAGTGAACCTGCGGTACAATTCCGCGCTGACCGACCTCAATCATCAGCGCAACCAGAACCAGAAGTTCGCTGACAATCTGGAAGACCTGGTTGAGGAGAACAAACGGCTGCAGCGATACAAGATACAGGTCGACACGGCCAATGATCAGATCGTTCAGCTGAAATCGGTCATTGCCAACTACCAGATGGCTGTCGAAGGCAAGGGCCCGGCAGAAGAGTTGGGACTGACCGAATCTTACGATCCAGCGGTAGAACTCGGGATCACCGAGCCTCTTGAAAAAGACCTTCTCGCCAAGGACATGGACGGATCAGGAGGTCCGGACACTGAGGCTTCATCGATGGATGCAGATGGCCCGGACGATGATACGCCCGGCGGCGGCGGCGACGACAAGATCGTCAAGCTGCGCGACTAACTGTTCGACAGAACCAAAAAACAAAAAAAGCCGGGCCGCACTGCGACCCGGTTTTTTTTGAAATCTGCTGCAAAGTACTTTGTCCGGTAGCGTTGCCGCCGCGCCTCTTTTACTCCGGCTCGACTGTGAATTGCAGCGGGTAGCCCAACTGGCTCGCGGCATCGATCGCCCGCGTTGCCTTGGTCTCCGCGACGTCCTTCGGATAGACCGATACGACGCATGCACCTTTCTGGTGCGCGGTCATCATGACGACTTCCGCCTGCGCAAGGTCGAGGCGAAATTCCGCTTTCAGGATCAGGACCACAAACTCACGTGGTGTGAAATCGTCATTCAGCAGGATGACCTTGTAGAGTTTCGGCTTCTGGACTTTCGTCTTTTGCTTCAATTTCGGTTTCAGGTCGGAATCGCTCATAACACTTATCCAAACTTGCGCTCCGGAACTGGCCGAGAGCGCCGCATATCTCATAGAACTCCAAAAGCTCCTGGGTTCCGGACAGTGCACCCGGCACCCGAACACGGCGACTACGCCCGGTGCACCGGGTTACGCGCCAACATTGCGGAAGCTGAGCCGGGTTTGTCCCGGAATTTCAGACCGTTCTCCACGCTCGGGTGGCTTTGCACCGTTGCCCGGTCTGCCGTTCTTGTTACTAGCTTAGCATTATAATGCATCGCAATATCAAAGGAAACATGATGGAGGTGCAATTAAGCAGAACCATCTTGTTCTGCGCGTCAAGGCACTCCCGCGCGCGGTGATGCAGGAAGAAATTGACCACGTCCGAAGCAATCCGGCCTCCCCCCTTTTGCGTAGGACAGCTAACGCATGAGCCACCCGGAGGATTGTCCCGTGATTTCGCGTACCAAATCAATTGCCTTGAACTGGCCTACACTTTCGCTTTTTTGCTTGGTGCTTGCTTTTGCGCACCTTGCACCGGTCAGCGCGCGCGCAGATATCGGTCCTGCGGCGAGTTCGGTGCCCTCCGCCCAGTTGGTCGGCAAGGGCCGCATGACCTACCTGGGTTTCAAGGTGTTCGACGCACAACTCTATGCGCCCAACGGCGCCTACAAGGCGTCGGGACCGTTTGCGCTTAAGCTCACTTATCTTAGAAATTTCAAGGGCAAAGCCATCACCGAAAGCACCGTCAAGGAAATCAAGCGTCAGGGCGGAGCGTCCGCTTCGAAGTTGGCATCCTGGGAAAAACAGATGCTGTCGATCTTTCCGAACGTTTCACCCGGTCAATCGATTACAGGCGTTCGTACGGCGAAGGGCAACACTGTCTTTTACTATGGCGGCCGCAAGATCGGTGCGATCAACGATCCGGCCTTCACCAAGCGTTTCTTTGCGATCTGGCTTGGAAACAACACCCGGAACCCGGGCCTTAGAGCAAAACTCGTCGGGGCCGGTGCGTGACGGGAAACCAGCAACCGGCACACATTGCGGCAGAGCGCGTTGAACAACACCCTCCAGATGGCTCTGTCGCTATCACCGACGAACCGACGGACCAAAAGATTAAGCCATCGAGCCTCCTGGTCTATGGCGCGATGGCTTTCCCCCTGTCATTTGTCGGACTGCCGATCTATCTGCACGCACCTGACTTTTATGCGGTAACGCTGCAGTTGCCCCTGGCGACGTTGGGGACAGTCCTATTGGCACTCCGTCTCTTTGACGCGATCCAGGATCCGTTGATCGGAGATCTCAGCGACCGTTTTCATCATGCACGTTCCGCGATCCTCATTTTCGGGGTTGTCTTATTGGGTGCAGGCTTCTGGATGCTGTTCCATCCGCAGGCTTCATATCCTGTCCTTTGGTTCGCAGCCTCCGTTTTGATCTGCACAACCGGATTTTCCGTCGTATCGATCAATTTCCAGGCTTTGGGCGGTTTGTGGCGCACAACAACGACCCAACGCACCAAAGTCACCGCAAGCCGGGAGGCCATTGGTCTGATCGGTTTGTTGGTTGCGGCCGTGACGCCGCCTGTTCTGACGCAGATTGTCGGCCCGCAAGAGGCTTTTCACTGGCTTTCACTCATGTATCTGCCCGTGTTGTGCATCGCCCTTTGGCTGCTGATACGCTGGATGAAAGACGCACCGCTGGACATTCCTGAGAAAACATCCGGGCAGGACGGGTGGCTGTCACTTCTTCGCAACAAGTGGCGCGCGCTGTTCTTCTCACTGATGTTTCTCAACACATTCGCGAGCGCTATACCTGCCGTCCTTGTCCTTTTCTTCATTCGGGACCGTCTTGGCGCGGAGGCGTATACCGGCCTGTTTTTGCTGACTTATTTTCTCGCCGGTGCGCTTTCCATGCCGCTCTGGACCGCCCTTGCCCGGAAATTCGGGAAAATTCGCGCATGGCAATTCTCGCTGGCAGCAGCCATCTTCACGTTCTGCTGGGCCGCTTTGCTGCAGCAGGGCGATCTTGCTGCCTACGGCGTCGTCTGTGCCCTTTCCGGTCTTGCACTTGGAGCGGACCTCGCGCTGCCGCCGGCCATTCTTGCTGATCACATTGAAGCTGACGATAGGCAGAACGATGCGTCTCGCCTGTTCTCGATCATGGCCTTTCTGTCAAAGTCGGCGCTCGCGGTCGCGACCGGTCTCGCCCTGCCGATGCTCGGCATCTTCGGATATTCGCCAAGCGTTACCATGACACCGGAATTGAATTTTGTGCTAAGCATCACCTATGCAGGGCTCCCGTGCGTCTTCAAGCTTGCCGCACTGGGTGGATTGCTCATTTTCGAAAAGGACCTTGCAACACAAAGGGCCATTGCGTGAATTGAATGGTCGGCGACATGCCTGCCCAGCCGGCCCATGAAAGCCAATTGCGGAAATCACACATGACGGTCAGACCGCCTCAATTTACAAAACCTGCCGACAAGGATCCGCTCGCCGCAGCCCTGGAACAGGAAATATTCAACGAAAAGGCATCAACCCTTTCCAGATTGATCAAGCGACTGGAGAAAGCTCTCGAACTTTTGAAGGAAGCCGAAAACGATCCGGATGCGCCGGAAGAGCTTCGACTGGACAGATTTGCCGAAGCCGGCGAAGCCCTTTGGAATGTGACCATTCAAAGGGAATTGTGCGGCTTGCGCAGGCATCGGGAATTCAATGATCATCTGGGCGTTCCGAGCGCCGTAAGGCTGAGCATGGGACCGGCAAGCCTTACCAAAAAACGATCCGGCCGCTGATTATTTTTTGCCGCCGGATTCCGGAAACGGATCTCTGTGACCGCAATCACTTCTTTGTTGATGGGAATGCCGTAGCGAAAGGAAGCAGTTGCATATCGGTGACAGCGATGCTTTTTACGGGGGGTTATCAAAGTATGTGTTATTTACTGTTGCATTCAGTGAACTATCTGTATCCGCTTAGGTTGACAGGTGCAAGGGTCCTTGCCCGGTACCCGGTTAAACAATAATGCCGAGCGCAGAGCAAAAAATGATGTGCATGAAGACAGGCCCCTTGAGTTTAATACCAAAACTGACCGTCAGCTGTCTGGCCCTGGGATTATTGCTTAACCCGGCCGTGCCGACACTTGGGTTTACGCAATCCGCGCAGGCACAGTCCGTCCGCTCCGTACCCGAGGGAAATCGCTACAAGAACCAGCCGAAAATTCCCTATGCTTCGGCCCGGCGAACCGCATCTTCCAAATCCAGCTATGATGCGAAGTTCAACAAGGTGCTTGCGGTTCTGAAACGCGACCGTCGCCTAATGTCGTCCATCAAGCGCGTCTCCAGCCGATACGGCATAGATCCGATCCATATCATCGGCGCGATCGTTGGCGAGCACACATACAATTACGACACGCTCGACAGCGCTCAGTCATATTATGTCAAAGCGCTCGCGTATGCCGGCATCAATATCGACTTCGAGCTCAATGGCGAACACGTCGACACATTCGTGGAACGCCCTCAATTCGAAAGATGCCGGAAAGACCACATTCAAAAGAGCAGTGACCGGCGCTGGTCCTGTTACGAGAATGTCTGGAACAGCAAGTTCCGTGGCAAGCGTGTTGATGGTGTCCGCTATCCGAAAAAGAACTTCAACGAAGCCTTTTTCCAGCCGCTTTATGCCGGCCAAAGCTTCGGCCTTGGCCAGCTCAGCCCGCTGACGGTCCTGAAAATGACGGATCGCGTCTCGCGCCAGAGCAACTTCCGCAAGCTGAAGGCGTCCAATTCGGAGGCCGTCTACAAAGCAACAATGGATCCCAACATTTCGCTGCATTACATGGCGGCGATCATTCAGGACTCCATTGCCGCTTACAAGTCGGTGGGCAAGGTTGATATTTCCAAGAACCCCGGCTTGACGGCGACACTCTACAATCTTGGCGATCCCTGGAGCCGGGCAGCCAAGTTCCGCCGCACGGGCCGGAGCTGGCCCCGCGAAAACTATTACGGCTGGCTGGTCAACGACCGGATAGACGAATTGCGCGCCTTGCTCTGAGCCGTTTCAATCCCGTCATTGCTTCAGACCCGGGACGACGCGCCTGATTGACCTGCGTCAGGTGAGAAACGAGTTTGTCTGGCGTTCATGCCCAAGCGTGGAGGCCTGACCATGCCCGGGCAGGAATGAAACATCGTCGCCGAGCGGAAGCAGCTTTTCATGGATGGACTTGATCAGTGTCGCATGATCGGCAAGCGGCAGGTCCGTTCTTCCGATGGAGCCTGCGAACAGAACGTCGCCGGAGATCGCAAACCTCAACTCCTTGTCGAAGAAAACCAGATGACCGGGAGAATGGCCCGGGCAGTGCAACACCTCGAACGTACGTCCGGCGATTTCAACCTCGTCCCCATCATCCATCCAGCGATCCGGGGAGACGGGTTTGGCTGCGGGCACGCCGAACTGCGCAGCCTGGTCGGCGACACGCTCGATAAGCGGTTTGTCGGCTTCATGCGGCCCTTCAACCGGTACACCGAGCGCGGCCGCGAGGTCAGCAGCACCGCCAATGTGGTCGATATGGCCGTGTGTGAGGACAATCTTGTCCACCTTCACGTCGTGCTTGCGGATCGCTTCCTGGATATGCTCCACGTCTCCGCCCGGGTCGATCACCGTTCCGCGCATCGTTTGCGGATCCCAGATGATGGAACAGTTTTGCTGGAAGGGCGTGACCGGGACGACCATGACCTGGATCGGAGGGGTCTCTTCCATACTTGAATTTGTTGTTTCCTGCGACACACCTGTCTCCCTTTCAAACAAGCTAGCGTGACACGGCAACAAATGCGGGACAAAGCGAGCCAGTGTCGTCTTTCTGTATCTTAGCGGCTTCACCTTGCCGCGTGCATTTCGTACAAGAAGTATAAGCCTCTGAGAAGACGGCAATCAAAATCGGGTAACCGGATAAAATGACGCTAAGACTGCTGACCTTCCTGACAACTGCCGCGACAGCGCTACTGGCCGCAAATGTGAGCATGGCGCAACCGGGCCGCGCTGCGCCGAATTTCGATGGGTGGACGGTCGACTGCGGCAATACGGGAGCCTGTTTCGCGTCCTCTTTCACGCGCAGCCAGTCTGTCTGGGTGGACCTGCGGATCGTTCGAGACTGGCAGGCCGAAGCCCAACCCTTGATCCGCCTGACAACCAACACCGAACTTCCTCAGGACGGAACACTTCGGTTCGACGTGGACGGTGCGACGATCGAGGAACTGCCGATCGAACAGTTGCGCGAGACCCAGGCGTCCGTAACACCACCTGCCGGCTTCCGCCCTCTGGGCGGCGAAGGTTTCTGGTACCCTGCAGGTCCTGCGGCAGTTACCCTTTTGAAAGCAATGCAGAAAGGCAAGGTCCTGACGGTTCACCTGCCGGCAGGAACCGGGACCGACCCGACATCCGTGCCCGTTTCGTTGCAAGGCCTCAAAGCCAGCCTTTTGTGGCTGGACAACCGTCAGGATCGGACCGGCACCGTCGCTGCCATCGTGTCGCCGGGAACCGAACCTGCCAAAGATGCACCGCACGCATTGCCCATTCTCAGCGCTGATCAGCTGCCCCCCGAAGTTGCCGCAATCTGGTCCGCCAACCGGCTTTGCTCAGCGATAGACCCTGCCATTTTCGCCAGCTTGAACGCCGTGCGTGTTCCGCTCGCCGAAAGCAATTCCCTCTATATCGTGCCCTGCGGAGCCCCGACCCCCTACAACAGCCCATATGTCTCCATCCTTTCCGGCAAGGACGGTGCGGCACGTCAGATCCATGTCGCACGGATGTCCGACAAAGGACCAATTGCGTCCGACCTGATTTACAATGCACGATGGGTGCCCGCCGATGAGCAGCTGGTCAGCTACTTCAAAGGCTCCGGCGTTGGAGAATGCGGTCTCTGGAACCGCTGGGTCTGGAACGGAACAGGCCTTGTGTTGCTGGAAGAAGCAACGCGCAAGACGTGCGATGGAACCGAGCCGGACTTGTCCAATTGGTCAAGTACCTGGCCGCTAAAAAATGCGACCGATTGATGGCGTGACCAAGGAATTTCTTGCGATTTCATGCCTCACGCCCTTATGATAGTGCCGCAGCGGCTGGTTAGGGATGCGGCAAGTGTGTTTCAGCCCGATCCCAGAGTGTTGAACAGGCGTACAGGGTGCGTCTGCCTGAGGAGACTCGGCTGAGAAGACGGGTGAGATTGGCGGATTTGTGCCGAAGGGGGCACAGAAATTAAGGTGATTCAGTAATGCACGATGGCGATTCGGACCGGCGGTCGCGTGGTCGGCGCGGCGGCAAGCGCGAGTTTGGCGGTCCGCAAGACTTCGGCAGTGATTTTGGCGGAAGCGATTACGGTGGTGATTTTGGCGGTGGCCGGGATGGTGGCTACCGTGGCGGACGCGACAATGATTTTGGTGGCGGCTACGGCCGCGACGACAGGGCTAGCGGTTACGGCGGCGGTGGCCGTGGCGGATATGGCGATCGTGACGGCGGCGGACGCGATGGTGGCTATGGCAGCGGTGGCCGTGACGGCGGATACGGCGGCGGTGGCCGCGACGGCGGATACGGCGGCGGCGGTGGTCGCGACGGCGGATATGGCGGCGGCGGTGGCCGTGGCGGATACGGTGGCGGCGGTGGCCGCGACGGTGGCTATGGCGGCGGCGGCCGCGGTGGATACGGCGGCGGTGGCCGCGATGGTGGCTATGGAGGCGGCGGTGGCCGTGGCGGCTATGGCGGCAGGGACGGCGGCGATGGAGACGGCTTCCGTCAGGGACGCCCGCCACGTCGCGACGGACCACCCGTAGAACGCGGCCCGCGCCAGAGCGGAACCGTAAAATTCTTCAAGACAGACAAAGGCTTCGGCTTCATTACCCCGGATGAGGGTGAAGCAGACGTCTTCGTCCATATCTCGGCTGTTGAACGGTCGGGGCTTGCATCACTTGACAGCGGGCAACGCATCTCGTTCGAAACCGAGCCTGATCGCCGCGGCAAAGGGCCGAAGGCGGTCAACCTTCAGGTGATCGAGGAAGGTGGCGAAGCCGCACCCGAAGAGAGCGCTCCGGAAGAGGGTGCTCCCGACGAAGAATAAGATTGAAGCTGGCTTTCAGCTGACGACCCCGAATATCCGGGCGCGGCTTGTCTGCGCCCGTTTTTGTTGTCCTGATTATCCAGGCTGACCGCGACAGCCTATAAGCCCGTACACACCCCAGACACGCCTGTCCGATGCCGACCAGAAATACGCCGCCGCGCATTCGCCCATTCCAACCTGGAGATCTGAGCACGCTTTTGGCCCTGAATAATTCAGCCGTTCCGGCCGTGAATGCGTTGACTGCCGAAGAAATGCTCGATCTGGTCCAGAGTGCCCTTGTGTGCCTTGTCGCCATAGTCGATGGGGAACCGGCGGGGCTGCTTCTCTGTTTCGCAGATGGCGCCGACTATGAGAGTCTGAATTATCGCTGGCTCAGTGAACGCTACGCAAACTTCGCCTACACGGACCGGATCGTGGTCGACGACCGGCAACGGGGCCGGAAAATTGGCGACGCCCTTTACGCCGCACTCTTTTCGCATCCAGCGACAAGCGGCCGTTGTTTTCTATGCGAAGTCAACGAACGCCCCCCCAATCCGGGATCTTTGCGGTTTCATTCACGGCTTGGTTTTGAGGAGGTTGGCAAGGCAAACAACGGCGACAAGTCCGTTGTCTATATGAGGCGTCCGGCAGATACCGCCGCTGGCCATTCTGAAGCGTGAGAAAATAAAGATGAACTACCGGCATGCTTATCACGCAGGAAATATAGGCGACGTTCTGAAACACACCGTCCTCACCCGTTTGATTGTCTATTTTCAACGCAAGGACAAGGCCTTCAGGCTCCTTGATACACATGCGGGCATCGGCCAGTACGATCTCGCTTCCGAAGAAATGCAAAAAACCGGCGAATGGCGCGACGGAATTGCGAAAGTTCTCGCCGCGACCATGCCCGGGCGCGTCGCGGAACTGCTTGATCCCTGGCTTGCCGCCGTCAAGGCAATGAATTCCGGCGGCGACTTGCAGCTCTATCCGGGCTCGCCTTCCCTAGCCCGGCGTCTGCTGCGCAAAAACGACCGGATGACACTCACAGAGCTGCATCCGGAAGATTTTCAGACGTTGTCCGAGCGGTTTTCAGGCGACCATCAGGTCAAGACCATTCATCTCGATGGTTGGCTGGCCATGGGAAGTTTCCTGCCGCCCAAGGAAAAACGCGGGCTGGTCCTGATTGACCCTGCCTTTGAAGTCACCGACGAATTCGAACAGATGACGAATGCCGTCCTGAAGGCCTGGAAAAAGTGGACTGGCGGGACCTATGCGATGTGGTACCCTTTGAAAGACGCGCGCGCCATTCGCAGGATGCACGACCATTTCGGCGATGCCGGACTGCGCGACGTCTTATCGATCGAGCTTAAAGTCGGCAAAAGCGGCCCTGATACAAGAATGCTTGGTTCGGGCATGACGCTCATCAATCCGCCTTACACGCTCGCTGCCGAGATGCGTGAGATCCTGCCCTGGTTCTGCGATGTTTTGCACCAGGGACCGGGCTCCGGATGGGATGTCACACAACTGATTGGCGAATAAGTGCATTTTCTTGCCATTTTTGAACCCTCTGGTGCTTGACCTGAATGCATCCCTCCCCCATCGTCTCTCCCACAATCTGCCTTCCGGAGACTTTGCCGTGAACACTGCCCGCTTTGTCCGATTGATCCTGTCTGCGCTCGCCATTTGCACGTTTTTCACCGTGCCATCCGGAGCGGAGGAAAATCGCGCTTATCTTTCGCTGAGCGGCAAGAACCGCCTGCCGGACTGCACTGCCAATTCGGTACAAAAGGCAGTGCGAAAATCAGTCGCCCGCGCATATGCTGACTATTACGGCGGCAGGAAGATCGTCGGAATTCAGGAGATCTCCGAACTGGCCTTTCACGTTAACGGGGTCAGCCCGCTTGCCCGCAGATACTGCACCGGCGAAGCGAGCATGTCCGATGGTTCCCAGCAGCACCTTCACTATCTGATTGAGGAAAATGCCGGCTTCGTCGGCATCAGCTGGAATGTGGAGACATGTCTGTCACCGCTCGACAAGTGGCGCGTCTACGGGTCTCACTGCAGCACCGCGCGGCCGCACTAACCGTTCCAGGCAGATGGCGCTTCCAAAACGCATCTGGCCACTGGCTGCAGTCTTGCTGGGTTTTCTGGTTGCATTACCTGCTCTGGCCGATGAGCCGGGCGAGTTTGATTTCTACGTTCTTTCGCTGTCCTGGTCGCCAACCTACTGCAAGCAGGAAGGCGACGGCGCGAACCCGCACCAATGTAATGTACGTGATCCGTTCAGGTTCGTCGTTCACGGGTTGTGGCCGCAATATGAACGGGGCTACCCACAATCCTGCAGCGGCCCTCGCCGCATTGAAAAACGCATTGCAGTGGGCATGGAAGACATCATGCCGAGCCATGGACTGGTTTTTCATCAATGGCGCAAGCACGGAACCTGCTCGGGCTTGTCACCGGACGATTACTTTGCCTTGACCCGTCAGGCATATGAAAAAGTCACCATCCCAGGGGCATTCTCCAGATTGGACAAACGCGGCAAGGCGTCTCCGGAGACAGTGGAAAAGGCGTTTAGGCTGGCTAACCCGGGCTTGAACGATGACGCAATGGCAGTCACCTGCTCAAACGGTGAGTTCGACGAAATTCGCATTTGCCTTACCAAGGATTTGCAGTTTCGAGCCTGCCGGAATGTGGACCGGTCCGGTTGCAGGGCCGGCAGTCTTGCGATTCCTGCGCCAACCCGCTGACTTTCGAAAAAATTCAACGACCCAAAAACGTCGTCTCTGTTTCAGGAGGAATGACCATGATGAAACTTCGCTCGTCGCCACCGTCGCCTTTCGGCCGCAAAATCAAAATCGCCATGGTGATGCTCGGCCTTAAGGACCGGATTGAAGTTGTGGACGCCAACACGGCCGACCCGGCCGACAGCCTGCGCGGACAAAACCCACTCGGGAAGATCCCGGCGCTGATCCTGGAAAATGGCGACGTCCTCTACGACAGCGCTGTCATTCTTGAATACCTGGATCATCTGGCAGGTGGCAGCAAACTGTTTCCCGCGGGCGAAGCGAGGTTTGCGGTGTTACGCGACCAGGCGCTCGCTGACGGCATCATGGATGCAGCCCTTTTGCGCGTATATGAAAAGCGCTTCAAGCAGCCCCACTACAGGGACCCGGCGTGGGATGCCTATCAGGGTGAGAAAGTGGCCCGAGGTCTCGCTTACTTCGAGCAGCACATGCCAGCGACCCCGGGTTCAGCTGCCGATGTCGACGCGGCCTCGCTGACGCTCGCCTGTACACTCGGGTATCTCGACATGCGGTTCGGAGACGGCTGGCGCGCGAATTGCCCGAAGCTGGCGGCGTGGCTGCAGGCGTTCGAAGCTGCGGTCCCGGCCTTTGCCGATACGAAACAACCGGCGGCGCCCGTTCCCGATGACGCTGCGGTTGACCTGAAATAGGCGACCAACAGCATCGAAGACGTTTAGGCCGTGGCGGCACCTTCGAAAAGTGCCCGCCGGCAAGTGACCTTTACGTGTCCGGGGTCTGCGCGGAACCACCCGGCAAGGGCCGGCGTCCGCGCGCCCTCAACAGGCGGCGTCCGCTCAAGACCGACTGACCAAAATCCCGTTGTATCGCGAGCAAAGCCGGAACCAGCAATATGACCAGGAAAAGACCGACCCCCAATCCATAGGAAAGGGTGATCACGGTCGGTTTCAGGAACTGTGCCTGACGGCTGGTTTCAAACAGCAGCGGCGCGAGCCCGAAAACAGTGGTTGCCGTTGTCAGGATCACCGCTCTCAATCGATCACAAACACCGTTTATAAGAGCCTGCCGGAAGGGATGGTTGCGCGCATACTCATCGATCGTCGTCACCAGAACGATGCTGTCGTTGATGATGATCCCGGACATTCCGATGAAGCCGACGACAGAAAACATCGACAACGGTACGCCATGAATATAGTGCCCCCACAGCATCCCGATCGAACCGAAGGGAATGATGATCATGATCATCAGCGGCCGGGTCCACGATTCAAAGATCCAGCAGAGCGTGAGATAAATCCCGGCAAGGCACAGCGCAAACCCTACCATCGCGTCGGAAAGGAAGGATTTCTCCTGCTCGGCCAATCCGCCCAGTTCGCTCTCCACGTCAAACTCCGCGGCGAGCTGAGGAAGCAATTCGTCTTGCAGGAGCATCATCACGCGTGCGGCAGCTTCCGGACTGTCTTCAGCGACGTCTCCGCTGACCTGCAACGTGCGCAAGCCGTCGCTGCGTCTGACGGATGCAAAACCGTAACTGCTGTCAATCTGAACGATCTCGCTGAGCGAAACATGAGTGCCGGTCTCTGTTCGAACACGCGTCGTGTAGAGGAACGAGGAATCCGTCTCTTCTTCCGGCATCAGCACCTTCACTTTTGCCGTCCGCCGCCCGACCGGAAATTCGGCTACCTCGATCCCTTCTAGCCGGTTGCGCAGGATCCGCGCTATGTCATCGGTGGTGAAGCCAAGCGCCTCGCCCTGCGGCGTCAGGGTGAGGCTGAGTTCCGGCTTGTCGTAGGCGAGCGTGTCTTCCAGCGCGCTGACGCCCTCCAGAGGCGCAAGCGACTGCTTCAGGCTTTCGGCAGCCGCTTTGAGGTTTTCTGTCGAAGTTCCGTAGAGCCTCACGTCGATCGCATCGCCGCCCGGTCCTGACCGCTCTCCACGCAGAGCCAAGGTCTCCAGAAGCGGTGGCCGGTTGATTTCCTTTCGCCACTCGCCGATGAACTGGAAAGCGGAATAAGGTCTGAGATCCGGATCGATCAGTTCAATGGAAATGCCGCCCAGTTGATCAACGTCCTTGCTGTCTGCGCCGCTGAGGCCCCTTCCGGCCGTCCCTCCAACCGTTGACAGCGCGAACTGGACCGGCTCATCCCCGTATTGCTCACCGTAGCGCGCATTGACGACGTCGAGAGCCCGCTCCATCTCGGCGATCATGGCCTTGGTATCGTCGCGCTCTGCGCCGGGCATCATGGCGATGCTGGCGGAGACGACCGAGCGCTCAGGCGCATTGAAAAAACGCCAGCGTACGCTGCCGTCAACGAACAGCGTCACTGACAACAAAAGCACCATCACACCGAAACCGACAGCTGGGTAGCGGACCGTAATGATCCAGTTGATAAACCGACGGAACAGTGTTTCCCTGAACCAGACAAAGCCCCTGTTGAAGACCCTGTTGGGCATGTCATACCAGCGCGGTTTCTTGCTGGCAGACAGGGCGTGGTTCATGTGCGCTGGCAGGATCAGGAAGGATTCCACAAGGCTTGCGATAAGAACGACCGCGACGGTGAAGGGAATA
Source organism: Roseibium sp. HPY-6 (assembly GCF_040530035.1). Classification (NCBI taxonomy): domain Bacteria; kingdom Pseudomonadati; phylum Pseudomonadota; class Alphaproteobacteria; order Hyphomicrobiales; family Stappiaceae; genus Roseibium; species Roseibium sp. HPY-6. The sequence goes on from NZ_JBEWCD010000001.1 coordinate 1,384,131, forward strand.
TCGGCAATCAGCGTGCCGAACCGCCCTCCAATGGCAATAAGTCCGATGAAAGCGATCAGGGTCGTGATCGACGCACTGAAGACAGGCGCCGTCATTCTTCGCGCGGCAAGGCTTGCCGCTTCCGGTGGAGGATAGCCGCGCCGGTGAAGGAAATCGGCATGTTCGCCGACCACAATGGCGTCGTCGACGACAATCCCGAGACAAATAATCAGTGCAAACACCGACACCATGTTGAGCGTCAGCCCGAAGGCATACATGAGACCGATCGTGGCCATCATGGCAACGGGAATGCCCGCGGCAACCCAGAAAGCCGTGCGTGCGGACAAGAACAGGAACAGGAATGCAAGCACCAGGCTCAGACCGAAAAGCCCGTTCTCGATCAGGATATTCATCCGGTCGATGATGTTCTGAGACCGCGTGCGGGTCAGTTGCACAACAACACCGTCGGGCAGTGTCTTCTGAAACTCCGCTGTTATGCGCTCAACGTCTCTTTGTATGGAAATGGTGTCACCCTGCGCGCTGCGGTCAACACGCAGAACGACGGCAGGCATGCCCTTGTGGTAATAGGCCCTGCCGCTCTCCACGCCTTCCGTGACGATGTCGGCAACGGAACGCAATTGAAGCTTCTCGCCCTGGCTCGGCGCTTTCAGGACGATTTCGCCAAGCTCCTGTTCGGATCTCCTGGTCTGACCGGTGCGGAGCCGCGCGCCGCTGCCACTGACATCGCCGGCGGGGGTCGTTTCCATCTCGGCGGAAACCACATCGGCAATCTCGCTCAGCGTCAGATCATGGCGCACGAGCATGCTCTCGCCGACATTGATCCGGATGATCGGGTTGGCAAGGCCCTGTATCGAAACTCGCGTTACGCCATCGCGAAACAGAACTGTCTGCAGGTCTTCGGCAAACCTTGCCAGCTGATCGATATCGACCGGACCATAAATGACGACGTCCGTAACCCGGTCCCGGTAAACGCCCCGGCTGACGACAGGCTCCTCAATGCCATCCGGCAGGCTCGAGCGTGCCTGATCAACGGCGGCCTTCACCTCGTCGGTGGCCTGGCCCATGTCCCAGCCGTCTTCGAATTCCAGATTGATCGACGCGTTGCCTTCGCGAGAGACCGACGTCGCCTCATCGACACCGTTGATCGCCAACAGCTGTGGCCCAAGAATTTCAACGACGGATCGGTCGAGGTCATCGGGGCCCGCTCCGGGCCACGACACATCTACATCCACCTCTTCGCGGACAAAGTCGGGAAAAAACTGGGTCCGGATCTGCGTGCTTGCCGCAATCCCCGCCAGCAACATCAGGGCAAGAAGCAGGTTGGCCGCCGTCCGGTGCCGCACCATGTAGTCCAGGAAAGAGGCAAACTTGGGTCCGCCGGGAGAGCGCATTCCTTCACTCCAGTTGCCAGGCAACGCGTCGGTTAGCCCTTGCGGCCTTGCCGCTGTTCGAGCCTTTCAATGAGTTCCTTTGGCACCATCGGCTCGTTCAAGAGCGCAAGAAGGCGGGCTTTCCGGTTCTCAGGCATGTTGGAACTGTTCAGCTGTTCGATTAGCGCCGCGCGTCGCTCAGGCTCAAGGGCAACAAGGTCGCTCGCAGGTCCTGCGACGGCGTCTGGCGCCCGCGCGGTTTGTGGCGCGGCGTTCTCATCACCGGCGTCGTCAGTACGGCGCGGCGTGATCTTCAATCCCTTGCCCAGCTGCGGCAGTCGCTCCCTGATGTAATCGGTGCCAAAAGGAACATCGGCAAGCACAACATCATTGCCCACGCGCCTGAGGACACGTGCCGTGATTTCATCGATGCGATCGCCTTCGGCAACGATCAGAAGCCGCCCGTTTTCCGTGACGGCGGCTGCCGGAACAACCGCGATTTCGGATAATTCCGGTTCCTCAACATCGACCCTGACGAAATCGCCGGGCCTCAATACCGTTCCGGTCTCGATGTCGAGCGTCGCAAACAGCGTTCTGCCGGCTTCTCCTTCACCTACGATCGCCGCAGCCCGGTCGACGCGCCCCGGAACTTCCACGGAGCGTCCGCCGAGTTGAAGGGTGACGGAAACGGGTGCCTTGATAAGCTTGCCGCTCGTGTCCAACAGTCTTGAAAACTCGGCCGTAGAGAGTGCAAACCTCACCTCCAACGCCGACGGATCGATAAGAAGCGCCAGTGTTTCCGAAGGGCTGACGCGGCGCCCGAGGGTCGCGTCGACTTCTGCCAGATACCCATAAAAGGGTGCGGTGAGCGTTGTCTCGTCAAGAACGCGTTCCGCATCTTCAAGCGCGAGCTGGGCCCGCTGTACGCTAAGATCCATGCGTTCAATGCGTTTGCGCGCAGTGATTACGGATTGCAGTCGGTTGTTCAACGCCTGTTCGAGGGAGGCAACCGCCAACTCTTCGCCCTCGACCTGCACTGCCGTCGAATAGCCCTTGTCTTTCAGTTGCAGCTGACGCTCAAGCGCCTGACGGCGCAAGCTCAACTGGCGCCGAGCGGCCACCAGTTCCTGTTCTGCAACAATGACGGCCTCTTCCGCCTCGGTTTTCTGGGCTTCCGCATCCGCGAGCGCCGCCTCGGCGTCCAGATACTGGAATTCGGCATTCGCCGGATCGATCCTTAAGAGAAGCTCACCTTCGGCAACGGCCGCGCCGTCCCGAAACTTGCTTGCAACATCGACGAGCCGGCCTTCCGAACTTGCCCTCAGCTGCAACGTGCGCCAGCTTTCGATCTGCCCATAAGCCGTTGTCACAGGGGCAACCGATTGCGGTGTCAGCTCGGCAACGTTGACCGTATAGCTGCGTTCACGCGCAGGCCGCTGGCGTGCGGTTTCTTCGACTGACATCGCGCCGTAGAACCTGTAGGCGCCAAAACCGGCGAAACCGATCATGATTGCCATTAATGCCAGACCGACCAGTCCGCGCATCAAAAACCGCATTCACCTCTCCAATCACTTTGCAGCGCAAGCATGCCAAAGCGCCATGATTTGACATCGCATGTAGCGCTAACATCATGTTTTACCATGGATGTGCGGTAATTTTCACAAAAGCTTGTATCCACTTGTAACAAAAAACCGGCCCCTCTCGGGACCGGTCTTTTGAAATCAGCCTTGCGAAACGTCAGAACTTGTAGCCGACGCCAAAGCGGACCAGCTGGTTGCTGAAATCGGACGTCACACCGGTTCCATTCAGATTGAAGTCCTGGTCTCCGAAATCCTGATAGGCATAGTCGAGACGCGCGGTGACATTGTTGGTGACAAGTGCCTCACCACCGACGCCGAGCGTCCAGCCGACCGCAGTTTTGCTGTCGGAGTCGCCGTTACCGGAAACTTCAAGGTCTGCCAAAGCAAGACCACCGGCGCCATAGACGAGATACCGGTCGAAGCTGTAACCGATCCGCGCACGGATGTTGGAGTTCCAGTCTGACTTGGACGTGATTGTCTGCCCGCCGGCCGACTTGGTGTCTTCCAGATCGGACAGTGTGAAGTCCGCCTCCGCACCGAGTACAACATTCGGGGTCACCTGAAAGTTGTAACCGGTATAAAGACCACCTGCGACACCGTTGGTGTCCGTGTCAATGTCGGTGCCTCCGACGCGATTGTCAAAGTTCCCGAATGCCCAGCCAAGGTTGCCACCAACGTAAAGCCCGGTCCAGTCGATGGTCTGCTGCTGAGCCGGAACGGCCTCAAAAGCCGGCGCGGGCGACTGGGGCAAATCCGCAGCCAGTACCGGTGCGGCACCCGCTGTTGCGACAGTCACTGCAAGGCCTGCAAGCACAAGACGTTTCATGAATGATACTCCAGATCCACATTATTCATACTGAGCTGGCCAAGGTGTTTGGTCAGCCAGGACCGACTGTTAGGTCGCGTCCTCACTCCCCCGAAGACGACATATGGGGAGCGTTTGTGGCGGATCAGGCGTCAGATTTGGGAGTTTTGGTGACAAAACGGGGCAACAATCTGTCAAGGTGAACCTGCCGTTAAGGGAATCGCATTTTGCAATAACCTTCGAACAAAGATGCTTGTCCCCGGGTTTCCCCGTACCAATCTATTGCGTATAAGGCGCCCAACTGATTTGCGTGCTCCCCCCGAACTCTGTGCGTGCAAACCGCAAAAAACCCGAACCGGAACTCTTAGATGCTGTTTGACTATATTAGCCTCGCAGGCGGATTGGTTGTGCTGATTATTGCCGGCGATGTCTTGGTCAGGGGCTCTGTTGGGGTTGCGCAGCGGCTTGGCATTCCAAATCTGGTGATCGGTCTGACGATCGTGGCGTTCGGCACATCCGCACCGGAACTCGTCATTTCCCTCAAGGCCGCCCTGGAAGATGCAGGCGGAATTGCCATCGGCAACGTCATCGGTTCGAACATTGCCAACGTCCTTCTGGTCCTCGGCATGCCGGCGCTGATAGCCGCAACCCCTTGTGGGGAAGATGGCGCAACACGCAATGCCATGTTTATGGTTGCCGTCACGCTTGTGTTCATCGGTCTTTGCTTCTTTACACCAATCGGCCTCTACGCCGGTCTGGTGCTTCTGGTCCTTCTTGCCCTCTTTCTCGGCGCGTCGACGATCACCGCGCGCCGCCATCGCAAAGAACAAAAGGCAATCACTGCATCGGCTGCGGGCGCGGCGGTCGCTGACGCGGAAATCGACACGGACGACACGTTGGATGATGTCGAAGATGTTCCCGATTCCGTCTGGATTGCCCTCGTCTATATCGCGCTCGGTCTGGTCGGACTTCCCCTCGGCGCGCATTTCACCATTTCAGGTGCGACCGACATCGCCTCCCATTGGGGTGTGAGCGAAGCCGTGATCGGCCTCACGGTCATTGCCCTCGGCACCTCTCTCCCGGAATTGGCCACAACAGTCATGGCCGCGGTCCGCCAGCACGGTGCGGTCGCCATCGGAAACGTCATCGGTTCAAATATTTTCAACCTGCTCGCGATCATTGGCATCACGGCGGTCGTCGTGCCGATCGATGTTCCGCCGGAAGTGCTGAAACTCGATATCTGGGTGATGCTGGCCTGTGCGATCCTGCTGACCATCCTTGCGGCTTGCCGGATCTGCCTCGGCAAGATCTCGGGACTGGCGATGACGGCAGCCTATTTTCTCTACATAACAACGGTCTATCTGCTCGGGAATGTCAGCTGATCGCTCCCGGTGAAACGGCGTGACAGAAGCTCTCTCGAGAGCCCCTTCCCCAAACAGGTGATTGCGCTTAAATACCTGTCATGCAGGACCCTTCCGATTCCCGAATAGACGCTGAAGACGACGGCGCGCAAACAGCGACGCCCGCGCCGAGGGGCGTCGATGTCATTGCCAACGAGGTCAAGCGTTTGCCCAACGGTCCGGGCGTCTACCGGATGTTGGATGAAAACGGTGAAGTGCTTTACGTCGGCAAGGCCAGAAGCCTCAAGAAACGGGTTACCAGCTACACCCGGCTTCAGGGTCAGTCGAACAGGATCATGCGCATGATCCTGGCGACGGCAGCGATGGAATTTGTCGTTACCAAGACAGAACCGGAAGCGCTCCTGCTGGAAGCCAATCTGATCAAGCGCCTCAGGCCGCGTTTCAACGTTCTGCTCAGAGACGACAAATCATTTCCGTACATTCTTGTAACGGGCGATCACGAGTCCCCGGCAATCGTGAAGCACCGTGGTGCGCGGAAACGCAAAGGCGAGTATTTCGGTCCGTTTGCATCCGCAGGTGCCGTCGACAGAACGATCAACGCGCTTCAGAAGGCCTTTCTGATCAGAACCTGTTCCGACAGCTACTATGAGAACCGCTCGCGTCCTTGCCTCCAGTATCAGATCAAGAGATGCGCGGGCCCCTGCACCGGTGAAATCGACCCCGAGGACTACGCGGGTCTGGTCTCCGAAGCCAAGGCTTTCTTGTCCGGGCGCAGCCAGCTGATCAAGAAACAGCTCGCGCAACAGATGGAAGCCGCGTCCGCCGACCTGGAGTTCGAACGTGCCGCTATCTACCGCGACAGGCTGTCGGCCTTGTCGCATGTTCAGGCGCATCAGGGCATCAACCCGCAATCCGTTCAGGAAGCTGATGTGTTTGCCGTTCATCAGGAAGGCGGTCAGACCTGTGTTCAGGTCTTCTTCTTTCGGACCGGTCAGAACTGGGGCAACCGCGCCTACTTTCCAAAGGCCGACAAGTCGCTCGACGAGGCGGAGGTTCTGGAGAGTTTCCTTGCCCAGTTCTATGACGACAAACCCGCCCCTAAGCAGATCCTGCTGACGCACGCACTGGCGGAACAGGATCTCTTGTCCGAGGCCTTGAGCGAAAGGACCGGCCGCAAGGTCGACGTGAGCGTACCTAAGCGCGGGGAAAAGAAAGAGCTGGTCGACCATGCGCTCACCAATGCGCGGGAAGCGCTCGGGCGCCGGCTCGCCGAAACCTCAAGCCAGGCCCGCCTCTTGAAAGGTGTCGGAGAGGCATTCGACTTACCGGCGGTGCCGCGCCGGATCGAGGTCTACGACAACTCCCACATCATGGGGACGAATGCCGTGGGCGGCATGATCGTTGCGGGAATTGAAGGTTTCGCAAAGGGCCAATACCGCAAGTTTAACATCAAGTCGGAAGACCTTGTTCCCGGCGACGACTACGGCATGATGCGTGAGGTTCTGACGCGGCGCTTTTCGCGCCTTTTGAAAGAAAACGCGCGCGACGAAAAACCCGCTGCGAGCGCTGAAGCGCACGAGGTGTCGGAGGAGAGCGCAGGTGAAGATACATCTGCAGCCATATCATCCGACATGCCGGCCTGGCCTGATCTCGTGCTGATTGACGGCGGACAGGGCCAACTCACAGCGGCAAGAGAAACGCTTGAAACGCTCGGCATTACCGATGTGCCGCTGGTTGGAATTGCAAAAGGGCCTGATAGGGATGCGGGACGTGAGAAGTTCTTCATCCCCGGAAGACAGTCCTTCATGCTGCCGGAACGCGATCCGGTGCTTTACTTCGTTCAGCGTCTGCGCGATGAGGCACACCGGTTTGCAATCGGAAGCCACAGGGCGCGGCGCAAGAAAGACATCGTCAAGAACCCTCTTGACGAAATCGCCGGTGTGGGCCCAACACGCAAAAAGGCACTTTTGCGCCATTTCGGCACTGCCAAAGCCGTTTCCAAGGCAGGTGTTGATGACCTTGCAGCCGTCCCGGGCATCTCGGAAGCCATCGCGAAGCTTGTTTACGATCATTTTCATGAATAGCGCGATTGATGGGCCAGATCGGTTTACGCCGCACACACCCTGGAAAATCTATGCTATGGCAGGTGCAATAGCTCTTACCTGATTTGTTGCATGCTCGCCTTTGTCACCCGTCCAATCCGGCAACTTTTTCCAACACTTGCCTCGCTCGTGTGCTGGTGCGGGTCGCTTGGTGCGCTTGGGTTCTGCCTCTTGGGCCTTTCGGCATTTGCTGCGCCGGACTTCTGGTTCACCGATAACATGAGCTTCTTCCTGCGGCAGTTTCTTGGCGCCGGTCTGCTCGGCTGCACCGCCGGAGCTCTCGGGCTCTTGATGCCGCACAGGCTGCGTCTGATCTACAGGACGGTCTGGTTTTTCGCGCTTCTCGCGTTTCTTGCGCTTGGTGGTCTGACGGTAGCAAGAACGCTTGAAAACACTGCAGCAATTGATGCCCATGCACCCGGCACCAGGACGATCAAGGTCGCTTCGATCAACGTCGAACGTATGTTTCTTGGCGACAAACGCCTGACCAGCTTTCTCGAAAAGGAGCAGCCGGACATCATCGTGATCCAGGAAGCCCTGTGGGGACTGCAGGTGCGTCGCTGGGAAAGACTGGAGCGCCCGGTCGGAGGGCTCGGTGAAACCGGCTATCCGGATCATGTCGAAGTCGGCGCTTCCGAAAGTCTCGTGGTCTATTCGGCTTTCCCAATCCAAAGGGAGCGCTCGACGATCGTCCCCGGCGAACTCCATGATACCGCAAGCGTTATTCACGATCCGGACAGGGAATTGCTGCTGGTCAGGTTGGACACGGGTAAAACATCCCTCAATCTTCTGTCGGTTCACCCGGACAGCCCGAGAAATCACGTTCGCTGGCTCAACAAGCGCCAGTATTTCGATAAGGCGGACGAAATCATCGGGAATTTGAGTGAAACCGGAAACGGTCCACTCCTTGTAATCGGCGACTGGAACAGCGCGCCCTGGTCAGCACGCTTCCAGCGGACACTTTCAAGAAACGGGCTGAAGACCGCCTATCCCGGTGGATGGCCCAGAACAACACGGTTTTTCTTCGACTACCGCCTCCACTGGATCCTCGGCTCCCCTGTCGACCAGTTTGCGGTTTCTGATGACATCAAGATCCTCGGTGTCAGGACGGGGCCGGATATAGGTTCCGATCATTTGCCCTTGATCGTCGACCTTCAGCTGCCTGTTCATTAAGCGAATTGAGTATTGCCTGTGACTTAGCTTCAAAAGTGTTTGAGCCGGGCGCTGCTATTCGAAAAACTGCACCCGATCCAACACCGATTCTTCGACTGTCAGAATGGCCAAGCTTTATTTCAACTACTCCTCAATGAATGCCGGCAAGTCGACTGTGCTTTTGCAGGCGGCCTACAACTACCGGGAACGCGGCATGAATGCGCTTCTGCTCATCGCCGCCTTCGATGATAGGGGCGGCAAGGGCCGCATCGCGTCCAGGATCGGGTTGGCCGCCGATGCCGATATCTTCACAGCTGAAGACAATGTCTTCGATCACATAAAGTCCGCGCATGAACAGACGCAGGTCGACGCGGTCCTGGTTGATGAAGCGCAGTTCCTAACGGAAGAACAGGCCTGGCAACTGGCAAATGTCGCTGACCAGTTGCGCATACCGGTGATGTGCTTCGGCTTGCGAACCGATTTTCAGGGAAAACTCTTTCCCGGAAGCGCCACCCTCCTCGCGATCGCTGACAACCTGAAAGAAATCAAGACGATCTGCTGGTGCGGCCGCAAAGCCACCATGGTTGCGCGTCTCGATGCCAACGGGCGCATTGTGGAAGAAGGCGATCAGGTCGTCATCGGCGGCAACGAAACCTACGTATCCTTGTGCCGCAAACACTGGAGCCGCCGCGAGCTCGCCTGACACCCATGCAGCTGCAACCCGACAGCTATCTGATCAAGCAACAGTCTTTCCTTGATGCGGCACCTCCCGCCGCCTAAAAAGATTCTCAAGCCGTACCGTTCTTGTGCGGCAAGTTTCGAAGTACCGGATGGCCGAAAGGCCGACGCACAAACAAAGTCTTTGGGAGGAAATGATGAAAAGAACGGTTCTTACACTGGCCCTCGCGGTTGCGGCCGGGCTCGGCTCCGGCCTGGCGGCAGCGGAAACCCGCATCACCTACAAATCCGCCAAATCGACATCATCTTACTATCAGATGGCGGTTCAGATCGCGGAGGCCATGAAGGCCGGATCCGACGGTGACATCATCGTCACGGTGGAAGAAAGCCAAGGCTCCGTGCAAAACGTCATGGAAGCAAGAGCCCGTGGCGGTGACTATGTGTTCACGACGCCGCCGGTACTGGTCAAGCTCGCCCAGGGCGGCAAGGCAATGTTCGAGGGCAAGTCCGATCCCAAGTTCGACGAGATCAGGGCGCTCTTCCCGATCCCCTCGCTGACGATGCACTTTGTGATGTCGGAAGATAGCGGCGTTACCGATTTTGCCGGGATGGAAGGCAAGACCATTCTTTTGGGCAAGGGTTCGTTCGGAGCCAGAGAAGGCGAAAAATATCTCAAGCTGTTCGGTCTGGAAGGCAAGGTTGAATTGGCGGAAGTCGAGCTTTCCAACGCGGTCGCAGCGCTTAAGAATGGGCAGATCGACGGATTTGTTACAGCCGGATCATTTCCGGCACCCAATGTGATTGAGGCCGCTGCTTCAACGGGCGTAAAGGTTATCTCTCTAAGCGATGATCAGATCGCCGAGACCAAACGCACGCGCCTTGTCATTCCTGGCGGAACTTATGCCGGTCAGACCGAGGACATCGTCACCACTTCACTGCCTGTTGTCGCCTTCACGACCACGGCAATGAGCGACGACGCGGCCTATGAACTCACCAAAACCTATTGGGAACAGAAAGCTGCAATGGGCGACGCAGCGCCGTGGTGGAATGGTGTCGACAAGGGCCTCATGAGCAACATCACCGGCAAGATCCATCCTGGCGCCATCCGCTATTACCAGGAAGCGGGTTATGAGCTGACACCCGAGCAGCAGTAAACAGTCGTTCAAACCTTGCCGGTCGCCGCGCACGCGGTGATCCCGACTTTTCCTAAAAACCCGCATCACCGTATCGGCGGTGATGCGGTTCTCCGTTTCATACGCCCGTTCCGCACACAAAGGACGATGTCTTGAGACCCCTGATCATTACGGCGGCCTTGTGCCTTGTGGCGTTTCATCTCGCGTTGATCTTCTCGGGCCTTGTGCCCAATCTCATCAGCCGTCCCCTGCACCTTGCGCTCGCGCTTCCCTGGATCATGATCGCCGCGCAGCAGGGCATGCTTGCGCGCACCAGCGGCATCATCCTGACGGTTCTTGGTGTCGGCGCTTGCGTTTGGGTGGCGGTTTCACACAATCAGCTTTCCGACCAATACGGTTTCCTCGAAGGGTCTTATCAACTCGTCATAGCGGTGATCCTTCTTGTTGTTGTTCTGGAAGCCGCCAGACGGGCGATCGGCGTCCCGTTACCGCTCGTCGCGCTGCTGGCATTGCTCTATGGCCTGTTCGGCCAGCACATTCCCGGAGAGTTCGGCCATTCGGGCACGCCGCTTGCCAGCTTCCTCGGCACTTTGACGATTGCCGAAGGCGGTATTTGGGGCAGTCTGACCGGCGTTTCGGTCAATGTGGTCGCTATTTTTGTGATTTTCGGTGCCGTCCTCAATGCGGGCGAAGCCGGCCAGGGGTTCATGAACATTGCGTCGGCCGCTGCCGGAAGGCTGAAGGGGGGAGCTGCCAAAGTCTCCGTCCTGTCGTCGGCGCTTTTCGGCTCCATATCCGGATCGGCTTCCGCCAACGTGGCCTCAACGGGTGCCATCACGCTTCCCGCCATGACCCGGCTCGGCTATCCCAAGCGCCTTGCCGGTGCCGTCGAGGCCGTCGCCTCCTCAGGTGGCCAGATCATGCCGCCACTCATGGGCGCCGGTGCCTTCGTGATGGTGGAACTGACAGGTGTTCCGTATACCTCCATCATGGCAGCCGCGGTTCTGCCCGCGATCCTGTACTTCCTGGCCGTCTGGATCGGCGTCAATGCCTATGCAGCTCATCACGATCTTGCCGGGATTGACGAGAAGGACCGGCCATCGGGCCGGGACGTCCTGATAACCTCATGCTTCTTCCTGGTGCCATTCACGGTTCTGCTGATCGGAATGTTCTGGATAAAGTTCACACCGCAATATTCGGCATCCATGGCCATTCTTGCCGGGTTCCTTCTACTGTTTTTCAACGCAAGGGGCATTTGCACCTTGCCCGAAGCGCTGTCGCGCATTGAGCGTGCGCTCCTCACGGCTGCGCGGCAGGTCTCGATCATTGCCGCAATTATCGTCTGTGCCTCCATTATTATCGGTGTCCTGTCGATTACCGGTCTAGGCGTGAAAATCACGTCGCTGATTTTGTCGGGCTCGGGTGGGCTGCTCTGGCCTTCGCTGTTTCTCACCGCCCTCGCCTGCCTCGTCCTGGGAATGGAAGTCCCCACGACTGCTGCCTACGTCATTTGCGTGTCGGTCGCCGGTCCGGCGCTCATTCAACTGGGACTGGAGCCCCTGCAGGCACATCTCTTCGTTTTCTGGTTTGCGCTGTTGTCGACGATCACACCGCCGGTCTGCGGTGCCGTGTTCATTGCGGCGGGCATGATCAACGAAAACTGGTTGAAGGTTGCCCTGACCGCGATGGCGCTGGGGATCGGGCTCTACATCATCCCGCTCGCCATGATCGCCAACCCTCAATTGATCATGCTGGAAAGCAACCCGGGAGGCGCTGTCATCGCCGCGCTGCAGACCGGGCTCGGTCTGGGCCTGGTCTCCTACGCGATCATCGGCTTCAGGAACCCGGCAACGCGCCTGCTCACCGGTTCGATTGGTCTTGCGGTCATCTTCTGGCGCCTGATGTTAAGCTGAATCGATTTCTCCTGCCCTCTTGAAGCCCTCTTCGACGCCCCGTAAAAGGAAGAAAACAGGCAAGGAGTGAGCGTCATGCTCGGCAAGATGTTCAAATCCCTCTTCGGCGGCTCCGGGGAAGGACAGGCAAAGGCCGCGTCAAAGACCACAGCGGTCGAGCACGAAGGCTATCAGATAATCGCCGAACCGCAGTCGTCGGGTGGGCAATGGCAGGTCGCAGGCCGGATCGAAAAGCAGATCGGCGAAGAGACCAAGATTCACCGGTTCATCCGCGCCGATATCATGCCGGGCGAGGCAGAAGCGGCCAACGAGATGATCCGCAAGGCCAAAATGATGATTGACCAGCAAGGTGATGCAATATTCGATTGAGACAAGCAGTGCCCTGATGCTAGTCGGGAAAGGCATGCGACACACTTTGGGACTTCGGACACCCGGCAAGACCGGGAACCGGTTCTCCTGGCGTGATTGTCCGGATGGGTCCGATATCTGAAAGCCGATATGAAACGAAACGTTGCTCTGAGCCTGCCCAATCTCCTGACGTATGGGCGCATTCTGGCGGTGCCGGCTGTTGCGGTCTGCTTTTATTTCGAAGGCAACACGCCGCGCTGGATCGCGCTGGGTCTTTTCATAGTTGCGGCGATTACAGACTTTTTTGACGGCTATCTGGCGCGGGCCTGGCAGCAGCAATCCGCGCTCGGGCGCATGCTCGACCCGATCGCCGACAAGTTGCTTGTCTCGGTAAGCCTGCTTATGCTTGCCGCCGTCGGCACCATCGGTGGCTGGTCCCTGGTGGCAGCGATCATTATCCTGTGCCGCGAAATCCTGGTGTCGGGACTGCGGGAATTTCTGGCAGAACTTCAGGTCAGTGTTCCGGTGACCAAGCTGGCGAAATGGAAGACGACGGTTCAGCTCGTGGCAATTGCCTTTCTGCTTGCCGGTCCGGCCGGCGACACCGTCTTCGAATACACAACCCTGACCGGATTGGTCGCGCTTTGGCTCGCGGCCATACTTACTCTATATACAGGCTATGATTACTTCCGCGCCGGAATAGGTCATCTCATCACCGAATGAACGCGCGGGATTGGCGGCCGTGCAGCCGCGTTATCGAGAGGTATCATGAATATTCGCTATTTTGCCTGGGTCCGTGAGCGCGTTGGCGTTGAAGAAGAAACGATCGATCTTCCAGGTAGTGTGAAAACCGTTGCCGACCTGATCACGCATCTGAAAGGGATCGACGAGTATCACGCCGCCGCGTTTGAAGAAGAAGACGCAATCCGGGTTGCGCTGGATCAGGTGCACGTGGAAACGGATGAGGAAATCGGCAACGCGCGCGAAGCAGCGTTTTTTCCCCCAATGACAGGCGGCTGAAAGTGCAGGTAGAAGCGAAGGTCAAGGTTCAGCTGGAAGACTTTGATGTGCAGGAGGAGTCCACCCGGCTGACATCAAGCCGGCGTGATGTCGGTGCGCTGGTCAGCTTCACCGGCCTGTGCCGCGATGAAGCGGGCACGCTGAGCGCCTTGGAGCTGGAGCATTATCCGGGCATGGCAGAGGCGGAGTTGTCTCGCATTGCCGGCGAGGCCATCGAGCGTTGGCCGTTGACCGGACTGACTGTCATTCACAGATACGGCAAGATCCCGCCCGGCGACAACATTGTGCTTGTCGTCGCAGCCTCTTCCCATCGCCGCGCCGCCTTCGAGGCCGCTGACTTCCTCATGGACTACCTGAAGACACGCGCGCCGTTCTGGAAAAAAGAACACCTCGTTGAGGGTGGAACGGGCAATTGGGTGGAAGCCAAGGCCGGAGATGACAAGGACGCGGCACGCTGGACCTGAGCCGGTTGAGGGCATAGACTGAAAGTCTCCTTCTCCGGTTGCCGTGCCGATTTTCTCTTTCTCTGCTGCGGCTTATCGGCGGCTCACATCAATAAACTGGTTCCGATCCCGTGAAACAAGACATCGATGCTACCGATGCTGCCATAACCGAGTCGTCTGCCGGACCATCCCGGACAGGCGGCGAGATCCTGCAGGAACCGGGTATTCCATTCGCCGAGTTTGTCGCGATCATCGCCATGATCATGGCGCTCAACGCGATGGCCATCGATATCATGCTGCCGGCGCTGCCTGCGATCGGCGATGCGCTGAACATCATTGAGGAAAACAATCGCCAGCTGATACTGACTTCGTATCTGGCCGGTTTTGGCGGCGCGCAACTGTTCTTCGGCCCTCTTACCGACGCGCTCGGCCGCCGCAAAGTGCTCATTGGCGGACTGGTTCTCTACAGCCTTGCGAGCATCGCCGCAATATTCGCCACAGATCTGGAAACGCTTCTGATCGCCCGTGTTCTTCAAGGGGTCGGCTGTGCCGGGGCGCGCGTGTCCGCGTTGTCCGTTGTCCGTGACTGCTATACCGGCCGGAGCATGGGCAAGGTCATGTCGCTGGTCATGATGGTCTTCATGGCCGTCCCGGTGATTGCCCCGTCCGTCGGCCAGGTGGTTCTCCTTGTCGCCGGCTGGCACTGGATCTTCGCGTTCTTGCTGTTTTCCGGGATGGCTGTTCTGGTCTGGTCGATGCTGCGACTGCCTGAAACGCTTGCTCCCGATCGGCGCCGGCCTGTCGAGATTTCCGAAATCTACAATGCCTACGGAACCGCACTCAAGACGCGTGTGTGCGTCGGCTATGCGGTGGCAACTGCATTTATCTTTGCCGGGCTCTTTGCGTTTCTTGCCATGTCACAACAGATCTTCGTGGACATATTCGGCCTTGGAAACCTGTTTCCCGTCGTCTTCGCATCGATCGCGATTGCGATGGCAGTCTCCTCTTTCACCAATGCACAACTGGTGGAAGCGATGGGCATGCGTCGCCTGTCGCATGCCGCACTCCTGGTCTACACACTGTTCGGTTTCGCGATCTTTGCCGTTTCGGCACTAGGCCTCGAAAGCCTCGCTTCCTTTTTCATTCTGACGACGATCGTCATGATGTGCTTCGGCTTCGTCGGTGCGAATTTCAACGCCATGGCAATGGAACCGCTCGGCAAGATTGCCGGAACGGCTGCGTCCGTAATCGGCTTCATCACCACATTGGGCGGTGCTCTGTTGGGGCATATCATGGGACAGTTTTTCGACGGCACCACCGAACCGCTTGGACTTGCCTTTGCGATCTATGGCCTTGCCGCTATCGGCTGCGTTCTGTTTGCAGAACGGGGCCGCATGTTTCACGCGCTTCACGATAGCCCCGCACCCGGGCGCTAAACCTGTAAGCAAAAAAAGCGGGCACAGGCCCGCTTCACTTCTTGAAAAACACGCGACCGCTTGTCAGCCGGCAGCCGCTTTCAAGGCAGGCGCTTCCGGACGCACGGCGGCATCATAGTCCTTCATAAGCGTTTCGATGATGTCCCCGACAACGAATTTTTTGCCGGCAATTTCCGAGACAGGCGTCACTTCTGCGGCTGTTCCGGTAACAAAGCACTGCTCGAACCCGTCGAGTTCGTCAGGCATGATCACGCGCTCAATGACCTCGATCCCGCGGTCCCGGGCTAGTCCGATGACGGTGCGGCGCGTAATTCCATCCAGAAAACAATCCGGTGTCGGCGTATGGATCTGACCGTCCTTGATGAAAAAGACATTGGCGCCGGTGCATTCCGCGACCTGGCCGCGCCAGTCGAGCATGAGTGCATCCGTGTAGCCCTTGGATTCAGCTGTGTGCTTGGAAATCGTGCAGATCATGTAAAGGCCGGCGGCCTTGGCCTTGAATGGAGCGGTTTGCGGATCGGGTCGGCGGTATTCGGCCATATCCAGGCGGATACCCTTGAGGCGTTCCTCGGGCTTGAAGTAACTTGGCCATTCCCAGGCGGCGATGGCCAGGTGAATGGTATTGTGCTGCGCCGATATGCCCATCATTTCGCTGCCGCGCCAGGCGACCGGACGGATATAGGCATCGGCGAGTTTCATACGCGCCAGCGTCTCGTCCTTGGCAGCATTTATCTGGTCTGCAGTCCAGGGGATCTCAAATCCGAGTGTCCGGGCCGATTCAAGCAGCCGCTCGGTGTGCTCTTCCGACTTGAAGATCCGGCCCCCATAGGCGCGTTCACCTTCAAACACACTGCTGCCGTAATGCAAACCGTGGCTTAGGACATGAAGTTTCGCGTCCGACCAAGGCACGAATTCGCCGTCATACCAGATGTCGCCGCTCAGCTGATCAAAAGGCACTCCCGCCATTTTCCGTCTCCCGCCCGCTCTTTGAGCGATTATTGATTTCTTGCAACAGACGCGAATAACGCCAAAGACTTGCGCCTGTTTCGCTGCTGTATCTTTTGCACAGCAAGCCAACTATCGGTATCCTGATGGCCACAGCAGCGTTGAACGGATTCGTTTATCATCCGATGCTTAATAATGCATCATTGAGACCGATCATTTCGTGCGCGGCTGCCGACAAGTAACAATCGACCAGAATTAAGTCAATATGACTGACGTAAATTTCAAACCGGCAATTTCTCCAGGTCCCCGGGACAGCGATATTGCACAAGGCAACCAGGCTCGAAATGACGACGAGGGATCTGTGCCCTACGATCTGATCGAGCTCCTGTTTTTTGCCTACAAGGATTTCACCGGCGACCCCGATGATGTGCTGGCGAAATTCGAGTTCGGGCGGGCGCACCACCGGGTCCTGCACTTCGTGGAGCGAAACCCGGGCATCATGGTGACCGACCTGCTCGGTATTCTTCGCATCACCAAGCAAAGTCTCGGCCGGGTTTTGAAACAGCTCGTCGACGCCGGCATCATTGAACAGCGTGAGGGTCTGAACGACAGACGCCAGCGTCTGCTTTATACGACGGACCGTGGCCACACTCTTGCTGAAAACCTGGCACGCATGCAGCAAAAGCGCCTTGAACGCGCCCTAATTGGATTGCCAGATGGCAGCGAGGAAATCGTGCGGCAGTTTTTGTTGCACATGATCGACCCCGAAGCGCGCATGGATATCCTGAAACTTGTCAGAAGCCCATTTCCTCTGAAGGACTGATCCACGGCGAGCGAACCAGGAAATAGCTGACCACATGAAAGTTCAGGTGCCCGACGATAACGCCAATCACATCCTTCTTGTAGATGACGACAAGCGGATCAGGGACCTTCTTTCCAGGCTCTTAAAGGAAAACGGCTATCGGGTGTCCACCGCCGCCAATTCAGCGGATGCGCGCAGATGCCTGTCCGGTCTGGAATTCGACCTGATCATTCTGGACGTGATGATGCCGGGAGAAACCGGTCTTGAGCTAGCCAAGTCGCTGCGCGAGGAGTCCGAGGTGCCTATCCTTATGCTGACTGCCAGGTCGGAAGCCACCGACCGCATCGCAGGCCTTGAGGTCGGTGTTGATGACTACCTTCCCAAACCCTTTGAACCGCGCGAACTGATGCTCCGAATGGCCGCCATTCTCCGGCGGGGAAACAGCCAGCCGGTGATCGTCACCGAGGAGATCAGGTTCGGCCCGTTTTCGTTTAACAGCTCCAGAGGCGAGCTCAAGAATGGCGACAGCCTTGTGCGACTGACGGACCGGGAAAAACAGATCCTTTCCATTTTTGCCGAACAGCCCGGTGCAACGGTTCCAAGGCACAAGATCGTCGGTGGGGAAAGCGGCCTCGGAGAGCGGACCGTGGATGTCCAGATCAACCGTCTCCGGCGCAAGATAGAAACCGATCCCGGCAATCCGATTTATCTGCAGACCGTTCGTGGCATCGGCTACCGGTTGGCGTGTGACTGAAACTGCGGCTTATGGCGAATACTGACATCCTGTTCCGGAAACTTTCGCGCTCGTCGCTTTTCTTGCCGTTCTTGCGCGCATACCGGTCGGCTTCGCGGTTCATGTACCGCATCATGCCGAAAGGTCTTTACACCCGAACCTTTCTCATCATCGTCGCTCCGATCGTCATCTTGCAGTCCGTGCTGGTCTTCGTGTTCATGGAGCGTCACTACCAGCTCGTCTCTCGGCGCATGTCGGAGGCGGTCGTGCGCGAGATCGCCGCGATCGTCTACGTGCTCGAAAACTATCCGCAGGATCCCGACCACGCAAAGATCGAACAGCTTGCATCGAGTGCCCTCGGCATGTCGACGTCAATTCTGCCGCTTGAACCCCTGCCACCACCGGCACCGAAGCCGTTCTTCGACGTCATCGACCAGGAACTCAGCCTCGCGATCAGCCGGAAGATCGGCAAACCGTTCTGGATTGATACAGTTGGCCGCTCCCGTTTCGTTGAAATCCGGATCCAGTTGAAGGATTCCATCCTGCGGGTGTTCACACGGCGCAGTCAGACCTACGCCTCCAACTCCCACATTTTCCTTGTCTGGATGTTTTCCACGTCGGTGGTTCTTCTGATCATCGCTTTGCTGTTTCTCAGGAACCAGATCAGGCCCATCGTGCGGCTTGCCGATGCGGCCGAAGCGTTCGGCAAGGGCCGGCCGGTTGAGAATTTCCGCGCCAGCGGTGCGCGGGAGGTTCGGCGCGCCAGTCTCGCTTTCATCGATATGCGCAGGCGTATCGAGCGTCAGATTGAGCAGCGCACAACGATGCTGGCCGGTGTCAGCCACGACCTGCGAACCATTCTGACCCGACTTAAGTTACAGATCGCCTTTCTTGAGCAATCGCCCGAAAGCGAAGCGATGCGCAAGGATGTCGATGAAATGAGCCACATGCTGGAGGACTATCTGGCATTCGCAAGCGGCGATGCGGATGAGGAAACCAAAACGACCGATATCAGCCTGCTTCTGGAAGAACTGGAAGAAGAAGCCGAGATATCCGGTCTCATGGTCACCACCCGCTTTGACGGATTTTCGGAGGCGCAGGTCAAGCGCCTGTCAATGAAGCGGTGCCTATCGAACCTTGTGACCAACGGCTGCAAATACGGCAACCGTGTCGAAGTATCCGGAGCGATAGAGCGTGGCTGGTTGACGATAACGGTCGACGACGACGGCCCGGGCATACCCGAAGATGAACGCGAACTCGCCTTCCGCGCCTTTCACCGTCTGGACATTGCGCGCAATCAGGACGAAACCGGCAGCGGTCTCGGGCTTGCGATCGCACGCGATGTGGCACGAGCCCATGGCGGCGATCTCTATCTGGAGAACAGCCCATTGGGCGGACTGCGGGCCCGGCTCAGGGTGCCTGCCTGACGATCGGCAAACCGTCAGTAAAGCCGCCCACCGATCGGAACGTCTTTATCGGGTGTCAGGAGAACCACTTCACCGTCTTCGTCCGGAACACCGAGTGTCAGCACTTCAGACATGACCGGTCCGATCTGCCGAGGCGGAAAATTCACGACTGCCATGACACGCTTTCCCACAAGCGTTTCGGGCGTGTAGTGCTTGGTGATCTGGGCCGAGGTTTTCTTGAGCCCTATCTCTGGACCAAAATCAATCCGCATCTTGTAGGCAGGTTTACGGGCCTCGGGAAATTCTTCCGCTTCCACGACCTGCCCGACCCGGATATCCACTTTCAGAAAGTCATCAAAACTGATTTCGTCGCTCATGAAGCACCCTTTTGTTTCAGGAGCGAACATGAACGCTGCTGGAAAAAGGCGCAAGCCAGAATGGCGTTCAGGCGCCCGCAGGCTCTTCACCGCCAAAATCGCTGTCGCGCTCGAAATTGTCTGCGCTGTGCCGGCTTCGTCTACGGCGGCCTTTAGACGCCTTCCTGAGGAACGAGCGTACCCCTTTCGCAACGCTTTCAATGCCATTGAGGCGTTTCATGAAAGATGATCCGCTGTCGAGTTCCTTGTCCAGCTTGGCCATCGTTCGCGGCATGCCTTCGTCGGTCTCGTTCAGCCAGGTATCGACAACGCGGGAAAAAGCGATGGCAAGACCTTGTGCAACGACACCACCCTTCAAGCCCGACACCTCGATCCCGGCAGCGATCAGCATCCACTTCTGGGACCGTGCCTCGAGCCTGTTGAAATCCAGTGCCAGGGCCGGGTCTCGCCGAGCCGCCATGTGCAGGGAACGGACCGCGTCCTTGTGTTCTGCAAGCGCATCGATACGCGACATCAGAATATCGAAGAGGCGATCCCGGGGCGGCTGATCACCCATATCCTCATCGCGTTCATCCAGAACCTTCGTATCGATCAACTGCGCAAAAGCCGCGACGAGCTCAAGTTTGCTCCCATAGGCACCGCGCATGTCGGACAGTTTGACCTTTGCTGATTCGGCGATCAGCGGCAGGGAGACGTGTTCATAGGAATGCTCCGCCAGAAGGTTCAGGAATGTCTGCAGGATTTTCTGCTTCGTTTTGGCCGTCGTCATGGATTGATCTCCCTTGGCTCATTCACCCCAAAGATAGGAGACCTCGGCGCAGGCGAAAAGGGCGGCGCAGCGCCGCAGTTCCCGATTTTTCGTGCAATTTTGAGCCGATGGACCTGATCGCCGTACCGTCCTGGCAAATCCAGGACGCAAGGTGATCCTTATTCGGCAAGTTCGCGCGCCCTCTTGATGGCTGCGGCAACAGCTTCTGTCATGACCGGCTGCAAGCCGTTTTCGTGCATCAGGACGTCCAATGCCGCCGCTGTCGTACCGTTCGGGCTGGTTACATTCTGACGCAGGACAGACGGATGTTCACCTGATTGATGGAGAAGTTCCCCTGCTCCACAGACGGTGGCAACGGCCAGTTCGTGCGCAATGTCGTCCGGCAATCCTGCTGACTTGCCCGCTTCGCTCAAAGCTTCGGCCAGATAAAACACATAGGCAGGCCCGGATCCGCTGACGCCGGTAACCAGATCGATCTGGTCTTCCGACTCCAGCCAGACCACTTGTCCAACAGCAGAAAGCAGCTTGGCAACGTCCCGCCTGTGTGCGTCCGTCACCTCACTGGTTGGATAGACGGCTGTGATGCCCCTTTTCACCATTGCAGGTGTGTTCGGCATGCATCGGCAGATGGGAACAAGCCCAAAAACGCCATGAAATTTTGAAACGGGCGTGCCGGCCGCAACAGACAGAACAAGCGTATCTTCCGAAACCACCGGGCTTATCCCAGGAAGAACCTGGTCCATCATTTGCGGCTTTACCGCAACAAGAACTGTGCCTGCGTGAAGATCCGCAGGCACCGCAGTAACGTGGCGAATACCATGATGCTTCAAGAGGGTGTCCATATCGCCGGACAAATGCGGATCGCAAACAACAACAGATGCGGGATCGATGCCCTCTGCCATCCACCCTGACAGCATCGCCCCTCCCATCTTGCCGGCTCCGACAAGAAGAAAGGGACGCTCTTTTGAAAAATTCATGCTTCCCCTGCGGTCTCGAACAAGGCTGTGTTCATCGCTTCTGCAGCCGAATGACCGGCCCACACGACGAACTGGAAGGCTTGATAGAAACGCTCGCAGTTTTCAAGAGCATTTGTGAGCATGGCTTCGATTTGCGCGGAGGACGCCTCCGCGCCGCCCGCCAGCAGCAGCGACTGGCGGAACATGATCACGTTCTCTTTGTGCCAGAGATCGAAATGTCCCATCCAAAGCTGCTCATTGACCAGAGCCAGCAGGCGGATCACTTCGGTCTTGCGGGGTTCCGTGACCTTCAGATCGAAGGCACAGGCAAGATGCAGTGCTTCCACTTCTTCCATCCAGGAGAAGGAGACGTGGTAATCACACCAGCTGCCACCAAGGGAGATTGTGATTTCGTCCTCGTCTGAGCGTTCAAATGCCCAGTCGTTCAACGCGGCAACAGTCTCGATTGTGTCAACGGGATTGCCAGGTCGCTCGAATTCGATCTCGATGAGGCTCATGATGCCTTCTCCCCTTTCGAGCCGGGGCCGAATACCCGATCAGGATAACCGGGCGGGCCGCCGGGATATGTCCCATGCCGGAGGAGCAAAACGCGTCCTTTGGTGGCTCTTTCGAAGCGAACCGGTTCCGTCTTGCTCCGACGAATCCCTGTTGTCCTGAGTATAGGATCAGGAATGATTTAATGGATACATACTATCCCTTAGGAAAAAGCCTAAACTTGTGGACGACTCAGCCACAATTCTCGTCAGGCTGCTCAAAATCATTGCATTTCTGCCGTGTTGATCCGTCGTAATTCTGTCATCAACAATTAACAGAAAGTGCTCACATCATCGTCACCGCGACGCTCTAAGCGTCTCCAGTTTCGGATGAATCGCCATTTTCGAGCTTGGCCAGACGCGATTCGAGTTCTTCAATCCTGTCGAGTGCCCGTACCGCCATGTCCTTTACGGCTTCATGTTCCTCACGCGAAACCATGTCCATGTCGGACAGGAACCGCTCCGCCTGCGCGCGGAATGCGGTTTCGACTTCACGGCGGGCACCTTGCGCTACGCCGGCGGCGTCGGTCATCAGTTTGGCAAAATCATCGAGAAGACGGTTCGGACCCTGGGTCATCTGACCCTCCTTGTTCACGAAAAAGTTCAATGCCTATCAGGTATGAGGGAATTGCAGCGACTTCAAGAACCAAATCAGTCGCATAGCACGCTGGTTCCCAATTCCTTCATGCTTGACGGCAGGGATAAGATCGCGCAAGCGTTCGGCGGGAATCCACCCGTGCCCAGGCCAGCCAAAAAGGACGCAACGTGCCTTCTGTTCTCGTATTGCCGTTTCCGGCAATTGACCCGGTCATCATAGAATTCGGCCCATTTGCACTTCGCTGGTATGCGCTTGCCTATATCGCTGGAATTATTCTCGCCTGGCGGTACATGCGTGCACTTGCCCTGAGTGATCGGCTTTGGAATGGTCTCCAGCGTCCTTCGCCGGCCGATCTCGATGACTTCGTTCTCTGGGGTACGCTCGGCATTATCATCGGCGGCCGCCTCGGCTATGTGCTATTCTACAATCCTGCCTATTATCTCGCCAATCCAGGCGATGCCCTCGCCATCTGGAGCGGCGGGATGTCGTTTCATGGCGGCTTTGCGGGCACTGTGATTGCCATGATGCTGTTTGCCTGGCGCCGCGGTCTTAACATCTGGACACTGTTCGATCTTGCCGGTTGCGCAGCCCCGATCGGACTGTTTTTCGGCCGGATTGCAAACTTCATCAATGCCGAGTTGTGGGGGCGTCCAACCGATGTGCCCTGGGCTTTCGTCTTCCCCGGCGCAGGCCCTGAACCGCGTCATCCCAGCCAGCTGTATGAGGCCGCCCTGGAGGGCGTGATATTGTTTCTGGCGCTGCGTCTTCTCAGCCACCGCTTTACGCTTTTGCAGCGGCCCGGCTTCCTTGCCGGCGCATTTGGCTTCGGCTACGGCATCGGACGGTCGATTGCCGAACTATACCGGGTACCGGATGCGCATATCGGATATCTCTCTGGCTTTCTCACGATGGGTATCCTGTTGTCGCTGCCAATGATCCTTGCCGGTCTCGCGCTCATGATCTGGTCCGGCACGCGACCTTCAAGGGATGCAACGGCTTGAGCGGCCTGACGGAGAGGATCAAGGCGAGGATTGCCAATGAAGGGCCCCTGTCGGTCGCCCAATACATGGCAATTTGCCTAGGAGATCCCGAGGCCGGCTATTACACCACCCGGGACCCGTTTGGCCGTGACGGCGATTTCACAACCGCGCCGGAAATCAGCCAGATGTTTGGCGAACTCGTCGGTGCCGCATGTGTGTCGGCCTATGAAGCGCTCGACGCTCCCGACCTGTTCAATCTGGTGGAACTCGGGCCTGGTCGCGGAACGCTCATGGCAGACCTGTTGCGTGTTGCGCGCTTAAGACCGGGCTTTATCAAGGCAGCCCGTCTCAATCTTGTCGAAACGAGCCCGCATCTCAGAAGCCTGCAAATGGAAAAGCTTGCAGCCGCATCGCTGGAGCCCGTCTTTCACAGCGCTTTCCGCGAAATCCCCGATGGTCCGATCATACTGATTGCGAACGAGTTCTTCGACGCCCTGCCCATCCACCAGTTCGTCAGAACCTCAGACGGCTGGCGCGAACGCGTCATAGGTCTGGATCAGGACGACAATCTGGCATTTGGAGCAGGCGCGGCAAAACTTGCAGACAAGGACATTCCCCCCGACTTCAAAGACTGCCCCGAAGGCACGATCTTTGAAACACAGCCCGCGGCCAACGCGGTGGCTGAAGAGATCGGCGAAAGGCTCGTCCAAAACGGCGGAGCCGCAATCATAATAGATTACGGTTATCGCAAGACCGCACCGGGTGACACGTTACAGGCTCTTTACCGCCATACCCATGACGAGGTTCTGGCCCACCCAGGCGATGCGGACCTCACCGCACACGTCAATTTCGAGGCTCTCGCCAGCGCCGCGGCAAAAGGGGGCGCAAGCGTATTGCCGGTTTTGACGCAAGGTGAATTTCTTTTGCGGTCAGGCCTCCTTGAGCGGGCGGGATCGCTCGGAGCCGGAAAATCGCACGCTGAACAGGAGAGCATCCGCAATGCCGTCGAACGTCTTGCCGGACCTGAACAGATGGGCAGCCTTTTCAAGGTCTTGGCGTTCACTGGTGCAAGGCGTTCCTTCCATCCGTTTGACAGCGCGGTCTGAAGTCCTCAAGGATCAAAAGTCGTGCACGAATCGTTCCTGTCTGGCGGGCCGGTCAGCAGGGCGCGCTCCGGAGCTTCAAAAGGGCAATCGATGAAGATTGAAGCAGATGCGTTGAAACTGGATGGGATACGCCACGGCTTTTTCACACGAAAGGGTGGCATCTCTACCGGCATCTACGAAAGCCTCAATATCGGACTTGGCTCAGATGATACGCGCGACAAAGTTCTGGAAAACCGCCAGCGTGTCGCCGATGAGTTCCAGATTCCATCCGAACGGCTTGTCTCGCCATACCAGATCCATTCACCCGATGTGATCGCGGTTACAGGTCCGTGGGAAGATGGCAGCAACCGGAAAGCCGATGCGCTTGTCACAAATGTCCCTCACCTTGCGATCGGTGTCGCGACGGCCGATTGCGGACCTATCCTCTTTGCCGATACCGATAGCGGCGTTGTCGGTGCCGCTCATTCCGGCTGGAAAGGCGCCCATTCCGGCGTCTTGCAGAACACGGTCGCAGCGATGGAGACACTGGGGGCCAAGAGACAAAGCATCGTGGCAGTCCTGGGTCCGACCATTTCACAGAAAGCCTATGAAGTCGGACCGGAGTTTTTCGAGCGCTTTGTCGACGCAGCGGCAGATCACGGCCGTTATTTCAAGCCGTCTCAAAAGCCAACCCACCACATGTTTGATCTGCCCGCCTTCATCACCGATTGTCTCAAAGACATGAATCTCGATAAGGTTGTGGATCTTAGCTTATGCACCTATGCCGATGAAGAACGGTTCTTTTCCTATCGGCGCACAACACATCGCAACGAACCTGACTATGGCCGCCAGATCAGCGCCATCTCCCTAGGGTACTGACGCGCCATCGAGCAAAGTGAGGACGAAAATGGCACTTCATTTTTCAGACGCTGAATTTGAGCGCCGCTTTGACGAATTGAAAGCCGCGATGGAGGCGGACAAGCTCGATGCCATGCTGCTGTTTGCGCAGGAGAGCATGTACTGGCTGACAGGATACGACACATTCGGCTTCTGTTTTTTCCAATGCCTCGTCGTGACGAAAGACGGCGAAAAGGTGCTTCTCACGCGATCGGCAGATCAGCGCCAGGCGCGCCACACCTCGAATATCTCCGACATACGCGTCTGGATCGATCGTGGTTCCGCCAGTCCCGTGCTGCAGCTCAAGGACATGCTCTTCGACATGGATTTGCTGGGCAGCAGGATCGGCATTGAATACGACACACACGGCATGACAGGCAAAATCGCACTGCAGATCAATGCCGAACTGACAAGTTTTGCCGATATCCGGGATGCCTCCGCCCTGGTGCCCGAGCTCCGGTCGGTCAAAAGCACGGAAGAGATCGCCTATGTGCGAAAAGCCTCGGAACTGACGGACAAGGCGTTTGACGCAGCGATGGAAGAAGTGCGCCCGGGCGCAGACGAGGGCAGAATCCTCGCGGCCATGCAAGGCGCAATTTTTGAAGGCGGCGGGGATTATCCTGGAAACGAATTCATCATCGGCTCAGGCCACGATGCGCTTCTGTGCCGATACAAGGCCGGGCGGCGCATTTTGGGAGACCGCGACCAGCTGACACTTGAGTGGGCGGGAAGCTATCGGCACTATCATGCTGCGGCAATGCGAACCGTCATTGTTGGCACCCCCACCGATCGCCATCAGGAAATGTACCTTGCAACGCGCGAGGCGCTTTCAGCCGTTGAGACACAACTGGTTCCCGGAAAAACCTTCGGTGACATTTTCGACGCCCATGCGGAACGACTGGATGCACACGGCATGATGCAGCACCGATTGAATGCATGCGGCTATTCGCTTGGCGCACGGTTCACTCCCAGCTGGATGGATACGCCAATGGCCTACAAAGCCAACCCGGCGGTCGTGAAGCCCAACATGGTGATTTTCATGCACATGATCCTGATGGATTCGATCACCGATACGGCCATGACGCTCGGACAGACCTACCTCACCACCGAAGCTGCTCCGGAGAGCTTATCCAAGCTGCCTCTCGACCTGCCGGTCAAGTCAGGCTAAACCAAGTGCAATCATGAATCGGCTTGAGCATTTTTCGGAAAGACAGGCCGGTTTTTGAATGACGAACACCCTTAAGCCGGACCAATTCATGCTTTCATTCTTCAGCCAGAAAACACTTTCAGTTCTGCGTAGTTTTGCAGGATTGCTGCTTTTGGGCGTCGTTGCGGCATGTCAGTCCGGTCAGCCGCCAGCCCCTATTTCCGGTCCTGTTTCCGCGCCGTCGATTGCAGGCCAGGCCGATGCCGAAAGCGGCGTTACCTTTGCCTTCGAACCTTTCACGGGTGCACCGGGAAACATTGCCGATGAATTATCTGAATATATCGGGCGTGAGGCGCGCAAGCAGGACATCACCTTGGTCCGCAGGGTCGGCGCCGCAGCAACCTACCGGGTGAATGGATACCTCGCCGCAACGGGTCAACGATCCAACGGAACGGTTTTTTATGTTTTCGACATTGTCGACAACAACGGCAGCCGGCTGAAACGTATATCCGGCACGGAATCGACGGGAGGGGCGTCCGGAGACCCCTGGCAGGCGGTCAGCTCGTCAACACTGTCCCGAATCGCAACTCGCTCGATGGTGGAAATCGAAGCCTGGCTCAACCGATAATAATTTGTTAGCCGGGTAATTATTGCATTGCGTCATAAAAATTCAAAAAAAGCGGGTGTCAAAGCGTATCCGCTGTTGTGGTCCGGTTGCATGGTTGTTACAACGCCGCCGCCTGCTGGGGGTAGCCTGTCTCGACCTTCGGTTTCCGGCACTTGACACGACCTAGGCTTTTTCCGCGTGTTTGCGAGGCTTTCGACCCGCATTCCCGCTGTCGCACCAGAAGGACTTGCGGCTTATGAAGATCGTCGCGGGCAATTCCAACCGAGCCCTGGCGGAGGAAATCTCCAACTATCTGGACGTTCCCCTGGCCAAATGCCAGGTCCGGCGATTTGCCGACCAGGAAATCTTCGTTGAAATTCAGGAGAATGTGCGCGGCGAGGACGTTTTTGTCGTTCAGCCGACCAGTTATCCTGCCAACGACCACCTGATGGAACTGCTCATCATCATAGATGCTTTACGGCGTTCCTCGGCCCGCCGCATCACTGCAGCAATCCCCTATTTCGGTTACGCCCGGCAGGATCGCCGCGCTTCAGGACGAACCCCGATCTCGGCGAAACTGGTGGCCAATCTGATCACTGAAGCTGGCGCAGACCGCGTTTTGACCCTGGATCTCCACGCTGGACAGATCCAGGGTTTTTTCGATATCCCGACCGATAACCTTTTTGCCGCTCCGGTCATGACACGCGACATCAAGGAGCGGTACGCCACTGACAACGTCATGGTCGTGTCCCCCGACGTGGGCGGCGTGGTACGTGCCCGCGCCCTTGCAAAACGCATAGATGCACCACTCTCCATCGTCGACAAGCGCCGCGACAAGCCTGGAGAATCGGAAGTCATGAACATCATCGGTGAAGTGAACGGCTACGATTGCATTCTGGTGGATGATATCGTCGACAGCGGCGGCACCCTCTGCAATGCTGCTGAAGCGCTGCTGTCCAAGGGTGCAGAATCGGTAACCGCCTATATTACCCACGGTGTTCTGTCCGGTGGTGCAGTTGCCCGGGTGACGTCTTCCAAGCTCAAGGAACTTGTGATCACCAACTCTATAGAACCGACAGCCGCGATCACGGCAGCCACCAACATTCGAACGATTTCAATCGCGCCGCTGATCGGTGAAGCGATCAACAGGACGGCTCTGGAAAAATCGGTTTCCAGCCTTTTCAGCTGATCGGAAGCCACGTGAACAACGAAGCGCCGGTACATCCGGCGCTTTTTTGTTTTTGTCGCGCCGCTCCTGACAGGAACGCGTGTTGCATTAAGCCGGAAATCTTAAATTTTTTCCCATTTGGGCAAAAAATTAACCTCAAGCACATCTGCATAGCTTGTAGGCACGCATATTATGTGATCAAATTTTCTCGTAAAAATACTTTCCAGGGGATTCAGATGCTCGTTTCAAAGCCTTTTTCCAGGGTCCGCAGGACCCTGATGTCGGCCGCCTTGGCGGTCGCTGCGACTGTCGGACTGTCGCATGTTTCCGCCGTTGCAGCCGATCCAATCAAGGTCGCTGCAATCTATACCGTTCCGGTTGAGCAACAATGGGTCAGCCGAATCGACAAGGCACTGAAGGCTGCCCAGGATCGCGGCGAAATCACCTACACATTCTCCGAAAACGTCGCCAATACCGATTATGAGCGCGTGATGCGCGAATACGCTGAACAAGGCATGGATCTGGTCGTTGGCGAAGCCTTCGCGGTCGAGCGCGCTGCCCGCAAGGTTGCCGCGGAATATCCGGATACCGCCTTTTTGATGGGATCGTCCTTCGGACCTGCCAAACCGAACTTTGCCGTCTTCGACAACTGGATCCATGAACCGAGCTATCTCTCAGGCATGATCGCCGGTTCCGCCACAAAATCCAATGTCATCGGCATGGTGGGCGGATATGCCATTCCAGAAGTGAATCGCCTGATGAATGCCTTTATGGAAGGTGCAACGGCGGTCAATCCGGATGTGAAGTTCCTGGTGACCTTCATCAACTCCTGGTACGACCCACCCAAGGCAAAGGAAGCTGCTTTTGCAATGATCGACAAGGGCGCTGACCTTCTCTATGCCGAGCGTTTCGGGGTCTCCGATGCGGCCAAGGAAAAGGGGATCCTCGCGATCGGCAACGTGATCGACACATCCGGCGACTATCCCGGAACGATCCTTTCCTCTGCCCTGTGGCACATGGAGCCGACGATCGATCGGGCTGTTTCAGCTGTTGTCGGCGGAACTTTCGAGCCGGCTGACTACGGCCCCTACAGCTTCATGTCCTATGGCGGCGGCAGCTTCATTGTCGATGAAAGCCTGGCAGATGCTGACGCCGTTGCGGCGGCAAAGGCCAAGGAGCAGGAAATTCTGGACGGTCTGTTCCGCGTCAATGTGAACGACAGCGAACCGAAATCGACCATGTAAGTTGTAAAACAGACGGCACCGGCAGTCTCATTTACTGCGGGTGCCGTGCCGCCACTTGCCGCCGTCGCGGCTTCAGGAAAACCATCGCGGAGGTCCGCATGACGGGACCCACAAACGAGGCGGAAACCGTTCTCAGGTTGGACGGTATTACCAAACGCTTTGGGGCGCTTACGGCAAACGGCGAGGTCTCACTTGATCTCAAGCGCGGCGAAATCCTGGCACTTCTGGGCGAAAACGGCGCCGGCAAGACCACGCTGATGAATATCCTGTTCGGCCACTATGTTGCCGATGAAGGGCGGGTCCTTATTGGCACCGGTGGAACGGGCTTGCAGGAACTGGAGCCGGGATCACCGCACGCCGCGCTTGAAGCAGGTATCGGCATGGTGCACCAGCATTTTACGCTGGCGGAAAACCTCAGCGCCCTCGACAACATCGTCCTGGGCACTGAAAAGTTATCGTCGCTGACATCCGCGCACGCGGCTGCGCGCAAGAAACTCAAGGATCTGATTGCGCGCTCAGGACTGAACGTTCCTTTGGATGCCCGGATTTCGCAGCTTTCAGTCGGCGAAAAACAGCGTGTCGAGATCCTGAAAGCACTATACCGCGATGCCAAGGTGTTGGTGCTTGATGAACCGACCGCCGTCCTGACCCCGCAAGAATCCGACACGCTTTTTGCAACCCTGAACAAGCTGGCCAGGGACGGGCTCGGCATCATCTTCATTTCGCACAAGCTTGCGGAGGTCATGGCCTCATCCCACAGGGTTGCGGTGCTGCGTGGCGGACGCAAGGTCGCGGACCTGCCCACCGCGGAATGCGATCTCAGAAAGCTTGCAGAACTCATGGTCGGCCACGAAATAGTTGAAACCGTGCGAAACGCTGGATCTCCAGGTGCTCTGCTTTATGTGCTCGACAAAGTCTCCGCAGGGCATGGACGCGATGCTCTTCATGAAGTTGATCTGACCCTGAGAGCGGGCGAGATCCTCGGAATCGCGGGCGTGTCCGGCAACGGGCAAACGATGCTCGCGCGCGTTATATCCGGATTGGTGCCCCCTGCTTTTGGCTCGATCTCCCTGAACGGACAAAACGAAACGCACGCAAGTGCCCGGAAAATGATTGAGAGCGGTCTGGCACGCATCCCCGAGGACCGGCACCGCGACGGCATCGTCGGCGCGATGAGTGTTTCGGAGAACCTGGCGATCGAAACCATCCGCCACCCGGAAAACCAGCGCTTCGGGCTGTTGCGCTTCCGGGCAATGCGCGACAAGGCGCGGCAATTGATCAAGGCCTACGATATCCGGTGCCAGGGAGAGGACAGTCAGGCGCGTCTTTTGTCAGGCGGCAATATCCAGAAGATTGTTCTGGCACGCACGCTTGATCCGGAACCGACTGTCGTTCTGGCGGCGCAACCCTCCCGAGGTCTCGATGTCGGCGCGACTTCAGACGTCCACAAGCGCCTTCTGGCAGCAAGGGAAAGAGGCGCTGGCGTGATCCTGATATCCGAAGACCTTGATGAACTGATGCGCCTTTCTGACCGGATCGCCGTTATCCATCGTGGGCATCTGTCCGAAGCCGAGGAGACTGAAACCCTCGACCGCGGCACGCTGGGTCTGCGGATGGCAGGGCATGGCGGGGAAGAAGCTGCATGATACGCCTTGAACCCCGCCCACCGGCATCTGTGTCCCGCATGCTGGCAATCTCTCTTGCTGCGGGTGCTGCTGCTCTTGTGCTTGCGGCAATACCGATGGGTTTTGCCGGTCTTTCCGTGTTTGACGCCTACGGCCTGATGGTCAAAGGCGCTTTCGGCTCGGTCTTTGCCTTCACAGAAATGCTGACACGTGCAACACCGCTCATCCTCACCGGGCTCGCGGCAGCCGTCGCATTCCGTGCCAAGCTCTGGAACATCGGGGCGGAGGGTCAGCTCTATGCAGGGGCGCTGGCGGCTGTTGCCGTTGGCACAGGCGCTATTTCCGGCCCGGGTTACATCCTTATTCCGGCTGTCGCCCTCGCCGGTGCGCTTGCGGGCGGGCTTGTCATGCTCGGCCCGACACTTTTGAAAAGCAAGCTGGGAGTTGACGAGGTCGTCACCACGCTCCTTTTGAATTTCATCATTCTGCTCTTCGTCCAGATGATGCTCGAAGGTCCCATGCAGGATCCGATGGGAATGGGATGGCCGCAGTCCGAACCCATTCTTGATGAAGCAGCGCTGCCGAAACTCCTGGAGCGCACCCGCATCCATTGGGGTCTGATTGTAGCTCTTGCCGCATCATTGGGCGTCTATTTCCTGCTGAAACGAACCGTTTGGGGGTTCGAGATCAGAGCGGTTGGCGAAAACGCGGCTGCGGCGCGGCACGCCGGAATACCCGTGACCGCAACGTTTATCCGGGTAGGCCTTCTGTCCGGCGCACTTGCGGGTCTTGCGGGCGTTGGTGAAGTTGCAGGCCTCAAGGGCTACCTGACCGCTGACCTGTCACCCGGCTTCGGCTACTCGGGGATCGTCGTCGCCATGTTGGCGGGCCTCTCTCCGATCGGAGTGGTTTTTGCCGCGCTCTTCATCGCCAGCATCTTTGTCGGCGCAGACTCAATGTCCCGTGCGACCGGTGTTTCCAACTATCTCGCAGACCTGATCGTTGCGATGGCGCTCTTGTGTGTTTTGGTTTCCGGTCTGTTTCTACGGTTCAAGGTGAGATTCATCAGCGCTCCAGCAACAAAGGGGTCTGCAGGATGATCGAAATTCTCGAGATACTCATTTCGCCCAATTTCTGGGCCGCCGCGCTGCGCATCGCGACGCCTTTGATCTTCGGCGTGATCGGTGCCCTGATATGCGAGCGTGCAGGTGTGCTCAATCTGGGCATTGAGGGCATATTCACGGCAGGAGCAATGGCCGGCTGGATGGCGGTCTGGCTTGGCACGGGACTGTGGGGCGGCGTTCTTGTCGCAGCCTTTGCCGGCGCGGTCTTCGGACTGATCCATGCGATCCTGACGGTCCCGCTGGGTCTGTCGCAGCATGTCTCCGGTATCGGCGTCACGTTGTTCGCCACATCGCTCAGTTACTTTGTCTACCGGACTGCGCTGCCTGACGTGTCTTCACCTCCTCGCATCGAGGCCTTCCAACCGCTGGACATTCCCGTACTGAGCGAATTGCCGTTCCTCGGCCCTGCCCTTTTCCAGCAGACGTCACTGACATTCCTGGCATTGCTGCTCGTTGCGGCGACCGGGTATCTTCTCTACCGCACCCCGCTCGGCCTGGCGATTCAGGCCGTGGGCGACAACCCGTCTGCAGTGGAATCGCAAGGGCTGTCTGTATATGCGATACGCATCGGTGCAGTGGTTGCCGGATCTTCGATCATGGCGCTTGGCGGCGCATTTTTGACCATGTCCGCTTTCGACGCGTTTTTCTTTGGCATGGTCAATGGCCGCGGCTGGATCTGCATCGCGCTGACAGTCTTTGCCTCCTGGCGACCCGGAAAAGCCTTGCTCGGAGCTCTTCTTTTCGGCGCATTCGACGCCTTTCAGGTGCGTCTTCAGACCGAAGTGGGAAGCTTCATTCCAGGCCAGGTCTTCCTGATGATGCCGTATATTCTGTCAATCGCCGCACTGATTGTCGTGGCACGCCGCGCTGATTATCCAAGAGCGTTGCTCGTCCCCTATTTCCGCGGCCAACGCTGAGGTCAAGTCCGATGAGCTTTGATCTGATTGTCAAAAACGCAAACCTGCCCGATGGCAGAACGGGTATCGACATTGCCTGCCGGAACGGCCGGATCGAAGCGGTGGACCCCGGCATCACCGCCGAAGCAGGCCAGGTGATCGAAGCCGACGGGAACCTCGTATCCCCACCCTTTGTCGACAGCCACTTTCATATGGATGCAACGCTTTCGCTTGGTTTGCCACGCATGAACAAGAGCGGAACCCTCCTGGAGGGCATTGCCCTTTGGGGGGAATTGAAGGAGATCCTGACGGTTGATGCGGTTGTCGAGCGGGCATTGAAATATTGCGACCTCGCGGTCTCTCAGGGCCTTCTGGCGATCCGCACACATGTCGATGTTTGCGACGACCGCCTGACCGGCGTCGAGGGCCTTTTGGAAGTGCGGGACCGGGTCAGGGACTATATCGACCTGCAGCTTGTGGCCTTCCCGCAGGACGGGCTCTACCGATCTCCCAACGCCGAAAAGAACCTCCTGAAAGCACTCGACATGGGCGTCGATATCGTCGGCGGCATCCCGCATTTCGAACGCACCATGGAGGATGGTGCCAAGTCCGTAAAGCGGCTCTGTGAAATCGCGGCCGAACGCGGACTGATGGTCGATATGCATTGCGACGAAACCGACGACCCGATGTCGCGTCACATCGAAACGCTCGCCTATGAGACACAGCGGCTTGGACTTCAGGGACGCGTCGCCGGGTCTCACCTGACCTCAATGCACTCGATGGACAACTACTACGTTTCCAAATTGCTTCCGCTGATTGCAGAAGCCCAAGTGCACGCAATTGCCAATCCGCTGATCAACATTACGCTTCAGGGACGGCACGACACCTATCCCAAACGGCGCGGTCAGACCCGTGTGCCGGAATTGCGTTCTTATGGCGTCAACGTCTCCTTCGGCCACGACTGCGTCATGGATCCCTGGTATTCCATGGGTTCCGGCGACATGCTCGAAGTCGCTTCAATGGGTCTTCATGTGGCCCAGATGACCAGCCGGGAAGACATCCGCTACTGCTATGAGTGCGTTACCTCGCATCCCGCCAAGGCTATGAAGCTCGATGGCTATGGCGTTGAAAGGGGCTGCAAGGCCGACTTCGTGGTTCTACAGGCACGCGACACTATTGAGGCGATCCGCCTGAAGGCGACCCGTTTGAAGGTGATCAAGAGCGGCAAGGTCATTGCCGCAACGCCCGAACGCAAGACCGACCTGTTTCTCCCCAACCGTCCCGAAATGGTCGATCCGAGCAGCTACGCACCGAACGAAGGCTGACCCGGAAAACAGGACATTGATCTGAGAAGCCGCGCCGGAAACAGGGGCCGTACCCAGGATGTATCTCCCCCTTTTCGGGACTCGCCATTGGCCTTTCTCAGGATGCGGCTACCTTGCGAATTTTTGGGGGCGAGTTCGCAAATTTCAGCCTCGTCGTTGTCGGACTTAGGCCGCTCGGAAAGCCGCATAACTCCCTCCGTCACCAATTCGGGAACGCGAACCTCTTCACGGATTTATCGTCCCGGTTTGCCGCGAAAGCGGCAAGACCGGGACGACATATGGAGGAATTAAGCTGCGGTCAGATGCGGTTAGGCAGCCGCCACCGCTTTCAGGAACCTGTCGACTGTTTCCCGAAGATCCGTCGTCCGCGTGTTGACATCGGTCGATGCATTCAATACCTGGCCAGCCGAAGAGCTTGTGACCTGTGCCTTTTCGGAAATCGTGATGATCGTCCGCGCAACTTCCTGTGTCCCGTGCGCCGCGTCCTGCACATTGACGGAGATTTCGTTGGTTGCAGCGCCCTGCTGTTCGACAGCCGCAGCGATCGTTCCGGTGTATTCATCCACCTGGCTCATGGTCTCGGTGATGCCCGCGATTGCCGAAACGGCATCCTTTGTGGCCGCCTGGACCTCGGTGATCTGACCTTCGATCTCTTCGGTCGCCTTGGCCGTCTGCGTTGCAAGTTCCTTGACTTCGGAAGCCACGACAGCGAACCCGCGCCCGGCTTCCCCGGCCCTTGCAGCTTCGATGGTCGCATTCAGCGCGAGCAGATTGGTCTGTTCTGCAATGGCCGAAATCAGATTGACCACATCGCCGATCCGCTGTGCGGCCTCGGCAAGGCCCTCGATCTTGGTGTTTGTCTGCACCGCGGCCTGTGTTGCACTGCGCACGATTTCCGTTGTTGACTGTACCTGACGACGGATTTCCTGAATGGAAGCTGACAATTCTTCTGAAGCAGATGCAACGGTCTGAACGTTGGTCGACGCCGTTTCAGATGCGCTCGATGCGCTGGATGCTTCTCCCGCCGTCTCGTCCGCGACCCCGTTCAGGTCCTCTGCAGCGACCCTCATCTGCTCGCTGTTGCTGTAAACGGCATCCAGCATCTGCGTCACTTCAGACCGGAAATCCGAAATCAGATCGGCAACTGCCGCGGCTTGACGTTCCTGCTCCAAAGACGTCTCGCGCTGAGCCGCCTCAAGGCGCTCCCGCTCCAGCGCGTTTTCGCGGAAGACATCGACCGATGCCGCCATTTCCGAAATCTCGTCACGTGTGGACTGCGCGGGTACTTCGACACTCGTATCGCCGCCTGCAAGCTTGTTCATGATGTCGCCCAGCGCCGAGAGCCGGCTGGACAGACTGCGCGCCATGACAAGGCCGATCACGCAGGCCAGAACGGCACAGACGATAGCGATTGCAAATATCCAGAACTGCAATGTCGTCAAGGGTGCCAGAACCTCGGCGGCCCCCTGCACAACAACAACCGCGTATTGCTGTCCGAACGCCGACACCGGCACAATCGCCGCAAAGACATCTCGCCCGTTATAGTCTGCCAAACGCGTGAATAGGCTCTGTGCGCCCATGGCAGAGAGGATCTCCGGCGCTGAATAGTCAGCGCTTAACAGCTCTGATGTCTCCGGTGAACGAAGGCTGTCATTCATGGCCAGACCGTGCTGATTTATCAGCAGCGTTTCACCTGTTTCGCCAAGTCCGGCAAATTTACCAAGCAGCGCTGTTACTTCCTGTGTCGGTGCTTCGTAAACCACCATTCCGATGGTTTTGGAGCCGACCAGGATCGGCGATGCCAGAAAGCCGGTCGGCTGATTGTTTTTTCCCGGATACGCAATCGGGTCGTAAGCCAGGAGATCCTGGTACCCGCCCGTTATGATCTTGTCGTAGGCATCTGCGACCGGCGTATCCTGCCAGTCACCTGAATTCAGATTGACCCCGAAGTCGCTGAGTTTGCGCGCGCTATAGATAACGTCGCCGTTCATGTTGACCAGAAGCAGGTCCGGAAACCGGTTGGCGTCGGCGAAGTCGCGCAAGGGGCTGTGATGTTTGGCGTGCGCCTTGTCATATGGCTTTCGCCCCGCCTTGACGAGCTGGTCTCTCTCACCGACGGGGTGCGGATTATCCGTCACATAGATCTTCGTCAGCGTTTCGGACGCTTTGTCCTTGTATTTTGCCCAGGCTGTATCAAAGGCGCTATAGGCCGCGCGAAGCGTTTTGCCTTGAACGTGGCCTTCGATTGTCCGTTGTTTGCGCTGGTAAAACTCCTGCAGACTGTCGCTGCGACTTTCTGCCAGTGCCATCAAACGTTGTTCAGCCTGTCCGCGAACCGTATCCGCGCTCGAAACGTAGCTGGCAATGCCGACACCGGCAGAGCAGAGAAGCGCAATACCAAGAACCAGCGCCGGAAGTTTAGCCGCAACTTTCACAAGTTTCTCCAGAAATTTGCGGGAAGGTCTTGCCTTCCCGCGATACTCGGTATCAGAGGTTTTCGACGTTTACACCGAACGTGACTGCACCGATCGCTTCACCGCTGGCCGGATCGACGACGGTCACACTGACCTGGCTTTGCAAAGTCTGCGTGCTGTCGTCCTCTTCAAGGTCGCTGATGTGCACGGCGCCCTTACCCAATGGGTACGTGTCCTGCCACTTGGCCTCATCGCCCTGCCAGTAGTCGGACGTCACGTCGCTCTGGCCAACGTTGAGACCTTTGCCGTCCATGACGAAGATTTCAGTGAAGAGACCATCGCTGCCTTCCTGAACTTCAGCGAGATACGCTGACAGCGGTTTGTCCAGAATGGCGTCGATCATGGGCTGGTCAACAGCTTCAGCTTCTGCACGCCATGTCTTGTCCAGTTCGTCGATTTTCGCCTGGTCGAAAGCAGATGTTTCGCCGTTCTGCGCCTTAACAGCTTCGATGACTTCACTGGATGCTGCGATCTCTGCAATCTTGCCGGATGCCAGTGACTTGAGCTCACTTTCGAATTCGTTTGCGGACGCGGAGCCTGCAAACAGAAAGCCGATTGCTGCTGTGGCATAAAGAAAATGTTTCATTGATGTCTCCCAAGTTGCTTGCCTCGGGAAATGCTGTATCGAGCGGATTAAAATTCTATGTATGGAGAATTGGTTTCTTGAAACAACTACACAAAAAGTCAAAAAAAAGTGGAAATACTGATAATTCAGACAATAGAATTTATGATTACATTCCATTTCTGATTGTAAATTACAATCAATAAATATAAAGGGCGAGAACGCCCTTTATAAGTGCATCGGTCAATCCAATCTTCCCGGCAGACTCAGGTCACCTGACGCGACATCGAAGACGTCCGTGACGCAAAGCAGAGGCGCATGGACGTTCTGGTTGACCCGCAGGGCCGACGTGACACCGTCATACGACAGATCTGCCGCAGTTGCTTCGTCGGCGAATGAAACGTTTATTGTGATTTCCGGTCCCTCGAGAATAGGGGTGAAACCCGGGCTGTCGAGATATAGGGGCAGGCCCGGCCAGGTCGCGGGCATCTTCGGCGTCGCTCCGTTTGGAATGTCCTGAACGGAAAGCGCACCAGCGCCACACACGTCATTTGGCGTGAGAACGACCCAGTGCGAATGCCATTTTGCGCCGTCATTGGCGACATCCCCATCGCCATCTTCATCAAAGAGCGGTGTGTCGTCGAAATCGGGATGGCTGGTCGCAACAAGGGCAAGTATTCCCTCGCCTCCCTCGAACCCGACGCTTTCCGGCGGAAGCGAAGTCGGCCAGACGTAAGCCTCTACAGGAGCGCCTGCGAGTTCTCCGGCGGGTTCGGGGATGGTCTCGCCTGCTGTGCCTTTGAGCGTCATGTGGAATGTGACGACACGGCCTTCACGGTGCACATGTGCCGCCAGAATATCGTAGTTCGGATCGAGAGCGGTATTCTCAGGCGACTGAACCGCGCTCGCTTGATGCAGCGCGTGATGGTTATGGCCGCCATCTGCAAGCGCAAGCGCCGGGACGCTCGCGATCACCAAACTTCCGAGGATCGATTTCAACATTTGCAAAACTCCTGATTTGAAGATGATGATTTAATAGTAGCGAGTCGAAACTATTGCAAGTTTAATTTCGACTCGCTACATATTGGACATGAACGACACGACTCACGTCCTGGCGATCCGGGAACTCATCGATCGGCTTTCAAGGCTGAATGCTGCCGAAGACTGGAACGGCCCACTGAACCCGTCGCAGTTCGCAGCGCTAGCCTATCTCGCTCGCGCCAACAGGTTCTCGCGTGCTCCGTCCCATGTTGCGGCCTATCTCGCGACAACACGTGGAACAGCCTCCCAGACACTGAAGGCGCTTGCCCGCAAGAACCTGATCAACGAGACCAGATCCGAAACCGACAAGCGCAGCATCCGCTACGACGTGACAGACGAAGGGAAAGCGTTGCTGGACGACCCTGTTTCGGACCTGAGCGGCGTCATTGATGACCTGCCTGCTGAAACCGTCGAAGCGCTCGCTGGATCGCTGAAGACGCTGGTGCTTGCAATTCTCCGGAAACGGGGCGGCAGATCTTTCGGCATCTGCCGGTCATGCAGGCATTTCGCGCAGATATCGGGCGGGGCTCATTGCAATCTGCTCGAAGTGCCGCTCAATCAATCGGATTCAGAACAGATCTGCCACGAACACGAAGCCGCGTAGGAACGCTAAGATCATGGAAATCACTGCCAGTATTCTCGCTCTTTACGAAGGAAGCCCGGAACACCGCTGGGAAGGAAAAGCACCTTCCGCGATACGCAAGAGCCGCCGGCAAGGACCGCGGGAAGTAACGCCGACGGGTCTCGCCGGAGACCGTCAAGCGGATCTGGAAGCGCATGGGGGCCCTGACAAAGCCCTGCACATCTATCCCTCGGAACATTACGAAGACTGGCTCGAGGCTTTTCCGCAAACACCTCAAACCTTCCGGCCCGGCGGCTTTGGCGAAAACATTTCTAGCACTGGCCTCACCGAGGAAAACCTTTGTATCGGTGACGTTCTGGAAGCCGGCCAGGTGCGCCTGCAGATCTCGCAGGGCCGCCAGCCATGCTGGAAGCTGAACCTTCATACAGACAATCCGGCCATGGCAGCATCCTTCCAGAAGTCAGGCAAGACCGGCTGGTACGTCCGGGTGCTGGAAACAGGGGTTCTGCAGGAAGGGGACAGATTATCGCTCGTGGAACGCCCCTGCCCTGAATGGAACCTGCGTGACGTCATCCTGGCAAGGTTCAATCCCCGTCTCGACCCTGCTATCGCCAAGACCCTTTCGCAGCTCGAACAATTGGCTGAACCCTGGCGCGCGTCGTTTGCCAAAAAAGCCGATACGAAATTCGTTGAAGACACCAGCCGCAGGCTGGAAGGTTAGGCCGCGTGGAAACAGAGAAACCAAGCAGAATCCTTTGCAGCGCTTGCATCCTCTGAGCTTTTCCGTTATACGCGCGCTCGCGCCTGCACCCCTGGAGGAGGCGCACCTGGACCGATCCCGGACAACTCAAGTCAACACGATGCGGTGGTTCGCCGGTCCGTTACCATACACTCAAGGAGTTTGCCATGGCTGCCAGCTATGAGCTGAAGGCGTCGGCACGGGACCGGGTGGGCAAGGGGGCCGCACGGGCACTGCGTCGCGAAGGCCTTCTACCTGCCGTGATCTACGGCGACAAGAAACCGGCAATGCCGATCACCATTCCGGTGAAGGAAACCACCATCACCCTTCACAAGGGTGGTTTCACCGCACAGATCGGCATCATCAATGTCGACGGTGAAAAGCACCAGGTCATCGCCAAGGACTATCAGCTGCACCCGGTGCGCGACGATGTCCTTCATGTCGATTTCCTGCGCGTTGCAAAAGGCGCAACACTCACAGTCGAAATTCCGGTTCAATTCCTGAACGAAGAAGACTGCCCAGGCCTCAAAAAGGGTGGTGTTCTGAACATTGTTCGTCACACCGTTGAAATGACAGTTCCGGCGGACTCCATTCCGGAATCCCTCGAGCTTGACCTTGCGAATGCAGAGCCGGGTGACAGTCTGCACATTTCCGCAGTTACTCTTCCGGAAGGCTGCCAGCCGACGATCACCGATCGCGACTTCACCATCGCGACGATCGCTGCACCGGCCGGCATGAAGGAAGAAGAAGAAGGCGAAGCTTCGGAAGAAGAAGCAACCGAAGAAGAAGCTGCCAGCGAGTAAGCTTACGCTTTGACCGGATTTTCACAGAAGGCGGCCACCGCCTTCTGTATCGGGGCAGCCGTTTTCGGCTGCCTTTTCGTTTCAGCCATGATGTTGAAGGTGCGAGATGAAACTGATCGTCGGACTTGGCAATCCCGGCTCCAAATACGAGGGGCACCGGCACAACATCGGGTTCATGGCTGTTGACGAAATTCATCGCCGCCATTCCGGCTTCCAGCCCTGGCGCGCCCGGTTTCAGGGACAAGTATCGGAAGGCAGACTCGGAAACGAAAAAGTCCTTCTCTTGAAACCATCTACCTACATGAATGAATCGGGCCGCGCGGTCGGGGAAGCAGCGCGGTTTTACAAGATCGACCCTGAAGACATCGTTGTTCTCTACGATGAGCTCGATCTGCCACCGGCCAAATTCCGGATGAAAAAAGGCGGTGGTCACGGTGGTCACAACGGGCTGAGATCGCTTACCGCCCATATTGGCGCCGACTACCGCAGACTTCGTCTAGGCATTGGTCATCCGGGCGACAAGAAACTTGTTTCAAATTATGTGCTCGGCGACTTTGCCAAGTCGGACCGTGACTGGCTTGAACCGTTGCTTTTGAACATCGCGGATCACGCCGATTTGCTGGCCGAGGGCAAGGACAGCCAGTTCGCAAACAAACTGACGCTTGCATTGGCACCTGAGAAAGCGCAGCGGACGGACCAAGGCGGCACACCCCGCAAGGACAAGGGTGGAACGCAAAAACCCAAAGGGCAAAGTCACATCCGCCAGGCACGTCAGAAGAAACCGGTTGACTTGCCCAAATCCGGACCGATGGCCGAGATGCTGAAAAAACTTCTGGGTGGAAAATAGGGCCCGTCCAGGCTCAGGAATTCAGCCTCGAATTGCAACCTTAACGAGAATAAAAAGTGTGATTCGCGTCACAAAATCGACACGGCTCATCCATGATGATACAATGTTTTTCATTGTAGCTTGGGAGATGAACCATGCTTAAATCTCTAATATTTGCAGCAATTTCAATAACTTTTACAGCTTCCGCCTTTGCCTTTGTGAAGCTTGAAGGCTATTTCATAGCCGAAAAAGCTTGCGAGGCGTATCAGAGCAAGAACAAGCAGACTAATCCGGGCAATATCGTCACGCGCCCGGACAGGGCTTACAAGATGCTTGGCATCAACAAGGAAGGTGGAGACTTCTTCCAGGTGCAGGTCGACGACGCGCCCGTCACTGCGTCGCGCTGGGTCAGCACAGCCTGCGGTCTCCACGTCGTTGAAGCCGATACCCGCACCAGCGGAACGGGTGAAGACACGGACGACGTCGTCATTGACCAGACCGGAACGGAGTCGACCGAAAACCTGCTGACGCTGAGCTGGCAGCCGGCGTTTTGCGAAACCCGTCCGGGCAAAAAGGAATGCCGGGATCTCAACGACGGCCACCTTCCGCACACCACGCGGCAACTGTCGATCCACGGCCTCTGGCCACAGCCGAAGGGCAACGACTATTGCGGCGTCCCCAACACGATCAGAAACCTCGACAATCCCGACAATTGGCACCGCCTGCCCGCACCGGACATAGACACGGAAACCGCCGACGCACTTGAAGCTGCTATGCCGGGATTTGCGAGCTTTCTGCACCATCATGAATGGATCAAGCACGGCACCTGCTATTTCGGTGAGGGCGGCGCCGACGAATACTACGATGACACGCTTTACCTCACGGGGCTCGTCAACGACTCCGCAGTCGGAGACCTCTTCTTCAACAACGTCGGCAACGAGATCACCGGTGCGGAAATCAGGGCCGCTTTCGATTCAAGTTTCGGAAACGGCAGCGGGGAACGGGTCCTGATCAAGTGCAAATCGGATTCCGGCCGCACGCTGATCAACGAAATCTGGATAAGCCTGCAGGGCACGATTTCACAGACCTCCGATCTCGGCGACCTGATGCGTTCAGCTGATGCCACAGGCATGGGATGCAAACGCGGTATCGTCGATCCCGCCGGGCTACAGTAGACCGACCGGTATTAGGCATAGATTATAGGAAGCGAGGCTTGTTTTGCGCTCCCGCGCAGGCCAAGCCTTGACCTGCTGGGCGTGCTCGGGCATGTAGCGCGGCAACAGTTTCACACACGAACCGAAAGCGATCTCCCATGGGATTCCAGTGCGGCATTGTCGGGCTGCCGAATGTCGGCAAGTCCACGCTTTTCAATGCGCTTACCAAAACCGCGGCAGCCCAGGCCGCAAACTATCCGTTCTGCACAATCGAGCCGAACACCGGCGAAGTTGCGGTTCCTGATCCGCGCCTTTACGCCATTCGCGACATTGCCGAATCGAAAGAAGTCATTCCGACCCGCATTACCTTTGTCGACATTGCAGGCCTCGTCCGCGGTGCCTCGAAGGGGGAAGGCCTCGGCAACCAGTTCCTGGCCAACATCCGTGAAGTCGATGCCATTGCCCATGTGCTGCGTTGCTTCGAAGACGACGACATCACGCATGTGGACGGTGCCATTGACCCGCTCGCCGATGCCGAAACGGTCGAGACCGAACTTATGGTCGCGGACATGGAGAGCCTGGAGCGCCGCATCGCTCCCTTGAAAAAGAAGGCGACTGGCGGTGACAAGGAAGCCAAGGCGGTTCTGCCGATCATGGAAGCTGCTCTTGCTCTCCTGCAGGATGGCAAACCGGCCCGTACGCTTGAGACAGCCGATGCCGAAGAAGCCAAGATGCTGAAGGGGTTGAATCTGCTGACCTCCAAGCCAGTGCTTTACGTCTGCAACGTCGACGAGGCTTCAGCAGCGGACGGCAACGACCTGTCGCGGAAAGTTGCCGAAAAGGCCAAGGAAGAAGGGGCTGTCGCAGTCGTCATTTCCGCGGCCATCGAGGCGGAAATCTCGCAGCTCGACAAGGAAGAGCAGGACGAATTCCTGGAAACAATCGGACTGGAAGAACCCGGCCTCGACCGGATGATCCGCGCCGGCTATGACCTTCTTGGTCTGATCACCTACTTCACCGCCGGTCCGAAGGAAACCCGCGCCTGGACGATTACAGAGGGCACCAAGGCGCCGGGGGCTGCCGGGGTCATTCATACCGATTTTGAGCGCGGCTTCATCCGTGCCCAGACAATCGCCTATGATGACTACGTGACGCTCGGAGGCGAAAACCCGGCCAAGGAAGCGGGCAAGGCAAGGGACGAAGGCAAGGAATACATCGTCAAAGACGGCGATGTTTTGCTCTTCAAGTTCAACACTTAGACGGATCCAACGAGCAGAGGTCTCGCCGTTTTCATGAA
Source organism: Roseibium sp. HPY-6 (assembly GCF_040530035.1). NCBI lineage: Bacteria > Pseudomonadati > Pseudomonadota > Alphaproteobacteria > Hyphomicrobiales > Stappiaceae > Roseibium > Roseibium sp. HPY-6. The sequence continues at coordinate 1,428,189 of NZ_JBEWCD010000001.1, forward strand.
TGTAAAGAAATTTGCCTGAAGGTGCAGATCAAGTCCCTGAAGCGGACCTGCGCCTTTGGTCTGTCTGCGCGTGAATGAGGCTGCATCCGATGAGAATTCTGCTGACAATTTGCATAATCCTATCAGCACTGTCTTCCGGGCAAGCAGCCGGGTTTAGCAAAGTCCCCGACAAGATCGATCCGGAGTGCAGGCGCGGACACGCGCGGATCTACGATGAATGCTCCGATCAGCGCTTGCTTTTTGAAATGGCAATGCAAAAAGCAGCAGACGAGGACAAAGTGGTACTTGTCTCCTACGGCGCAGAGTGGTGCATCTGGTGCCATGTCCTGAATGCCTATCTTGCCGGAGAGAAAACAAAGTTCGACTACGTCTATGCCGATCCGAGCGCGCCGGACGAGATTTATGAGGCGACCTTGTATGAGCGCGAGAAGCGCGACATGAGCGACGAAGCTTCGGCTTTGAATGCCTTCGTTCGGGATCACTTCGTGGTCGTGCACATAGACTACTTCTTCGCACCGAACGGAGACCGGGTTCTGGAAACGTCGGGTGCCTTGGAACATCTGGGAGATGGAATCCCATTCGTGTTTGCGGTGAGTGCATCAGGTAAGTTCCGCGCGGTCGTGGATACCGACCTGGCGGAAACGCGCCGCGATGAAGATTTTGACTGGTACCGCGGCTATGACCGGACGAAGCTGTTATCGTCCCTGAAAAGAGCCTATCAAGCGGCGCTCCAATAACGCAAGGATACTCAATGTCTTATGCAATCACGCCCCCGTCCATTCCTTCTCTTCCAATCCAGGGGACTGAAGATCTCTTTCCGGTGCGCAGGGTCTATTGCATTGGGCGCAACTACGCCGCGCACGCAGTCGAAATGGGACACGACCCGGACAAGGAGCCACCGTTCTTCTTCCAGAAGAACCCGGATAACCTCGACACGTCGGGCTCGTTCCCCTACCCGCCCCAGTCCGAAGATGTTCACCATGAAGTGGAACTCGCCGTTGCGCTGAAGTCCGGTGGAAAGAACATTCCGGTCGATGAGGCCCTGGGCCACGTCTTCGGTTATGCGGTGTCACTGGACATGACACGCCGCGATCTGCAGGGCGAAGCGAAAAAAATGGGCCGCCCCTGGGAAATCGGCAAGGCCTTCGAAGCTTCGGCCCCGATAACCCCAATTGTTACAGCCGCCGAGTGCGGACATCTCTCGAACGGAGAGATTGTCCTGAGGGTCAACGACACCGTCCACCAACAAGGTGATTTGAACCAGATGATCTGGAAAGTGCCCGAAATGATTTCGTATCTGTCGAACTATTTCGAACTGGCAGCAGGCGACGTCATTCTGACCGGGACCCCAGCAGGAGTCGGACCGGTTCAACGCGGCGACACGATGGAAGCAGTCATCACGGATTTGCCTGCACTTCACGTCAAGGTCGTTTGAAATCAGGCAGAAGACAAAAGAAAACCCCGTTGGTGCATCCAACGGGGTTTTTCTTAGCTACGGTCCAGACCCATCATCATCAGCGGATTGGGACCCTTCTGGTCTAACCACTTCCGGTTCTTCTTAAGATCCGTGCGCGTACTGGAGCTTGTAGCCGGAGCACCATATTCGCGAAGCAAGTGGCTTATTTCGTAGTATGCGCGATTGTTGTATTCCATCGTTTTCTCCTCTTCTGTTCAAAAGGCTTGGAAGCCTCGTGCCTGAAGAGAATATGGTGAGCACCTGTGTCCGGCGTCTGAACGGAAGATTACAAAACGTCCACCCTCTCAATTGGGCAAATCGGAAGGGACACCCGCCGGTTTTTTGGAGGAGAAGCGCGGCAAGCTTTGTGCCGCTCCGCAGTGGCGGGATACGGTTTGCGGAACGCTCAAACAAAAAAACCCGCCGGCGAACCGGCGGGGGTTTTTTCTTAGCTGCGGTCCAGGCCCAGCATGGTCAGCGGGTTGGGACCTCTGTTGTTCTTCCACTTGCCACGTTGCTTGCCGAAACCAAACAGGGAACTCAGGCGCGCCTGTTGATCTTGTGACGCACGCGCCATGATGTCGACAGTGTCAAGCGGGCTACTTTTATACTTCATCTCATTCACTCCCTTCTATGCAAGAGCATCATTGCCTTGCTGCTGAAAGGGATGTGGTGACGGGAGATGTTCGCAACGTGGCCTTGAGATTAACGATCTGTCATGTTCAGATTCGGCTGATTTGACTGATTTGTATTTCGAGGACTTTTTTCGTGACCTTTGACCAGATCGCATTGTTTGTACTTTTCGGGATTGTCTTCGCTCTGCTCGTCTGGGGCCGCATCAGGTTCGATCTCGTTGCCTTCGCTGCACTGATCGTTGGCGCTTTTTTAGGGCTCGTTCCCTCTGATCAGATATTTGCCGGCTTCGGCCATTCAGCTGTCATCATCATCGCGCTCGTCCTCATCGTCTCCAAGGGACTGATGAATTCCGGAGCTGTCGAACTGATTGCAAACCGTCTTCTCTCCGCGTCCCGGGGCCTGGCGAAACATATCACGCTGATGTCGGTTGTCGGAGCAGGTCTGTCCGGCATCATCAACAATGTTGCCGCCCTGGCGCTGCTGATGCCTCTCGATCTGGAGGCGGCCAAAAAGGCCGGAAGATCGCCTGGCCTGTCGCTGATGCCGCTCTCGTTTGCGACGATCCTCGGCGGCATGATCACGCTCATCGGAACGCCCCCGAACATCGTGATTGCCGAGTATAGGTCCGATGCGCTCGGCACGCCGTTTTCCATGTTCGACTTTGCGCCGGTAGGCCTGACAGTCGCGATTTTCGGGATTGCCTTTGTGGCCCTCTTCGGCTGGCGCCTGCTTCCGGCGCATTTTCGCGAGAGACCAAAGGACGAGGGCTTTGCCGAGAGCCTCTATTCCGCGGAGCTGAAAGTCAGCAAGGTTTCCGAGGAGAACCCGGTTTCGGTCGGCGACCTTTATCCGGTGGCCGAGGACAAGGATGTCACGATCATCGGCCTGATCAGAAACGGGCGACGCATCAAAGGTTTTGCCAGGCGTGAGCCGATCAAGAGCGGTGATTTCCTCGTTGTCGAGGGAGACCCGAAGGCAATCGAGAGCTTCATGGGTACTGCCAAGCTCGACTTCGCGGGATCCGAGAGGCACAAAGGCGGTCTTGGTGGTTCCGCATTGTCGCTTGCCGAGGCAATCGCGCCGGACAGTGCCCGCATAACGGGGACCAACGCTTTCAACCTGCGGCTTCTCTATGGCCATGGCGTAACGTTGCTTGGGATTTCCCGAGAAGGCCGCCGGATCCAGAAACGGGTGCGGCATGAGATCATCCGTCCAGGTGATGTGCTTTTGCTGATCGGCACACCCGAACGTCTGGAGAACGCGTTCAACTGGTTGGGAGTTCTTCCCCTGGAAGGACGCCAGACCGGCATGATCCAGCGCAACAAGGCGTGGCTCGCGATTGTGGGTTTTATCCTGGCAATTGCCGTGGCGGTCGCCGGCTTCGCCTATCTCCCGGTGGCCCTGGCTGCTTGTGTGGTGCTCTACGCGGCGACTGGCCTCGTCAGCGGCTCGGAAGTCTATAACGCAGTCGAGTGGAAGGTCATCGTCCTGCTCGGCTCTCTGATCCCGCTCGGTCAGGCCTTCGAAAGCGCCGGCAATGCGCAATTGATTGCCGACGGTATCGTTGCGGTAACGGCGGGAGCGCCCGCCTGGGTCACACTCACCGTATTGATGATCGTCACAATGACTTTGTCGGATTTTTTGAACAACGTGGCGACTTGCCTGATCGCTGCTCCCATCTCCGTTCAGATTGCCGGAAGCCTCAATGTCAACCCGGACCCGTTTCTGATGGCTGTGGCCGTTGCCGCATCCTGCGCATTCCTCACGCCGATAGGACACAAAAACAACACCATCATAATGGGGCCCGGGGGCTACAGGTTCGGCGATTACTGGCGCATTGGTCTGCCCCTCGAAATCCTGGTCCTGGCAGTTTCCATACCGGCAATCCTGGTCTTCTGGCCGCTGTGAACGAACGCCATGCCCGTCAGGCAGCCGGTTTCAGTGGCAGGCAAATGTCGGTCAGAAGATCCGCGGGCGCCGTATCCCTCGGATTGTTGAGGTAGACTTCCATGCAAGGCGCATCTGCCGGTTCCCGGCCCGACTGGGTCAGCCATTCGCCATAGAGCCACTCGTAGGCCCATTTCATATCGGCGTAGGGCCCCTTGTAGTGAAGGACAGCATAGTCGCCGCCATAGGTTTCAACCCCTTCAAAAGGGGCCTCGATGGGAAAGCCCTCCGAGACCGACACGCCCGCCGCCGAAAGTAGCTCGTCTTCCGGCACGTGCGTCGGATCGGAATAGTACAAACCTTTCATCATCCCGACCTGTCCCATCAGATTTCGGCTGGCAAGAACACCGATGGCCTTTTCAAAGGCCTTGCCGATTTCCATGTAAGGACCCTTGTGGGGAATGACGGCGAGCGTGTCGGGCGCAATAGCTTTGATTTCTACTTGATGCATGAGAAGTGATCCTCTGGTTCGGGGAATGGGAGCACCGCCATTGGCGGGCTCGAGTCGGCCTTCAACACCTCCCTCACGGTAGCTTGAGGGAGACTGGCCATAGACTTTCTTGAAACTGCGGCTGAACGCTTCCTGGCTGCTGTAACCGGCCCTCGCGGCGATTTCGGCAATCGGCATCCGGGAATAGGTAAGATCCGCGGACGCCCTGTGCAGCCTCAGTCGCTTGACGGTCGCAACGACCGATTCGCCATAGGCGGAATGCCACACGCGATGCCAGTGCCATGGAGACAGCGCGGCAACCTCCGCCAGAACGGTCAGATCAGGATCTTCGTCGAGATGCGCGTAGATATACTCGATAACGCGCGTGAAGCGCCGCAAATAGCCATCGTCTTTCGGCGAAATCGATTGTTTTTCGTGATGTGTCATTCGGAACCGCCCTTGCTTGATTGAGGTGAACCTAGCACCGGCCCATCTGACAAATCTTGCGGACTTGTGACCGGCAGGCACTTTGTCTTGCGAGCCGCCTCCCCTATGGTCGCACCGCACGCCAACCAACCGGGATCGGAAACATGAACAACACCAAACGAATTCTTTTCACCGGCGGTTCCGGCAAGGCGGGGCGGCACGTCGTGCCGTATCTACTGGGCAAAGGACACAGGGTGGTCAATGTTGACCTGACGCCCCTTGATCATCCGGGCGTCGACAATCTCACGGCAGACATCACCCAGTCAGGCGAGATGTTCAATGTCATGACCAGCTACGCCAATTTCGACGAGCTGGAACCGGGAACCGGTGTGCCAGCATTCGATGCCGTCGTGCATTTTGCAGCCGTTCCGCGCATCCTGATACACCCGGACAACAAGACCTTCGCGGTCAACACCGTTGGCACCTACAATGTGATCGAGGCAGCCGTGAAACTCGGCATCCGCAAGATCGTGATCGCCTCTTCCGAAACGACCTATGGCGTCTGTTTCGCCGATGGAACAGTCGATCCGGACGTCCTGCCGGTGGAGGAAGACTACGACGTTAATCCGATGGACAGTTACGGTCTCTCCAAGGTCGTCAACGAACAGACCGCGCGGTCCTTCCAGCGCCGCTCAGGAGCCGACATCTATGCGCTGCGCATCGGCAACGTCATTGAGCCGCATGAATATGATCGCTTTCCGGACTTCTTTGAAAACCCTGCGCAGCGGCGGCGGAACATTTTTTGCTATATCGACGCGCGGGATCTCGGACAGATCGTCGATTTGTGCCTTGAGAAGGACGGTCTCGGATTTCAGGTCTTCAATGCCGGAAACGACACAAATTCGGTCAACATGCCGAACGCGGAAATTCTGGCGCGCTTTTTCCCGGACGTTCCACTAAGCCGCGACCTGGAAACACACGAAGCCCTCTTTTCAAATCGCAAGATCCGGGAGGTGCTCGGCTTTCGTGAGGAGCACAACTGGCGAAACTATGTCGACGGCTAGATCGGGCCACAGGAGGGATCGAAGCGAACCGCGCGGCATCTGTCTTTCGGGCGCTGGCGGGTTCGTGTTACGAAGCATTGACTGCATCATTTCCCCAGAGCCCTCACGAGGCACTCCCAAGAACAACCGAGCAAACCGCTTTCATGACAACACCACGATATTTCGAAGACTTTGAGGCCGGGCAAGATCTTGACCTTGGCTCGATCGAAGTCACCAGGGACGACATTGTCGAATTTGCGACAGAGTTCGACCCGCAAGACTTTCACGTCAGCGAAGAGGGTGGAAAAGCGTCTATGCTCGGCGGGCTGGCAGCCTCAGGCTGGCATACGGCAAGTATCGTCATGCGCCTTCTGGCCACAAACCTCTTCAACAAGAGCTCAGGCCGTGGGTCGCCAGGCGTGAGCAGGCTGAAATGGAAACATCCCGTGTTTCCGGGAGACGTCCTGTCCGCCAGTGCCAAGATCCTGGCCACAAAGGAGCTGCGTTCCAAACCGCTCCTTGGAATGGTCTTTATCAAGATCACGGCAATCAATCAGAATGGCACAGAGGTTATTGAATGGGAAAACCCGGTCCTGTTTGAAAAGCAGGAGGCCAGCGAATGATTTCGTTTTTTGAGGACGTCACCATCGGCGAAACCCTGGAGCTCGGCAGTTACACCTTCAACAAGGACGAGATCATCCGCTTTGCCGAGAAGTACGATCCGCAGCCTTTTCACTTGAGCGAAGAAGAGGCTTCAAAAACCCATTTCGGGCGTCTTTGCGCGTCCGGTTGGCACACCGCTTCGATTTTCATGAAGCTGTTCGTTGCAAAGATGCGGGAGCTGCAGGAACAGGCTGGTAAATCAGACACGCCGATTGCAAAGATCGGTCCCTCCCCGGGGTTTCAGGATCTGAAGTGGATCAGGCCGGTTTATCCTGGGGATACGCTCCGCTACACCCGCATCGTTACAGGCAAGACCGAGAGCCGCAGCCGTCCCGAATGGGGCCTGATCCATTCGGACATGCTGGCACACAATCAGGATGGAACGCTGGTGTTTTCCTTCAAGGCAACGGTGTTTGTCGAGAGAAAGCCGTAATAGTTACAGAACGCCGTCGCACAGCTTCGAGACGCGCAGGCAGGGCTCTGCGGCGCTGAGCAGTGAGATGACTGTTCGGATCGAATTTTCAAGTTAAGGAATTGAATGGGCCTCATGTTCATACGTTACGCCATTTTCGCCATCATGCTCGGAGCATCGGCAGCGCACGCCGATGTGTGGACCTTTGAAACACCGTCTGAGAACATTCAATGCGTTGTCGGGGAAGGCCCAGACTCGTCTGACCTCACGTGTACGATTATTGAGCGCGGTGGCATCCCGCCGCTTCCCAAGCCGGCGACCTGCACGTCGGACTGGGGCCACACGTTTTTCATGACCGACAGAGGACCGGCCGAAATTCTGTGTCAGCAGACAAGCCGGGACAAAGGCGGCTTTGACCGGGCCGACTACGGCGTTACCGGAGAATTTGGCGGGTTCACCTGCTTCTCATCGAGAAAGGGCCTTCGGTGCGAGAACCTTGACGGTCACGGTTTCTTCCTGTCACGGCGACGGCAAGAGGTGTTCTGAGAAAACCGTCGTCGCTCGGTACGTGCCTTCAAACATTGTTGAGACTAAGTTTCCAGGCTCGGTCTAGAGGGCTCTGGCAAAGAGCACTTCATCGCGGATTTCGATACCGTAATCGCCGCGTAGCGGGATGCCCGGCTTCTGTTCGCGTTCCTTGTCAATAACGCCCTGCCCAATGCGCTCGAAGCGGAATCCGCGCCGCTGGTAGAACCGGAACGCATCCAGATTGTCATTGGACGTTCTGACCGTGAGTCGCGGTACGTTTTGCGAGCGCGCCTCCGTCACGACAGCATCCAGCAACTGGCTGCCCACGCCGCCCCAGCGATTGATCGAATCCAGTGTCAGGATTTCCCACTCTCCGTCACGCTTGATCAGCGTCACGAGGCCGACCAGATCGTCTCCGTCAAAGGCAACATAGCCCGGTAGCCGGGGCGCATCGAACACTTCATTGTCGAGCATGATCTCCGGCGCGGTCCAGCGATCCGTCAAGAGCTGACGCACAGCGTCATAGTCTCTTTCTTCCGTAGGTCGAATGATCACAGGCATTTAGGGGCTCCTAGCGGGTAAATATCCGGTTTTTTAGAGGACTGCGCGCCTGCCAGCGCGCGCGTTCCAGTTCCGGGTCGACATGTTCTTCTTCCGGATAGCCAACACATAGATAAGCCACGAGCTGCCAGTTGGCGTCAACCTGAAGGATTTTCGAGATGCTCTCAGGTTCAAGAATTGATACCCAACCGACGCCTATGCCCTCGCTCCGGGCGGCCAGCCAGAACGTGTGGATCATGCCGACAGCAGAGTAGGCAAGCGTTTCGGGCATCGTTGCCCGCCCAAGCCCCGCCCCCTGCACCGGATCGGTGTCACAGTAAACGGCAATGTGGATCGGCGCTTCGCGAAGCCCGGCAAGCTTCAACTGTTTGTATTGAAGTGCTTTTTCCTGTTCGTACTTGTGGGATGCAATCTCATTCTGCGTCTCAAAACACGCAATAACGTCATTCCGTTTATCATCGCTGCCGACAATCACAATGCGCCAAGGCTGACTGTTGCCGACAGAAGGTGCAAGATCCGCCAATCGGAGCAGATCGTCGAGCTTGCCCTCCGGCAGCGGATCTCGCCGAAAACGGCGCACATCCCTGCGCCATCTCAAAAGGGTTTCGAAATCACGACGAAAGTCATCTGTGAACTGTGGCCGGTCAACCGGACAATCGGCTTCATCTGCCATCGGCTGTCAGTGCCCGGGGAATTCCACCAGCGTGCGGACGGGAACATTCAGCTCCTCCAGTTTCTTGCGTCCGCCCAGATCCGGCAGATCCACAATGAAACAGGCTGCCTCGATATTCGCACCCATTGACTTCAGAAGCTTGCAAGCCGCTTCCGCCGTGCCGCCTGTCGCGATGAGATCGTCGACAAGGATGACGCGATCACCCGGCTGGATCGCATCCTTGTGCATTTCCATCTCATCCAGGCCGTATTCGAGCGAGTAGGCAATCCGCACGGTCTCGTGTGGCAGCTTTCCCTTTTTGCGGATCGGAACGAAGCCGGCAGAAACCTGATGTGCTACAGCGCCACCCAGAATGAAACCGCGTGCTTCGATACCTGCGATCTGATCAACCTTGGACCCGGCCCAGGGCTGAACGAGCGCATCAACGGCACGCCGGAAGGCGCGAGCGTTTCCAAGAAGCGTCGTGATATCGCGAAACAGAATGCCCTCTTTCGGATAGTCCTTGATCGTGCGGATCGCGTGGATCAATTCATCCTGGATTGTCTGTTCGGTCATCGAGCTCTCTTTCTTCGGCTGATCGTTCCGGCACCTGCCCCGACCGTCGCTTATATCAAGTTTGCGCCTGTGATCGAAGCGAATTCGCCTGTGTTCAATGAATGTTGTGGCGATCCCGGAGGCTCTAACCGGCCTTGTTGAGGACACGTCCGGCAACAGCATCCAGCTTTGCCACGAGCTCCGGATCACGTTTTTCAGGTGCAGTCATGAAAGCGAATTCCAGCGCCGTATCTGACCCGGCTGGGCATGACTGGTGCTCTCTTGGCAAGTCACGCGCGACACGCGCCACCAGGCGCTGAGCGTTCTCCGCATTGTCATGCAGGACCTTGATGATGGCCTGAATGTCGACCTCACCGTGATCGGGGTGCCAGCTGTCGTAGTCGGTCACCATGGCAACGGTTGCGTAGCAGATCTCCGCTTCGCGGGCGAGCTTCGCTTCAGGCATGTTCGTCATACCGATCACGTCACAGCCCCAGGACCGGTAGAGGTGGCTCTCTGCCAGCGATGAGAACTGAGGACCTTCCATCGCCAGGTACGTCCCGCCACGGGCATAGGCAAGTCCTTCCGCTTCTGCGGCAGCTGCAACGGCATCGATCAGTTTGGGGCTCACCGGTGTCGCCATGGAAACATGCGCGACGCAGCCGGTCCCAAAGAAGCTCTTTTCGCGCGCGATTGTCCGGTCAATGAACTGATCGACGAGAACGAAGGTTCCGGGCGCATGTTCTTCCTTTAGCGAACCGCAAGCGGAAACGGAAAGGAGATCGGTGACGCCGCAGCGCTTCATCACGTCAATATTCGCACGATAGTTGATCGTTGTCGGCGAATAGACGTGTCCTCTGCCGTGTCGTGGCAAAAACACAATCTTCAGGCCGTCAATCTCGCCGATACGGACCTGGTCGGATGGCGTCCCCCAAGGGCTTTCGACGCTAATCCATTCGGAGTTTTCAAGTCCGGGAAGGTCGTAGATGCCGGACCCGCCGATTATCCCAAGCACCGCATCAGCCATTTCCAAGTCTCCAGTCATGCAACAGTCCGACCTGCTGATTAACAAGCGGCATGCATGTTGAACAGGTCAAAAAGAAAAAAAGCGGGCCCACTCAACATCAGCGCAGAAACAAACACAAGCCATCCTGAGGCGGGCCATAAGGTCCGTCGCGAAGGATGGACAAGCCGGCCAGACTTTGCCGCCCCTCTTTCAAGGAACCGCTGCGCTCGGCACCTCAAGACGAGGTGCATGTTCAGATTGCAAGCCAACAAAAAGGCGGGCACAAGGCCCGCCTTTCGAGATCTGTCCTAATTGGACCAATCAGTGTTCGACGTTGCGCCACAGCTGCTTCTTGGTGAAGTAGAGCAATCCTGCGAACACGATCAGGAAGATCATCACGCGGAAGCCGATCTTCTTGCGGTCTTCAAGATGAGGTTCTGCGGCCCACATCATGAATGCCGAGACGTCTTTTGCGTATTGCTCGACCGTCATCGGGGTCCCGTCGGTGTATTCAACAGCCTCATCAAACAGCGGCGGCGCCATCGAAATGAACTCACCGGCCAAGAACGAGTGATTGTAGTACTGGCCATCCGGCACCGTCACGCCCTCGGGCGGATCCACATAACCCGTCAAAAGCGAGTAGATGTAGTCGGGACCGTTCTCCTGATACTGCGTAAAGATGTCGAACACGAAGGCCGGGAAGCCACGCTGTGCCGCACGCGCTTTCGCAAGAAGCGAGAAGTCCGGCGGATAGGCGCCGTTGTTGGCCGCACGGGCGGCCTGCTCGTTCGGGAAGGGAGACGGGAAACGGTCTGCCAGGATCGCCGGGCGTTCGAACATGTCGCCAAAGTCGTCCGGCCCGTCGATTACTGTGTATTCAGCCGCGACGGCCTTTGCCTGATCTTCCGTGAAGCTTGGGCCACCGTTTTCAGCAAGGTTCCGGAATGCGACCAGTCGCAAACCGTGGCAAGCAGAACAGTTTTCACGATAGACCTTGAAACCGCGCTGCAGCTGCGCCCGGTCATAGAAACCAAACGGGCCGGCAAAGGACCAGTTCTGATAATCGATTTCCACCTTGGCACCAGCGGCGAGCGCCGGCGTTGCGATGGCGAGAGACGCCACCGCCACAAGGGAACGAACCATTTTGATCATGGTGCTCATTGTTTCAAATAACTCCTGATCCGGTTCGCATTATTTCGTTTCCGGCGCAGCAGCCGCGCCGGCAGGTTGACCTGACCCGCCCTTAAGCACGGCTTCCGAGATCGACGCCGGCAGCGGCTTCGGTTTTTCCAGGAAACCGAGCATGGGCAGAATGATCAGGAAGTGCGCAAAGTAGTAGGCGGTGAAGATCCGGGACAGCGTCACGTAGATGCCCTCGGCGGGCATGGCGCCCAGGTATCCGAGCGCAACGCAAACAGCTGCAAAAATCCAGAAGAACTGCTTGAACAGCGGACGGTAAGCGCCGGAGCGGACCTTCGATGTGTCGAGCCAGGGCAGAATGAACAGAACCGCGATGGCACCGAACATCAGGACAACACCGCCGAGCTTGTCCGGAACCGCGCGCAAGATCGCGTAGAACGGCAGGAAGTACCATTCAGGAACTATGTGTGCCGGCGTGACCAGCGGGTTCGCTTCGATGTAGTTGTCCGCATGCCCGAGGTAGTTGGGCAGATAGAAAGCGAACCACGAGAAGAAGATCATGAACACGACGATCGCGAACAGATCCTTCACCGTGTAGTACGGATGGAACGGCAGCGTGTCCTGTTTGGTCTTCGGCTGAACGCCTGTCGGATTGTTGTTGCCTGTCGTGTGGAAGGCCCAGACGTGCAGGATGACAACACCGAAGATCATGAACGGCAGCAGGTAGTGAAGCGAAAAGAAGCGGTTGAGTGTCGGATTGTCGACCGCAAAGCCGCCCCAGAGCCATGTCACGATGCTTTCGCCGACGAGCGGGATAGCCGAGAACAGGTTGGTGATAACCGTTGCGCCCCAGAACGACATCTGGCCCCATGGCAGGACATAGCCCATGAACGCCGTTCCCATCATGATCAGGAAGATGATCACGCCGAGGATCCAGGAGATCTCACGGGGTGCCTTGTAGGACCCGTAGTACAATCCGCGGAAGATGTGGATATAGACGGCAATGAAGAACATCGAGGCGCCGTTGGAGTGCAGGTAACGCAGCATCCAGCCGAAGTTCACATCGCGCATGATGTGCTCAACGCTGTTGAAAGCCGCATCAGTGCTGGGCGTGTAGTGCATCACCAGCACGATGCCGGTCAGGATCTGCGCGATCAGCACGAAAAACAGGATCCCGCCGAACGTCCACCAGTAGTTGAGGTTTTTCGGGGTCGGGAAGTCGACGAAGGAACCGCGCATGAGCGAAATGACCGGCAGGCGGCTTTCCAGCCACTTGGCCGCAGCGCTCTGCGGTACGTAGTTTGAATGTCCAGCCATGGCTGTCTCCTAAAAATTTTTGCCGTTAGCCGATCTTGATCGTCGAGTCGGTGACGAACTCGAGCGGCGGAATCAGCAAATTCTCGGGAGCCGGGCCTTTGCGAATGCGGCCGGCCGTGTCGTAGTGCGAACCGTGGCATGGGCAGAACCAGCCGCCGAATTCACCAGCATCTCCAATTGGAACGCAACCGAGATGCGTGCAGATGCCGATTTGAACAAGCCAGTTTTCCTTGTCCTTGACACCCCGGTTCGGATCGGTTGCTTCCGCATCAGCTGGCAGGTTCGCGTTGCGCGCCAGTTTGTCCGGGAGATCGGAAAGCGGCACATCTGTGGCCTCGGTGACTTCCGTTTCGGTGCGGTTGCGGATGAAGACCGGCTTCCCGCGCCATTTGACTGTGATTGACTGCCCTTCTTCGACGGCAGACACATCAACCTCAATGGAAGCCAGCGCAAGTGCGGAGGCATCCGGGTTCATCTGATCAATGAACGGCCATGCCAAAGCGCCGGCGCCCACAACGCCCATTGCACCGGTCGCGATGTAGAGAAAGTCACGGCGGTTCGGTTCTTCCGCATCCGTGTTGTGTGCCAAGGTCGCGTCCCCTCAAAAGTTCTACCTGTACCGAAAGCCCGCATCATGTCCGGGCCGTCCTTTGCCATAAAGGATAGCCGGAACCATGCCGGGCTCAACGGTGGCCGGGTGCGGCAGTTTTCCGCATCGGCCAATCGGCTTGTCTTTTTGCACCCTTCGAAACGCTTGTCCAGATCAACAAACGCCACAAAACGCATATGTCGCAGGCAAAAAAAACACCCCGTCGCTTTTCTGCCCTTTTTTGGGGAAAGAGCGCAAGAGCGGATTTCAACGGAATCCCGCTCCTGCTGATTGTAAGGACGGTTACGCCGCCTGCACCGGCGCCAGGAAGCCGCCGGACTGGTGCTGCCAAAGCTGCGCATAAAGGCCGTTTTTTTCCAGAAGCTCCTGGTGTGAGCCCTGCTCAATGATTCGCCCCTGATCCATGACGATAAGCCTGTCCATTGCCGCGATGGTCGACAGACGGTGCGCAATCGCAATCACGGTCTTGCCCTTCATCAATTCGAACAGACTCTCCTGGATCGCAAGCTCCACTTCTGAATCAAGCGCAGATGTCGCTTCATCAAGAACCAGGATCGGAGCATCCTTCAACAAGACACGCGCAATGGCAACGCGCTGGCGCTGGCCACCGGAGAGCTTGACGCCCCGTTCACCGACATGAGCGTCGAGGCCGTTGCGTCCATTGAGATCGGTCAGTCCGGCAACAAACTCGATGGCGTGCGCTTTTTCCAATGCCGTCTCGACATCGGCGCGCATGACATCCGGTTTGCCGTAAGCAACGTTCTCAAAGATCGAACGGTGCAGCAACGAGGTGTCCTGAGTGACGACGCCGACATTTGCCCGGATGTCGTCCTGCCGAACACCGGCAATATCCTGGCCATCAATCAGAATGCGACCGCGCTCCAGATCGTAAAAGCGCAGCAGCAGATTGACGAGTGTCGACTTGCCAGCTCCGGATCTGCCGATCAGTCCGATCTTCTCACCCGGTGCAATCGTGAGGTTCAGCTCCTCGATGACACCTGTTTTCTTGCCGTAGTGAAAACCAATCCCATCGAACCTGATTTCACCATTCGGCACGGACAGCGCCTTTGCATCGGGAGTATCGACGACATCCCGTTCTCTGGAAATCGTGTTGATGCCGTCCTGGACAGTACCGATGTTCTCGAAAAGGCCAGACACTTCCCACAAGATCCATTGCGACATGCCCTGAAAGCGCAGGACAAGAGCGACGGCAACCGCGATCTCCCCCGTCGTGACGCGGCCGGCCTGCCAGAGCCCCATCGACATTGCCGAAACGGCGAAAAGCAGAACCATGTTGAGCGTCGTCAGGGTGATGTTCATCCCCGTTACCAGCCGCATCTGCAAAAACACGGTCTTCAGGAACGACATCATGGACGACTTGGCATACTCCTCCTCGCGCTCGGCGTGAGAGAAGAGCTTCACTGTCGAGATGTTCGTATAAGCGTCCACGACGTGTCCCGTCATAACGGAGCGCGCATCTGCCTGGTCTCTTGATACGTTCTTTAGGCGCGGAATGAAGACGCGCATCGTTATGAGATAGCAGACGAGCCATCCGATAAACGGGATCGCAAAATAGGGACTTGCCTCGGCCACGACAAACAGCGCCGCAAAGAAATAGACGACCACATAGACAAGGATGTCGGCAATCCGCGTGACGACTTCCCTGACTGCCAGTGCCGTCTGCATCAGCTTGTTTGCGATCCGGCCGGCAAAATCGTTCTGATAGAACGAAATGCTTTGCCGCAGCAGGTAGCGGTGAACCCGCCAGCGCACCGACATGGGATAAGTACCCATGAGCCCCTGGTGAAAAAGCATCTCCCAGATCGCTGCAAAACCCGGCAACAGGACAAGCACGACCACTGCCATCCAGACCAGCTGGCCCCAGTTGTCCTGGAAGAATGTTTCAGTGTTTTCCGTGCTGAGCCAGGTGACCAGCTCGCCCAGAAACGTGAAAATCAAGACTTCCAGAACCGCTATGATCGCGCCGAGGATCGAAACGACAAGAAGGATCGGCCAGACAGGCTTTGTATAGTACCAGCAAAAAGCCCAGAATCCCTTTGGCGGGACGTCCAGCTCCGTTTTCTCAAACGGATCAATGAGCTGTTCGAAACGGTCAAACATGACTACCTCTCAGAGCGGCTCAAACGTAGCACGGTAAGATGCATCAGGGCATCTTCGTTGCCGAGCGATTGCGAGCGCGGTCGAATGGTTGCACCGGCGGACATGAACAAAAGGCCGGTCATAAAGCTTGTGAACGCAAGGGCAATGATTGCAGTGCCCCAGAACAGTGCGCCGAGTTCGTCAACGAAAACAGTCACTGGCATATATTCTCCAGCAACCTCAAGAGCTTCGACGCGGCTCAGGTTGAAGGCCAGCACCGGCACGAACAATAGAACTGCCACCGCGAACGTGGCTCCGAAGAACATGGCGATCGCTGTCAAATAGCGGGCAAGTCTGCGCCCGCCTCCGGGGCTCGTCTGGCGGGCCGAAGGCATTTCGATATCCGGACGGTCTGCACGCACAGACGGGTCCTGCACAAAAAACGAATTCATCGGAACAGCTCCGAAAGGGGATCAGGATCGATGGCGACGGCGGACACGCTTTGAATGGCGTGCAGCACACACAGCGGCTTGAGCCGTTCACCGCAAAATTATTGAGAAAGAGAAGGTGCGACGGCGCCTAACGCTGCCGTGGGGCGACCTTGCTGCAACCGGCATGGGCGAAGCACGGGTGGATCATGCAAAGATCTATCATGTATGCCCTCCTGGTTGCGCGACCCGATTGCCGCAGGGAAAAACGTCAACACTCTTGAGTTGACAAGCCGATGTCCTAACCGTTTTCGGTGAAAATGGGAAGGGGCAACACGAACACAGACGCTACGAAGCTGACATCTGTTGCCAATCGGACACATCGAACCGGCGGATCTGCAACAGATTCAGTCCAATTCGTTCCCGTCCGTAAAGTCTTGCAAGTGAATTTCGGCTTCTCTGGCAGACATGGGCGCGGCAATCAGATCGCCTTGAATGAATCGGCACCCGAATTCCTGCAAGATCTCGCGCTGAGCTTTGGTGACCACGCCTACTGCCATCACCTGGCACCCGAACTTGTGGGCAAGTTCGATGACCGCCTGGGTCAGGTGCCGCTTTTTCGCGTCCGTTTCCAAATCGCTTACCAGCCAGGGACTGATTTTCATGACATGCGCACTGACCTGAATGAGTTGTGCAACACCGCCATGAACACTACCGACATTGTCGAGTGCAATCCTGCAGCCGAGTTTTGAAATTCTGTCGATCGCGTTTTGAAGGCAGTCGGGTTCGTCGAAGTGAATCGCTTGCGGCTTGAATTGAACGATCAGGTCTTCCAATGGAAAGTCCGCATCTTCGCACAACTGCCGCAGTTTTTCTTCGAAACCCGGTGTGCTGATGCTTGCGCCCGTCAGATCAACTGTCAGCGTATAGAACCCGCCCGTTGCTTCGCGCAGCCGTCTGATCTCGGCAAGGCCCTGTCGCAAGCCAAACCGTTCGATGCGTGCCATGCGCACTACGTCTTCCTGCTCGGAGAGCATGTTCGCCGGGTCGACAAGCCCTTCGGACGGGTGCAGCCAATGTGTGGACACCTCGTAGCCCATCACCTTACTGTCCTGAAGATCGAACTGCGGTTGCATCAACAGTGTCAGGTTGCCGCTTTCAAGATCCTGGTCCAGTTGCGCCATGCTCATGCGCCTGTGCCGGTGGGCAGCCCCAAGCGCGTCGGTGTACCAGGACAAACGCCCTCGTCCAGATTTCTTTGCCGCATATAGCGCAATGTCGGCCTGGTTGATGAGTTCAGCCAGGCTGGTCTTGTCTGTATCGGCAAGAACAAGTCCAACGCTCCCGGCGACCTTCAACCTTTCCCGCTCGATGGTGATCGGTCTGGTCAAATCATCGAGCATCTGTTGCGCGAACTGCTCCATCTGATCCGGGCCGGCCGGATCGGAAATTGCCGCCAGAAACTCGTCACCACCAACCCTTGCGACGACACCATTGTCTGCAACAACCGTCCTGAGCACGCCGGCCACATGTCGCAGCACCGTGTCACCCGCGCTATGACCATGGCTGTCATTGATATCCTTGAAATGATCCAGATCGAAATGAATGACGCCGACCCTGCGTGCGTCGCCTCTTTGCGACGATAGCCGCTCCTGCAGGAAAGATGTGATTTTCGCGCGGGTCGCAAGACCGGTCAGTTCGTCGTGCTCGGCCTGATACTTTAATCGCTTGCGCGTTTCCTCAAGTTCAGCAAAACGCTCCACCTCACGTGTTACGTCCTGGCACAGGATGATCATGCGGGTCTTGTCGTCGGTATCGCCTTCAACCTGTGCGAAAGTGAGTTGATTCCAGAACAGTTCACCGTTCTTGCGCTGGTTCTGGATCAACTCCTTGAAGCCGGAAGAAAACTTTCCCAGATCGAACTTGAAATTATTCAGGTCTTCAGCTGTCAGTTGATTGTTCGGAGGGAGGACGAATTCCTGTGGGCGGCGCCCCCGAATTTCTTCTGCGCTAAACCCGGTGATACGCGTATAGGCAGGATTCGACCACTCGATCCGGCCGTAAATGTCCTGCATCACCAAGCCTTCATGAGCATGTTCGACCACGGTTTTCAGAACAGCAGCATCGTTTCCGAAATTCGAAGCTGCATCATATGCGGTTCGTTTACCTGTAAAGCGCCCAACAAGAAACACCGCGAACAGGAGCAGCGCTCCCATCCCGACAAACAAAATCAGGTTCAATGCGGTCAGGTCGGCCGTGTAGTCATCCATTTGTTTTTTTCGTCGATTGGTCTAAGCACCAAAGACTAAGCTGCCAAAATACATTGAAAAAAACACTAAACAGCTGGCCTTCATGATTTTATTGAGAAATATGACAATAAAATTCTTCCTAAAATATCAGGAAGCTACGCAACTTTGACAGTATGCGCTTCGGGAATACAGGCGATGCCATGAATTTAAGACGTTTGGCGCTTCGCCAGTAACGAAGCGCCCAATTGGCCGACTGGCTCAAAAGAGGCTGACAAGAACGCCCCCTGGTGCTAGTGCGCCGTCACAAGCCGGGTAAGCACATAGCCCATTCCGGCTGAAAATGCGGACAGGACTGTTCCCCAGGCGACGTCAACGATCGTGACGATGACGGGCCAGTTTCTGAGCGTTGCATAGTTAGTGACATCGTAAGTCGCGTACGTGAAGAAACCGAACATGGCTCCGTAAACGATCGCCGTGGCCATGCTTTCCGATTTCAGCGCCGGTGCAACCGCGAACACCACAATTCCGACCACATAGATTATGTAGAAGGCGCCTGCTGCCGCCATATTCGGCTTGTCCATCAGCAAGTGACCGATGCGGTCGAAATAGAACCGCGTCGCCACTTGTGACAACCAGACATAGTCGACAGCGAGAAAAACGAGCGCTGTCGCAAAATAGGCAGTGGTGTACTGAACCATGGGATCCTCAGCGGTTTGACCCCTTCATTACGTCCGCCTCGGTGTTTCGGATCAGCAAAATCGCATTGCAAACCGTTCCACCTTTTCACTCAGGCCGGAACTGCATCTGTCCTGAGAAACCCGCCTGATTGCCGTTGCCAGAGCTGTGCGTATAGCCCGGTTTTGTCTTGTAGAAGCACGTCATGCGTGCCCTGTTGAACGATCTTTCCTTCGTCCATCACGACCAGCCGGTCCATTGCGGCAATCGTCGACAGACGATGCGCGATGGCAATGACCGTTTTTCCAGCCATAAGGCTTTGCAGGTTCTCCTGGATCGCAGCCTCAACCTCCGAATCCAACGCGGATGTCGCCTCGTCAAGGACCAAAAGGGGCGCATCCTTCAATAGGACGCGTGCGATTGCTATCCGTTGCCGCTGTCCCCCCGACAATTTGACACCGCGTTCGCCAACATAAGCGTCAAACCCTGTCCGGCCCTTCTTGTCTTCCAGTTTTTCAATGAAGTCGAGCGCGTGCGCCTTGCGCGCCGCCTCAATCAAATCCTCTTCCCGCGCAGAGCTTCGTCCGTAGCGGATATTTTCACGGATGGAGCGATGCAAAAGGGATGTGTCTTGTGTCACCATTCCTATGGAGCGGCGTAGAGACTCCTGCGCAACATGTTTCACGTCCTGGCCGTCGATCAGTATCCGCCCCGCTTCCAGGTCGAAGAACCTGAGCAGCAGGCTCACAAGCGTCGTCTTGCCCGCACCGGACGGTCCCACCAGACCAACGCGCTCGCCCGGTTGGATGGTAAGATCCAGATGATCGATGACGCCGCCGTCCTTACCGTAGTGAAAGCGGATGTTTTCAAATCTTATCTCGCCGTGACTGACGCCGAGCTCTTTTGCCTGCGGAGTGTCGGTCAAGGCAATTGGCTTGACGATTGTTTCCATGCTGTCCTGAAGCGATCCGAAGTGGCGGAACAGACCGTTGAGCTGATTGAAGAGCCGGTTGAGAAGTATGTTCAGCCGCAAGATCAGGCTGAGCGCAAATGCAACATGCCCGGTGCTGATACCGCCGTCCTGCCAGACCAAAAGTGCCATCGCGGTAATCGAAACGATCATCACGCCATTAATCGACGACATGATTATTCTGATCGATGTCAGGTAACGCGTGAACCTCTTGAGTTTCGCAATGAACCCCTCAAGTGATTGCCTGGCGCCCCGGCTTTCCTCCAATGTTGATCCAAAAAGTTTCACCGATTGAATGTTGGTGTAAGTGTCGACGAACCGCCCGGTGACGCCAGAGTAGCTATTTGCCGTTTCCTTGGAGGCAACGCGGATCCGCGGCACGAAATACCAGGCGGTCACCGCAAAAAGGCCAAGCCAAAGCGCGACGAGAGCTCCAAGCCTGCCATCCAGTTCCGTGACGAGGATTAGCGTTGTCACCGCATAGACAATGATAAACCAGGCAACCTGTAACAGGTTGATCATGAAATCGCCTGCTGACATGCCCGCCTGCATGACCTTCTGCACCAACCTGCCCGCCAGGTCATCCTGAAAATAACTCAGGCTCTGCCGCATGACGCGTTGGTGGCATTGCCATCTGACCAGGTTGAAAAATCCGGGAACAACCGTCTGTTCCTCAACGAGAGCCATCAGCGCAGCAACCAAGGTCCGCAAGACAAGAACCACCAGTCCCATCAAGAAGAGAGTCCAGGCATGATCACTGAAGAAGGTGGCCCGGTCCCCGGTTTCCAGCAGATCCACAATTCTTCCCAGGAAATTGAAAATCGTGACTTCGACGAAAGCAGAGAGGCAACCGAGAAAAAGCATTGCCACGAAAGGCCAACGGACTTGCGTTATGAAATAAAGGAGAAAGCGGAGGCCGCCGCGCGGCATTTCCATGTCCGGTGGGTTTCGAAACGGATCAATCCAGCTTTCGAACAGGCGAAAAAGCGCGGACACGGGGAATCTCCTGATGCATGGGAGCGAATCTGATGACTATTCTATGCTCGCCGTTTCAAATCGGACTATCAAATAAACACGTCAAATGAGGCAGAAGGCATGACAATCGCCGGTCAAACTGCTATCCACCGCCGCCTGTAATCCGAGATCTTTGAAGCGATGCCAGACATAGCGCTCTACCAACCCGATATACCTCAGAACGCTGGAACGATACTGCGCCTAGGGGCCTGCATGGGTGTTACGGTACACTTGATCGAACCGGCCGGATTTCCGATTTCCGACAGCGCTCTGAAACGTGCCGGCATGGATTATCTGGAGCGGGCCACGATGCGCAGGCATCGAAGTTTCGCGGATTTCGAACTGTTTCGCTTGACGCAAAACAAGAGACTTATCTTGCTGACAACCAAAGCTGAAGTCAGATACACCGACTTCGAGTATCGGCCGGATGATGTACTGTTGATGGGCCGTGAAAGCACCGGCGTTCCTCAGAGCATCCACGATCTCGTCGACGCACGATTGACCATTCCCATGATGGAGGGCATGCGTTCAATCAACGTCGCCGTCTCCGCAGGCATGGCGCTCGGTGAAGTCTTGCGGCAAACCGGCACTTTCCCTAAAAATCCAGATTGAACACCTCTTGCACGCCGCCGCGTGGCAAACCGTTGAAAGCCAGTCTCATGAATGCTCCTTCCATGCCAAACCGTGGCGGTCCGATCCCGGACGAAATCGAGGAAAAGAAGCGGATCGCACCTGCCTGGTTCGAAGCTCTCCGCGACCGGATCTGCAAGTCTTTCGAAGATCTGGAAGACGAGATCGGCTCCCTGTCCGGGCCACTGTCAGACAAGCCGGCGGGACGGTTCGAGCGCACCCCCTGGGAACGCACGGACAGCACGGGCGCAAAAGGTGGCGGCGGGGTCATGTCCATGATGCATGGCCGGGTCTTTGAAAAAGTCGGCGTTCATGTGTCCACTGTTCACGGCGAATTCTCGCCAGAATTTCGCGAACAAATACCGGGAGCATCCGATGATCCCAGGTTTTGGGCCTCCGGTATCAGTCTGATCGCACATCTGCACAATCCGCATATACCTGCCGTTCACATGAACACCCGGATGGTCGTGACGACCCGTCAATGGTTTGGCGGCGGCGCCGATCTGACACCCGTACTTGATGCCCGCCGTACCCAGGACGACCCGGATACCCAGGCCTTTCACCTGGCAATGCGCAACGCATGCGAAGCACACGATGTCGCCGACTACGATGCCTACAAAGCGTGGTGCGACGATTATTTCTTCCTGAAGCACAGGAACGAAGCGCGCGGTATCGGAGGTATTTTCTACGACTATCTTCACAGTGGTGACTGGGATGCCGATTTTGCGTTCACGAAATCGGTCGGAGAGGCTTTTCTCGGCGTCTATCCGGAACTCGTTCGTAGGAACTTCGCCAAAAGCTGGACAGAAGCGGAGCGCGAGGAACAGCTCATTCGCCGTGGCCGCTACGTCGAATACAACCTTCTCTACGACAGAGGCACCATCTTCGGTCTCAAGACAGGCGGCAACGTGGCTTCAATCCTGTCGTCGATGCCACCGGTCGTGAAGTGGCCCTGAACAACGCCGCTGCAGGTTTCTAAGCTGCTGGCGCTTCGCGCGTGACCGCTCCGAAGGCGCGGCCGAAAAGCATGTCGGCCAGTTTCGCGACGATTTTCTGGTCGAGTTTTGGCCCCATGTTTTTCATCATTTCGAGGGCCGTACGTGCGGGCACGCTCTGACGGTAAGGACGCTCTTCTGTGAGAGCGGCAAAGATGTCGCAGATGGTGATGAGACGTACTTGGGGGATCAGCTGGTCACCCTTCAACCGGTTGGGATATCCCGAGCCGTCAACAAATTCGTGGTGCTGGATCGCCATGCGCTTGATGTTCGGCGACACTTCCAGTCTCGTTTTCAATATATCGCGCCCGAATTGAGGGTGCTTGTCGACTATTGCACGTTCTTCGGTCGTGAGTTTGCCCGCCTTGTCCAGGATCGTAAGGGGAATACGCATCTTGCCAATATCGTGGACGAGGCCACCCGCGATGACCTCTTTGCAATCGTCTTCGGACCACCCAAGATGCTTCGCGAGCATTCCAGCGAGACCGGCAACCTGCAGCGAATGGCAATATGTTGCGCTGTGATGCGTTTCAACGGCATTCATCCAACAGGACAGACCGTCCTGTTTCAACGCACCCAACATGTCCTCGGCGCTCTCATTCATCAGGTTGATGCGAATTTTCGCACCCTCAACCGTCGACAAGCAAAGGCTTTCCAGAAATATGTTGCTCTTTTTGTAAGCTGCAGTCGTAGATGCTGGCGTTTTTCGGGGAAGAGCTTCCAGGATATCTCTTCCGATGAGCGCATTGACCCGTTTCAGGAGAAGCGGAAACGGCGCATCACGCTCGATTATTTCCGTCTTGCCCAGTGCAGCCGCCTGAATGACTTCACGCCTGTTCTTCTGGGACACAAGGCAGATGACAGGGATCTCGGCGATACTGTCCCAAGCAGTCTTAAGCGCTGTAAGCCCGGCGTCCGATGACCCCAGCAATTCAATAACAGCGATCTTGCCTTCGGCGACGGTGTCGGGCGAAACCTTGTCCATCTCAATCAGACGGGCCGGAAGGAAAAACGGGAGCTTCCTGACCGGTGAATCCAAGGAAAGTTGCCCGTCTGAAATAAGTACAAGTTCCATCTAATGTCTCGTTTACGCGCCCGAACAAGTCTTGAGACTTTCATCTCCCGGCTTAACTCTGGGGAAAAACATCAGATATCTTGCCGCAATTTCCTTTAAAAAAACGCTAAGACGAGCTGCCGGAAAGGTCGATCAATTGCTGTTTCGACATAGCGAAATCGCTGTCTTTCCATTCGGCTTCAAGGCGTTTCAGAACGACACCGAGTGCAGGACCGGGGGTGTGGCCGGCGGCGATGAGGTCAGCGCCCTTGAGGGGAAATTCGGGCACAGCCAGCTCGCGCAGCGAGATCAGCAGCTTTTCTAAGCTGAAAGTCTCTTCTGACTTCCTGGCAATACGGGTCGCCCAGACCGCCAGCGCACCATCAATCGCTCCCTGCCTGCCGAAATCATAGATCAGAGAAGGTGCGCTTGAGACCGCATCCGTTTGCTTGACGCGTTTCTTGGCTGACCAGGCTGTCTGCATGCGCTTGCGTTCCGCATTCGAAAGCCGAAAACGCTCGCTTATCCGCTCGAGATCCTCGCGCACGAACCCGGCAAGCACCACCAGACCAAGTTCGGGGTCGCGTGTTTCATCTGCGGTCCTCTCCAGCTGCCTGAGTGCGGCGTAGTCGTCGACGCGTGCCAATCCGCCCGTGGCGATTTCCCAAAGACCGCAATCATTCATCAGTTTGATAGCATCCGGCGCCAGAGGAGCTCTCAGCAAGCGTCGCATTTCATGTCCGATCCGCTCGGCGGACAATCTGCGCAAGCCGTCGCGTTGCCGTAGGCACGCGCCAAGACCTTCCCGGTCAAGCTCGCCTCTTCCATACGCTGCATAAATCCGGAAAAACCGAAGGATTCTGAGATAGTCTTCCCGGATGCGGCTGTCCGGATCGCCGATAAACCTGACATGCCGGGCAAGACAATCTTCCAGTCCCCCTAACGGATCGTGCAGTGCGCCGTGCCGGTCGACATATAGCGCGTTCATTGTGAAGTCGCGGCGTTTGGCGTCCAGTTCCCAATCCCGGCCGAAGACAACGCGCGCTTGCCGGCCGAAGGTTTCCACATCCTGACGCAGGGTCGTCACTTCATAGGGGAAGCCGTCACTGACAATCGTGATCGTCCCATGGTCGAGACCTGTCCCGATCGGCTTCAGGCCGGCTGTGCTGGCGCGCCGCATGACATCCTCGGGCCGCGCGGTCGTCGCAATGTCCACATCGGAGACGGGGTGTCCCAGCAGCGTGTTTCGAACCGCACCACCGACAGCCCTTGCCGTGTCGCCATCCTGTTCGACAGCGGAAAAGACGGCCTGCAAGCCGGGCTCGTGCAGCCAGCCGGCGGCACGAAGCGTATCTTCAGGCCCTTCAGACATATCTTATTCGAACCCGCCGGGGACGAAGACACCGTCTTTCATTTGGGTTGGCCGGTAGTTCGAGCCCTCGGGGCCACGATTTAGGGTCGACATGACGATGAAGCCGATAATGACGAACGCAAGACCCGTCACCGTTAACCACGCAAGTGGTCCCTTTGCCCAGCGATCGGGATGCTTGCTCCGCTTTGTGAGCCAAAGCCAGATCGCGTAACAAATGAATGGGAGTAAAAAGAGGACCAGGTGGGTCAGTGCGACACGCAGCATTAGCGATAAACCGTCTCGTAGAATGATCGGATGATTCCGGCGGTGACACCCCAGATATAGCGCTCGCCAAATGGCATTGCATAAAAATATCGACGCTTGCCCTGCCACTCCCGGCTCAATTTCTGATGATTGGCGGGATTCATGAGAAAACCGAGCGGCACTTCGAAGACATCGTCGACTTCATCGGGGTTGGGACGGAACGCGGTCACATCATGAATGGCTCCGACGACGGGTACGACGCGATATCCCGAGCCGGTCAGATACGGTGCGAGGTTTCCAAGCGGTTCGACTTGCCTGGGCGAAAGCCCGATTTCCTCATCCGCTTCCCTAAGCGCAGCCTCAACGGGTCCATTGTCCGTCGGGTCAATTTTTCCGCCGGGAAAGGCAACCTGACCGGCATGTGACTTCAAGTGCCCTGTCCGCTGGGTCAGGACGACACTTGGCCCCTCACTCCTCTCGACGATACCGATGAGCACCGCCGCCTCTCTGGGTGGGCCCTCCCACCTGGCATAGGGTGGAAGGTCGGGGTTGAGAACATGATCTCCGGTCTCCGAACGGTTGCTTGAGTGCTCTGCGGCGCGAAGCAGGGAACGCATGGTCTCCGGCCACGCGCCCTCTTCAAGCGGGTTCTGCGTCAGTGTAGCACTCATCAGGCCTGCTGCTCAGTCTCGGTTTGCTGTCGCACTATCAAATGGTTGCTCCATTCATTTAAGCAAATCCTGACCGATTTCAAAAAACTGTCCGCCGCCCCAGATACCGGTCTCGGATCGGTCAGATCCGCTGCGGTCCACGATCAAGTCAGCTAGCTGATACATCAGAGCACGTGTGAAGAGTGCTTCCAGCCGCCCTCTCACCAGAACATAAGGTTTCAGTCCTCCGCTGTCCGGTTCTTTTTCAAAACGCAGCGGGTGATCTTCATCGACTTTCACCACTTCACCGAGATTTGTCCGAAGCGTCAGCTGCTGGTCCTCTCCCTCGCCCGCAGCCACCATCTCCACAGCCAGAAAAGGGGCATCATCGACTGTAATTCCGATTTTTTCGACAGGTGTCACCAGATAGTGCTTGCCGTCTTCATCCTTGCGCAGGACGGACGCAAACAACCTGACAAGGGGTTGCCGCCCAATCGGTGACCCTAGGTAAAACCAGGTCCCGTCACGGGCAATGCGGATGTCGAGATCCCCGCAAAACGGCGGATTCCACTTTTCTACCGGCGGCGGCGACTTGTCTGATGCATCCGCCCGGCTCATCAAGGCTTTCAGGCCCTCGGGCATGGGCATTGGGGCCGGTGCGGTGTTGTCTGACATCAAATTTACCATCCTGATCAGAATAATCCGGACCTCCGGATTTTTGCCAAGTCCTTGCCTCTCGGCTCACACTACAGCCTGAGCGCACTGCCGACAGGTCCACTCTTTTCCCCAGCACGCGGAAAGAATCTTGGACCTTTCCACTGTATGGCGCACAATTGCGCCTTATCTAGTGAATTATATGGTGTCAGACTGCATGAGTCGCAGCAACTAAAGACAATGCCCCGGCCAGCCCCTAGGTTCGGGATAAACATTCGGGAAAGGTGATTCATGAGCGTTGTTTCTCCCTCCAGCCCCAGCGATGAAGATCTCGCGGCCGTTGCCGAAAACGCAGAGCGCGCGGTTGCGCGTATCAGCGATGCGAAAGTTGATATCGCGAGAATCATTTTCGGCCAGGAAACGGTCGTTGAACAATCGCTTGTGACAATCCTGGCCGGCGGCCACGGTCTTCTGGTGGGTGTTCCCGGTCTTGCAAAGACCAAACTTGTCGAAACCCTCGGCACCGTGCTGGGTCTCGACGCGCGGCGCATTCAGTTCACGCCCGACCTGATGCCATCCGACATCCTGGGCGCGGAAGTGATGGAACAGGCCACCGATGGCGGCAGGTCGTTCCGCTTTATCCCCGGCCCAGTCTTTTCCCAGCTGCTGATGGCCGACGAAATCAACCGCGCCAGCCCGCGTACGCAGTCTGCTCTTTTGCAGGCCATGCAGGAGTACCACGTGACCGTCGCGGGTCACCCTCATGACCTGCCCCGCCCTTTCCATGTTCTGGCAACACAGAACCCGCTTGAGCAGGAGGGAACTTATCCTCTGCCCGAAGCGCAGCTCGACAGGTTCCTGATGCAGATCGACGTTCATTATCCGGACCTGGAAGCCGAGCGGCGCATTCTCACGGAAACGACCGGTGCGCAGCAGGCCGAGGCGCAGGTTGCGATGAATGCTGACGAACTGATGGAATATCAGCAGCTCGTCCGCCGCATGCCGGTCGGGGAATCCGTTGTTGAAGCCATCTTGAAGCTTGTTCGCTCGGCACGCCCCGACGAAGCTTCGGCAGACAGCGACGTGACAAAGCTTATTGCCTGGGGTCCTGGACCGCGTGCAAGCCAGGCCCTGATGCTGACAGTGCGCGCAAGGGCGCTGGTCGATGGCCGTCTGGCACCGTCCGTGGACGATGTGCTTGCGCTGGCGGAGCCGGTTCTGCAACACCGCATGGCACTGACATTTGCAGCAAGAGCCGATGGTCATACTGTGAGAGACGTCATTCAGCGCGTCAAAGAGACAATCGCCTGAGTTCAAGTCTTTCGCAGGAGCCCCGCACCATATGGATCCCCGGACACCAAAGGCAGGCATAGATCAGGACACATGGCCGAACGTTATCGGCGAGGCAAGATCCGTCGCCGATGCGCTGCCGGACCTTCTCGTTGAAGCAAGTCATGTCGCCAGTTCGATCATCGCTGGCTGGCACGGACGCCGCCGGGCAGGTCCCGGCGAGAGCTTCTGGCAATTCCGGCCGTTCAACATGGGCGAGCCGGCTAAACGCATCGACTGGAGGCGTTCCGCGCGCGATGATCATCTTTATGTACGCGAACGGGAATGGGAGGCGGCACACACTGTCTGGCTCTGGGCCGATTTGTCCTCCTCAATGGTGTTCCAGTCGCGCCTCGCGGATGTTTCCAAGCGGGACCGATCCATCGTCCTGATGCTCGCGCTGGCGGATATGCTTGCTGAAACCGGTGAACGTATCGGCCTGCCTGGCCTTACGCGCCCTTTTTCCGACCGGCGCGCTGCCGAACGCCTTGCGGACGCTCTTGCGCATCTGTCGAAACCGGTTGCCCTGCCCGACACGATGTCGATCAAACGGTTTGCCGATGTGGTCCTGGTGTCCGACTTTCTGGACCCACTGGACGACATCGCCGCTTGGGTCTCGCGCGTTGCCAGTACAGGAGCCAAAGGTCACCTCGTTCAGGTACTTGATCCGATCGAAGAGACTTTTCCGTTTGATGGGCGGATCGAGTTTACCGATCCTGAACGCGGCACGCGTCTCACCGCCGGGCGTGCTGAAAACTGGCGCGAAGACTATCAAAACAAACTTCAGGCGCATCGCGCTGAAATCAGGGACATGGCCCGGCGTGCCGGATGGACCTATGTGCTGCATCATACCGACCGTCCCGCAGCCGAACCGCTCCTCGTGCTCCACAGCGCCTTATCCGGTGCTCTCGACGTTATGAACAAGGGAGGCTTGTAGCCAGATGTTTGCAGGCCTTCCCCTGACGTTCACAGCACCGTGGATCCTTGCCGCTCTCGCGCTTTTGCCCGTGATCTGGTGGCTTTTGCGTTTGACGCCCCCCCGCCCACGCGAAATCGCTTTTCCGCCGACCCGGCTGCTTTTGGATATCGACCAGCACGAAGAGACCCCCCAGCGCAGCCCCTGGTGGCTGACGCTGCTGCGTCTGCTGCTTGCCGCCATTCTGATCATCGCGCTTGCAGGCCCTGTATGGCGTACCGCAGAGCCCGTTGAAACGGGTGAAGGCGTGCTCTGGCTCCTTGTCGACAACGGCTGGACCTCAGCTCAAAGCTGGGACGCGCAGGTCAGCGCGGCCGAACAGCTCCTGACCACTGCGGAACAATCGGGCCAACCGGTTTTGTTTGCAGCGACGGCGGAAGGTCCTTCCCAAAGCTTCGTTCCGGAGGCCGCCGCAAGTGCTCTTGAAAAACTGCGTGCCCTCGAGCCGCGCCCCTATGCCCCCCGGCGCAGTGAGCTGAGCATCGGTCTTCGAAAGGCAGTGCAGGAAGCACCTCCCGGTTCTATAGTCTGGCTGTCCGACAGCACGCATACCGATGATGCCTTTCTGGCAGATCTGGCCTCGATGACCGGCGACGTTCCGGTTACCGTTCTTTCAGGCTTGGACACGCCACTTGGTCTGAAGGACCTCAAGAACGACGCAGACGCGCTTTCCTTGACAGTCGTCCGGCATCCCGATCAACAGCGGAGCACGGCCAGCGTCCAGGCTCTGGATCTGAAAGGACTGGTTCTGGGCGAGGTGCAGGCACGCTTCGATGCGGGAACTTCAGAAACCACGGCACGTTTCGAATTGCCGAGCGAACTGCGCAACGACATCGCGCGTGTCGAAATCTCAGGTGAGGCTGCAGCCGGCGCCGTGCAACTGGTAGACGACAGCTGGCGCCGCAGGATCGTTGGTTTGATCAGCGGTCAATCGGGTGATCTTGACCAGCCCCTCCTTTCACCGGTCTATTATCTTGAGCGTGCGCTGTTACCGTTTTCCGATATCCGCCAGCCCAAGGATGGCGACATCGCTCTGGCGGTTCCGGCACTGATCGACCAAGGCATCTCGGTTCTTGTTCTGGCTGATGTCGGCCGATTGCCGGATACGACAGCCGCAGAACTGCGCGAATGGGTCGAAAACGGAGGCACGCTGGTGCGCTTTGCCGGACCGCGCACGGCCGGCGGCAGTGATGAGCTGATACCGGTAAGGCTGCGTGAAGGCGATCGTTCGCTTGGCGGATCACTCTCCTGGAAACAGCCTCAGCATCTCGCTGCCTTCCCGGACGACTCTCCATTTTCCGGCCTCAGGATTCCCGAAGAGTTGACCGTAAATCGCCAAGTGCTGGCTGAACCGACTTCGGATCTTCCCGAACGGACCTGGGCCATGCTCGAAGACGGCACGCCGTTGGTGACCGCTGCCCCGCTCGGGGCAGGAAGCCTTATTCTGTTCCACGTTACCGCTGACAGCGCATGGTCGAACTTGCCTCTGTCCGGCGTGTTCTTGAACATGCTGCGCAGGATCCTTGCCGTCTCCAATGTTGCGGCAGCTTCTGAGACTGCAGCCGACAGCACTCCGACCAAGAGTGTTTTGCCGCCGCTACGGCTTCTCGATGGTTATGGACGCTTCGGTGCGCCTCCTGTTGAAGTCACACCGGTGAACGCGGCCGAATTCAGAGACGCTGAAGCGAGCCGGAGAACACCGCCCGGTCTTTATGGCACTGAAGACGGTTTCAGGGCTCTGAATTTGATGCATGCCGACGATGCCCTGCTGCCGCTCAACCTGACAGAACTCGGGTCTCGCGCAACCCTGACGGCCTACCCGGCATCCGATCCCGTCGACCTCAGAGCGTTCTTCTTCACGGTCGCCTTCCTGCTGCTCATTGCTGATGCGATCGCCGTCTTCCTGCTTGCGGGCGGGCTCAGCCGGATAGGTCTGCGCAGCCGTGCGGCCGGTATTGCAGCCTTGATGGCGATTTCGCTCGCTGGAGCACTGACAATCGCACCGGAGCGAACCTACGCGCAGTCGACGTCAAATGAGCTGCAGGCACTTGAATCGACACTGGAAACAAGGCTCGCCTATGTGTTGACGGGAAATCCGGAAATTGACGATGCAAGCGCTGCTGGCCTTTCTGGCCTGACCCGCTTCCTCGCCGAACGTACCGCACTGGAACCGGGCGCCCCCGTTGCAATCGACATTGCCCGTGATGAACTCGCCTTTTACTCCCTGCTCTACTGGCCCATCGACCCGGCCGCGGACAAGCCGGGCGACCAGACGATCGCGCGCATTGATACATTCATGCGCAATGGCGGCACGATCCTGTTCGACACGCGCGATCACATCAATGCCTCGGCTTCCGGATTTTCCTCAACACCGGCAACGCTGAAACTCCGCGAGATCCTGGAAGACCTGGATGTGCCGCCGCTCCAGCCCGTGCCGCCGGATCATGTTCTGACTAAGGCCTTCTATCTTCTCGATGCCTTCCCTGGCCGATATGCCGGCAGCCCGCTCTGGGTGGAAAGCCTTGAGGAGATCGCAGCGCGTGGCGATCGGCCGGTCCGCGCCGGCGACGGCGTGTCTCCGATCATGATTACCGGCAACGATTTCGCATCGGCGTGGGCAATTACCGAAGATGGCGAGTTCATGTATCCGACAGTGCCGAACAACCCGGTACAGCGGGATTATGCATTCCGGTCCGGCGTTAATATCGTCATGTACAGTCTGACCGGCAACTACAAGGCCGATCAGGTGCACATCCCGGCACTGCTTGAACGGTTGGGGCAATAGGAGCGCATATGGTCTGGTCACTCTCCTTCGACCCTCTGCTGCCGCTCTGGGCTCTGATCGCCGGCGGTATAGTCGTGTTTTTGATTGCCGGATTTTCGGGCTATCTCAGTTTGCGAGGCTGGGTTCTAAGAACCCTGACGATGGCGTTGTTGCTGTTCGCACTCGCCAATCCGGCTGTTGAACGGGAAGATCGCGAGCCGCTGTCGAGCGTCGTCGCGCTTGTCGTCGACAAAAGTCAGAGCCAGCGGCTTGCCGAACGCGAGGCCACGACCAACGAGGCGGCCGCAGAAATCCAGCGCCGCGTGGAGGCGCTCAAGGGCTTTGACCTGCGTGTCCTTGAAGCACGCAATTCAGGCTCCGGCAACGGGACGGAGCTGTTTCAGGCCCTCACGAACGGACTGGCCGATGTTCCGCCGGAGCGGGTTGGTGGCGCGATCATCGTGACCGACGGCCAAATTCATGACGTTCCGGAAAATGCCGGTGCGCTCGGGTTCGACGCGCCGGTGCACGGCGTCATCACCGGCACGCCCGAAGAACGCGACCGCCGGATTGTGCTCGACAAGGCACCAAGGTTCGGTCTTGTCGGATCTGAGCAGACAGTCAGCCTGACAGTTGTTGATCAGGGCCAGGGCACGGGTCCAGGAGATCAGGTGCGCCTGACTGTAAAGCGCGATGGCACCATTGTCAGCGAGCGCACTGCCCGCACCGGCGAAAAGATCGACATACCTGTCGAGATTGCCCATGGCGGCGACAATATTTTTGAGTTTGAGGCAGAGCCCCTTCAGGACGAATTGACAACCCTGAACAACCGGGCCGTCGTCACCATTGACGGAATTCGAGAGAACCTGCGCGTGCTTCTGGTGTCCGGCTCGCCGCATTCAGGCGAGCGCACGTGGCGAAACCTACTGAAGTCCGACGCGTCAGTGGACCTTGTTCATTTCACGATCCTGCGTCCGCCAGAAAAGCAGGACGGAACGCCGATCAACCAGCTGTCGCTGATCGCCTTCCCGACCCGCGAACTCTTCTCGGTCAAGATCGACGAATTCGACCTGATCATCTTCGACCGCTACGTGCGCCGCGGCGTTCTGCCAATGCTTTATTTCGACAACATCGCCCGCTATGTGCGTGACGGTGGCGCCGTGCTCCTGGCAGGAGGCCCCGACTATGCCGAGGCCGGCAGCCTTTACCGGACGCCGCTGGCACCGATCCTGCCTGCCAGCCCGACCGGTGGCATTCTGGAAGAACCGTTTTACGCAACTCTTGCCAACCTTGGCGAGCGGCACCCGGTCACGCGCGGCCTTCCGGGCTCCGAGCAGGACCCTCCGGCCTGGAGCCGCTGGTTCCGAGCTGTCGACACACAGCTTGATGCCGGGCATCAGCTGATGTCCGGTCCGAGCGACTCCCCGCTGCTGGTGCTTAACCGCGAAGGCGAAGGCCGTGTCGCGATGCTCCTGTCCGACCATGTGTGGCTCTGGGCGCGCGGGTTTGAAGGCGGCGGTCCACACGTCCCGCTCCTGCGACGCCTCGCCCATTGGCTGATGCAGGAGCCCGATCTTGAGGAAGAAGCGCTCAACGTTTCAATACTCGGTGGCGACCTGGTCGTTGAACGTCAGACACTTGGCGACTCTGTCGGCGAAGTGACCGTGACAGCCCCGACCGGGGACGCGACGCAAATCACGATGGAAGAACGGGACCCGGGTCTCTGGCGCGGCGACATGCCCGTGGAGCAGACCGGCCTCTTTTCCGTGACCGACGGGGTCTTGAGCGCGTTGATCCACGTCGGCCCGCAAAATCCACGAGAGTATACGGATGTCCTGTCAACGACCGAGGTCCTATCGCCGATCAGCGAAGCGACAGGTGGCAGCACGCAGCGGCTGAGGGATGTCGGCGGTGACATGGATGTTCCCCGTGTCGTCTCGATGCGCACCTCGGCAAGCTACGCAGGAAACGGCTGGATCGGCCTCAAGGCGACAGAAGCAAGCGTGCTCAACGGTGTCGACCGTTATCCACTCATGATCGGTCTTCTTGGCCTCGCCTTGCTGCTTGGCATGCTGTCGCTGACCTGGTACCGCGAGGGCCGCTAAGACAGGACCAACCTTGGCGCCACGGCAACCGCATGCATTCAGCGGCGTCCCGGTATTCGTCAGGGATAGCGTGCGCATGCGCGCGGAAAAGATCTTCTGAGCTCGCTGATTGTTCCGGCTTTTAGTTCGGTTGCGAGTGTTTTTTCAAAAACGCGCCAAGCTCATCGATCCCCATCGGCTCGGCCAGTGCATAGCCCTGCGCAAAATCGCAGTTCAGTGCTGCAAGCCTTTCAACCTGCTCCATCCGGTCCGCGCCTTCGGCTATCAGGGGTATGCCGAGAGAGTGCCCCATGCCGATGATTGATCCAACCATCCGCTCGAAGATATTGCCTTCCTGGATGCCGCAGATCAGATTGCGGTCGATCTTGATGTGTGCAGGCTGAATATTCATCAACCCCAGCACCGACGCATTCGCAACACCGAAGTCGTCCAGATCCAGGCTGCAACCGGCCTGCCTGACCTCTTCGAGAATGTTCGCTAGTTGCTCGTCCACCGTGTCGAGAGCCATGGTCTCCACAAGTTCAAATCGCACGTCAAATGGCAAATCGCCGAGTGACCGAAGACTTTCAAGAAACTCCGGTGAGGACAAGCGTTCCTCGGACAGATTGACGGCGAGTGCGGGAACGCTGACGCCATTTTCGCTCAGGTCGCGCAACTGAGCAACAGAGCGGTCCAGCATCAAGGCATCGATGTCGGCGAGCAAATTCAACTCTTTCACCATGTCCAGAAAGTCCGGCGGGGCCAGCAGTCCGCGCTCTGGATGGTTCCACCGGACCAGGGCTTCAACCCCGGTCACGGTTCTGTCCGGCAAGCGAAACTGAGGCTGAAAATGCGGAAAGAACTGTTCGCTTTGAAGGCCTGCCTTGATTTCCCCTCCGAGCTTTCGCTCCTCAAGGATCGCGGTCAATAGTGCCGGCGAATAGGCAACAAACCGATCCTTGCCCGCCTTCTTGGCGTCATACATTGCAAGATCGGCCGCCTTCATGAGGCTGGATCGGTCGCCTCCGTGTTCCGGATACAGAGCAAGACCAACGCTGGCGCCAATGATGGTCTGCGTGCCATAGACAACAATCGGTTCCCTGATCCGTTCCACGATTTCCGCGGCCAGCCCGGGTGCCCGGTCATGGTCTTCTGATGGAAGCCAAATTGCGAACTCGTCACCTCCAAGACGGGTAACCAGCGGACGACGGAAGGCAGCTGATGGCCCTTGCTTGAACTCATCATCTTCATGTTCTGCGAGTTTCCTGACGCCCAGAACGGCGCACAGCCGTTCGCCGACTGCTTCCAGGACCTTGTCGCCGACATCATGGCCATACATGTCGTTGACGGACTTGAAGCCATCAAGATCGATAAGCATCAAGGTTCCGCGCCGGCCTTCCGATATGGCTCCGTTCAATTGCTTGTGCAAGTAAGTCCGGTTGCCCAGACCGGTGACCAGATCCTGATAGGCAAGCGCATTGATCGTCGACATGTTCTCGCGCAAGCGCAACACCATTTCTCTGAAGCGCTGGCTGAGTTCATTGAATTCGATCGGCAGAAATCTGCTTGAGCCCTGAACTTCCGGCAAGCTCATTTCCCCTCCCGCTATCCTGGAAGAAGCGCGGGTGATCTGCTCGATCGGCCGAACCACGCGCAACGAAACCAGGAGTGCGAGCGCAAGCGCCGACGCGACGCCAATCACCAGGACAATGACGGCCGACCGGCGGGCATCGTCGGCTTTTTGCTGCAGCTCGGCGATCGGTTGCGGGATCATCACACCCCAGCCGACTGGGTGAACATAGGTGAAACCGGCAATCATGTCGCCCTTGAGCGCCGGCGAATAGAAGGTCTCAACGCCGGTCTCGCGTGCAAGCATCCTTTGCACCGCCGAAATCATGGACATGTCCCTGCGCGTCGCGACCCAGTCGGGAAGCGGATGGGAGAGCGCCCGACCGTGATGATCAACAATTGCAGCATGACCGCGAACGCCGAAAGAGATCGCCTCGCCCAGCTCCCGGAAATAGGTGGTCTTTACGGCACCAATGGCCAGTGAATCGCCCGTACGCTTGACCATGTGAAGCACATTTTCACCGTCCGGCGTTTGAACGACCGGGCCAAAGGCAACACCTTCGGGCGTTACGAGTGACTTGAGACGCTCGAACTCCGATTGCGGGATCACTGCCGGACAGGGCGCAGAAGCCGACGCCAATGTGAGCGTCACGCGACCCGTCTCCCAGTCGGCAATGCAAACATGCCTGAAGCTCAGATTGTCGAGAACGCGAAGCATCGTGCTTGCGTCGGACCAGGTCTCCGGTGTGTCGAGCAACATGTCAAACGTCGTCACGACGTCCCGGTAGTAACGCTCCAGTGCGGCCGCAAGGTTTCTTGCCAGCAGCAGATGACGTTCATGCACTTCGTCGAGTTCACCCTCGAGCACTTCGGAATGAGGCCAGGCCTGAAACAGCAACAGTGGGGTTACCGACAGGAAGAGAAACAGTGTCAGTAGAAAATATCTGAGCTTCATAAATCAATGCGCCTCAAGCAATGCCTGCCCTGGCATCTATACTGCGCAATTCTTAATTCGAAGCGAACTGAACTTTTCGAGATGTAACCAGTTCTGTAGATTTTACGTGAACCGTAGGTCTTTTCGATCTGTGTTTCGCCGCTTATCCACTTATGCCGTCCCGGCCTCGTGCCGGATCCTTAGTTGCTGCAAGGACCGCAAGTTCCAGGATCTCCGCTACGCTGCATCCGGACAGGCAGTTTCCTTCAATCATGGCACTGGCTTCCAGGTTCAAATTCGTAAGGTAATCATCCCTAAGCGAGGGTTTTCCCAAAGACGAACCCACTCAGCATCTCGTTCTTTGTTGCCGTCCAACCAAACGCACAGAGTACAGCGAAATGCAGCGACGATTTCACAAACCGCCGCGTACTGCACCTTCTGGCATTTCCGCCCCGTTCATCAGAGCGACCAGCAAACGCGCCGGATCGACGGGCCCAGGCAGCGAGATATGTCCGAGAGGAACCTGCTGAAAGCCGAAGGGCCCGTAGTAAGGCGCATCGCCGACGAGAAGAACGACCTTGTCGCCTGCCATCGCCGCTGCATTCATCGCCGTGCGCATGAGCGCCTTGCCGAGCCCCCGGTTCTTGAAATCGGGAGAGACTGTAAGCGGACCCAGCAACAGCGCCTCTGTATCTCCGATCAGGATCGGCGAGAGCCGGATCGAACCGGCAATGTGCGGACCCACCATTCCGACGAAGGACAGATCCGGCCGGTGCGGCACGTTCTCGCGAATACGAAATGCAGTCCTCGCGAACCGTCCCGGTCCGAAAGCTTCTGCCTGGAGGTCTTCAATGGCGGTATTGTCGGCGGTGTCTTCGAGCCGGATGACCCACGTGGTCTGTTTCATGAGGCTGTTCCTGAACAAGCGGTCTTTATCGGAAAGCGCGCCTGCCAATAGCCCAGATGAGGATGGTTGTGGTCCGGGATCAGGTCAGCCGCGACGAAGCGGACGAGAGCTTTCTCGTCGGTCGGTTCGTCGTCGGAGCATCAGACCTGCGGTCATTGATCCCAGTCTTTCGGTTGCGCCGGAAATTGAGAAAAGTCCGGCGGTTCATTCGTGAGGCAAAGCGGTTAGCACGCAAGCCCCTTCCGGTCCAGCGCTTTTTTGCATCGTTCATGACACAAGCCATTGTTCACGCATCCCGAACACAGCATTCAGTTGATTGATTTTCAGCTTCGGCGCACAACCTTCAGCTAAAGGAAAGTCAAGGAGCGCACTATGGGATTGCTGGTAGACGGTGTCTGGAAAGACCAATGGTACGATACGAAATCCAGCGGAGGCCGGTTCGTCCGCAAGGACGCAGCGTTTCGCAACTGGATCACTGCAGATGGATCTGCCGGTCCAAGCGGGACAGACGGGTTCAAGGCGGAAGCGGGGCGCTACCACCTGTTCGTTTCCTACGCCTGTCCCTGGGCGCACCGGGCAATGGTCTTCCGCAAGCTGAAAGGCCTGGAAGACGCAATCGGTCTTTCAGCAGTTCAACCGCTCATGCTTGAAAACGGTTGGGAGTTCGCAGAACAAGAACCTTTGACGGGAGCGAAATACGCCTGGAACATCTACGCCAAGGCGGATCCGACCTATACCGGCCGCGCGACGGTGCCGATCCTGTGGGACAAACACCAGGAAACAATCGTCAGCAACGAGTCGTCCGAGATCATCCGGATGTTCAATTCCGAATTTAACGCCCTGACGGGTTCCAATCTGGATTTTTATCCTGAAGACCTGCGCGCGGACATAGATGCAATAAACGAGCGTATCTATCACTCGGTCAACAACGGCGTTTACAAATCCGGCTTTGCAACGTCACAGGAAGCCTACGAGGAAGCGGTCACAGCCCTTTTTGAAACGCTGGATTATCTGGAAGATCTGCTGGCGTCAAACCGGTACCTAACAGGCGACCGCCTGACCGAAGCAGACTGGCGGCTGTTTACGACACTTGTGCGCTTCGATGCCGTCTATGTCGGGCACTTCAAGTGCAACATCAGACGGATCGTCGATTACCCGAACCTGCAGAACTACCTTCTGGAGCTCTACCAGGTGCCGGGCGTCGCAGAGACTGTCGATATGACGACAATCAAGCAGCACTATTACGGCTCTCATGAAAGCGTTAATCCGACCCGGATTGTTCCAGTAGGACCGGAGCTTGATTTCCTGCAAACTCATAACCGCGATCGGCTTCCGGCAGCCGCATAAGGCCTTAAACCCGGCGCCTTGATTACCAGTAGGCGCCGGACGGAAAGTCCCCACGTCTGAACTCTGTCAGACGACGTTCCGTTGCCGGGCTCAAAGCGTCCGGCAGCGCATCCGGAGCAAAAAAGCCTGCTTCGGCGATTTCGGAGTTGGGTTCCAGATATGCTGCAGTCTCGCTCCAGTCCGTCAAGTGGAACAGTCCGACATGATCGCGGCCCGTCGCCTCGCGATTGAGGTACATGCCGAGCAGATCGGGAGTGCCCCCAGCCGCAATGCCCGCCTCTTCGCGCACTTCGCGGGCTGCAGCTTCCGCGAGCGTTTCACCTCCATCGACGGCACCGCCTGGAAGATACCAGCCTTCCAGATACGTATGACGCACCAGCAGAATTCGGTGCTGGTCGTCTTCAACAAGCACGCGGACCCCCAGAATATAAGGGTTCCGGATCAGCACCGCGCTCTGGACAATTCGTTTCGTCCAGGGTGTTGGAAGGATCGACAGAAGTTTCAACATACCGGCAGATTGCACGCCTAATTCGTGAAGTAAAACTTTATTAACCCATGCATTTTCTGCAGGGCAGATGCGACGGAATATCGCTCGTAACGCTCCGAGCCAATGCCTATATAACGTGCACAGTGATGAATTCGAAGGCAGCGCAAACGCTGCCGGACCGCTAAAAGGATAATGACAATGTTGAACGCACTCTTCGGCAAAGGCCGCAAACGTCCTTCCCACTACCAGTGGAAACCGGCTGTTGATCTCAGCAATCCGCGCATTGTTGCTGCACTGACCACGTTCCCAACGAACTGACAACCGTCGATACGGGGCTTCAGCAAACCGCAAACGGAGCAGCACATGATCGGTTTCGTAAATGTTGTGAACGCGACGCTGCGCGAGACGACGCGCACCGCAGGATCAAACGCCAAGAAACACGTCGTACCTGCGGATGCCAAAGCCAGACGGCCGAAAACAAAAGCCTGATGGTTCAAAAAATTTGAACAGCCTTGAGCGCGCCGCGTTATTTTCTTGACGCGGCGCGTTTTGATTTGAAGATGCGCCCTCATGTTCACGCTCGCGCATCTCTCGGACCCTCATCTTGGTCCCCTGCCTGACCCGAAGCTTCTTCAGCTCGTTTCAAAGCGCATTCTCGGTTACCTCAACTGGCACCGGAACCGATCCAAGATCATGGGCGCAAGCTATCTGGATCAGCTTGTCGAAGACATGAAAGAAAAAGCGCCGGACCATATCGCCGTCACCGGCGACCTTGTGAACATTGCCCTTCCGCTCGAGATCGCCGGAGCACGCACATGGCTTGAGGAAATCGGCGACCCTCAGGATGTTTCTGTCGTGCCCGGAAACCACGATGCCTATGTGCCCGGTGCCGTTCGCCGTGCACGCGCGGCGTGGTGGCCCTATATGTGCGCCGACGAGGCCGGCACGGCGCCACCTGAAGACACCAGAACGGAAGCAACCTTTCCCTATGTCAGGCGGCGCGATGATATCGCGCTCGTGGGCGTGACAACAGGCCGTGCGACGGCACCCTGGTTTGCCACCGGCCGGGTCGGGAGCAACCAGGCGAAACGCCTGCACACGGAATTGGAGGAACTTGGAAAAGAAGGTCTCTTCCGCGTGGTGATGCTTCATCACCCCCCCTTCAGGCAGGCCACCGGGTGGCACAAGCGCCTGTCGGACGCGTCGCGTGTCCGCGCGGTGGTCAAGCGCGCGGGCGCCGAACTGATCTTGCACGGGCACACACACATTGACAGCTTTGAGGAAATCGACGGTCCGGACGGCCCTGTCCCGGTGGTTGGCGTTCCCTCAGCAACAAGTGTCCCTGGCGGACATAAACCGGCGGCCTGCTACAATCTCTTCAAAATCGAAAAGACCAATGCCGGCTGGGCCTGTCGCATGGAAGAACACGGCTTCGATGCTCCGAACACACCGGTTGTTTTGCTTCGAGAGCGGGATGTCATAATTCCGGGAGGGGGTTGAAGCATCGATAGACGCACGTTCTCAAAAAACTCGCCTCCCCGACCGTGTCATGGCTGAGATGACAAGGGTTCAGCAATCCAAATCGCATCAAGGCATTATTCGGACCAGAACCATGCTGGATCCTGGTGCTGGTTCCACCAGGTCGGACATTCCAAGGTTGAACGAAATTGACGCGCGCTCAAAGTGGATTGGCAAACCAGGCGAATGCGACGAGGCCGACGACACCGGCAGCAATCCCGATGCCGAAAGCGCCCAGAACAGCCAGCCAGGATGTTCGGCTTTCACGCACCCGGACGACTTTGGACTCGTTGGCAACCTGCTTGAGACGGTTGTTGAGCCAGTCGCCTTCCAGCGCTTTTTCCCGTTCGATCACCCGCTCGGCAATATATTCGGTCAGGCAGTCGGCCATGTCGTCGATGTTTGCCGTCTCCAGTATAACAACCCGTCCAAGGCGCGTGTCCTTCAAGAACCGGTAGGTCTTGCGGTCGCCGCCGACAGCGACGTGGCTGGTTGCGTCAATCCACAACCGCGGGGTCGAACCGGATATGATCTGCAGTGAAAACTGGTCGTCATCCTCCGGGATCTCTTTGAAAACATCCTTGAGTTCGTCTGCCAGCATATCGAGCCGTGCCCGCTCCGTATCCTGGAGTTCGACGACAACGTCGGAGCGTTCGACTTCACCGAGCTGCACCTTGCGAATGGCATCGCGCAGGGAGCGAATGCGCGTGTGTGGGACGACGTTATCCTGCATTTCAGACATATGGTGCCTGGCTCCTTTTTCAGCCGTTCGTGAACCAAGTCTTAACCGACTCCCTTCGGCGCGAAACGGCCACACGGCCCTTGTCCCCGCCTATCCACCGGCAATGATCCGAATTTGGTTAACAGACTTTAAGAGATTTTTAACCCTGAGGCCAGCAAGGCAGCGCTGGCCACACCCCAAATCATGGGTTATGCAAAGTTAGAACATACGTGTCCGCCCTGTACGGGAGATTGCCCCATGAATGTCGACGGCAAGAAGTACCGCACGATCTGGCTCGCAAAGGATGGCGAAAGCGTCGAAATCATCGACCAGACCAAGTTCCCCTACGCTTTCGAGATCGCAAAGCTGCGCACAATGGAAGATGCCGCGCACGCGATCCGGGTCATGCAGGTGCGTGGCGCGCCGCTCATCGGGGCAACGGCGGCTTACGGGGTCGCGCTTGCGATGCGGGCAGATTCCTCGGACGAAGCGCTGCACAATGCCTGTTCGGCGCTTCTGGAAACACGGCCGACTGCCGTCAATCTTCACTGGGCCCTCGACCGGGCGCGCAAGAGCCTGATCCAGGTGGAACCGACGCTCCGCGCCGCTGCCGCATTCACGCTTGCCAACGACATCTGCGATGAAGACATCGGGATCAACATGGCAATCGGCATGCATGGCATGGAGCTGATCGCCGCCATTTCCGAGACGAAGCGCAAGGGCGAGCCCGTCAATATCCTGACCCACTGCAATGCCGGCTGGCTTGCAACGGTGGACTGGGGAACCGCCACGGCACCGGTCTACATGTCGCATGATGGCGGTATTCCCGTGCATGTGTGGGTCGACGAAACCCGTCCGCGCAACCAGGGAGCCTTTCTGACCGCCTGGGAGCTTGGGCATCACGGCGTGCCGCACACGGTGATCGTCGACAATGCAGGTGGGCATCTGATGCAGCACGGCGAAGTCGATATCGTCATCACAGGCACCGATCGAACGACGGCAACCGGCGATGTCTGCAACAAGATCGGGACGTATTTGAAGGCGCTCGCAGCGAGGGACAACAACGTGCCTTTCTATGTCGCCCTGCCCTCGCCAACCATCGATTTCTCGCTGTCGGACGGTGTTCGCGAAGTGCCGATCGAAGAACGCGACGGTAAGGAAGTCAGCCAGATGACCGGCAGGACCGACCGCGGCGACATTCACACGATCAATATCGTTGCCGAGGGCTCGCCAGTTGCCAATCCGGCGTTCGACGTGACCCCGGCGCGCCTCGTGACGGGTCTTATCACCGAACGCGGCGTTCTGGAGCCGAGCCGCCAGTCCATCGCGGAAGCCTTCCCGGAACGGGTCAAAATGAGTGCCTAGGATCTGAGAACCGAAAAAACGGTTCTGGATCTTGCGATTTGTTTTACCAGACCTCTGTCGGGATAGCGCTGTTGAAACTGAGGCGTTGAGACGACAAGCGCAGGACCTTCCCGCCCTAACCTTCAATCACGGGCACATGCGGCGCTCTTTCACGGGTGTGAAGGCCCAGAAGGCGCGGGTCATCGGCAACTTCAATGGAGCGTTTGTAGGGCTTGAACCCGCACGACATGTAGAACCGCAGGGCCTGCGGACTGTCACCTGTGCAGGTGTGCAGCCAAAGGCGCCTGGTTTCCGGACGAGACCAGGCCATTTCGACCGCCTGTGCCATCAACCACCGCCCGAGACCATCGCCAATGGCATCCGGCACGAGGCCGAAATAAGAGACCTCGGGTTCCTGCGGGTCAGTGAAATCCAGTTCAAGCGTCCCTATCGGTTTTCTGCCCATCATGGGCAGATAGTTTTCCCGTGCCGGATCGTTCAACATTTCCGTGAGCGATTCATCGTCATGGATCAGCCGGCCGAACCACATCCAGTCCTCGCCCACCTGCCGGAAGAGGCTGCGATAGGCAGCAAGGTCAGGCGCGTTCCATCTGAGCAGATCAACATCGTCCCGCGCAGGAGCTAACGGAGATGGCGGCGGCGCCAACATTTCCAGAAACGTGACCACGAACGCAATTTTCCCGTCCGGAACATCTGTATAGCCGTTCAGATCAAGCACGCGGTTGGTCATCTCAAATCCAGGGATAGATCGCAGTTCAGCTCCGGCTTAGCAGTTGCCTTGAAAAGCACAAGGGCGCGTTTTGCGTATTGCACCGCTTTAACACCCTGTTAACCACAACTTGGGACACTGTGTCGGTATCCAGGAAAGATGCATTGATGCCAAAGGTCGGGAACTACATCCAAAGAGACTATCACAACAAGTTCCGGTCCCAGGGCAAGTCCACCTGGTCGGACTTCAATCAGGCATGGGCCCAGAAGCGTCAGGCCTCCGCTGAAAGGATGCAGCAACTGCGTGCGATAGCCAACAACTTCGCGACAATCGGCACCCAGGCCTCACAGGCAAGCACTGCGTTTATCTTCCAGAACCAGAATCAGGCCGGCCCATACGCCAACGCGACAGCCGTCGCAGCACGGATCAACGTACTGGTCTGAGCCTTCAGAAAACGGTAGCTGAGTTTCCGCGAGCGGCGTCACCCCTATTATAGTCAATTGCGATTGGATACACGTTTTGTTTGAAGGGCATTCAAGCAAAACCGCAGGGGCTGCAAGGAACAGATATGACCGACTTCGCCTGTTAATTGCTTCGCAGGCTGGCTGTGACGCCTGTTGCAATTGGCGTCCTTGTCTTTGTTGCCCGGGCGGATATCGAGTTCATTTTGTCGTGTGTCACGATCGCTATCCTGACCAGGTGCGATGCCGGAACTATTTGCGATAACAGGAAAAGGCAGTCTTGAGAGATTCTGGTCGCCCCTTCGGTCAGCCAAAAATGGTGATCGTCAGGCCTTTCGGTTAAGCATTCAAATCCACATATATACAGGCTAAAGCGGCTCGCTCTTCCGAGGACTCGTGGCGGATTAGAGAAGGCGCAACGGGAGCACACGGCTTGTCAGCGATACACGTGGCCCAAGTGGCAAAAAGCGGCTCGTAAGCCGCTTTCCTTTCATTTAATACCTGTCTCTTCAGGCCGTCTTCCGGCGGCGAAATCCTGCCAGTCCAAGAACTCCGAGCCCACCGGCCAAAAGCGGCAACGCTGCCGGCAGCGGAACCACTGTTGGCGGCTTGTCCGAGATTTCCACCAGTCCAGTCAAAGTCTCACCCGGATCACCGCTTACCTCGCCCGCAAAGAGAAAGAGCGAGGAACCAACCGCGATCTTGGGATTGAAGATCGCCGTCAGGATGCCTCCGTCGCCAAGCGTAAGGCTGCCTGGCCCGAAGAAGATCCCATCAATGTCGTTCAAAGTCGCGGCAGTTTCATCAACTGTTGTCGTGTCGATCGAACCATTGGTGGGCCCTCCGGACGGTGACGGACCTTGAAACCCTCCCGGGCGTGTTGTTCCCGCCGTAAACAGAAAACTGTCGGCGAAGAAGCGATCGCCGTCCGTCGTCAACAAACCATCGACA
Source organism: Roseibium sp. HPY-6 (assembly GCF_040530035.1). Classification (NCBI taxonomy): domain Bacteria; kingdom Pseudomonadati; phylum Pseudomonadota; class Alphaproteobacteria; order Hyphomicrobiales; family Stappiaceae; genus Roseibium; species Roseibium sp. HPY-6. The sequence goes on from NZ_JBEWCD010000001.1 coordinate 1,472,727, forward strand.
TCAAGAAAAATAGCATCAAGGTCAAAGCCGGAGTAAATCCCAGTGGATCCCCCAACACCGGAGTTGGAATCGGTCAGCGTGATCGCACTGATTTCTGTCAAACCCAGACCCGTCAGATCTGCTCTGTACATACGCGTTGACGTCGCTGTACCGGAAGTATCAATACCCTGATCGGTAAAGGTTGGCATGACGGATGCGGCCTGCGACGAGACAGACGCTAATAAAATTGCCCAGAAAGATAAGCCGGTATAAATTGTTCGCAACATATCGCAACCTCTTGATTACAAATCATAAAATATTGAATTTTGTCAGACGCAATATAAAATACTAAGAAATTACAAATAAATTGGATCATAACAAAATCCAACTCTACGTTAACCATATGCTGGTGTAATTTTCAAGGTTTCAATCTCAAATAATTACACACCACTACTTTGCTTGATTACTGTCTCGTTGAGTTTTGCACGTAGAATACGGTACACATAACGGCGGTACCGGCACGGTAGCAGACTGAAACCGGGTATAGTTTCGGCTCGCCGTGGGAGGTTCTGATGACAAAAGCCAGTCCGTCAAATATTGAGATCGTCACGTCGTTCATCGAAGCGTTCAATGCCGGCGATCTTCCGGCCATGGCGGAATGCCTTGCCGAGGATCTGGTGGCAGATGTCACGCAGGGCGACGGCAGTACGCGGAAGGTCAACGGCCGCGATGCCTACATGGGCCTCATCGAACAGCTGGACATTCCAACAGTGCAGCCCAAGCTCACGATAAGCCAGATTGCGGAGATAAGCGCGGAACAGGTCATGCTCATGATCGAGGTCAGAGCCTCTCGCAAAGGTCGCAAACTACACAATTTCGCCGCCTATCTCGTCACAGTAAAAAGCCAAAAGATGCAACAGATCTGGATGGTCGAAGCACTGCCTGCCGAAAGCGATGCCTTCTGGTCTGCCTGAAGAGATTGCAGTTGCACATATCAAGAAAGCAAACGCGCAGACGATATTGTCGTTATACCGACCCAACCGTCTTCAGCTTGATGCGCGGATGAACTTCTGCCTGGCTCATGATGGTCGTGTGCGCACGGAAACGTTCAACGATGGAGCGGACGAACGGGCGCGTTTGCGGCGAGGTCAGGAGGACTGGGACTTCACCTTGCTGGGCAGCAGCCTCGAAGGCATCGCGTACCTTGGCCACGAAGTCCTGTAGCTTGCTCGGCTGCATGGCAAGCTGGCGGTCATCGCCCTCGCCCACAATCGATTCAAGGAATGCCTGCTCCCATTGCGGCGAGAGCGCGATCAGCGGCAGATAACCTCCGGGCGCAAGATTGGCAGCACAGATCTGACGGCCGAGCCGCGAGCGTACATGCTCGGCGATCGTATCGGTGTTCCGGGTCATGCCGGTCGCCTCTGAGACGCCTTCCAAAATGGTTCCGAGATCGCGAATGGAAATCCGCTCGTCGAGCAGGGCCTGAAGGACCCTTTGAAGACCCGAGACCGTGATTTGCGAGGGAACAAGATCCTCCACCAGCTTGGCCTGTTCGCCCTGCAGCTCCTTGAGCAACTTCTGCACGTCGCCATAAGTCAGGAGCTCTGAGATATTGGTCTTGATCGTTTCCGTCAGGTGCGTGGAAAGAACCGTTGCCGGGTCGACCACCGTATAGCCGCGCAGCGACGCGTCTTCGCGGTATTGTGCTTCGACCCAGGTTGCCGGGAGCCCGAATGTCGGTTCCGTGGTGTGAGTACCGGGCAGCTTCACCTGGCCACCCGCCGGGTCCATCACCATGAAATGGTTCGGATACAGAATGCCCCTGCCCGCCTCGACTTCCTTTACCTTGATGACATAGTCGTTGGAACCGAGCTGAATGTTGTCGAGAATGCGCACAGGCGGCATGATCACGCCCATGTCGCCCGCAACCTGCCGGCGCAGCGCCTTGATCTGTTCTGTCAGAACGTCGCCGTCGCCCTGCGCCTTGCCGTTGATCAGCGGCAGCAGCGCGTAGCCGAGTTCAATGCGCAACTCATCCATCTTGAGCGCATCAGTGATCGGTGGCTCAGGTGGCGGTTTCGGGGCCGCTTCGACAGCCTTTTTCTGCTCCGCCTTGGCGGCTTCCTGTTTCTTGCCAGCGCTAACTCTGTACGCCAGATAACCTGCAATACCTGCCAGTGCGAGAAACGGCACCATCGGCATGCCAGGCAGCAGCGCCAGGATCACCATCACGGCGGCAGACATGCCGAGCGCTTTCGGATAGCCGGTAAACTGGCTAGCAAGGGCCTTGTCGGCTGCACCATGAACGCCCGCCTTGGACACCAGAAGACCAGCTGCTGTCGAGACGATGAGTGCCGGGATCTGGGACACGAGCCCGTCACCGATCGTCAGGAGCGTGTAGTTGTTTGCAGCTTCCGAGAAGCTGAGATCCATCTGTGCGACACCGATGAAGATCCCGCCGAGAATGTTGATAAAGGTGATGAGAAGACCGGCAATCGCATCGCCGCGCACGAATTTCGAAGCACCGTCCATGGCTCCGAAGAAGGAGCTTTCATCCTCGAGTGCTTTGCGCCGTGCCTTGGCTTCCGCCTCGTCGATGAGCCCGGCGGAAAGATCCGCGTCGATCGCCATCTGCTTGCCCGGCATGGCGTCAAGGGTAAAGCGCGCGGCAACTTCCGCAATACGGCCGGAGCCCTTGGTGATAACGATGAAGTTCACGATCACCAGAATAGCAAAGACGATGATCCCGATGACGAAATTGCCGCCCATGACAAGATTGCCGAACGACTGAATGACATTTCCGGCCGCTGCCGTGCCTTCATGGCCATTGGACAGGATCAGGCGTGTCGAGGCGATGTTGAGCCCGAGCCGCAGCATTGTCGCGATCAGAAGCACGGTCGGAAAGGACGAAAACTCAAGCGGCTTTTGAATGAACAGCCCCGTCATGAGGATCATGACGGAAAAGATGATTGATACCGCCAGAAACGTGTCCAGCATCATCGGCGGCATCGGGAGAATGAGCAACGTCAGGATGACGAGAATGCCGGTGGCCAGACCGACATCGCCCTTGCGCAGGGTATCGATAAGCTCCTGAAGGCCTGGCAGACCCGAAAGGCTTACACCCGGCTGCTCACCTGCTGCCGGCCCCGGTTGTTTCGGTGCCGGGTCCGGTGTCCCGTTCTGTCCGCCTGCTGCCGTGTCCGACATTCTGATTTCCGGTTCTTCAAGGGCGCTCTAAAGACCTACAAACGCACCCGGGTCTGACTGATTTTACGCGTCTTCAAGCGCGGGCTTCTCCCGGTCCGGGAACGCTAATCCCTTCATCGGTATACTGATTCAGCTTGTTGCGCAGCGTTCGGATGGAAATTCCCAGAATTTTCGCTGCGTGCGTTCTATTTCCAAGGCAATGGTCCAGCGTATCGAGAATGAGGTCCCGCTCCACATCGGCCACCGTACGTCCGACAAATGAGCGTGTAACCGCTTCTGCCGTCTGGGCAGCGCGCTCGGCCGGGCCGCCGGAGATGGCAAGCGGCGAGCCGTCAGGCATCCGGATCGCCTCAACACCGATCTCCGCACCTGAAGCGAGCAGGATCGCCCTGTGCATGGTGTTTTCAAGTTCACGGACGTTGCCCTGCCAGGGATTGGACATCAGAGCCTGACGGGCATCCGGTGACAGCGGACGCTGCGGAACACCGTTGGCCTCGGAGTAGTGCTTGATGAAGAACTGGGCGAGTTCCATGATATCGGCAGGTCGTTCGCGCAGCGCCGGCAGCTTGAGGTTGACAACATTCAAGCGGAACAGAAGGTCCTCCCGGAACTGTCCCTGCCGGACGCTGTCGGCAAGATCCCGGTTTGATGTCGCCAGGATCCTGATATTCACGGCAACCGGGCGAGTGCCGCCGACCCTGTCAATCACGCGCTCCTGAATTGCGCGCAGCAGCTTTGCCTGCAGCCGGACATCCATCTCGGAGATCTCGTCGAGGAGCAACGTTCCGCCGTCTGCCTCCTCGAACTTGCCGATCCGGCGCGCAACGGCGCCGGTAAATGCACCCTTCTCATGTCCGAACAATTCGGATTCAAGGAGGTGCTCGGGGATCGCTGCGCAGTTGATCGAGATAAACGGCTTCGATGCGCGATTGGAACACTTGTGCACATGCCGTGCGATCACTTCCTTGCCCGTGCCAGATTCACCCGTAATCAGGACCGACGCCTCTGACGGCGCGACCTGCTCGGCAAGCTTCACGACAGTCGCCATCGCCTCGTCGCGGTAAATCAGATCACCGCGCTCCTGGGCGACCGCCTGCAGCACCGCCGCGATCATTTCGGGGTCGGGCGGCAGCGGGATATATTCCTTTGCGCCGGCTCTGATCGCCGACACCGCTGCCTGCGCATCGGTTTCAACGCCGCAAGCCACCACGGGAACATGCACCCGCTCGTTCTGAAGCTTGCCGATAAGACCGGCAATATCCAGGTGGACTTCCACCATGAGCAGATCGGCACCGCGACCGGACCGCAGAACTTTCAGCGCCCCTTCGACATCGTCCGCATGGGTGACCTGGGCGCCGCCCTGCATTGCGATCTTCGATGCGGTTGTGAGTTGCCCACCAAGTGTTCCGACAATTAAAAGGCGCATCTGATCCCTTCCTTACCGGTCCGTCTTGATGATTTCAGTCATGGTCACGCCCAGCTTGTCCTCCACCAGGACGACTTCGCCGCGTGCCACGAGCCGGTCATTCACGTAGATATCAATCGCCTCACCGACTTTCCGGTCGAGTTCCAGGACCGTGCCGGAAGCGAGTTTCAACAGTTCCGAAACGTGCATCCTGGAATGTCCAAGCACGGCAGAAATCCTGACCGGCACATCGAATACGGCTTCAAGATCCGCCGCAGAATCCGGTGAATGTGTGTCTTCCTCTTCGAGACTGCGCTGCGGCGCTTCCAGCTCATCGAGAGGAATGTTTGTGTCTTGTTCGTCGCTCATACGTCAGGTTCCTTCTTCGCCGACGCGTCGGACACGGTGCCGCGCGTTTCTTCGCGGCGTGCGCGCAGATACGCGCGAATGCTCGTGTCTATTTCGTTTTCAAGGGCCTTGCGGTCGCGCTTGATGCCGCCGTCCGCCCACTCGATATGGCAGTCTCCCCGCCCGATGTCGGGCTCGCCCAGAATGACGAGCCGGCCATCAAAACCCTTTTCAAGGACAATAGGATCGACCCTAGCCTTCAACGCCTCGACGTCCTTTTCAGCAATCCTGATCACCAGGTGCGGTGCTTTTCTGAGCGGCCCAAGGCATTCGGAAACCAAGGCAACTGTCTCCGCCAGCGGCTGACGCGCAATCAAGTGAGCACACAAGCGTCTGGCGACCAGAAAGGCGAGGCTGACCGCATCGTTTTCCTGCTTTACCAACTGTTCATCCAGCGTCTCGACCACTTGCCCGACCACATCCACAAGCCGGTCGACCTCCGTGGTCAAAAGCGTCTCTTGCTTTGTCAGATGGTCCTGCTGCGCCTGTATGCGTCCTTCTTCAAAGGCCTTGGCTTTGGCGTCCGCCAGCAGTTTCTCATGGTCGGCCAGCGGGATCATCGGAATTTCCGGTTCAGGCGGCAAAACCTCTTCCGGCTCCTCCGGCGCGGAAAAGTCCATGTTGAACAGAAACTTCGACGGGTTGGTCATGCTGCCCATTCTGCTGTCGTTACCTGCCGGTTGAACCATTAGTAGATGATTTCCTCGTCACCCTTGGACTTGGAGATCATGATTTCGCCTTTTGCAGCCAGGTCCTTGGCTTTGTTCACCATTCCCGTCTGCGCCTCATCAACGTCACGCAAACGCACCGGTCCAAGCGCATCCATGTCATCTTCCAGCAACTTGGCCGCACGCGACGACATGTTGCCGAAGAAGAAGCCACGTGCCGTATCCGTCGATCCCTTGAGCGCGATGGCAAGCTGATCCTTCTCCACATGGCGTAGCAGGGTCTGACAGCTTGCCGCATCCAGCTTCAGGAGGTCGTCGAAGGTGAACATCAATGTCTTGATACGGTCTGCTGCCTCGCGGTTGTCCTCTTCGAGCGCGGCCAGAAAACGTGCCTCCGTCTGACGGTCGAAATTGTTGAAGATATCGGCCATCATTTCGTGGCTGTCCCGGCGCGACGTGTTTGTAAGGTTGGACATAAACTCGACCCTGAGTGTCTGCTCCACCTTCTCCAGGACCTCCTTTTGAACGGCGTCCATGCGCAACATGCGGCTGACGACCTCCAGCGCGAGCTCTTCGGGGAGAATGCCAAGGACACGCGCAGCGTGATCGGAGTTGATCTTGGACAGAACCACGGCAACGGTCTGCGGGTATTCGTTCTTCAGATAGTTCGCAAGAACATTCTCCTGAACATTGGAGAGTTTTTCCCACATGTTACGACCGGCCGGACCACGGATTTCTTCCATGATGACCGACACTTTGTCTCCAGGAAGAAAGTTTGCCAGCAGCCGCTCCGTTGCATCCACATTGCCTGTCAACGCGCCTCTGGAGCTGACCCTACGAACGAAATCCTTGAAAAGATTCTCAAGCATGTTCGGTGTCACCGGGCCAAGATTTGCCATCGCTGCCGAGACCTGGCGAACCTCGATCTCGTCGAGCTTTTCCCAGATTGGGGATCCGTGAGATTCTCCCAGTGCCAGCAACAGAACCGCTGCCCGTTCCGCGCCCTTTAGCTCACGGTCTTCCTCGTCTGCACTGATCGTGAGGTGCTGTTGAAGTTGGTCGCTCGCCATCAGGCCGCCTGCTCATCCAGCCAACCGCGAACGATTGTCACGGCTTCGGTCGGATGATCCTTGATCATGTCACCCACTTTTGCGATCGAACTTGCCTGCATGGCTCCTTCCTGACGTGCCTGCTCCAGCCATTCGATCACGAATTCATCTTCCTCTTTCTCGTCATTGGGGACGTCCGTGTCCGCCACAAGCGTGCCGTCAGGCCCGATCATGAGTTCCTGAGGCTGTTTTTCTTCCGGCGTAACGATCCGGCGGAGCAGCGGGCGAACCACGAAGAGCAAGAGGAGGATCGTGATCAGGAACAGGACACCGAGCTCTGCAAAGCGAATAATGTCGTCGCGCGTGAATTCGAACAGACCGTCCCCTTCGGCGAGAAGGTCGTCTGGCGGCGGCAGCGCAAATTGAAGATTGACGACTTCGACGAGATCGCCTCGGTTCTGGTCGAACCCGACGGCTGAGCGCACCAAAACCGCAATTCTGTCGAGCGTTTCCTGAGCACGCGGCGTGTAGACGGTGTTTCCGTTTCCGTCAGGTTCGTAGGTTCCATCCACGAGAACGGCAACGGAAAGGCGACGGACCTGCCCGGCCTCCACGACCTCGGTCCGCGTGGAGCGGGAGATTTCGTAGTTGACCACTTCTTCCGTCAGCGAGGCCGTGTCGCGTCCGTCCTGATCCTGCTGCGCCTGGGCGTTCGGAAGCTCGTTCGCGGCTGTAACCTGACCGTTCCGGCTTACAGAAGAAGTTGCCTCTTCCTTGGTCTGGGTTGAACGGACGACCTGCCCTTCCGGATCGAACGTTTCGGTCGTTTCCGTCAGTCGGTTGAAATCGACCTCCGCATTGACGCGCACACGGGCCCGGCCCGGCCCGACGATCGAATTGAGAATTTCCTCAATCTGATTGCGCAAGCGGCTTTCAATGGCGACTGTGCGCTCCTGAAGCGACGTTGAAACCATGTCCTCATCGCTGGCACCCGCGCCCGAAGCAAGAAGCCGACCGCTTTCATCGACGATTGACACGCGATCGGGCTCCAGCCCCTCCACGGCTGTTGCCACGAGGTGCTGAACCGCACGAATTTCGCCCGGGCCGAGCGCGCCCCTGACATTCAGGACAATTGATGCCGAAGGGGGACGCCGATCGCGCTGAAAAAGTTGCCGCTCGGGGATCACAAGGTGGACACGCGCAGCCCGGATACGATCAAGAGAGCCGATCGTGCGCGACAACTCGCCTTCCATGGCACGCAGATGATTTATGTTCTGGACAAAACTGGTCGCGCCAAGTGTATCGCTGCGATCAAATATCTCGTAACCGATCGATCCGCCGGTCGGCAGGCCTTCGGCGGCAAGCTGCATACGCAGGCGGGCAACCTGCTCTTTGGGCACCAGAATGGTCGCCCCCTGGCGCGAGAGCTGGAACTGGACCCCCTGGCTCTCGAGCTGGGTGACGATTGCTGCAGAGTCTTCAAGCGTAAGTTCGTTATAGAGCGTTGTCAGTTGCGGGGCGGTGACGCGCAGAATAATGAACGCAAACACGCCGACAAGGATCGCCGCAACAGCGCCCATGGCGGCAATTCGTGCCGCTCCAAGTGTCTTTATGAATTCAATTATGCCGCTCACGAATGCCCGCCCGCATCTGAAACATGTCTAAGCCGTTATTGTTGGAGTCGGCCTGACACGCCACACCCTCGATGGGCAAAATTTGCCGCCCGGACGGTTAACAACTGGTTAACACACCCGTTTAGATTTAGAGAGAATGGCCAGTTTCCGGGCTTTTTACGATTGCAAATCGCAACTGAAGTGGGGAAAAACTGCCTAGTTCATTAATTTTTGGATAAACCCGAATGGCAAATCATAAAATAAAAAGGCCGGCATAGCCGACCTTGTAGAGTGCGTTTCGCATTTATAAAGCGATGGCGTAAACGCTCAGCCTCTATATTGCTGAATGCGCGTGGCCCTGAGGCCGGCAAGCCCATGTTTTTCGATAGAACTCTGCCAGGAGAGAAACTCCTCCACTGTCAGGGTGTATCTCTGGCAGGCCTCTTCCAGCGACAATAGACCACCACGAACTGCGGCGACCACTTCTGCCTTGCGGCGGATCACCCACCGCTTCGTCGATGTCGGTGGCAGGTCTGCAATAGTAAGCGGACTACCATCCGGGCCGATGACATATTTTACACGCGAACGAATCTGTTCGGTCATTGTACTCTCACACTAACCATGACCAAGGTGAGTTGAGACTACAGGACGACGCTTAACAAACGCCTAAAGCAAAATTGTGTTTTTATTAACTATAAAATCCAAATTTAATGAATGATAATTAGGAAGTATCAAAGAATAACCATAAGAGTATTAACATTAATATATGGTCTTGTTAACCATAGTTACTCTCTCGCGCATTTTGCAACGCAATTCGGCGCAACAGCGGACAACACCGCTCGCGGCCGTAAGACATTTCGGAAGAAAATTTGCCTGCGAAGAAAGAGACACTGCCGCACACCATGCGGCAATTGCGGTCCGGCACGGTCAAGTGTTGCGCAGATGGCGGATGTAGCGAGGTTCTGGCTGCGCTCAGGCTGGAGCGGAAACAGATGTGACGCTGGACACCGGAAATTTCTGGCCGCCTACGTTCAGGATAACCTCGCTGCCCGACAGATCGACGCTGTCCACGAGGCCTTTCGTCTCTGTTCTGACAGTCTCACGGCTGCTCGACGCATCTTTCACGTCAAACGAAATCGTATAGAGACCGTCCGGCGCTTCCCCGCCGGCGGTCAGTTGGCCATTCCACGTGATCGTTCCGCTGCCGGCTTTCAGGTTGGCCTCGCCGGTATAAACAAGCGCGCCGCTGGAATTCCTGATTTCGTAGGTCCCTGTCGCGCTATCGCTCAATTCGTAGTTCCAGCTCGCCTGGCTACCGGAAAGCGTTGTCGTCGATGCGTCCGCGGTCACTTCATTGCCAATATAGCCGACATAGCTCATGCTCATGTTGCTGTTGAGCGACGCAATGATTTGTTCAAGGTTCTGGTTTTGCTGAATTGACTGCTCAACGTTGGAGTATTGAACCAGCTGATTGGTATATTCGGCAGAATCCATCGGATCGAGCGGATCCTGGTTCTGTATCTGGGTGGTCAAAATACTCAGAAACAGCTCGTAGTTCGCGATAAGCCCGGACTGGCTGGCCGAACTGCTGCTCTGTGCCGTCGCGCTCGTGCTCGAAGAAACAGTGTTCACGTCATACTCCCCGGATGGCTTTCCATCCCGCTTGTCATATCTTCAGATCCAAACCGCCGGCACGACCGGCAAGCGTCATCTGGACGGTGTTTTCCAAATCTGCAACGCTTTCATCCGGCTCTTCGCCATCCTGCGGCTGCCCCGCGTCGGCGGATTGCTCGGACTGGCCATCACCGGAGGCGAACTCACGACCGCCATCCTGCTTCAGCGAGAATTGCAGGTTCTCAGAATCCGCGCTCAGACCGGCCGCCTCAAGCGCACGCTCGAGCCCGCGCTGGTCACGCAGGAACATGTCCAGCGTTTCAGGTCTTTCCACGATCAGGTGGGCGTGAACGCCGCCGTCGGCACCAACGCGCATGTTTACGTCGACACGTCCGAGTTCAGGCGGATCGAAGCGCATCTGGAAGCGCGTCTGGCCGTTCTTGAGGTTGCGCACTATTTCGGCTGCGACCTGCATGGAGACCTGGCCGGATTGTGCCTGGCCGGGCACCTGAAGGCTCTCGGTTCTCATCGCACCCGAGATTTCACCGCCACGTATGGTCGCTGCAAATTCTCCCGACGCACCGCCGTCCAACGGTTGCTGAATCAGGGCGAGCTCTTCGGCACTGATTTGTGCGGCCAGGAATGCGTTCGCAGCGGGTGCGGGCTCAACCCCGGCCGCGGGCCTGATTTCCGGCGCAGCTGCAGCGCCAACACGTGCTGCGGCGTCGAGCTGTTTGGTTCCTGGTGCGCTGTCAGAGGTCTTTTCGCCCGCTCCGGCGGAAGGGGACGTCTTGACTGCCAGATCCTTCGTGCTCTGTGTCAAGGGCTCAGGACTGAAGGCATCCCCTTCGCTTGACACAACAGCTTCCGGTGCCAGCGGGGATGAGCCTCCCTCAAGCGGCAAACTGTTAGAAGACTGGGCTGCAGCCCGGACAACAACAGTTCCCGGGACTGTCTTGGCAGCCGCCTCGGCAACTTCCGGCTCAGCACCGACAGGCGCACTGGCCGGACCGCGCCCGGACACCAGATCACCTTGAGGCGGAACAGATGCCGCGACCGGCTTCGGCGCAGCTACACCTTGCTCATTTGCTTGTGGCGCTGCCTGCGGAACGGAAAGTGAAGCGTCAACTTGTGGCCCGGCAGGTAAAACTCCTGCCCCCTCAGGTGCGCCCTTGACGGACAATGCCACCGGGTCCGGTGATGGCAAAACCTGCCGGCTCACGTTTTGTACCGGCGCCCGCAAGGCCTCAGGCAATTCATTTTGCCATCTGCGCCCTGTACGCACCTCACTTTCCACGCCCGCTTCATTTTGGAACGGCGCTTTAGCTACTGGCTGCTCTTCCACACCTGCTGCGTCAGCCGACGGGGAAACCTCAGGTGTCGGCACTACATCAGGAGAAAGCGCTTTGGGCGCATCGGCCGCTATCGGTTGAACGACACCGGTCGCCGCCCGAGGCTGTAATGCGGTCGTATCCGGATTACCACCTTTCGCTGGCACCGGCTGGGATGAAGTCACCTCAACCGGACCCTTGGCTTGGTTACTCTGCTGGATGCCGGCGCCTGGCACAGTTCCGCTGGAGACTGAGGCTATGGGTACGTCAGGCGAATTCACATCCGCCGTACCCGATGCCGGCACAGACCCGCCGGCAAGAGGATCATTCGCTGCCTTTGGCTGGCTGGCAGTCGGAGCGACCGGCAAGGGCACACCCTCCGGTGCACTTCCTTGGCCGCCCGGAATGCCGGGCTGCGGCTCAATACCCTCTGCGGGCTCGGCCACTTGCGCTTCACCATTGCCGGCAAGAACCAACCCCGAAGCCATGGGGGATGCTACAATATCCGATGGGATCGAAAAGAGGCCCGCAGCTTCGTCCCCGCCCGGAGGATCAACCGTTTCGGCGCCCGAAAGCGTTTGCATAAGTTCGGTCAGTTCAGCCTCAAAACCGGCTGACGCACCTGAACCATTCGCAGGCCCACCTGCAGGCGCAGCCAGACCTTTCAGGCCACCAGTCCCGGCAGCCAGAGCACCAGCCGATACATCCGTCAAAAATCCAAATGGCAGCAAAATCGCCCCCGAGATCAAAGCCTGGTCATCAGGCACATTTCGTCGCGATGAGGAAAGCAAGCATCAGGCCAGTTTCAAAAACCAGAATAAGCATCTGTTTTTTATTCACTTTTGAAAGATATCACCGTCCAGGTCGGCACCTTGGGGCGGCAAGGATTGCCGGTCCGGCAAAGCATGCCTGCCACCCATGGATAGCAATTGGCATTAAGGGGACATATCTGTATAGTGCCGCAACTTTGAAAAGGCAGGGGATTGGCGCGCCGCGCTGAAAGCGGCGCAACCGGTTGATCGCATATGAGATCCGGCGCCGCCCTGCAGTGATTTCTGGAAGTGTTGAGAATGCGAAACAGTCTTGATCTGCCCGGTCGCCCGGAGGACACGCGCGTCGTCGTTGCCATGTCGGGTGGCGTCGACAGTTCTGTCGTCGCGGCCCTGATGAAGGCGGAAGGTTATGATGTCATCGGCGTAACGCTGCAGCTCTATGACCACGGTGCAGCTGTTGCGAAGGCGAAGTCCTGCTGCGCCGGCGTCGACATTCACGATGCCCGCCGCGCGGCCGAGAAAATCGGCATACCGCATTACGTACTGGACTACGAGAGCCGGTTCAAGGAACAGGTCATGGACCGGTTCGCGGACAGTTACATTGCAGGCGAAACGCCAATACCCTGCGTCTCCTGCAACCAGACAGTCAAGTTTACCGATCTTTTGAAGACCGCAAGGGATCTCGGCGCAGATGCGCTCGCCACCGGCCACTATGTGCGCTCCGCCCCAAGCGGCAACAAGCGGGCACTCTACCGCCCCGCGGACCTTGATCGGGATCAGAGCTATTTTCTCTTCGCCACCACGCAGGAACAGCTCGATTTCGTCCGCTTTCCCCTCGGTGGCATGCCCAAGGCGCAGGTCCGGGAACTTGCAGCCGAATTCGGCCTGTCCGTTGCAAACAAGCCGGACAGCCAGGACATCTGCTTTGTGCCCGACGGCGACTATGCGGCGGTGATCCGCAAACTGCGTCCGAACGCTGCGGAGTCTGGTGAGATCGTGCATATGGATGGCCGCGTCCTTGGCGAGCATGAAGGCATTATTCACTTTACGATCGGACAGCGCCGCGGCATCGGGGTTGCAACGGGAGAGCCGCTTTATGTCGTGCGCCTTGACGCCAACGAACGCCGCGTGATTGTCGGACCGCGCGAAGCTCTCGCGACGAGGACAATTCTGCTCCGTGAGATGAATTGGATCGGTGATCAGCCCCTCGATGAGGGCGATGAGGTCGAACTCTTTGCGAAGGTACGCTCGACGCGCCCGCCAGCGCCTGCGATGCTGCGCATCCTGAACGGCAAAGGCTTTGTGGATCTCGCAAGCGGTGAAACCGGTGTTGCACCGGGTCAGGCCTGCGTGTTCTTCGACAGTGACGACGAAAATGCGCGCGTACTGGGCGGCGGCTGGATCGACAAAACGGAAAGATCCGGAACGTGGCAGGTCGATTTTCCACACGTCCAGGTACCGGTTTCCGCGGCCTGATGGCCGGAAAAAGATATTGCGGGCAACAGGCAAAATCTGCGCTTGACGCCTGTCCACCGCCTCACTATAAGCAGCCCACGTCGCGCGGGCGTCCTAACGTTCTGCGCCTGGATGGCGGAGTAGCTCAGCTGGTTAGAGCAGCGGAATCATAATCCGCGTGTCGGGGGTTCAAGTCCCTCCTCCGCTACCAATTTTTCCGGCATGAATTCAAAAGTCTAGCAGAAAGCTTCGGTCGCTTTTGCGTAGTGTCTTGTTGCATGGCTTTGCGACAGAGCTCTGCTGAATTCCGCCAATTTCAAAATGAGCACGGCTACTCCATGCAACATGCATGTGACATGAAGCTCACAAAGTATGAACTCGCTTGTCGGGAGAAAGCTTGCAAAATCGATAGGTTCGTTTCCCTTGAATAACCAAGGCGGGCGGCAAGCGGACTGGTTGGTTATGTACTCTGATGTGCTCCCGCTAAATGCCCCCGATTTGGGTTAGAGTTTTCCGCGACGATTTTCCTGGCTGGGAAGGAGCGGAATTGATGAACGCAACTCAAGTGTCGGCATGTCCTGCAAACACATAGCCTACGCCATGCACAGTTATGATTTGTGTTGGCGATTTCGGATCTGCTTCTATCTTGCCGCGCAACCGTCCAATCAAGACATCAACCGTACGGTCATAGGGCTGCCAGTCTCGATCAGCGAGACAATCCAACAGTTGATCGCGCTGAAGAACGCGGCCAGGGCGATGGGCCAAAAAGCTCAGTAGTTCAAACTCGCCCCGCGTTAAGTGTACTTTTTCTCCCTTTGGAGAAACAAGACTGCGAGCCCCGCGATCCAATACCCAGCCGTTGAACTCCTGGATCTCCGATTTCTCGGCCAAGGGTGCTTGTTGTCTCGATGCCCGGCGCAGAATGTTTTTCGCGCGAACAAGCAACTCCCTTAGATTCACAGGCTTGTCCAGATAATCATCTGCACCAAATTCCAATGCGACAATGTGATCTACGTCTTCAGTGCGTGCGCTCACAACAATTACCGGGAGATCGGAACTGATCCTCAGTTCGCGCAAGAGGGTCAGACCATCTTTGCCTGGCAATCTGATGTCGAGCACAACAAGGTCGATAAGATGGCTCTTGAGTTCGCGCTCCATCCCAACGCTGTCTGTGGCGCGTAAGACGCGATAACCCTCAACTTCAAAATAGCCCGCCATTGCTTCGAGGCTGGTTGGATCATCTTCCACGACCAGGATTTTCTGTACACGTTTCATTGAATCGCTCGGCTTCGTTTACAAGCTGTTTACAAACTTTTACCAACGGTTCAAACACTAAGGGAACCCCATTTACAGCCGCCGTCTAACTTTTTCATAGCGACGGAGGCTTTCACGATGATCAAACGTGTTTGGAAACGGTTCTGGGGACCTGCCGGAGCTGTGTCCCTGGGTGCTCTTACAATAGGCAGCTTTACAGCCGGCATTATTTTCTGGGGCGGTTTCAACACCGCAATGGAATACACAAATGAGATGGAATTCTGCATCTCCTGCCACGAGATGCGCGTCAACGTTTATGAAGAATATAAACAGTCGCCTCACTTTGTGAATGCATCAGGTGTCGGTGCGACATGTGCTGACTGTCATGTACCGAAGGAATGGGTTCCTAAGGTTATCCGAAAGGTAAAGGCGACAAAGGAGCTCTACGGGCACTTTGTAACTCGCGTAATAGACACGCCGGAAAAATTCGAAGCGCACCGCGCCGAAATGGCTCAGCGGGTCTGGGCAACCATGGAAGCAAACGACTCGCTTGAGTGCCGCAATTGCCATGACGAATCACATATGGATTTTGCCTTGCAAAAACCAGAAGCGGCCAAACAAATGCAAGCGGGCTTTGAGCGCGGTGATACCTGCATCGATTGCCACAAAGGTATCGCACACAAGATGCCGGATCTGTCACAAGGTTACCGCAAAAAGTTCGAAGATCTTCAAGCATTTGCGTCTAAGCTCGATCAAGACGGTGATGCTCTTTATCCTTTGAAGACCGTCCCGCTCTATGCAGAAGCAGCGGACGCAACTTCCGGTGAGAATGCAATCGGTCAGGTGCTGGCTGCGACGCATATGAAAGTACTTGATCGGGACAACGGCGCTGCCAAAGTCTCAATCGAAGGTTGGCAACAGGATGGAGTTGCCCAGGTCGTCTACGCTTTGCGCGGACAGCGCATCTTTGAAGCCACCCTGAAAAAGTCTGAAGTCGGCCGAGTAGAAACGCATACGACCGAAACTGATCCTGACACCGAACTGGTCTGGCACAAAGTTAGCGTCGATGGATGGGTTGCACCTGAGTCTCTCGTTCCGGATGTGGATCAGATTTGGGAATACACATCCGAAATGTATTCCGCCAGCTGTGCCACCTGCCATTCGAAACCTGATCCCGGTCATACCTTGGCCAACCAATGGATCGGTGTCCTGAAATCCATGAAGCGCTTCACGACGCTGGACAAGGAAGAATACCGCATCCTTCAAAAATACCTGCAGCTCAATGCCAAAGACACAGGCGGAGCAAAGCATCATGACTGAACATCTGGAAACACTATCGCGCGGGATTGCATATCGCTGGCTGGCACAGTTCTTTCTGTGCCCCCCCGCCCTGGAGACCTACTGCAATCCGGAAGGACAAGCCTTCCTGTCCTCCTGCAAGACACTTCCTGAGCTCGCACCTTGTGCCCGGCTATTGGAAGACATGACAGCGCCCACAACCGATCTGGAAGCGGCACAAGCCCGCCTGACCCGCGCTCATAACAAAGCTTTTGCTGTTGGCAGCTCCTTGTCCGCCCCGCTCTACGCGTCGGTTTATCTCAGCGAACGAGGCCTGCTTTTCCAGCAGCCCGCCAGGGACATGAACAGGCTTCTCGCCAAGCTTGGTCTTTCGGTACCTGGAACGCTGAACGAGCCACCAGATCATCTGGGCATTCAGTTGCAAGTTGCGGCGGAGCTCTGTGACCGGGCCTTATCAGGTAATCCTTGCCCGGTCACAGCTGCCCACTTTCTCGGCGATTACGTGCTCACCTGGCTGCCGCATCTGCTGGAACGCTGCGCAACACAGAAGGAGGCGACGCTGATTGTTCCCTTTGTCCGGGCGGCACTTTCGCTCGCGCAATCGGATGCCGCATTGGCAAGCGACCGCAAACAAGCCGTTTGACGTCAACGCCAAGGCCTTTCCGGTATCCCGAAACTCCAAACTGCTGGTCAGTCTCGAAACAACCCGCATAACACATACCGAAATCGAAACTGACGTCCGTTTGGCCCATGCATCTCGTTCACACGAAATTGGAGACTGTGATGTCCATTGACAAAACGAAGACAATCTCAAGGCGTTCGTTGCTTAAAGGCGCGACCGCACTGGGTGCTTTCAGTGCCTTTGCACCAGCATTACTTCGCGCTGGCGCTGCTCAGGCGGCCGAGTCAGGCGAAGTTTTGACGGGGTCGCACTGGGGCGCTTTCAACGCCAGCGTCGAAGAAGGTATCTGGACGAAAATCACCCCATGGGACCAAGACCCTCATCCATCGGCCATGCTGGAAGGGGTCATGGACAGCGTCTATTCGCCTTCCCGCATAAAATATCCAATGGTTCGCAAAGCCTATCTAGACGGTGGTCCTGGTGCCAATCCTGAAGACCGCGGCAGCGAAGACTTCGTGCGCGTCAGCTGGGATCAAGCACTTGAGCTTGTTACCAATGAATTGAAACGGGTCAGCGAAACCTATGGTCCGACCGGTGTCTTTGCCGGCTCATACGGCTGGAAAAGCTCCGGCAAACTGCACAACTGCCAGAACCTGCTACGCCGTGCACTGAACGTCGGGCTGGAAGGCAAGTTCGTGAACAGTTCCGGAGACTACTCGACCGGTGCGAGCCAGATCATCATGCCGCATGTTATGGGCACGCTTGAGGTTTACGAACAACAAACCGTTTGGCCCGTGGTGGTTGAAAGCACAGATGTCCTGGTATTCTGGGCAGCCGACCCCATCAAGACCAACCAGATCGGCTGGACCGTCGCCGACCACGACAGCTATCCATATCTGGAAGAGTTCAAGAAGACAGGCAAGAAGGTCATCGTCATTGACCCGGTTCGGACAGAAACTGCGAAGTTCTTCGACGCTGAAGTGATTCAGATCCGCCCGCATACCGACGTTGCGATGATGCTGGGTATCGCCCATGCACTTTACAGCGACAACCTGCATGACCAGGACTTCCTGGACGAGTACACGGCCGGTTTTGAAAAATTCCTGCCTTACTTGACCGGCGAAAGCGACGGCGTCCCCAAAACACCCGAATGGGCGGCGGAGATCTGCGAAGTTCCGGCTGAAAAGATTGTGGAACTGGCAAAACTATTTGCTGAAAACCGCACAATGCTGAGCTCCGGTTGGTCCATTCAGCGGCAGCATCATGGTGAGCAATCTCACTGGATGCTTGTCACATTGGCTTCGATGCTTGGTCAAATCGGCCTGCCCGGTGGCGGTTTTGGTCTCAGCTATCACTATGCCAATGGAGGCTCTCCCTCGGCCGACTCGGTCGTCCTGCCCGGCATCTCCGATGGCGGTGCGGCGGTTGAAGGCGCTGCATGGTTGACTGAAGCAGGTGCAGCTTCCATTCCGGTCAGCCGGATTGTGGAAATGCTGGAACGGCCCGGTGAAGACTTCGACTTCAACGGTACGCGCACAAAACTGCCAGAAGTCAAAATGGTGTACTGGACAGGCGGCAACCCGTTTGCTCACCACCAGGACCGCAACCGCATGATCAAAGCCTGGCAGACTTTGGAAACTGTAGTGGTTCAGGATTTCCAATGGACAGCGACAGCCCGGTTTGCAGACATCGTGTTGCCGGCCACCACGTCTTACGAACGCAACGACATCGAGCACATCGGGGACTATTCCCTAAAGGCAATCCTTGCGATGAAGAAGGTTGTTGATCCGGTCTTCGAAGCCCGGAGCGACTTCGACATCTTCGCCGAAATTGCCGACCGGCTCGGCGCCGGTGACGCTTTCACTGAAGGCAAGGACGAAATGTCGTGGATCAAGGGCTTTTATGAAGAGGCCCGTAAGCAGGGTCCCGGAAAAGGCATCGAAGTGCCGACGTTCGACGAGTTCTGGGATGCTGGTGTGGTTGTCTTCGATGTGCCTGACAGCGCGAAGCAGTTCGTCCGCTATGCCGACTATCGGGAGGACCCGCTGCTTGAGCCGCTGGGGACCCCAACGGGCAAGATCGAGATCTTCTCGCGCAACATCGAGAAGATGGGATATGACGACTGCGGACCGCACCCGATGTGGATGGAGCCCGTCGAAAGACTTGGTGGGGAAGGTCAGTTTCCGCTTCACATAAATTCAGCGCATCCTCAAGATCGTCTCCACTCACAGCTTTGCGGCACGAAAATACGTGACGGCTATACCGTCGCTGGACGTGAACCATGTGTGATCAACACCGAGGACGCGGCTGAGCGTGGGATCGTGGACGGCGACGTAGTCCGCGTCTTCAATGATCGCGGTCAGCTTCTGGCCGGGGCCATCGTCTCTGATGACATTCGTCCAGGCGTGCTGCGCATTTATGAAGGTGGCTGGTACGACCCGGTTCCCGGTGGTGAAGTCGGTGCACTTGACGCCTATGGCGATGTCAACTGCCTGACCGTCGGCAATGGTACCTCCAAGCTTGCGCAAGGCAATTGCGGTCACACCGGTCTGGCCGATGTCGAGAAATTTACAGGCGACCTGCCGGCCGTGAATGTGTTCGAGGCACCAAACGAAAGCTGAGCTAAATGAACGTGAGACGTGCCCACTTGGGCGCGTCTCATTCAAGCCGATAACGCTCGCGCCTCGTGTGTCGAAGGTTTTGAGTTCGAGACAGTGGATGTTCACGAACCCCATAAACTGGTTCCTAAAGAACAACCTTCGCAACAAACAACTGCCTGCGGCCTCCTGACAAAGCATTCGGAACGACCTGACTAAAAGGACTGAAAGGAAGCTAGATGTTCAACGTTCGTATCCAGGTTCCCCCACTAACCGCGTTGATCCGCAAAAAGGGTGATCAGGCTGACCCTCTGCTTCTAGACGCTGCACACAGACTTGTGTCTTCAGGTCGGAACGTGGTCGGAGTCATTCAAGAACGCGTAGCCTGTGCCGATTCATGCTGCGATGACTTTTACTTACGAGATCTGCGCACCGGAGAAAGCATACATATTTCTCAACAGCTTGGGAGCGGATCACGGGGATGCCGCTTGAACTACGAACGGCTCGCTGATGCTTTGGTCAATGTAAAACAACAGCTTAATGAACCCGCTGACGCACTAATCCTGAATAGATTTGGATACAGTGAGAGCCAGGGCGGTGGCTTAAGACCCCTGATTGAAGCTGCATTCGAATTTGAAGTGCCCGTTTTGTTGGCGGTGAACCCGACCTATCAACAAGCTTGGCGAGACTATGCGGGTATGTATTCATCCGACTTGCCGGCAAACAGGCATTCCGTAGAACACTGGTTGGAATTGGTCTTGCAAACCGCGTCTTCAAGACGGGCAACCGCGTAATAGCGGAGGCAGGTGAGATGCTGAACCTCAAAGCCTTGATAGAGACGCATGAAGAATGGCTAACCGATCGCGTCGTCCACTATGCTCAGTTGAAGGGCTACACCCAAAACACCTCAACCCTGCGCGAAGCGTGGCGAATTTCAATATGCGGGCTGAGTGCTCCATTGGTCCAACTGATCGATATCGCTCAGTCATCTCCGCACACTCGTGAAACAGCTATCAAAGGGGCAACCAGTTTTGGCGTGTCTCAAGGACTAAAGCATCGATCTCTCGGCATCGAGTTAATTGATTTCATTGGCTTACTTAAGCTCTACCGCAAGGCTTATGTTGAACTTGTTACGGAAAATGAGTGTGCTGGCGCAGAGCGTGAGAGCCTTGAAAATACAATTCTCGAGCTTTTCGATTCCATGGAACTGGGAATTTTAACCGCATGGATGACTTCCGAGGTTACAGCTCAAATCGCCGAGTTGCAACAAAGCAACCGTGCTCTTAGCAATGAGAAAAACAAATATCTGACAGTTTTTGAAAGTATTGATGAGCCTTCAATTGTTCTCGACGAAGAGAACAGACCGACTCACGTAAACGCCGCGGCGAACCGATTGCTTTTGGGAGAAATCAAACCCGGGGCCGGATACTACGGCGAATTGAATAATCCATTGTTGTACAACGTTGTCAAACAGATTTTGGCCGCCGGAAGTGATAAAGCGGAGTCCGTTACTCTAGAAACTCCAAACGGACAACGGAAGTTCAATATTGCAATTCAAAGGATGCTCGATGTTAGCGAGAAATTCGTCGGGCAAGTGATTGTTTTGCAGGATGTTACTGACTACCTAAAGGCCATTGAAGCTGCACAATCTGCCGACAGGGCGAAATCAGTTTTCCTGACAACCATCAGCCACGAAATACGAACCCCTATTAACAGCATCCTGGGACTAACCGGTCTACTGGAAGACCAAAGTCTACCCGAAGAGAAACGCAAACAGATACGCAGCATCCGTGCTTCTGGAGAAATGCTCTCTGCGCTCATCGAAAATGTGCTTGGGCTCTCCAGAGCACAAACCAACGCACTACAACTGGTGGAGCAGGACTTCAATCTTGACGAACTATGCGTATCTCTTTTCCAGGTACTGCAACTGAACGACCTTGATCAGCAAGTAAAGCTCGAAAGACAACTTGATCCTGATGTACCTCTCCAACTCTATGGAGATGGACCTAAATTACGTCACATCCTACTGAACTTACTCTCAAATGCGCTTAAATACACTAAGGAAGGTACGGTCTCACTTCATGTCTCCCGACTCACGCCGAAGTCGGAAATGAGGCCAACACTCCATTTCGAAGTCATCGACACTGGCATTGGAATACACCAGGATGAGGTTGAAGAACTTTTCAAACCTTTTTCACAAGGTTTGCGTGGCCTGAAATCCAATGCTGAGCCGGGAAGCGGCCTAGGTCTTGCGATCAGTAAGCACCTTGTGGAGTTTCTTGGCGGCGAGATCAGATATCAGCCGAACCGATTGGGAGGAAGTGTCTTCAGCTTCAGTTTGAAGATGGATACAGCCACAAATCCCAAGGTCCAGACTGAATACGCTAACGGTTTGACGGTTCTTGTGGTGGAAGATGACCCTGTAAACGCCATGGTCATTGAAGGCTATCTAACCGAATTGGGACACGAAGCGATCACGGTTGATACGTTTCATAAGGCCGTGAATGCGCTCGAAACCAGCCAAATCGACGTAGTTGTTACCGACTTCAGATTGGGAGAGAAAACCGGTCTGGACGTCGCTCAAGCTGTTTGGAAAACAAACCAATCCAAGGGAAGTGGCATTCATGTAATCGTTGTCACAGCAGCCATTCCCCACGAGGCATTAATTAAATTAAAGCATTACGAAACAAGCTTTTTTCTGGAAAAGCCGTTTTCACGCTACCAGTTTGCGAACGCGCTCTCATCAGTATTATCTTCTAAAAAAACAATCAATTTCAAACAGTCAGAAAACAGTGTTGCTTATATTTCAAAAACAGACCTTAACCGCCTCTTATCCGATCTCGGGTTCGAGCGTTTTGAGGCGGTCGTACAAAGCTATCTTACAAACATGCCGCAGTTGGTAATTGGTATGAAAGAAGCAATTCAAACTAAGGATTATCCGGCTGCTTGTGATTTCGGGCACAGGCTCATTAGCGCTTCGGGCTTTGTGGGAGCAAATAGGATCGTTCAATTGACAAAAGAATTCAAAGCTTTGTGCAGCATTCCCGACGAACCTGCTGCACATGAGAAGTTCTCGGAGTTGGAAAATGTGAGCGAACTTACCACTCAAGCACTTGATGCTTCCTGGAAATACTTACTGCAAGAGATGTGAAGGATTTTTTAGTAAATCATGCTAAAAATATTCTCTAATATTTATTTATTGGATAGCAATATTTAAAAAATATATCAAAACTACTTTATTGACGACGAGTTCCTCGCCTACTCGTCTCGACCAAGATTGGATAAAGTGTCTTACCGTCCTGCGTTAGCGAATATTCCATTTCTGCGGGCACCTCGACCATCTCCCCGGAGATTGATCCGTGGTCGAGTTGGTGTCTTTCTTTTTAAACGGTCACTGATCCTTCTTGATTGCTTTCAAAGACCAGGTTGCCGCTGTTTCAGTCTTTAAAATCGGTTTTGCTCAGTTTTCCAAGCTCGCTCAAAAGGGCAGAACCCGTTTTGATGCCATCGACAAACCGCACCACTTCAAGGTTTTCATTCGGGGCATGGTTGGCTTCGTCGGCATTGGCGTAAGGGATCACAAAGGCAGGAAGACGCAGGATCTTTGTGAATACATAGTCAGGCAAGGACCCACCGACGGTTGGGTATAACAAGGGGTCGACGCCGCGCGCAGCCTTTACGGCAGCGATCAACGGTGCGGCGAACGGGCTGGTCAGCGGCGTCTTTGAAGGCAGCATTCCATTGTGGCGGATAACCTCGACCTCCGGGGCAAACCGCGCCACATGCGCCTCCACCCGTTCGAACACATGGTCGGGTGTCAGCGGCTCAACGAGCCGGATATCGCATTTGGCGATCGCCTGGTTGGGGAGAACCGTTTTGCTGCCGAGACCGTTATACCCGCCGCTGATCCCGTTGATCGTCAATGTGGGGTGGAACATCAACCTGTCCCAGTAAGGCCGCTCCCTCGGCCCGTCCAGTTCGTCGATGGCTAGGTCCGCCTTCACGGCGGTTTCATCGTCCGGAAGCCGGGAAATGACCTCCCGTTCCAGATTGGTCGCCGGGATGACCGGCTCGTTTATTCCTTCAATGGTGATGTTTCCATCAGCGTCTTTCATGGTCGCAAGAAGCTGCACCAGCGTCCAGATCGGGTTGGGCACCACCCCGCCGAAATTGCCTGAGTGCACATCCCGCGAAGCCCCCTTCGCCAGAAGATCGAAGGACGCCACCCCACGAACGCCAAACGTAATGACCGGCTGACCGCTTTCATGCAGCGGGCCGTCAGACGTGACCACAAGATCCGCCTGAAGCTTGTCCGCATTTTGCTTGACGAAATCCGCAATCTGCGGCGAACCGATTTCCTCCTCCCCCTCTAGCAGGAAAATTACGTTGCACGGCAATGTGCCGTGGACTTTCAAATGCGTTTCGATCGCGAGCAACTGGGCGAAGTGCTGCCCTTTGTTGTCGCCAATGCCCCGCGCCCAGATCCGCCCGTCGCGCAGCTCCGGCTCGAACGGAGGGCTTATCCAGGCCTCCAGCGGATCGGGCGGCTGCACATCGTAATGGCCATAAAGCAGAACCGTCGGTTTCGCCGGATCCACATCGAAGCGCCCCAGAACGAAGGGATGCCCGGGTGTCTCCACAAGACCGGCCTCGAAACCCAGCTCTTCCAGATGCGCCACCAGCATCCCGGCGACCTTTCGGATGCCGATGTCATGGGCAGAGATGGAAGGATGACGGACATAGTCCATCACGCGCGCGACAAAGTCGTCCGCATTTGCGTCGATGTGATCAAAGAGCGCCTCGTTCATGCGGCATTCCTTGTCAGCAGAAGAGCACCGGAACCATGGACCCGCGCGATCCAGCCCGGGGCGATGATCGATGTTGTATCCAGTTGAGTGAGGATCGCGGGGCCAGGAATTTCAACGCCGCTTCCAAGGGCAGCCCGGTCATAAATCGGCGTTTCCAGCGCCCCGGCAGGCCAATGGACCATCTGCGTTTGAAGCGGTGCCGGTTTGGCTGCTGCATCGAGCGCGGGCACTCGAATGGGTTCGGTGCGGCCCAGTGCTTCCACCCGGATTGTCACGAGCTCAATAGGAGCGTCGAGCACAAAGCCATATAGCGCTTCATGCGCGGCCCGGAAATTCTCTTCCGTTTCCATGGCGGAAAAGCCCCAGTCGACGGCAATTTCGCCGCCCTGTCCGTGAAATCGCAAAAGCGCCCGGGCCTTCAACACCCTTTGCTCAACTGAAACACCCTCGGTATCCAGCCACTCCTCGGCCTTGGATGTCAGCTCGCTCACAATCGCATCGCCGGCACCCTGATCTACCGGTCCGGGCATGGGCAGGGCCTGCGTAAACTCCGCTTTCATATCCGCCGCCAGCAACCCGGCTGCACAAAGCAGACCGGGCGCGGGAGGAACCATCACATTCGAAATACCCAACAGCTCGGCAAGAGCGCAGCCATGCAAGGGCCCGGCACCACCAAAGGGAACCAACGTAAATTCACGCGGATCATGACCGCGTTCAACCGACACGGTCCGCACCGCGCCGATCATGTTGTTGTTCATGATCGCAAGAATGCCTTGTGCGGCGTCTTCTTCGCCAAGTCCCAAGGGCTTGGCGACGCTTTCGCTGACAACACGCCGGGCCGCCTCCACATCGAGAGACATCGAGCCGCCAAGCAGAGCATGAGGAAGATTGCCAAGCGTGACATGTGCGTCGGTGACAGTTGCTTGCCCGCCGCCATGTCCATAGGCGGCCGGGCCTGGACGCGCACCAGCAGAATGCGGCCCGACGGCAAGTGTATCGTTGTTGACTTCGGCAATGGAACCGCCGCCTGCACCGATCGTGACCATATCCACCATGGGCAATGACAACGGCCATTCGCCGACCTTGCCCTGCTGGGTCAATGCAACGGTGCCGTTCCGTATGAGACAGATATCGGCGGACGTACCGCCGATATCGACAGTGATTATGTCGCGGATTCCGCAGACGGCAGCGGCATCGACGGCACCGACAACACCGGCGGCAGGACCGGACAGGGCGGTCAACGCCGGTGCAACCCGGATGGCTTCGGTTCCCGCTACGCCGCCATTGGATTGCATCAACAACAAAGGAGAAGCCGCTTCGGCCTCATCCAAACGCTCCTGCAAGCGGGAGATGTAGCTGGAGACACCCGGCATGACGCTGGCATTCAAAACGGTCGCCAGGGACCGTTCGAACTCGCGGACAACAGGCAGCACGTCCGTGGAACAGGTCACGGCAACGCCCGGAAGCGCCTTTCTAAGTATTTCAGCGACGCGGATTTCGTGGTCCGGGTTGGCGTAGGCATGAAGCAGACAGACGGCAACCGCTTCCACAGTCTGGGTTTTCAGGGCGTCAACGACCTGCTTCACGCTATCTTCATCGAGCGGTTCAAGAACCTTTCCGCCGGTTCCGATCCGCTCCACAATCTCATGAATTCTATCTGCCGGAACCGGGCGTGCAGGTTTGACCCAGGTGAAGAGATTTGCATGGCGCGGGATATCCTGGCGCCCGATCTCAAGCACATGCCGGAAACCGCGTGTCGTCACGAGCGCGGTTCTGGCCCCCTTGTCTTCAAGGATCATATTGGTGGCTACGGTCGTGCCATGGAGTACGCGGGACAAATCCTTCGCGCTGATGCCCGCATCCTCCATCACACTCCGGATCCCGACCATGAAAGCCTGGGAAGGATCGGAAGGGACCGAAGGCGTTTTCGCACGCCACATGGAGCCGGAATTGCGATCCAGCAACGAGATATCGGTAAACGTGCCACCAATATCGACCGCAACGGCGTAGGATGGATCCAGTGTCGCGTCAAACGAAGGCATCGACATACTCCTGACGGTGAAAACGCCGAACTTCCGGGCGATCAGTGCGTAGCGCCTGCGTCGCCAAATGGTCGAGTTCACCTTCCTCGATCACAACGCCATATTCGCTTCTTGCTGCTTCCCGGGTGACGAAACCTCCAAGGACGTCGCGCAGCACCTCTTCTGCCGGGCGGTCATACGGGTGGCCGTAACCGCCACCTCCCCCGGTCTCTATGCGCAAGATATCTCCCCTTTTCAGCATGTTGCCGTCGGAGAGCGGATCGAGGCGGATTTCCGCATCGGTTCCCGGGTTTACAACCGCAACACCGTGCCGCCCCGATTTACCGCCATGGATGCCCCAAGGCGGATTTTTGACGCTGTCGATACGGATCGCCACCATGGTTTCCTCTGCGAGGATTTCATATTCCCGAACGATGCCGCAGCCACCCCGATAACGTCCTGCGCCGCCGGAATCCGTTGCGATCCCGTATGCCCGCATCGTGACCGGGTAACCGGCTTCCAGAAATTCGACCGGATAATTCTCCTGGGCGACAAAGTAGACGGCATCGATCCCATCGGCTGTCGAGCGCGCGCCGTAGCCAACGCCGATCCCGTCCGCCAGAAGATAGGGTTCGAGCCTGCCTTCCACTGTCCGGTACTTGCCGCGCATGATGTTGACCACATAGGCAGAGTTCGCGGCCGGAGCCTCGCCTTCCCCGGCATTCAACAGCCCGCACATGGCCGAGATCATCCGCATGGCCGTCAACCCGCGCAGCCCAAGTGGTGCGGGATACTCCGGTTGCAGAAAACTGCCCTTGCGAAACAGCACCTCGTCCAGCGCATTCGGCCCGCCCGCATTGCAAACCTGGCTGGGGTCTCCACCAAGATAGAATAGCCCGAGCGCCATACCCGGGACGCCGGTGTTCATCAGATAGTTGATCGGCCCCGGCGCTTGATCATCGCTCTCGCGGGCATCGAAGCTGTAGACGTCTTCTCCGTTCTCGCCCTGAGATCGGGTGAGCGAAAACCGCATATGAAACGGTCCGTTTCCGTGCCCGTCCGTATCGATCGCGTCAGTGAAAGTGTGCGTGCCGTAGTCGAAACTTTCAGCCAGCTTTCCGCGCACCAGTTTCCGGGTGCGCTGCAAAAGTTGTGCGAGCGCGTCTTCCATGATGGCCGGTCCAAACCGGTCCAGAATTTCACCCACCCTGCGCACGCCAAGGTCAACGGAAGCCATCAGGGCACGCATATCGCCAATGCTTTGATCCGGATATCTGGAATTGCGGTGGAAGATATCGAGAACGGCCTGATTGACCTGGCCCGCTTCGATCATCTTGGTCACCGGGATCATGATCCCTTCCTGAAAAATATCCGTCGCATCCGGGCTTATGGACCCGGGGCGCAGTCCGCCGATATCGGCGAAATGCGCCCAACTCATCACGAAGGCCTGCACCTTGCCGTCGCGAAAAACCGGGGCGAGCAAAACCTGATCATTGGAATGGGAAATTGCACCGTAAGAGCCGTAGCAATCATTGTACCAGTAGACATCGCCTTCCCGCATCGTTTCCACGGGAAACTTTTCGAGGACAGGACGTGTCATGTCCCCAAAAATCGGAACCATCGACCCCACCGCCATGGTGCCGTTACCGTCGAACAATGCCGTATAAAAATCCTTCTTTTCCCGAATAAACGCTGAGATGGCGGTCCGTTCGATAAGCGCTTCCATTTCAGATTGGGCGGCGGCGATCGCGCCACGAATGATCTCAAGCGAAACAGGATCGCAGAGCGCCTGTTCAATCACGCGCGTTTGCTTATTCATGATCAACTCCAGTCAGAGCGGGAAGTGTGAGCACCGTTTGCCCCAGTCCGCCTGCTTCAACACGGGCGTGCGCGGCAGCAATTTCAGACAGTGGGTGAATTGCGCCGATGCTGGGCGACAAGGTGCCCTCACGCAGCATTCTTGTGATTGTTGCCTCGGCTTCGGTCCGCTGATCGGCCGTGAGCCGGAAGCCCTGAATGAAACGGATCTGCGCGCCAAGGTCAGCGAAAGCGTAGTATGGCAGGACCGGTGCCGGGTTCGAACTGCACGAGTAACTGGCGATTGTTCCGTGCAGCGCGAGGCAGACAATATCAATGTCAAGATTGGCGGCCAGATCGACTTCCACGATGAGATCAGCGCCTGCACCGGCCGTTTCACGGGCCACCTCGCTCGGGACGTCCTGCCGATGCCTGTTGACGACATTGACATCACCGAATTCCGCCACGGCCTGAGCCCCTTCTTCGGAGCCGACCGTAGCGATGACCTTCGCGCCATGCGCTACAGCAATCTGGACACAGATCTGGCCAACGGCTCCGGCAGCGCCCTGTATCAGAACTGTTTTGCCGGACAAGCTTCCAGCGCTCTGCAGCGCCAACCAGGCCGTTAGTGCCGGAACACCCAGGCACGCTCCGCTCTCAAAACCCGTGTCATCAGGCAACCGGACAGCCTGCGAAGAAGGCAGAGCCACGAATTCGGCGGCCGTCCCGAAGGCACGCCCGGCTTCGCCGTAGCCGCCTTGCGCATTCCAGAGCCAGACCCGCTCTCCGATCCTTTTGGAAGAGACCCCTTCCCCAACGGCGTCAATCACACCCGAACCGTCTGAA
Source organism: Roseibium sp. HPY-6 (assembly GCF_040530035.1). Classification (NCBI taxonomy): domain Bacteria; kingdom Pseudomonadati; phylum Pseudomonadota; class Alphaproteobacteria; order Hyphomicrobiales; family Stappiaceae; genus Roseibium; species Roseibium sp. HPY-6. Next base: position 1,501,476 of record NZ_JBEWCD010000001.1, read on the forward strand.
TGCGGAATGATGAGGGGATGAGCCATGGAAGAGGCGTTCCATCCCCCACGCCTCTTGGTGTCGGCAGGGTTTATTCCCGACGCCATGATACGCACGCGCACCTCCCCCTCGCCGGGCGAGGGCGTGGGCCGGCTTCCATGCTGAAGAACCTCCGAAGCGCATCCTGTCTGTGTGTAATAGGCCGCTTGCATCATAAGCTCACAAAGTGACAGGCGACCAGCCGCGTATCGATGCGCCGAGGCGCGGGCACTTCGCTGGCGCACCGCGATTGCGCTTTCGGGCAGCGGTCACGAAAGACACAGCCTGAAGGCGGGTTGCGCGGATCGGGGGCTCCGCTGCCGATGGGCAGGGGATCGTGGCTTTGGTCCACATGCGGTGTCGGCACCGCCGCCACCAAAGCCTGGGTATAGGGATGCAAAGGATTGTGGACGATATCCTCCGTCGGCCCGTCCTCCATGATCTTTCCCAGATACATGACGATGGTGCGCTCACACACATAGCGCACCAGGGCAAGGTCGTGGCTGATGTAGATGGCCGTCAGACCCAAGCGGTCGCGCACATCGCGAAAGACGTTCAGGACACCTGCGCGGACCGAAACATCAAGCATGGAAACCGGTTCGTCGGCGACGACAAAATCAGGCTCCAGGATCAGAGCCCGCGCCATGACAACTCGCTGAAGCTGACCTCCCGAAAGCTGATGCGGAAACCGCTCCAGAAATTGCTCGGGATCGCCAAGGCCGACAAGAGCCAGAGCATCGACGACACGCCTGTGCCAGGTGTCACGTTCGATCCTGGCATTTGCAAGAGGCTCTTCCAGCGTTTTGCGTATGGAATAACGCGGGTTCACCGCGTCAAAGGGGTTTTGAAAAATCATTTGCGAACGGCTGCGGAACCGTTGCAGGTCGGTACCTTTCAGGTCTCTGATTTCATCTCCTTCAAACCGCGCGGACCCACCGGTTATTTCTTCAAGCCGCACCAGGATCCGGCCCATGGAGGTCTTGCCGCATCCGGACTCACCCAACAGGCCGACACTTTCTCCTTTCTTGAGGGAAAAGGTCACACCGTCGACCGCCTTGACCGTCGTCGACAGGCCCATCATGGCGGAAACCGCATTGCCGATCTTGTAGTGTAGCTGGGCGTTGGTCAGTTCGATGATGGTTTCGCTCATGCCGCCGTTCCCCAGGTCGCAGGCACTTTGGCGTCTTCCCGCAAAGCCGGAGCTTCAGAGGCCCTGTGACAGGCGACGAAGTGGCCTGGAGCACCCTCGATCAGCGGCGGCTCGTCCGTCCGGCACTGATCGAGGGCAAAGGGGCACCTTGCTGCAAATCGGCACCCCGATGGCGGGTTGGCAAGATCCGGCGGGCTGCCAGCAATGGGGGTCAGCACGCCGGTTCCCGCCGATTGAAGATCGGGAAAGGCGTTTTTAAGACCCATCGTGTAGGGATGAAGCGGTTCGCTCAAAAGGGTCGCAGTATCACAGTCCTCGACCACTTTTCCGGCATACATTACAACCGTGCGGTCACATGTGTACGCAACGACAGATATGTCGTGCGTTACCATGATGACGGAAAGACCAAGCTCCCGCTGCAGATTGCGCAACTGATCCAGGATCTGGCGCTGGATAATGACGTCGAGCGCGGTGACCGGCTCATCGGCAACCACCAGTTTGGGCTGCAAGGCCAAAGCAAGCGCGATTGCCGCACGCTGGCGCATACCGCCGGAAAACTGGTGGGGAAAATCGCGCAAGCGCCCCGGATCGATCCCGACCATTTCGAAGAGTTCGACCGCACGCTTACGCGCTGCGGATTTGCTCATGCCGCCGCGGTCCCGAAGAACCTCCATGATCTGATATTCGACCCGGTAAACAGGATCGAGAGAGTTCATCGCCGATTGGGGGATAAACGCAATATCGCGCCAGCGGAGCGCATTCATTTTGCGCTCCGACAGGGAGACGATGTCCTGACCATCGAAGTGCATCTGACCGTCCGCGATCCGGGCGTTGTCCGCAATCACCCGTGTCAATGCCCGTGCCATCGTGGTTTTGCCGCAGCCGGACTCACCAACCAGCCCGACAATCGACCCCTGAGGCACATCGAAGCGAGCCTTGCTGACGGCAACGATGTCGAGCGTTCCGACTTCATAGGCAATGGTCACATCTCTGACCGACAGGAGTGGTCCGATCATCTCAGCGCCCCAGCTTTGGAAAGAGCAGATTTTCATATCCGCGCGAAATGAAGAAACCGGCGCTCACCACCAGAATGATGGCAAGGCCCGGAGGAATGAACCAGTAGTAGGCCTGACGGGCGAGCGCCTGGCTCGCAAAGGCGTCCTGCAGCATGAAGCCCCAACTGATAGCGTCCGGATCCCCGAAACCCAGAAAACTGATGGAGGCCTCAGTCAGGATCGCCCAGCCGATCGCAATTGAGCCGTAAAGGAAGGAAAGAGGCAGGATGTTGGGCGTGATATGACGCAAAATGATTTTCAGATCGGACGATCCGACCACCCGCGCCGCCTCCACATACCCACGCGAGCGGAGTGACAGAACCTGCGAGCGGATCACCCTGCCCGTGTCGCGCCAGAGCACAAGCCCCATGGCGATGACGGTGTTCCAGATGGATGGTTCGGAGAATGCTGAAATCACGATGACGAACGGGAGGAACGGAATGCCGAATGCCACATCCGCAAGGCGCATCAGAACGGCATCGACCCATCCACCGAAATAACCGGCAAGCAAACCGACAATGGAACCTATAAAGGCCACCATAAAGGCAGCGGTAAACCCGACCAGCAGAGCAGAACGTGCGCCCCAAACAATCTGGGAAAAGATGTCACGGCCAAGCGACGTCGTTCCCAAAATATGGTCCTCGGTACCGGGAAGCAGATCGGATGCGAGATCATAATCGGCGGTGTAGAGGATTTCGGAAGGATCATAGGGCGCGATATAGGGTGCGCATATTGCTGTCACCACGAAGACTGCATAGATAACCAGTCCTGCCAAAGCAAATGGATCGCCGACCGGCAAACGGATTGCAGCAAAGACACGGGCGATGCCGCTTTCGCGTTTTTGTATCGCGGCCTCAGGCATGAGAAATCCTTGGATCGAGGAATGTGTAAAGCAGATCCGCAATCAGGTTCATGGCGATGACGACGATGGCGATCATCAGGAAAGCCCCCTGCGCCAGCGGGTAGTCGGATGCCAGAACAGCAGCAACCAGCTCGCGGCCCAGACCCGGCCAGGAAAACACGCTTTCCACGACCACATTGCCTTGAAGCTGGTATCCCACAGCGATGGCAAAGGACGTGATCACGGGCAGCAGAGCGTTGCGGGCACCATGGCGGATGACCACGGCGGAGGGTGACAGCCCCTTGACCTTGGCCATGGTAACGAAATCCTCCTTCATCACATCCAGCATATTGGAACGCATCAGAAGCAGCGGCAGCCCTTGGGAGTAAATTGCCAGGGTCAACATGGGCAAAACCAGGTGAGACAGAAAATCCGCCGATGTGTAAAGCGCCCAGAGGCTGCTGTAGTCGGCACCGGCCGATCTTGTTCCGCCCGCAGGAAACCATCCAAGCGAGAACGAGAAAATCGCCAGCAGAACCATACCGAGCCAGAATTCGGGCATGGCCCGGGTTGCCAGCACGACCGGCAGGGCGGCAACCTCCACACGGGACCCCCTCCGCCAGGCGAGCCAGGCCCCTGCCAGTATACCGAACGCATAGGCCACGATCAGCGAAGAGAAGGTCAGCACAAGCGTGTTGGGAAGTAACAACCAAATTCGCTCCGCGACCGGAGCGCGATACCGGAAGGAATACCCGAGTTCACCCTGAAGAAGGTTGCCCAGATAGGTAAAATACTGCTGCCATAAAGGCTTATCGAGGCCAAACTGACGGATGAGCGCCTGCTGCTGCTCCTCCGTGAATGTCGGGTCGATATAGGCAGCCAAAGGACTGCCCGGCATCAGCCGGAACATCAGGAACAGGATGGTCACCACAGCCCAAAGGACCAGCGCCAATTGCAGCGTTCTGATGAGCAGGGGCTTAAGTGAATTCATCGCACGTCCCGAGAGGCCGCCGGCAAAAGCGGCATGAAATTACCCAAGACTTTGGGTGTGAACGCGCGGCGCTTCAGGCAACCGCGCGTTGTTTGGTCTACGGCGTTATTTTGCAAGTGTTTCCGAGACGCCTTCCGGATAGGTCAGACGGTCTCCGACGCCGCCATACCCGGCCTCTTCAAGAATGCCCTTGGCAACATCCGCACCCGCCTTGAAGCCATCCACCACATCAGCGGCATGCCAGTATTCAAGCGCTGGGGAAACCACCGAATTGGACGGTACCGCGAACTTCTTGAAGGCAGCATTGACGATCAGGCGGCGGTCCACGGCGCTGGACAGGGCCCGGCGGAACGCGGGATCGTCAAAAGGTGGACGGCGCAGATTGAAGGCCACATACCGGAAGCCGATATCCACGGTGGAAACCACCTCCAGATCGCCGTCTTCATCAGCCGCCGTGATGAGCACCTGCGGGTCTCCCTGAAAATCGGTAAGGAAGTTCAGTTCGCCGGAGCGAAGCATGCCGAGCGCCGCTTCCGCATTCGGCACGATCCGCAAGATAAAGCGTTCGGCCTTGGGGCCGTTGAAGTGATCAGTATTGGCCTCAAGCACGATCTCTTCATTCGGCAGCCAGCGCACGAACTTGAAAGCGCCTGACCCAATCGGCGTGTCTTCCTGATAGGATTCCGCGTTCTCTTCCTTGGAAGACAAGTCTGTGAGGATTGGTTCCCAGACATGCTTTGGGATGATGTTGATCTTGGCAAGGCTGGAAGTCAGGAATGACGCCGACGGCGTCGCCAGGGAGAAAACAACAACGTTGTCACCCTCGACCTCGATGTTGGTCACATTCTGGCCGAAAGGAGCGTACATGGGCGCTTCACCGCCAGTGGTCGCCAGGTAAGAGAACACCACATCTTCAGCCGTGACCGGCTGGCCGTCATGGAATTTCAAACCATCGCGCAACGTGACTGCAATCGTTGTGTCGTCGCGCCATTCATGACTTTCCGCTGCCCACGGCGTCGGCAATCCATCCGGTCCGACGCGGAACAGCCGGTCATAGATGAGTTCGGTCAGCCAGTTGTCGGTGACGCCCGAGATATAAAGCGGGTTCACGGCAATCACGTTGTCCGAACTGTTGACGATGATATCTTTCTGCTCGCCCGTCGGAGCCAAAGACAACCAGGTCCAGTAGCTGCGGATGCCAATTCCGGATTGGTCGACGACGGATGCCGGGTCAAATACGGTCTTGTCAAAGGCGAAAGCCTGCTGCGGATGCACGAGCATCATATTCGGCTGATCGGCGTCGAGCATCTTCTGTGCCTCGAAAACAAGCGCCTTGCGCTTCTCCGGGTCGACCGTGATGCGCTGCTCTTCTACCAGCTTGTCGTATTCGGGGTTGTTGTAGCCGATGAAGTTGTACCCCTTCTCGGCAGTCGACGAATGAAAGAGATTGTAGATGATCTCATCCGGGTCGGAACGCTCGGGCCGCCCCGTCATCTGCCAGGCCGTCACATCCCAGTCATTCCGGTTATACCAGACCGTGTCGGCCATCTGCGACCAGGGCATCACGTCGACTTCCACATCAAGACCCAGCTTGCGCCATTCCTGTGCGATGAGCTGGATCGCCTGGAACTCTGCCGGTTGCGCAGCCTGGGGCCGTGACAGCAGGTGAATCGTGCGGATTGGATCTTGCGCAGCGACGGACGTTGCATAAAGCGACGCTCCCAGCACACTCCCGACAGCAATTTTGAGAAATGTCTTCAAGTCACTCTCCTCTTACTGGGCCCGCACGCAAGCGTGTTGAGGCCATTTCATTCAGGGCGAAACCACCGCCAGCTCTCCCGGTGCACGTGACTGACTGCCTGCCCATACCGTCCATCTGCATAAAAAATGATCACCACTGGTCTTTTTGCATGCATATTTTGTTTTATTCAGTGAAACATTTTTGATATACTTCAATCAGTAAAACACATCGAAAATTAAAATCAATAGAGTGCAGAGAAGAAAATGGCAGGACCGACAGCAACAGATGCAGCCGGACGCAAGTCTTACCGGATCGATGCGGTGGCCCGCGCGCTGCGGGTTCTGGAGGCTTTGGGAGACACGCCCGGCATTGGCACGACCGCTCTTGCGGAAAAGCTTGGCGTGACGAAATCCATCGCCTTCCGGTTATTGCAGACGCTGGAAGAGGACGGCTACGTGCAGCGGGATGAAGAGCGGGCAATCTATTCGCTTGGCTACCGTGTCGCACTGCTCGGCGAGCGCGTTGGACGCAAGGGTGCCTTGTTGCAGGTGGCACGCCCGGTCATGGACACCCTAAGGGACGAGACCGGCGAAAATGTGAATCTGGTCGCACGCGAAGGCACATCATCTGTCGCAATCGCGACCCGCGAAGGCCTTCATAGCATTCGTCTTTTTGCGCAAACCGGAAGGCGAGGCCCGCTGCATGCCGGAGGCGCATCCATGGTGCTTTTGGCTTATGCCGAGCCCAGCATTCGCGATCGCGTGCTAGAAGGGCCGCTCGAGCGTTTCAGCCCTCATACGATTACAGATCCCGAACGGTTGCGCGAAGCGCTCCTGCTTATTCGCTCAAACCGTTACAATGTCGCAATCAACGATCTCGACGACGGCGCCTTTTCCGTCGCCGCGCCGATCCAGAACACTGCAGGGGAAATTATTGCCGGCATCTCGGTCGCCGGCGCATCGGCCCGCTTGGATGAAGTGCGGCGGGCGAATTACATCGAAAAAGTTGTCGAGGCCGCGGACGAGATCTCGAAACGCCTGACCCTTAGCTGACACTTTTTACTCTTCTCACAACGGTGGCCTTGGCGCACGCCAGCCGCACTCCTTTGAACGCATGGGTTGCGGCTCATGACAAATTACTGCTAGTGTTTTATTCTGCATCACATTGTTTCATTCAGTAAAACACTGGAACTTACCCATGAATGCCACAGAGTCCAAACTTCTTGATCAAGTCACCATCGATGAACCCTGGGCACTGGTTGAAAGTTTTTCGACTTTCAAACGTGAACATCCAGATGATGTTAATCGCGGCATGGACGAAGTGGTCACCCGCCTGAAGGCGCATGGAGTTGAGGTTAAGGTTCACGAACCGGAGCTCTTTTTAAGCCTGCCAGGACAGGCTCGGGTCGAAGCGGACGGCCAGACGTTCCGCGCCAAACCGCCTGCCTTTAGCGCCGACGCCCGGGAAGGTTTCACGGGCGCACTCGTCTATATTCCCGGCACCACAAACATGGACGAGGAAGACGCCTTCGAGAGCCAGCTTGAAGCGGGCCCTGAAATGGAAGCGAAAGTGCGCGGCAAAATTGTCCTCACTGAAGGTTTCGCAAGTCCGGCTATCATTTCCCTGATGGAAACCTGCGGCGCCGTTGGTGTGATCGCCATCAACCCGGGCGTCGATATCCACTGGGGGATCTGCACCACCATCTGGGGGATTCCCGGCGCGGCCGATCTGGATCGGAAGCCGCGCATTCCGGCAGCCGCTGTCAATCTGGAGAGCGGCAAGGCACTGATCGAAATGGCACGTGCCGGCGAGAGCGCGACAATCTTTACCGAAATGGAGGAAGGCTGGTTCCGCTCCAAACTCCCTGAAATCACCATCCGAGGCAGTGAAGAGCCCGAAAAATATGTCCTGCTGCATGGCCATCTCGACAGCTGGGATGTCGGTGTTGGAGACAATGCGACGGGCGATGCAACCATGCTCGAGGTTGCCCGCGTCCTTTGGGCAAATCGGGACAAGTTGCGGCGTTCGGTGAAAATCTGCTGGTGGCCCGGCCATTCAACTGGAAGATATGCCGGATCGACCTGGTATTCAGATACATTCGCCCTCGACCTGGATGAAAACTGCGTTGCGCAGGTGAACTGCGACAGCCCCGGCTGCCGATGGGCGACGGAATTCATCCATGTGTCCGTCATGTCCGAAGCGCATGATTTTCTGGCTGATGTCATCAGGGAAGTCGCCGGAAAAGAGCTCCAATCCGAACGTCCGCACCGGGCAGGCGATTATTCGTTCAACGACATCGGCCTTTCAAGTTACCTCATGTTGTCGTCCGCAATGACCGACGCCCACCGCGAAGAGCTTGGATACTATGCTGTCGGCGGCTGCGGCATGAATATAGCCTGGCATACGGAAAACGATACGCTGGAAATTGCCGATAAGGATATTCTCTTGCGGGACATCAAGGTGTATCTCCTCGCGATCTTCCGGAATGCAAACGCTTCCATACTGCCCATGGACTGGCGGGCAACGGCCCGTGAATTCCAGACGACTATTGCAGACTATCAACAACAGGCCGGGGACGCTTTTGATCTTTCAGCTTGCAGCGTTGCTGCTGCCGCTCTTGCTGGGGATTTGGACAGCTTTTACAAAGACATAGATCAGGGTGTGGTTTCCGAAAAAGCAGCAAATTCAGTTATCCAGGACTTGGCGCGAATCCTGGTGCCGCTTAATTTCAACAGGAGCGCGCGTTTCCGGCATGATCCTGCCCTCACAATTCCACCCCTGCCAGCGCTGGAAGAAGCAACGAAAATTGCGAAGCGACCTGCTGGCATGCAAGGCTTTTCACGCACGGAACTTGTGCGCGGCCAAAACCACGTGATTGCGGGCATGCGTTCGGCCCAAAAACTGATCGCCGGTGCATGAGCCACGCTTAAGGAACTAGTCAAGCATGACCAATGCTTGCTCGAAGCCGTCTGCAAAGCAGTCACATGACGGCAACTTCCACAAATTGTTTGTATTATTTTTGGGAAAATATAAACTTTTGGAATGAACATAAACGACCTTCGCGCTCTTGTGGCCTTGGCTGACGCCGGGTCTGTTGGGCGTGCGGCGTTGATGCTGGGATTGACGCAACCTGCACTCTCCAGGCGTATCCAAAATCTCGAAACGCACCTTGAAGTGACCCTTGTTGATCGCACGAGCAAGCCGCTAACCCTAACGTCCACCGGACGCCGGGTTCTCGATCAGGGTCGCCACCTGTTGCGGTCCTTAAGTGAACTGGAGGCGTCGTGTCGGGAAGCAGACCAAGCCACTGGCCCTTTGCGACTTGGTGTAGCGTATGGCCTTGCAGAGGATGTGCTGGCTGGTCCACTCACCGAGCTACGGCAACAATTTCCGCATGTAGAGCTTGTCGTCAAAACGGGTTGGACGAAGCAACTCCTTGAGGAACTTGATCATGCTGTTTTGGACGGCGTGATTGGATATTTTCCGATTGAGGGTGCAGACGTAACGCGCCAAAAACGTACTTTGGGTCAGGAGTCTGTGGCGGTGGTTGCGCCTCGCGATTGGCACATCTCAACAAAACTTGACGGATTTCTGAGAGACAATGTCAGCTGGGTTTTGAATCCGAGCGCATGCAGCTTTCGCAGCGCGCTCGAAGCGATGCTGGAAAAAAGGGATTTGCCTTTGCGCGTCAGCATGGAGGTCATAGGACGCGAACTCCAGCTTTCGCTCATTGCCCGCGGTGTAGGTATGGGCCTTTGTCCTGTTTGCAGCCTGGAGAAAAGTGCTCACGCATCAGGGGTGCAGGTTTTGAACCTCGACGATGTCAACATACGAACTGACATTGCCTTGGTTTTGGGCAAGGGCACCTCGGACCTGTCCGATCCATTTGAAACCCTTTGTGCCGCCGTAGAGGGTGTACTGGATCGGAAAGTTGGGAGCAAAGCTATTCATGACAAGCAATTGAACGCGAACTAAATTCGCATGATTATTATGAATATTATGCATTGGAATTATATTATTTATTCAGGCATCTTTTAGAATGAGAGGCAAACCAGCTTCTTTGTACAGTTGCCACGCATGCTCGCGTTCCAGACATTTCTGAAAAGGTCATGCTGCATGATTGATCATGTCTCAGTGCCAACACCCAATCTTGCTGCAAACACTGCGTTCTATACCGAGGAGTTCACCCTGCCTGGTCTGGTCTCATTGACAGAGCGCGAAAAAACCATCGGGTTTGGAATAAAAAATCCTGAGTACTGGTTAGACGCGCGACCTATTATGCCGGCCATTTCTGAAGGTACAGGCCATGACTTTGCCCGCGTGCGCTCGAAAGGGAAGCTGTTGAGACGTTTCATCAAACAGCAGTGGACCATGGCAGCGACAGTGACGATGCCCCCAGAGACAGGAAAGCCGCTTTGACCATGTGTTTTGGAGCCTTCATGCGTCATCTGTATGGCAACAAGATCGAAGCGGTAATGTTCTCCTATGAATGACGGATCGTGACCATGTTGCCAAAGTCAGACCGGTCTTTGGGCGTGATCCTGGGCGTACTGGGGATGCTGTGTTTCAGCGGAACCCTGGTTGCCACACGTGTCGCCGTAACTGATTTCACTCCAATCGACATCACTCTGGTGCGGATCGTCATCGCCGGACTGCTTGGCACAGCTTTTCTATTGCTCTCAAAAGGGTGTATTCGGCCTCAGAGCGAACACATGTTGTCGCTGCTTATCATGGGCCTTGGAACCGCGGTCGGTTACCCGTTCTTTCTAGCGCTCGCTCTTGAAACAGTACCCGCTGTTCATGGTGCTGTCGTGACAGGGCTCGCTCCAGCAGCGACCGCGATTGTTGCCGTTCTCAGAGCTGGCGAAAGGCCTACCTGGGTCTTCTGGATTGCCTGCCTCACCGGGTTTTGCGCCGTTCTTTATTTTGCCTACGACGAGGGTGGCGGACATCTGAGCCTCGCCGATGGTTGGCTTGTTTTGGGCATGCTCTGTCTTGGCATTTCATATGTGGAAGGCGGCCTGGTGTCTCGTAAACTTGGAGGATTACGGGCTTTTTGTTGGGCCATGGTTCCGCTGATGCCCATCGCGATCGTGCTTCTGGCGTGGAGAATTAATTGGTCCGATTTGCAAGCAACGACGCTTCAAAGCTGGGTATCTCTGTCTTATCTGGGTATCTTCAGCATGTTTTTGGGCTCAGTCTTCTGGTACCGCGGGCTGGCTATTGGCGGGATTGCACGGGTCGGCCAGATTAATCTGTTGCTGCCGCTTATGGCCTTGTTGTGGGCGGTCCTGTTCCTCTCAGAAAAGGTTTCATGGACAGCAGCAGGTTGCGCTGTCGTCGTTCTCATCTCGATGCTGGTATGCCTGAAGAGCCGCGGCTGAGGTTCACAATAATGATTTCAACGGGTTCAGCTTCTGGGATCTGACAACGGTTATGCCGGCGTCCTGGTTGTCACCACACGAAGTGCGAGACCAACGAAAACCACGGAAACAATCTTTCGCTGCAACGCGATGACACGAGGGTTTCCGACAAGCCATTCTCTGGTCCGACCAGCCGCAATGCACAGACCAGCGATGACGCAAAAGTTGATCATGTTGATGATGCTGATCAGCACCAGACTTTGCGCCAATATGCTTCCTTGTTCCGGGTTTAGAAACTGCGGGAACAGGACCAGGTAGAAGAACACGGCCTTGGGGCTGAGCAGCGCATTGAGTGCGCCTTGAGCAATGAAAACAAAGGACCGGTGTCGGTAGGCAGATGGATCGGCGGATTGAAAGTCGAACTCATCAGCAAGACCGTCCGAGCTCCGGTAAGTTTGCCATGCCAGCCATAGCAGATAGAAAGCCCCGCCGACTTTGAGAATATCGTAACCAATGGGAAAGTACGTGAAGAGTTTGGACAAACCCAAACCAGCAGCTGTGGCGTGAACGGCCAGTCCGATGCAGACGCCAACAAGGCTGAGAATTCCAGCCTTTGGTCCGGCTGCAATCGATCTGGCCACGCAGAAGATCATGTTTGGCCCGGGCGTCACAATGAAAACGGTCACGGTTGCCAGGAAGAGAAGAAGGGTCGTTTGTTCAATCATCGGTCAGCCCTCCTCCTTCTTTGTGTGAGCAACAAACCACAATGCGATCAGGATCATGAAAAGGCTCATCAGCAACCACCAGCTGATGTCTTCGTCGAAGAAGATCGCCCCCCAAAAGATACCGGCTATCACGGCAATATATCCGGACTGAGACACATAAACTGCCCCACCTACACGCATGATCCGAAAATACAGCCAGACCTCCAAGGCGGAGAACGCAAGCAAGGCGCCAACGATCCAATATGAAGACCAGGAAATGTTTTCCGGGATGTCACCGGACGTGGTTGATTGCAGATAGATGGGTATCATCAAAAGCGTCGCTGCCGCTGTCTCCCCAAGCGCAACTTCAAAATCATGTAAGTCCGGTGGCCAGAACCGGGCGATCACGGTGTGATAGATCGCGTAGACGAGAGGAACACCCAGGCCAATCAGCAGGCCAGCATCGAGTGCGGTGTTCAGAGTGCTCGGGTCACGCAAGACAATTGGCAGGATCGCCAGAAATCCGAGGAGAATACCCATCGTCCTTCGTAGGGTGATGCGTTCCGTTCGTGATACGCCTGCGATTAGCAACGTCATGATTGGCGTCAAAGCGACCAGGAGTGCAAGGGTGCTTGCCCAGATCCGTGGTGCAGCAAAAAGCTCCATGAAAAATGGAAGGAGATAACCCAGGATCCCACAAGCCAGGAAAAACGCGACCGCTGTCCTTGCAAGGCGGAGACGGCCGGTGAACAGAAGGCAGAAGCCGGTGAAGATCACCAGGTTTCCGAATATTGTCATCGTCGCCAGAAGTGCAAATGGTATGCCTGAGAGGGCTGCGAACTTCATGAGAGAGAAGTTCAGTCCCCAAACCAATCCAAGAATTAACACGGAAACAGGCAAGTTTTGCGTGGTCAATAAAGTCTCCAAGTGAGATTCAAAACCAGCATAAGACCTCGAGTATGGTTTAGATCAAGGAACCAAATTCAATCAGTTCGAATGGATATCGGGCACTATCTGCTGACAGCGTCGTGAGCCTCCAGACTGTCTTTCGGAGCGTCGGCCCTCTCACGCATACCGTAGTCACGGATGACCTTTGCAACGCGCAGACAATAGTTGTCGAAAACGGTCCTGCGGCTGCCATCCTGAACTTTCCGGTGTTCTGCGACGTTGCGCCATGAAGCCACCGCTTGTTCATCTCGCCAGTAGGAGATGGCAACGAATTTGCCTGGTTCTACGACGCTTTCGAAACGCTCAATCGAGACGAATCCATCGAACCCTTCTACCAATAAGTTCATCTTCCGGCCCATGTCGAGATAGGTCTCGCCACGACCGTCTTTAGGCCAGGATTCAAAGATTACAGCGATCAAACTTGCCACCTTTTGTTATTCGTTGGTTTCGTACAGTCGGCTCCTGCCGATGACCTGATGATCCTTCTCCTGTCGGACACCTCGAGGCCACGGGCGTATCATTCGTAGAATTGTTCGCCAGAGTCCTGCGCAGCCAACCGGACCAGTCTGCTGTCCGCGACAGCGGCTGTCCTGTGGTCCGAAGCTTCTTGGTAGGCTGGGTCGCGTATCATCTCGATGAAGGCGAAGACAGAAGGATATTCGGCAACAAAGCAGATGTCCCAGCTCTCCGATTGCGGGCCAATCATCATGAGTTCAAAGGCGCCCCGCCAGACAATGCGGCCGCCGACACGTTTCAAAACCGGTGCGCTCAGTCGGCTGTATTCCGCATAGGCCCTTTCTCCGGAGGTATCGAATCCAGCGGAATACTCGGCCTTGTCCCGCAGTTTTATCAAGTTCAGCATTTGAATTGGTCCCTCGCGATCGAAGGATTTGAACGCTTGCCAGGTTGCCTTGTCGAAACTGGTATAAACTTCCATCGTCAGGCCCCTTGATAGATCGGCGCCCTGCGGGCAATCCAGGCATCGAGGCCTTCCAGGACGTCCTGTGTCGCAGCCATGCGCGCGAACTGTTCCCGTTCAATCAGGAGGCCTTCTTCAATCGTCGTATTGATCCCTCTGGTGACGGCCGAGATAATTCTCGACGCGGCGAGAGGTGAATGCCGGAGAATACGTTCTGCCAGTTCAAATGCAGCAGGAAGCAGCTTGTCGTGCGGAACAACCTGGTTCACCAATCCGAGCTCGTATGCGCGCTGAGCCGAGAACCTGTCGCCGGTCAGGAGCAACTCCAAAGCCCGTTTCCGACCCGCCAAACGCGGCAACCTCTGGGTACCGCCGAATGTTGGTGGAATGCCGATGTTGATTTCCGGTTTGGCAAATTCTGCCTGATCCGAGGCGACAGCCAGGTGGACGGCCTCGGTGATTTCGCAGCCGCCTCCAAAGGCAATTCCGTTGACGGCCGCCAGTATGGGTTTTGGATAGGATTCCAGTCTCGCCGTCATGGTTTGACCGCGCTTGCAGAACTCCTTCACCGCAACATCGACACCTTCTTTTATGCTTGCCGTAAACTCGTGAATATCGCCCCCAGCAGAGAAGGCCCGATCCCCTGCCCCGGTTAGAATAACAGCGCCGATGTCATCGTTGTCTTCGATCTTATCCAGAAGTTCCAAGAGGCGGTCATTGGTTTGATAATTCAGTGCGTTCAGCTTCTCCGGCCTGTTTAAGGTCAGAAGAGCCACGCGATTCCTGATCTCGATTAGGACACTGTTTTGCATCATTTTTTTCTCCAGTCACTTAAGCTTGACTAAAGCTACGGGGAATGCGCTCATAGGTACACTCACTAAGGAGTATACATGAGCGTGCAACCCGGAAAGCCGACGAGAGATCGCATTTTGGATGCGGCCAACAAGCTCTTCTACAAGGAGGGTATTCGTGCCGTCAGTGTCGATGCCGTGGCCGAGCAGGCAGGCATCACCAAAAAAACGCTCTACTATCATTTCAAGAGCAAGGACGATCTCATAACCGGATATCTGGAGTCACGTGATCACCCCAACCTGATAGCGTTTGCCAGCTGGTTTGATGAGTGCGAGGGCAGCTTGGCTGACAAAACCGCCGAGATCTTCCTGCGTGTGGCAGAGAGTGCCCGTCATCCCAAGTGGAGGGGGTGTGGCTTTATCAGAACCGCTGCGGAACTTGCCAGCATGCCGGGTCACCCGGCAGTCGTCGTTGGTGCTGGCCACAAAAAGAAATTTGAAGGCTGGCTGGCAGAAAAATACGAGGATGCGGGTCTCCAGCACCCCGAGCAAACTGCCCGCAGCATTGTGCTGCTGATGGAGGGGGCGTTTTCGACAATGCTGATCCACAGAGATCCAGACTACGCATTGGCTGCAGCCAAGACAGCAAAGAGCCTAATCGCTCTGAAGATGGCCGATAGCGACACCCCGACAGATTAATCCAGTCTTCGGTTGAATTCATGAGATGGCGAGTTGCCAACGCGTGTCTTCACCATTGGCGACAATTAAACGATTGAAAGAAAAGCATCATGATCACAAATGACTACATTAAAGAGATGGCCACCTATACCCGCTGGCAAAACGACGTCGTCTTTCAGCTTTGTGACGATATTGGCCATGACGAACGTAACCGGGATCGGGGGCTATTTTTTGGGTCGATCCATAAGACACTGGACCATATTTGTGTGGTCAATCACAGGATCCTGACATTCCTCCATGGGACCTTGCCGGAACGCAATCCGAAGGGTCATGTGGCTTGGCCTGATTGGGAAGATCTGAAGCTCGCTCGTCTGGAGCAGGACGATCAACTCGCGGCGGGCGCACGCGATTGGACCGAGGCATGGTTGGCAGGAAAAACCACCAAACAGGATTCGCAAGGGGACGACATACCCGCCATACCGCGCTGGGTGATGATTGCACAGATCTTCAATCACCAAACCCATCATCGAAGCCAGGTCACGACAGCTTTGCACAGCATGGGCGTTGACTATGGCTCGACGGATATCCCGTGGCGTCCCGGCGCGGGCTTCTTCGCTGGTTAAAAGCACACGTGATTTTTGCGGGTATGGCTGCGCGATTAGAACAAGACCGGATTGGAAGCTTTTTTGGATCGGCGGCGCAGCCGCGACAATCGGGCTGGCCTCCTGTGTTCGCGCGGCCGCAGAGCTTATGCCTCTTGCCGATCAACCCAGAGAACCAGAATGCCGGCAACGGCAATCAGCGCCATTCCCCCGATGGTCGTTTTGTCCGGGATTTCTTCAAAGAACACAAATCCCCAAAATGCTGCAAAGATCAGGTAGGCGTAATCGAAGGCTGCAATAACCTGCGGGCGCGGAGATTGATACGCCCGCGCGAGCCCAATCGTGACCCCGATGATCAACACAGCCATGACTATAAGAACCCAGAGGGTACTTGCATCAAATGGCGACCACACTCCCAATAGAAAGGGGTAGTTGCCGGAACCCGGCACCGGAAACAGCCAAAGAGTGCAGGACATGAGGCCTCCGCACGTCACGAGTGCGACGTTGAGGTTGATCGCGAGTATTGGTGGCGCCTCGTCGGAACATTTAGCCCGGGTGAGCACAGCCGCTGAGGCATAAAGGACCGCTGCGATCACCGGGATGAGCGACAAAGCTGTAAAGTCGCGCCCATTCGGCTGAACGACAAACAGGACGCCGACAAATCCGAGACCGATAGCACTCCAGTGTCCCGGTTTGATCCGCTCTTTCAAGATGATCCAGGAGAGCAAAACGATGAACAGTGGGCCGGTATAAAGCGTTGCCGCTATGACCGAGAGGTCAAGAACAGGAATGGCGGCATAGATCGCAAGATACATTGCGACCAACAACAGGCTGCGCAAACTGACCCATTGAACCGACAAAGGGCGCACGCGTCCTTTTGCCAAGATTACCAGGACTGGCAGTGCAAGACAGGACCTGCACACGTATATCTGCCACAAGGACATGTCTGAACTGGCGTATTTGACGAAGGCATCAGTCAGGGCCATGGCAAATACGGTCAAGACAATTGTGACAATGCCCGTGACCATTCTGCGGTCTGGTGCGCTTGAACTCGGCATGAAAACTCGCTTTTCCAGCCAGTCTACGCACCTTTCGATTGTTTAAAAATAATGTATATTCTTCATACTGTAGTTAGCAGGAAAACATAATGAATCGAGCGCGGCTTCTGGGATTACGGACGTTTCATGCCATCGCAGAGCAAGGAACACTTCGCGCCGCAGCGGGTGTTCTTGGCGTGCAGGCGTCTGCTGTATCCCAGCAGCTCAAACAGTTTGAAGATCACATTGGCACGGCATTGTTTGTGCGAAACACCCGTTCGGTCGTTCTCACCGATGCGGGTCAAAAGCTTCTTGCTCAAACACACCATGTTCTTTCGGAGGCTGATGCCGCCATTGAAGCCGTGCGATCTGATGCAGGCGAATTGTCCGGTTCCCTCCGCATCACCCTGCCCTTTCGTGCATGGGAGGTGGTGCTCGCTCCTCGCCTGGCCGAATTCCGAGATCAGTACCCGGAGATAGAACTTGATCTGTCCATTGACGAGAACCTGGTCGATATCGCCAAAGGCGGTTTTCATGCTGGAATCAGGCTCGGTGATTTCTTGGAGGATCAGATGATCGCAAAGGCAATCAGCGAGCCAATGTCCGGCGCATATGTGGCTTCACCGGCATATCTTGAGCAACACGGCACACCACGCGAACCTCTTGATCTCCTCAAACACAATTGCATCCGCTATCGGCAGAGAAGTTCGGGAGACTTTGCTCCCTGGGAGTTTCTGGATAATGGAGAGCTGAAGACTGTTCAGGTTGCAGGACACCTTGTTCTGAACGACCTACGCTCTGTAATAGATGCTGCTCAACGCGGACTGGGTATTGGATGGTCGCTGAAAGCAGGTGTTGAGCAAGAACTGAGAAGCGGTCATTTATTGCAGGTATTGGCCAGTTTCACACCGGACAGACCGAGGTTCTTTCTGTATTTCAATCGGGAGCTTCAGAAGCTGTCACGCCTGCGGGCGTTCATAGACTTTTTCAAGCACGCTCAAGGACAAAAGTGACCTCCTCTTGAAGGCAGGTGCCGGTCTTTACGTCGCTGACAGCCTTCGGGACATGTTCGACAATGTCCTGATCTTCCGTGTCTTTGCGGACCAGAACCCGCACATCCTCATTTGGCGTTGCAACAACGCTGTCATCTCCGGTGCGTGCGTCAACAGATTCCTGAAGTGGATCGGCAAGTGAGACCTACTGGGTCTTGGCGATGTTAGGTTCCCCGAATGGGCGCAGTGCGCTGACTTGGCCCGTGAGCCAAGTCTAATGAGACTTTCGATGCACCAAGATGTTACCGTTGTCCGCCCCGATCTGACCAAGTGGAAGTCTCAGGTTCATGCCATCGTGGCCGACGCAAAAATCATCATGAAACGCAAGCAACACCGAAACGAAGCCGTTTCCTTCTTTTCTGCGCTGGCACCATGTCTCATCAGCGGGGAAGTCAGTGCCTCTGCACTCTGTGGAGCTTGTCAACGCAATGCACAGTTCAAACGGGATTTGTTCATCGAGCGGCCACAATCCGGTTACACACCTGCGTGGCTGGGCGGAAAGACACACGGACGCCCTGCTGCTCTGAGCAGGAGCAATGCCAGCTAGCGCTATGGTCACTTCGAACCCTGTTGCAAATGGCAGCGAACGCGATGCAGGTTTCCCGCGCTTGCAAGATCGGGTCTTTTCTTTTCGCACATACCAACGGCGATCGGACAACGGGTAACGAAAGGACATCCGATGGGTGGGTTTAGCGGACTGGGAAGTTCACCCTGCAAAACAATCCTCTTGCGTCGCCGATTGGGGTCCGGAACAGGGATCGCAGACAGCAAGGCTTGCGTATAGGGATGCTGAGGGTTTGAAAAGACTTGTTCGGTCGCGCCTTCTTCGACAACAAGGCCAAGATACATCACTGCGACCCGATCAGCGATATGGCGGACGACCGAAAGGTCATGGGCAATGAAAAGATAACTCAGATTCAGCTCACGCTGCAGTCGAATGAGCAAGTTCAAGATCTGGCTTTGAATTGACACATCCAGCGCGGAAACCGGTTCGTCGCAAATCACCAGCTTGGGACTGAGCGCCAAGGCGCGTGCAATGACGACACGTTGCCTCTGTCCGCCCGAAAGCTCTTTCGGCCGCCGCGAACGTTGGTCTTCATTCAACCCGACAAGGGACATCAGTTCATCGACGCGCTCGGCAATCTCCGCTTTGGGATATCCGTGTATCACCAGAGGCTCGGCAATTGATTGCGCAATCGTGCGGCGCGGATTGAGCGCAGACACCGGGTCTTGAAAGATTACCTGCATATCCCGCCAGACACTGCGACGCTGCCTCGGGTCGAGTGTCGACAGGTCGCGTTGTTCAAAGGAAATCTTGCCGCCAGTCGTTGGCGCCAGGCCCAACACAGCGTTTCCCATCGTGGACTTTCCGCAACCACTCTCCCCCACGATTGCAAGTGTCTCGTTGACATCAATCTCCAGGCTCACGCCGTCTACTGCTTTGACCACACCTTTGTGGGTGCCCAGCTGACCTGTGCGAACCGGGTAGTGGACCTTCAGGTCTTCGATTGAAAGCAACGCCATCAATGCCCCCCTTCAGGATGAAAACAAGCAGTCCGATGATCGGTACCTTCCAGCATAGGACGGGAGGTGCAAGCTTGCGACGACCGATCGCATCTTGTTCTGAACCGGCAACCAGTCGGCCAGTTCAGGGGGCTCGGTACGCTGCCGGGAATGGCAAACAGTTCTCCCTTCGGAGGTTGATCGAGGCGGGGCAGCGTTTTTAGCAACATGGAGGTGTACGGGTGGCGCGGCCGTGCGAAAATTTCCTGAACTGATCCCTGTTCCACTATCCGGCCACCATACATGACACAGACGCGGTCGGCCATTTCGGCAACAACTCCCATGTCATGGGTAATGAGAAGTATCGCGGTCCCCACATCCGCAGACAGCACGCTCATAAGGTCGAGGATCTGCGCCTGGATAGTCACGTCCAGAGCCGTGGTGGGTTCGTCGGCGATCAGCAGCCTTGGTTTGGAAATCAACGCTGCTGCGATCATGACGCGCTGGCACATACCGCCGGAAAGCTCAGTCGGCAATTGAGACGCCCGTCGGGCGGGTTCAGGAATACCAACACGGCGCAGCATGTCGACTGCCTGTTCCGCAGCTTGTGGTGCGCTCGCACGCTTATGGACGATCAGGCTTTCGGCAACTTGATCACCAACTGGAACGAGCGGGTTCAAGGACGAGATCGGTTCTTGAAAAATCATCGCCAGATCCGCGCCACGGAGCTCTGCCAAATCCGCGCCCGATAAATCCGCAAGATTGGTGCCGGCCATTTCTATCCGGCCGCGTTCGATGGACAAGCCTTCGCCCAGCAACCCCATAATCGACAATGCAGTGAGCGATTTCCCGGACCCGCTTTCCCCGACCAAGGCAACGACTTCACCTTCACCAACATCAAGCGTCACACCGTCGACGAGCGACAAAGCCCCCGCATTTACCGCCAGGTCTTCGATTGAAAGCAAGGTCATTTGGTGTTCTCCGCGCGCACCGCTGCCCAGGGATTGTTCGGATGCACAGCTCCCACATTTGGGGCACCGTGATGCCCTGCGCGCACCAGCGTCGGAATAGCGAATTGAACCGGATAAAGGCTGTCTTCCGTAATTTGGACTGCGTGTTTCGCAGCGATTGTGGTCGCAGTGTCCGGAGCCGCTTTTCGATTCACCAAAATGGTTGGTGTGCTCGCATCAATACGCGGCGCATGGACCGCAGTCTCAAGTGTTTCATTCTTGTCGATGATCCGCGACAGCAGTTGGGCAATCGCCGGAAAAATCTGCCTGCCTCCCGCCGCACCAATCGCGATATCCGGTTTGCCATCAAGCGTGGTGATGACCGGGGCCATGTTCGCAAGGGGCGCAGCGCCCGCCGCAATGGAATTGGGCTGCCCCGGACGTGGATCGAACCACATTGTTCCGTTGTTCATGACCAGATCAAGGGATGGCGCCACGACTTTGGAACCGAAACGCGACAAGAGAGTATTGGTCAGGGAGACCATATTGCCCGCCTTGTCGACAACCGAAAGGTGGCTTGTGCAATCCTTCGCCGCAGCAGCATGACCAAGAGATTTGAGCCTGATTTCATAGACTTGACGAATTGCATCCGCATGATGCGCTGCAAAGGTTGCCTCAGTTGCGGACCGCAGCTCGTGGTCTGACAGATGCTCCAGTGTCGACAGTAGACTTGGACCACCCGACAAGCCTCCAATCGTATGTACTGTCCTGTCGCGATAGACACACGACGCCGGCGCAGACCAGTCGGCTCGGTAGTCAGCCAGGTCCTGCGGCGATATCTTTGATCCTGCGGCGCGTAGGTCCGCAATGAGTTTGGCGGCCGTTTCGCCTTGGTAAAAGTCATCTGCACCGCGTTTGGCAAGCGTTCTCAGCATCGCAGCTTTGCGAGGCATTGGCAGAAACTTCGTAGTCGCATCCACCGGATTTGAAACACGCGAATCCGGGTTCACGAAAAGCTGGCGCGCATATGGATCTTGCGAAAGGTCATGGGCATCAATCGCAAATGCCAGTTCCGCGAACCAGTCCACACGCATTCCGCGCTCGGCAAGTTCGATGGTCGGAGCCAACGCCTCGGCCCAGCTAATGGACCCATGCCGCTCAAGGGCTTTCGCAAGGCCGCACACAGCACCGGGAACACAAATGGACATCGGTCCGATCAGATTGCGATCGCTTACGACACTTGGCCAATTGAACCAGTCGCCACCGTTTCCGCCCGCTAACGGGTAATCCGCAGGATCGGTGGCTCCCGGCGCGCGCATGTTGAAGTCAAGTGTCTCGATCGTGCCGGCAGCATCCGCGTGAAGCAGAAATCCACCGCCACCCAGGCCGGATAGCCACGGCTCGACCACAGAAAGCGCAACAGCCGCCGCAATGGCAGCATCCATGGCGTTTCCACCGGAAGACAACACGTCGGCACCAATTTGCGCGGCTTCAAAATGCTGAGTTGCAACGATCCCGCCGCTGCTTTCCAATTGCGGCTTGGTCACTGCCCAGGTCTGTTGAGAAACCGGTGCGGCAGACAGGTAAGCGGAGCGCCTGCGAGCATCCATCATGTGTTGCCTTTATCTATGGGAGACAGGACTGGGAGCGGATAGTTCGGCTGGTTTCCCTGAGACTGATGGTGTTTTGCCAGCTCTCCGCAAGTCGTTACCCAGACGCTTTGCTCTTCAACGAGCGAGCGGAACAAATGTTCCAATGCCTGTACACGGGCCGGTCGTCCCGAGATCCAGTCGTGAATGGTCAAATGAAACAGGCCACCGTCTCTGATCTGCGCATGAGCATCATCACGCCATTGGCCGACAACCTCAGCGTCCGGACGCGGCGACTTGTCTCCTGCTTGCAAAAACTTGAAGAAAATCGCGTCGTCGTTGTCCCATCGCACTGGTATTTCCGTCACGCCGTCGATTGTGTAAGGGACATCATCTCCCATGAGGCTGCTGTCCCACAATTCATGGCGGGACAATTCGGAGAGCATATGGGGTGTCATTTCCCAAGCCGGCGAACGGAACCCCGAAGGCTTTTGGCCAGTCTGTTTGCGAAACAGCTCGATTGAGGCTTCAAGCGCTTCGGTGAACTGCTGATCAGAGATTTCAGATACCAATTCGTGAAAGTATCCGTGAAGCGCCACTTCATGGTCACGCGCGCACAATCCCGGCAACAGATCCGGGTTTTCTTCAGCTACGATGCCGGGTACGAAAAAGCTGCCCTTGACACCGATCCCGTCCAGCATTGAAACGATCCGCGCCAATCCCCTGCGCAGACCGTATCTGCGATGCTCGAGAGCCGCCAGTGTATCCGGCAAGCCGGTCCTGTGCTGCCAGAGATAGGGCGCGACGGCATCGACATCGACGCTGAAGCAGGCAGCAGCCCGGATTCGCTCCGGCCAGTCGTATTTTGGGGGTGACCAGATCAAAGTGCACTCTTCTTGGTTTGATAGACGTCCATGGTTCCAGCCGAATTGCCGCCATCGACTGCCAGTGAAGTTCCGGTGATATTTTTGGCAGCCGTTGAGGCAAGAAAGAGGGCCGCGTTGCCGATATCGTCGGCTGCGGTCTCCGTACCAAGCGGAATGGCCGCCATGACCCGGTCAATATGCTCCTGCGAGAGTTCTGAAACCGTACTGCCGGAGGCAAATCCCGGTTCCAGACAGTTCACCCGAATGCCGTACTCTGCAAGCTCCAGCGCAAATCCCTTTGTCATTCGGTCAAGAGCGGTTTTCGACATGCAATAGGTGACTGCAGTGCGGCGCATTTTCCGCGCGGCACCGGAAGAGATATTGATGAATGTTCCGGCGACACCCTTTTCGATCATCTGCAGCGCAAATCCGCGCATCAGTACAAAGGGCGCGCGAACATTCACCGACATGATCCGGTCCCAGTCGGCCACTTCCAAATCCAGCAGAAAAGAGGACGGGTATATCGCCGCATTGTTGACGACTATGTCTGGCGCCCCCCACTCCTCACTCACGGCATCCAGCAGTGCTTGCAGGCCTTGATCTTTGGTCAGGTCTGCAGCCACACAGAAACCGCTCAGATTTTGAGTATCACGGTCCGTTGCACACACATCGGCCCCCGCTCCTGCAAAATGAGACACGAGAGCCCGTCCCATGATACCGGCTGCCCCGGTCACGACCACACGCTTGCCTTTGAATTCCTTTCCGAAATCCATCTATCGTCCCTTTCCAATTCGGTCCCCAAGCCGGTCGCCGATAAGGTTGGCGCTCAACACGAGCAAGAACAGAGCCAGCCCCGGGAACGTCGCGATCCACCAAGCAGAAGCCACATAATTGCGGCCCGTTGACAGCATCGATCCCCAGCTGGACGTTGGCGGCTGAACACCGAGGCCCAGGAAAGACAACCCCGCTTCGAAGAGCACCATCAAGCCAAATTCCAGTGTCGCCACGACCAGCAACGGTCCGACGATGTTGGGTAGAATATGCAAGATGAGAACCCTGGGAGTGCTTGCGCCCATGGATTTTGCGAGCGTAACGTAAGGCTGTCCCGCAATGGCTAATGTCTGACCGTAGGCAACCCGCGCGTATCGCGGCCAACGAGTCAAAGCGAGAACCAAGACCACATTTGTGAATCCCGGCCCCAATACAGCGACCGTGATGATCGCGAGGAGTATCGCGGGAATTGAAAGAAAAATGTCCACGAGCCGCATCAAGAGGATTTCGACCCACCCGCGCAAGTACCCTGCAGCCATGCCAACCGCAACGCCGACGACACCGGACAGGGCCACCGAAAGAACGGCAACTGAAATCGAGACCTGCGCTCCGTAGATAAGCCGAGACAAGACGTCCCGGCCCAGTTCGTCCGAGCCAAGATGATACACTGCACCCCGGGCGTCGAAACCGGGTGCTTTCAGGCGCGCAAGCAGATTCTGGCGGTCTGGGTCGAACGGAGCCAGCCAAGGTGCAAAAACCGCGCAGACAACCAGTGCAAGCAGCAGCCAGGCCGGCCACCATGCGAGAACGGTCGACAGTTTTGGAAATCGGTTCACGAATTATCTGCCAGTCGCACGCGAGGATCTATGACAGAATAGAGGATGTCCGCTGCCAGGTTGGTTGAGATAGTCACAAACGCACCCAGCAAAACCACGGCCTGCACGACGAGAAAGTCGCGTGCAGCAATACTTTGAACCATGAGCAGACCCAGCCCGGGCCATGCAAACACGGTTTCAACGATGACCGCCCCGGCAAGCAGTTGCGATACTTCCAGTGCGGTAATCGAGACAACCGGGATGAGCGAATTCCGCATAAGGTGCTTGTGCACAAGACGGCCTGTCCCCACGCCCCGCGCGCGTGCCGAACGCACATAGTCTTTGCCCAGTTCATCGACAATGGCTGCCCGTGCGATCCTGGCATAGGTCGCAAGCGACAACAGACCCAAGGCAATCGATGGCATGATCAGGTGAGCAAATGACCCCGTTCCTGATGGTGGCAACCATCGCAGCCAGACACCGAAAAAGAGGATCATCATGATCCCGGACCAGAATGTCGGCATGGATTGAAAAGCAAGTACAAGACCCATAATCAGCCGGGAGACGAACCGGCCGCGTGTCAGAGCCATGATCAGTCCGAGCGGCAATCCGATCACAAGCGCGACCGTCAGCGCACCGCCGGCCAACTGGAGAGTTTGCGGCATGCGACTGAGAATTATCTCCCAGACGCTGGTGTTCTGGACAAAGCTGCGACCGAGATCGAAGCGTGCCATGTCGCTGAGAAAGTCGAAATATTGAACCCACAACGGACGGTCGAGGCCAAGCGTGGCACGCATGGCCTCAATGTCCGCTTGCGTCGCGGTTTCGGGCAGCAGCAGGGTCGTGGGATCTCCGGAGAGACGCTGAATGAAAAACACCAGCGTCACAACTCCGAAGGCTGCAATCAGGGCCTGACCACCGCGAAGCAGAAGGAAACGAAGCATGTCAGTTGGCGATGCTCATGCGATTGAGGAACATGCTTTCATTGGCGGTCGGTTCAAACTCCAGATCAGCGGACGCACCATACAGGACAGCAGCCTGATAAAGCGGCAGCAGATAATGGTTCTCACGAACCATCTGATGCACTTTGCTATAGGCGGCCCTGCGTACTTCCGGATCCAGAGAGGTACGCGCCTCTTCCAGCAGGACGTCGATTTCGGGCACATTCACACGAGACCAGGCACTGTCCGAATGAAGTGTCGGATAGGTAATCCCGTCTGCATCCTGGCAGGCGCATGACCAGCGCCCAAAGCTCAACTCCGAGTTCTCTGAAGGGTCGGAGCGCACAATGTTCAGGTAAGTCGGCATGTCAGTCATGCTGATCGAGACATTGAAACCGGCATCATTGAGCATTTGCTGAATAGCCTGAACGATCCGCTGGTCGAACACGGGAGCGGTGGCCAGAACTGCGGGAGTGGAAGCCAAGTCCGGGTTGGCCGCTGTGATCTCTTTCGCTTTTTCGAGATCATATTCAAACAGCGCGATGCCCGGGTCGTAACCGAAATGCGCCGGGCTTGCCATCTGCGCCATGGGCACTTCCCCCGCCTGGAGCAGGCCTTCGGTGATACCGAGCCGGTCGATTGCAAGGCTTGCCGCTTCACGCATTGCCGGATCGTTGAACGGCGGCTTGTCGAGATTTAAGCCGACATAACCGACGCGTTCGGTCGGAGCCGACAGAACCTTGACACTCGGGTTGGAACTCAGTTGCGCCCCGGCGTCAGCATCGATGCTGACAACAAGGTCGGCTGTTCCGGCCTGCAGATCGGCGACACGGGTTGCGGCATCGGGGACAGCCCGGAAAATAGCCGTATCGAACGGCCCTGCAGCGCCCCAATAGTCCTCGTTCTGTTTGAGCGTTACTGAAACACCGCGTTTCCAGTTATCGAAGCTGTATGGCCCGGAACCGATTGGTTTGGTGTTGAATGCCTCGTCGCCAACCTCTTCAACGACCTTCTGCGGAACGATGGACAATTTGACCAACTGGGCCATCAAAGCTGGGTAAGCGCCTGCGGTGGTGAGGGAAACCTGGTTATCACCAACAACTTTCGCGTCGGTAATCTGGTTGAACTGACCTAGTTGCGGAGAACCGAAATCCGGGTTGGTAATCCGCTTGACCGAGTAGACAACGTCTTCGGGCGTCAAAGCAGAACCGTCGTGGAAAGTCACACCTTCACGGATGGTCAGCAGCAGTTCGGTGTCCGATTTCTGCTCCCAATCCGTTGCGATTTGCGGCACGATTTCACCCGCGTTGTTCCTTGTCACGAGGTTGTCGAAAATATTCCGGTAGACATAGTAGCTATCCGGATTCCATTGCATGTGCGGATCAAGTGAAGACGGTTCACCGGCAAGATCGATCGTAATGTCCCGAGCGAACGCGGGTGACACGAACACGGCCAGCGCAATCCCCCCCAAGAGGCTTTTTGACAGGTACTTCATAACTCTCTCCTACTGGTGGTGGTTTTTTGTGTTTTGATTGCGCCGCTGGAGACAACTTTGCCGATCGCCAACGGTGTTTCATCGTGCAAAAGTCGACGCAAGAAGAACGCTTCCTGGTCATTAATGAGTGCTGCCCGCGCTGATGCGATGCCATCAGCGTCATTGGACAAAACGGCCCGCATCAATGCGTCGGTATCTGTTCGGTGGAACAACTGACCGCTAGCAGGGTCTTCAAGAAAGTGCGTGATGCGGGCAGAGTGATGCCAGAGCTTGCGCAAATGGCGAGCTGTGAACGAGTTGACGGCCTGGAGGAGCAGACCGTCAACCCGGTCGACATAGTGGCGGAAGGATACCAAAGCAGCCTGTTCGGTCCGGGTCTTCAGGACATCGAGGATATTCGCGATTTCCTGCAATTCAGAACGAACTTCGTTGCTGATTGCCGCAGTCGCCAGAGCTGGTTCTGCAATTCGTCTTGCGTCCAGGACCTGGCCGATCAACGAGCCTGTTACCGGAAGAACCAACCAGCCGGTGCGCGGTTGCGGCGTCGCCCAACCGTCATAGCCCAACCTGGTGAGTCCGGATCGTGCTGCCGCACGCGTCAGGCCAAAGCGCTCCATCATATCCGCTTCAGTGACAATTTCACCAGGAGCGATTTCGCACCAGATCACCGCATCGAGCAGGCGGTCCTCAGCGAATCTTGCCTTGGCTTCAGGGGCTGGCGGACCGTCGCCGGTGACCGCAGGGCGCAACATGGGGGAACTGGGATCGTACATAAAACCTCAACTGACGTTAGTTGACATGTTAAAATGCTTCTGAAAACATTTTCAATAGCGAGTTTGGATTTTTTGAGATTGGAAAATGGAAACAAAAACCGTCTCCGTTGCCGGCGCCACAAGCCTGCTTGGACAACATCTCCTGGCCCGGCTTGCTCAAGACCCGGCGTTGCATGTAGCGAGTTTGCACGATGCATTGGCGACCGGCTCAAGCCGCAGGCACCTGACCGACGCGACCTGGTTGGTTGGTCCCGAGATTGCCGATTTCTTTCACGACACCCCGCTGCTGCCGCCACAAGCGCCGGCACTCGCACCTGTTTTGCTATCTTTCTTGCCTGATGGTGAGGAAAGTGCTGCGATAGAGGCACAGCATCTCGAACGGGGTACGCGTGTTGTCACGCATGGTGAACATGCCCGCCTGCAAGTCTCAATGGGACTGCCCGGTGTCACAGAGCCCGATATGGCCACACGTCACCTGGCGACGCCTAATTGTACGACCGCCATGTGCGCTGTGCCCTTGTATCACTTGCACGCGAGGTATGGCGTCACAGGCGTCACCATCACGGCTTTGCAGGCAATAAGCGGCGCCGATGTTCCCGGCCTTCCGGCGCACCTCATTCATGATCAGGTCATCGGTCATCTACCGGGCGAGGCCAAAGCTCTTTCCAGAGAGCTGTCTGTCATTTTCGAAGGTGCTTTCCCGATCGATGCATTCGCTGCTCGCGTGCCTGTGTGGCGCGGGCATACTTTCACCATGTCGGTGCGCTTGGCTCAAACAGCAAACGCCGATGCGATCGCAGATACACTCTCTCGCGCTCCCGACCTCCTGATAGCGACCTTGCCGATTTATCGCGAGAGCTTTGCATCCAAAGCTCCAATCGCAACCATTCTCGACATCCGGGAGAGCGCCGAGGGGGCGTTGATTGTGCTCAAGGGCGACAACCTGGAAGCGGCCACGACCGGCATCATGCAGTCAATCGCACATTCCTTGAGCTATTGACCGAGCTCCCTCAGTCGACCGAAAAAGCCGTTAATATTCAGCGTGTTCAGTCATACTAACGACAGCAAGCGGAGCTGCTGCGTTTTGAAAGGATTTGGGCATCAAAAGTTTCATGATCGCGCCATCTGTCTGATCATCCGACGCTTTCCAATTTAGAGAACCGGGTCGCCGGATATTTGAGTTTTCAGGGACCAGAGCACGCGCACCGTGTTGCAGGCATCGAACCTCTTCCCTGCTTTTCCAAAGCGCCCAAAGGCAAATAGCCCCGGCAAAGCAACCTCTTCGTACCGGAAGAAATTTTTCAGAACCGGTCAACCTGAACCCACTAGGCGATTTTCTAGTGCTGGACGAGGCAACGCATCAGGCTTGTGCGGAAATGCCGGTTCTTTAATGCTTGCCTTCACATTAATTCAGGCAAGAAAGCTTGTCTGAAGACAAGTCGTGAGGGCCTTGGCTGCGTGGACTGTTTCGTCGAGGCTAAGAGCTTTGCGAGTGTCTGCGAATTTTCAAGCGGAACTTTATTCTTCCCGGCAGTTCATGACATCAGAGGTTCCCTTTCCAAAAAGAGGCCAAGAGATCCCCTTATGTTGCAAAGGATTCAGATTGGACGATCTGTGATTGAGATGGCCCGCAACAACATGGCCGATGTCCGTAAAGCAAAGGAGCAAGTGAACGAACTGCTCGACACAAATCGACCTCAGCTGGCACCAGACGGGATCAACGACATCGCTTTGAGGGAAAAATGGAAGCATAACCTTGACGGTCCGGACGCTTTCGCGGCGGCGCTTCGATTGAGGAACAAGATGGCTGAAAAATTCAAATGAAAGTCAAACGGATACACACCCGTAGCGCTCAATCCAATCCTGTTAAGCATTAGGCCCAAATGAATCCATACGTAGAGAGGCGGTTCGTTACATGGAGAAGTACGCGGTTATTGCCGATTGTCACGGTAATTCTTGGGCGCTTCGTGCCGTATTGGCAGACATTGAGCGGCGGAAAGTAAAGCAGATCATCAATCTTGGTGATAGCGCTGATGCTGCGATGGATGCAGGTGGAGTCGTCGCCATTTTGTTGCAACGCCAAATCCCGTCTTTAGCAGGCAATTACGAGACCTATGAGCCAGGTCAGTTGACGTTTGAGCAAGAAACCTGGCTCTCAAGCCTCCCAAAAACGATGGAGATTGGCGAGCTCTATTGTTGTCATGGCTCGCCTGCTTCAGATCATGAAGAGTTGCTCGAAGATATTGCCTTGCCTCATGTCGGTCTTGCTACTCCCGAGCAGATTTTGCAGCGTCTTTGTGGCATCACCAATCCTGTTATCCTGTGCGCGCACAAACACGTTCCGCGGTTGGTGTTAATGCCGACTGGCCAGATCATAGTGAACCCGGGTAGCGTGGGGTGGCCAGCATATTGGAACGATGAGCCTGCGCTTCATGTTATGGAAACCGGCAGCCCGCACGCACGGTATGCGCTGTTGGAACAAACTGCGGACGGTTGGTTGGTAGATCATATTGCCGTTCCGTATGACTGGGAAACCGCGGCCGAATTTGCGGCGCAACGCGGCCACGCGTTGAGAGCGACCGCTTTGAGAACAGGGCGCATGACAGCTCCAGACGGTGCGGGAAAGGAATGATCGATGGCCCTTGGCCCGCGTGAGAGGACGCCAAGCGACTTTCACACCGGCCGAAGTTTCATATGGAGAACTCATGACGAACAGAGCCCTGTTTCCTTCAGGATCGAGAGAACTGACAGAAGCTCGTTACCGAAGGTCAAGTCGCGTTGCGGACTTGAGCAGCTGCGCTTTGAAACGCTGCGCGATGGTCTGATCGCCAAGCTCGCGGCAAGTCACGCCCATCTGGAACAAGATGTACCGCACGAAGACGAGATGAAGGTTGGCACAACAGCGGTCTTCTGGCGCATGTCCTTGTGTCAAAACACGCCGACCACCTTCTGCTCCTCCGCCAATCTCAGATCTTCGGCCGGGAAGGCATTGACCTGGACCGCCGAGATGTACGAAATCGAAAAGAAGGCACGCGGGAAACCTGCGCCAGAGCGCACCGCCTTACGGCAAACACACGCCAAACCTATCTTCGACGATCTGGAAGACTGGCTCGGCACCCGATTGACGCGGATCTCCTGCAAGTCGCCGCTCGCCTCCGCGATCTGGTATGCGCTAGCCGACGGCCGAAAGCCCGGTAGTATCTCGAAACGGGCATCTGGAGCTGGACAACAATTTCGCGGAGCGGGCGATGAAGCCGATAGCTCTTGGCCGAAAAAACCACCTCTTCATGGGCTCACAAGGCGGCGGGAAATCAGCGGCTATCGCCATACCCTAGTCGAAACCGCCAAACTCAACTGCATTGGCTCGCAAGCCTGGCTCACATGGGTTCTGGCCCAAATCGACGGCCAGAAGATCAATCGCATCAACGAACTCGTGCCTTGGTGTTACGCTGCAAAAGCAGCGTAACAGAGCGCGTCACCACCAGGAAGATCGGATTCACCGGACGGACACTGTAAAAAACAGTTCCGAACTGCAGGGGTGTGGGCGGGAGATTTTCTCCCGCCCAGTCGGCTTAGCCGCTGGTGAGGCCGCGTTTGCAAGTGACACCGTAGGTCGCAGCGCGTGACTTAACCGTTCTTTTTTTCCCGTTCGCATCGCGATAGCGCAACACAAGTTTGGACCGCAGCCGTCCGTTGGCGTCATCGGCGCGAACTAGGCGCGTGAGTGTCGAAGAGGCAGAGCCGGCACGCGCCATCGACCAGGACGTTTTTTTGCTCGTTGAGCCGTCTTCGTGTTCCAGCCACACCTTGCCCGAGAGTTTTCCGGTGGTCTCCACCTTTGCCTTGAATGCCACCTTGGCCGGGCAAGAGCCGGAATAGCGCCGCTTATGGCTCCGGAAGGAGACGACTTCGATCTTGGGGTTGATCACGGCCCGGCAGGTGTCGAGAAGCTTGCAGCGTTCCGGATCGGTAAGGTTCAAAGGCATTTCCACGAAGATTTCACGTGTGGTCTTCTTGGATTTCCAGCCATTGAAATTCGCCACTTTCTCATTGAAGGTTTCGCACTTTGCTTCGACCCGAATGACGAAAGTAAGTGACTTTGCATTGCCTTTCACGGCTTCGGTCAAGTCGTCGATGTCAAGAAAATCGCGAAGCGTTACGGCGTAGGTGAGTTGCCGCGCGGCGCCGACTTTACTCTGCACATCGTTTTCGTGGATGATCTTGTTGTTCGACCAGACATTCAGGCGGCGAAAACGCATCCGGCCCTTCTTGCTGTCCTTGTGAAAACCGCATTTCACAGTCGTGAACAGTTTGGCTGCATTGTTGTTCAATGGCGTAAACTTGAGTTGCGTGATCTTCGTCTGTTTCTTTTTCTTACGGTTGTCGATCGCGCCTTTGATCGCCGGCAGAATGCGCGGGAAGCGCTCGGCGATTTCTTCTGCGATCGGCCCCGCAATGGCGGCAATCGCGGACGACTCAATGGACCCTTCAGCCTTGGCCGTAAGCGAAGTGCCAGTAATGAGAGCGAGCGCAAGCATGCTGCTGCCGAAAAATCGGCGAGCGTTAAATAAACGCATAGTCATCTTGATATTCCTTTAAGTTAAATTAAATTTAAATTCGAATTATTTTTTCTATTCGGCAGATCAATATCAATAAAATTCATAACTACCGTAAGGTAAGGGTACATGTAATCGGCGTTTAAAGTGTGATGGAGCGCACAGTTTGGGCCAATATCGAGTTGAACAGTCAGCTTTGTGCTCTCGGATGGCCGGCAGGCTGGTGCAATCCTAATCGATGAAGGACTGGCCTAGAAATGGACTCCCGACTACGAGACAGATTGGTGCACGTGGGAACCGATGGGTCTCTCTGAAGGATTTGGGTAGTTACTTTGGCTGATCCAGCTGCGTGCATTGCTCAAGACGCTTCCGGTCCTCTCCGCATTGCGGACTTTCGAGTGCGTTTGCGCACAGGTTGCACGCTTGGAACCCTGAGCCAATTGGCCGGGTTAGCGGATCGGTTCAATCCTTCAGGAGCAGGCCGACCGCCCCTTTCCAGGTTCATTCAACGGGCGAATGCGGGAAGGCGCGGGCTTTACATCCAACCTGCTCCAAGCTTTCATCTCCTGTCCCGGTCACTCCATGCAGAACAAACACATGATTGAAGGACTTGGCAGGCTCGGCGGGGGTCTTGGAAGCACAGTCTCCCGTGGCGATAGTCACTAAGACCGGCAAATAACTTGAAAGACGAACGGCAGAGAAATCGGGCTTTAAAGCCGGCCAATTCGAGCGCATTTGTATAGATGCATCGAGGTCCTGCACATACGCGGGTTCTTTCTTCGCGCTCCAATTCCTAATTCTCCCCCGAAACGTAACGGCACGAAGTGCGTGCCTTGGTGATTGGAAAAAACGGGCAGTGAGCACGTGGAATCCAATCACACATGCAACCAATGAGGCCCATTTTCAAAAGAACAAATCGACCGGATAACTGTGAGAAGAAAGACAGTTCCATGAATCACGATTTCAATAAAATGAGTTTAGACGCAGACCAAATCTCGAGAGAACACACTGGTTCTCGTTCAGACGACAAACCGAACCTGAGCATGGCTTCTGCCGATATCGACCGATCTGCGAATTCGGCTGCTGTAAATGTGCCACTATCGTTTGACCTTGAAGACAATGTGGAGATTGCAATACTGGTCGGCTTGCTTTTGCCCGCGGTTCAAGCTGCTCGTGAGGCCCCTTCCACGAACGCCGCAGATCGCTCCACTTTCAACTCTGAAGGCTTTACTTTCCTGCCCGACACCGAAGGCACCCACGAAAATGATCCAACCGAGGATTTTGGTAACGCAGTAGACCCGGCCATCATGGCTCCCGATGCGTTCCTTTTCCGCGCATTGGCAACCGGAGAAACAACAGGGCCGTTCCTGCGTCTTGAGTGGGCAAACGAAGTCCCGGAACACTCTGATCAAGGGATTTTTCACAACGAAGCAACGTCCGGTCTGGCGATGGCCAGCCTTGCGGACAGCTTCATTTTTGCTTGAGAAGACTGCGGGAATGCCGCCCGACTAGGTTTACCGCCGACTTTGCGACGGGCCCGGGCCATCTGTCGCGCTCCTTTTCACTCGGCAATCGTTTCAACGCGACCCGGCTGACGCAAGAACACGCGGGCCTGCAGCAACAGTCGAACGTGTTGCGGAGAAAGTCGCATGCTTTGGCGGAGCGTCTCCCTTGTCACCGCAAAAAGGGTTGGAAATGAAATTGAAGGTTTACACAGCGGCCATGGCGCTGGCGATGCTTGTCAGTTCTGCCGCCATTCCGTCGGAGACGCAGCTCACGCTTGACGACTGCATTGCGACGCCACAAGCGCCTTGTGTGGATATCATTGTAAATCAGCTTCTGGCGGGCAGTGACAGCCATCCAGGGGCTCCTGCCGACGGTGAACACGCAAACCGGATCGCGAATATGCTCGCGCTAACACCGCGCCTCGAACAAGCCGAGCAAGTGGCAGATTTAGCGCCCGATCAATTGCGCGAGAGCGTACTTGGGACAATTGCGACCCACTATGCCGAACTGGGGCAGCTTGACGAAGCCCGCAGGCTTATGCGGTTGGTTCAGGATATCAAAACCCGAGATCACATGCGGCATACAATTGCCAGGACCGAGATCGCGCTTGGAAACGAGGATGTTGCCGGGGTTTTGGTGGGTGCAATCGAGACCCCCTCGATCCGCGACGAGGCTCTGACTACCCTGGCTGCCAGCCTTCTTGATGCAGGCGACTTTGATGGTACGTTTGAACTCAGCAGGTCGGTGAGCAACCCGATTGTCCAGTCTTTTGTTCTTGGTCTTATCATTGCGTCCGCGACGGAGCCGGAACACATAAAACGCGCCATCGGCCAGGCAGATGAGATCAAGGACCCGTCGGACCGGATCACAGGGCTGGTGCAACTCGCTGCGTTTCTTGCTTCCCATGGCTGGCAATCTGATTCCCTTGAGCTTTTCGGCAAGATCGAAAAAGATCTTGAGCAGCTTCAGATCAGCAATGATGAAAAACAAAAACTGCAAGAAAGACTAAACGGGCGGCTGATCGAGCTGGGCTTCCTCGACACGGCTATTCCTGCAATAGCTCGCGTGCAGAATTTGGACACCCGCATCAACTTGCTGACTTATGTTGCGGAACACCACACAATATACGGTGAAACGGAAAAGGCTGAGGCGTTTTATCGGCAAAGCCTTTCCCTTGCGCGCACAACCTCGGACCCACACGCGCGCGATGAGCAACTTGCCCACATACTTACCCGCCTGTCGCTTGCCGACATCCCCCTTCGTGAGCAGGTCCACACATTCGTAGATCTGATCGAAGACCCGAAGCGCCGCGGCGAGATGCTTCGCTTTCTCGCTCTGGAGTTGGCAGCGCTCGGCCAGCTCGAACTTGCCGAGAAACGTCTCCGTTCAATCGATGATCCGGCGATACGCATTGAAGGGCTTATGACGCTGTCCAGGGAGCTCGCCCAGAGCTCCCTGACAGAACGAGCTCAAGCCCTTTTCCGGGAAGTCGTTGAAGAAAACGAAATCAGCGGCAGTTTTGCGACGCTACACATTGGAACGCAGCAGGAACTCATAAAGACAGCAAACCGGCTGGGCGCCTTTAAGCGTGCCAGGGATTTCGTTTTGCAGATCAATGAACGGAACACCAGAATCGTCGCCTTGTCGGAAATTGCCCTTTCCGCTCTTGAGGCGGGCAATGAGCGAAATGGCAGAGCCTGGCTGCACGACGCAGTACGCGAAATTGAACAGGTTGTTGATGACACGCAGCGCATCGACCTGGCTTACAGACTGGTAGTGTGGTCCGAACGCATCGGAGGTCTGCGCGAAAACAGCGTAATCGCTCAGATGATCAAAGACGATGAGTTGCGCCAGCTTTACCTTTATGAAGTTGCCGGACATTGGCTGACCATCGAAGGCCGCCAACAAGATGCGCGTGAACTTGTGGACCGGTTCGGTTCGGACGACGTGAAAAAATCCATTCGCGACCGCGAGATAGAAAACGCTTTGATGAAAGCACTGAGGCTTGAAAGCGGCCAGAAATAAGAGGCAGCTTTCCCAAAATCACGCAGCCTTTGCAGCGCTGCCGGCTTTTGAAAGACGAGCGCTCATTCTTCACATGAAGGTCCTTAGGGTATGGACCCCTAAATGAAGTTGATTTGGTTTGAATTGTTTTGGCCAGATGAAAGGAGCTAAAGCGCAGGAAATGTGGTTCATTTTCAAGCCTTTCGCGACGCGTCAGGTGGCCAAAACAGCCAAATCCGAAGGACGGCAAAATGGCTTCACCTCGCAGCGTCATCGTGCTTGACCGGGCACAAAGCCCGCTCTTCGCACGTTTCCTCGCGAGAATTCGCCATTTCTGCCGCCAAATCAGCTTCATTTAGGGGTCCGTACCCTAGCCTCCCACAGACATGCGCTTCTGGAGACCAGTCGCCTCATCGGAGTTAAGCGCCATGCATATCCATATCGTACACGCCCATCCGGAAAAGTCGTCCTATAACGCTGCACTTACCGAAGCAGCTTTCGAACATCTTGCGAATGCCGGTCACAGCGTCTCGAAAAGCGATCTCTACCTGGAGCAATTTGATCCGGTTGAGCGAGGAGCCAACTACAAGAATCGTGCTGATCGAGACGTCTTCGCGGCCCTCAACGAACAACGTCATGCGTCCGGAAACGATACGTTTCCGATCGATGTGCAGCGTGAAATCGAAAGCCTGCGAAGCGCCGATTTTCTGGTCCTGCAATTTCCGCTATGGTGGCATGGCCCTCCGGCAATCCTCAAGGGGTGGATGGACCGTGTGTTTGTAAATGGCGGCCTTTACTCCAGCCGGATGCGTTACGACACCGGCTACTTCAGCGGCAAGCGGGCACTGGTATCCGTTACGACGGGCGCACCACAAAAGGCATTCGGACCTGGCTGCCGTGGAGGCGATTTTGAGGTCATGCTTTGGCCGGTACACTATTCCCTGCACTACGTGGGATATGAAGTTTTACCACCCTTTGTTTCCTATGGAGTTCAGGGTCACGGATACAGCTATGAGCGCGAGGAAACGCTGCGCGAAAGACTGAAACAGAACCTGTCGAACTGGCGTGGTTACCTTTCCAAAATCGACGAAATCCAGCCGCTCAAGTTTCCGGGATGGTCGGACTGGGATGAAGACGGACGCGCCTTAACCTGACCGCAAATTCGAAAACAGCGCTTTGAATTTTCTGAGTTTTTCAAACCTTAGTTAGCCGACCAAATAAATGGAGTCCGTATTTTGGCACCTGATCTGATTAGAAAAATTATTCTTGCATCCTTGTTTTTGATCTTCGCTGCAAACAGCGCAAATGCGCAAAGCAGATGCCCCAAGGTTGTTTCCGGTTGCTCAAACCACAAAACCTGCAATCAGCTTCTGCGCGATAGACTTGAAAAAAGCAAAAGCGAATTGAAGACTTCAAACCAAGTGCGTGAAGCCAACAAGGAGATTGATCGAGCGCCAAGTGGTTGCGCAGGACGCACGAAACAACCGCAAGAAGACCGACTCCGCATGCTCATGGGTGAAAAGTAATCGGCAAATTATCTGTTGCTATCCAACAAGCTAACAGACGCTCATACATCTCGCAGTACCTGTCAACTTGGGCTTCAAGTCGCCTTTCTCGGAATTTGGTCCCAACAGCCGCTATGTCAATTGAGCGTTTTCATACCCAGCGGTCAGCTCGCTTCCCAAGTCTGGGTGCATGGTGAAATCGCACGACTGGCTTCAAAACTGGAGTAGACGAAGCTCGGCATGGGGTATTTCAATTGACCTCCCGGAGCCAGGATCAAAAGAATTGCTTGTTTTCTATTGAAAATTAATAGCTTGCGAGAAAGCAAAACCAAAACAAAGGACATTTCGCTTGAGCGGAAATGATGGCGACAACGATCCTCCGCTATCAATTAATCCTCTAATTTTCAATTATTTAACTCTCGCGCAGGGTGAGTTTTGCTGCGCATGGGACGCCCGGATTGCGTTTCAGGTTTCAAATGTATGGGCTCGAATGCGACGGGACGGGGCAATGCGGACTTGTCAGGTTAGTGGTTCACTCGTTACCTGCCGAGGTGTCGTCGAGCCCAGATGAAAAGTTCTGCTGAAAGATGACATCGAAGGATTCATTGCCTCCGGTATCCGCTTTGATTCACTTACCCGGTTACTTGCACGTTGCATGGAGGATGGCTCTCCAGAAGTGACCTGCCCCTGATTTCCCGCACCCATAAATTAGCTCTGTTCGCGTTAAATCCGGTGCAAAACCTTAGCGTTCCAGGGATGTTTCAGCATTCGGCGATATCCTTTGCTTCATGGCTTTCCAAAAGACTTTGCTCAGATGCTCTGATCGACGGCTGACCTGTCATTCGCTTCCCCAACCAGTCAAATTCGGTGCCTGCATTCGATATGCTTGGCAAGATGGGTTCAGGCGGTATCCTCTTGAATTGGCCATCCTCGTATTCGGCAATCGCAAACCGGAAGATGTAGCTTGGTGTCAGGCCCAGGCGATAGTCTGACGCAACAATTCTGCCGTCGATCAGATCGGTCCTGACAAAGCCATCACTGAACCAGACCATCTTCTGATACTCGGGATCATCGAGAACACACGAAACGAGCGCAGACTCAAATTCATGCTTATAGACGAAGGCTTTTTCATCATCATCGAAGAGCGACACATATAGATTGTGGTATTCGCCGTCCGCCTGCCCAATCACACGCCAGAGAAATGTGTTGAAGGGTGTGACCACCGTCTTCACATTGGTCACGTCGATACCCTGCTTGGCGAAAATGGACTTTCCCCGCGCGTGGATATGTTGTTGTACAATCAAGCCCCAAACCAGATACGCGGTGCTGAAAAAGAGTGACGCGACTAGTATCTTTTTCAAGCCAGCTGACCATTTTGCACTTGCGATCGCCCACGCGACGGCAACAAGCAATGGCACAGTGAAAACAGGATCAATAATAAAGATAGAACCCGTCCCGACAGGATCCGGATAGAACGGCCAGAATACCCGGGCACCATAGGCATTCATTGAATCGAGAAGCGCATGGGTCGTCAGACACAGAAAAACGGTTGTCCAAACAAGCGCACGGTTGCCCTTGAGAGATTTGAACAAACGCAGGATCAGTTCACCGATCACCGGAGCTGCAACAGCGTGAATGAAGAACGAATGCGACCAGCCGCGATGATAGACGAATTGATCAATCTTGGTCTCAAATGGGATCAAGACATCAAGGTCGGGCAAGGTTCCCAGTAGTCCGCCAATCAAAACGGCTTTTCTGGGTCCCAGTTTCGATCCAAGGCAAGCGGCGGATATTGCCGCGCCGAACGTAAATTGTGTCAGTGAGTCCATAATCTACGCTCTCTCCAGAGATATGCTCAGTCTGCGGTCCAATTCAAAATGCAGGCAATGCGGCTTCTGCACCGGGGCTGTCTTCCGCCTGTCTCGTCCGGCGCGGCACTCGTTCATCTTGTTGGCATCGTCCGGGGTAGACTTGGCGGTGCAATAGTTTTTCATTTCTCACAACCACGCACTTTTTTGCCCAGACGTTCCATGTGTGGTGAGTTGCAGCTCATTTGCCGATCTGCAAACAATTCAATTCACGGCTCGCGACGTCCAAACGTCTACCGTCCCTTCACGTCCTCGTATCTCGTATTGCCCCGCCCTATGAAGACCGGGGGCAATCTCAAACGGATCCGCTGCGCTTGCCTTGACGGCCGAAATCAACTCGTTGCTGACAACGAATTCAGTGCCGGGCTTGCGGGTCAATTCTTCCATCCGGCTGGCAACATTCACGGTGTCGCCGAGAACCGTGTATTCCAGCTTGTGTTCATCACCGATATTGCCGACAACGGCGGGGCCGTAATGCACGCCGATACCGACGCCCACCGGTGGGTGGCCGTCCCCTGCCCTTTCCGCGTTCCAGTCCCTGATCGTCTCGGCCATCTGCACGGCGCATCGCAGGGCCCGCGCGGCATCGTCCGGACGGGAGCGCGGAGTGCCGAAATGAACCATCACGGCATCACCGATAAACTTGTCGATCGTTCCGTCTTGCTCAAAGGCTGCCTTGGCAAGGCGTCCGTGAAAGCTTCGCAAAAGTGCGATAAGGTCCTGCGGCGGCAGTTTTTCCGATATCGACGTAAAATCGACCATGTCCGCAAACAGAACTGCAACAGGCCGGTTGCCGGGTTCGTCAGGCTCCCACCGGCCCTCTGCGAATTCGCGTACGATATTCGGCGAAAAGTAACGCGACAGCATCGCTCGCTGCGCTTCTGCCGCCACCTGGCGGCGAACAAGTGCTCGCGAGCGGACCACCACGATCGTAAGGATGACTGAAATCAGTATCAGAAACACCACCTGGTTCGACAGCCGTGCGAGACCGACGGCATTCGGATCGAGAATTTTGGCGAGTGCTATCTCAGCTCCCATACCCTCGTCGAGCACATCTGCCGACGTGAAGGGGATGGCGTCTGGACGCGTTGCGACCCAGACATATCCGAGCGTCCACGAACCGACAGCGGCTAACCCGGTCCAGATCACCAGCTCTGGTTTGTAGCTGAGTGCCATGCTGACGACAAAAACACCGAGGTAGAGGAACGCAGGTGTCCTCAGGTTCATCTGCTGCGTCCAACCTTCGAAATCAAAAGGAGTGGGAACGATCAGAACAAAACTCAGGGCCGCGGCATCAAGGAAAACGAACCCCAATACCAGGAGTTTGTTTTCCGCGTATCGATGCCTTAGCGCAAACGGCACGATCCCGAGGAGGGCAAAGGTCGCAATCGCGCTCACATAAAGCAATGAGCGCTCAACAGGAAGCGTCAGCGATACCCAGACGGCCAGAATGAAGAGAACCGCATTACGCCCCCAGAAGACATAGGCAAGGCCGGATGCCTCCTCGCGCGCGATGGCTTCGCTCACGGACCGGGAGGTCATCGGTCGACGTGCGGGTTCAGAAAATTGCAAGTGTATCCCTTCGCCCTGCCCGGGTATGATGGAATTCCAAATGAAATGAGATGCTTCAACCGAAACACGCATCTTGTCTCAGCGGTACCGGCGTGTGCTCAGCATTCTTCAGGAGCGCGAAACAAAGTACTTGCCCGTGACGCTCAAATAGAAGATGCACGCGTCGTTTCCCGCACACGTCACGTCATGAACCGCAGCTGCCGATTGGGAACCAAAATAACTGCCCGGTTCCAGTCGTGTTGCCTCAGTCGCACCGGACACCTGATGTGCAGCGGATCCCTCAATAACGACGGCGCGCAGCCAAGCATCCTCACCGGTGATTGTTCCTTCAAACCCGGCCGGCAGCTTTAGGAAAGTTCCGTTCTTACCGCCTTCCGCGAGATCTCCCCACAGAAACGCGATCTTGGGTTCAT
Source organism: Roseibium sp. HPY-6 (assembly GCF_040530035.1). Classification (NCBI taxonomy): domain Bacteria; kingdom Pseudomonadati; phylum Pseudomonadota; class Alphaproteobacteria; order Hyphomicrobiales; family Stappiaceae; genus Roseibium; species Roseibium sp. HPY-6. The sequence continues at coordinate 1,542,493 of NZ_JBEWCD010000001.1, forward strand.
CCGATCCCGCTGACGCCCCAGGAGCGTCGACCCAAGACACATCCGCTGCATCAATCCACACTATATTATCTGCTTCAACGTTGACCGGGAATTCGCCATTGGCAAACGCTCGATCCTTTGGCTGAACGAGGTAAGGTCCTTGCTGGATTTCCAGAAAGGCAGTGGAGGGTCCCGCGTCTTCGCGCGCTGCGGTGATGTGCGTTGCTCCAGCGGGCTGGGTCCAGAACGACCCCGGCCCCATCCACATGAGTTCTGCAGCGGGGTCATCATTGTGAACCGCGCCGCTGATGACGACGGCTCTATAGGTGATGTTGTGAATGTGCGGTGGAGAACTGAAGCCCGGTTGGAATCGGATGATGGTTCCCGTTGGAACGTCTTCTTTTATGTCACCCCACAAGACACCAGCTTGCGGGCTGGCGTCGCCGCGAGCAGGGTTCAAGGGTTGGAAAGCGACTGCTTCGCGTGGCACCACCTCGACCGTCCCAGTCGATTGAAGGTCTTGTGCAGCGGTTAGAGGTGCGGCGAGCGCAACGAATACGGCCAAGGCGACAGACAGGATGGAGAGGCGCATCGTGAAAATCCCGAATTTGCACGGCGCAGGGGCCGTCTTTATGTCTCCTCCTTTAAATAAGCTCCAGAATACATTAATAATCCGCCGAAAATAAAAAATACTATTTGGAAAAAACAAATAATGTCCATCGATCTCAAATCGCTTGAATTGTTCGTTCGCGTGGCGGCGCTGGGGGCAATCGGCAAGGCAGGGACAGAATTCGGCCTGTCTGCGACGGCCGCGACACAGCGTCTGCAAGCGCTTGAGGCAACGGTTGGAACACAGCTGTTTCACCGGACCACCCGTGCAGTGTCCCTGTCGACCGATGGTGAAATTTTCCTGGCGCATGCAAAGCGCATTTTGGGAGACGTTGAAGAAGCTCTTGCGGACATTCAGCCTGATCCGCGAGATATCAAGGGAGAAATCCGGATCGCTTGTTCCGCTTCTTTTGGGCGCTTGCACATCGCGCCACACGTGACCGAGTTCCTCGACAGGCATCCTGGCGTTTCGCTGCAGCTCGCCATGAGCGACTCTGTCATAGACATTGTCGAACAGGGATTTGATATCGCGATCCGCATCGGTGCGCTAGCTCCCTCTACACTCAAGGCGCGCAAGTTGGCGGTCAGCCCGAGATGCCTCGTTGCAGCGCCGAGCTATCTTGAAAAGTATGGCACTCCCTCTACGCTGGACGAACTCAAAACCCACAACTGTCTTACAAGGGAAGACATGCGAACCTGGTCGCTTGCAGCGCCTGACGGAACGGTTCACGACGTAAAAACCACTGGAAATTTCTCAAGCACAAGCGCAGAAGCAATTACCGAAGCCGCGTTGTCCGGCCTTGGTATTGCTCGCAAATGCACTTGGGAAATTGCCGACCAGCTGTCTTCCGGAGCGTTGAAGCCGGTGCTCGGCAGCTATTCCGTCTCACCCTTTTGGAAAGTCTTTGCTGTCCGCCCACCTTCCAGGTTGCCTTCTGCGCGCGTGCGCGCCTTCACAGATTTTCTAGAATCAAAACTCAACAAGATCCCCGAGCTTTGCGGTGATTGAACTCCTTTCAATGGCACCTACACGCCGCACGTTGCCCAAGCAAAGGATCAGAGGGGCAAATAGCCCAGATCGAACGGCTCTCGGTCTTCGGAGACCACTCGGGTATTGTCAGACGCAGAGCGGCTTTGCACCTCACAGAATCGAAACTTGAAAGGTGGTGCAAAAGCCTGAACTGACATGTCAGGGTCCTCTGCACTGCAAGCTGCAGGTACATGAAAAAAGTATATTTTTCAGATATTTATGAAAGAAAATTACGTAAGATCAGATTCAATTCAGCCGGCTAATCAGACCACAACAAACCTGCCTGTTTGACTCAGGCAAAGAGTGAAAACTCTTTTCAGTTTCAAGCCGATTTTCTAAATTTGCAGTCTGAAGCAAACGTTTGACTTTTCGCGCCAAACACGAAGGCATGTCCATTGTCATAACAGGCTGAAGCTGTAACCTGCAGTGAGTAAGCATCGACACGGGTTTCCTTGGGGCTGGTTCCTTGTTTCGCTTCCTCCCAAGACGCAAACCGGTCCGCCGATGGCAGTCCGCCTCATCAAACATCTAAGTCCTTGTAACTGCCGGTGTCACGACTAATCGATACAAGGTTTAGCTGACGTCGACATAACTCATTCTTCCAAATTTGGAGGTATTGAATGACATTACCCGTCCGGCTGGGCCACATAAGCCTGTCATTTCACAAGGCTAGCGCTCTTGTGGTCGCACGCATTCTCGAGGCTCACGGATACGCTGTGGAGTTATTCTCAGCACCGCACGAAGCCGCATTCGAAATGTTGGCGGCAGGAGAAGTGGATCTGTTGTCGGCGGCCTGGTTGCCATCAAGTCACCAAGTCTATCTCGATCCGCTATTGGACCAGGTTGAGAAAGTGACCGTTCTTTATGAGCCCTACTGTATTTGGGGAGTGCCCGACTACGTTCCAGAAAGCGCGGTCGCCTCAGTATCTGACCTGCTAAGCGAGCCCGCATTGGATAGAATGGACCGCATCATCCAAGGTATAAATCCAGGCGCTGGCATAAGTCGGTTTTCCGCAAAAATGATAACTGACTACGGTTTGGATTCCGCTGGTTATGTTTTCAAACCCGGTGATGAAAAAGCCTGTTTCGATCATTTTGAAAGTGCGGTCGCCGACAAAAAGTGGGTCTTGATACCTCTTTGGCATCCGCAGTTTTTGCATAACCGCTACAATATCCGGGCACTTTTGGAACCCAAAGGGCTACTGGGCTCGAAAGATGCGGCGACCTTAATCATGCGAAAAGATGCCCGGAAGCTCGTTTCGCCAGAAGCAATCGAGGACCTACGGAAACTCTATATTGGCAACAAAGAACTGAGCGCCCTTGAGGACAATTTAAGAAGATCTGCCTCTTAGAGAATTTGGCTGCTTCAGTTACCGTCTCCCTCTCTGACTGATTTTGTTAGCCGTCGTGGCGTCCGCGGCATGCTCAAGTCTTGCCAATTTGCTCTCAGGTTTAACTGAGAGCAAATTGACGATAGAGATGCGTTTGGGGCCGGAGCTATCGTCCTTTTTTTTCCAGATAATTCTGTCTGAACAGCACCGGAGAGAGCCCGTATCTGGCCGTAAAGGCCCGCGTAAACTGCGCCTGGCTGAGGAAACCGAGTGCCTCGCTTATCTCAACACACGTGTCGCCAGTGAGTGTAAGAAGGCGTTCTGCTTCTTTTAGGGTGCGATCCCTTATGAGTTCAGCTGGTGAACGATTGAGATTTTCACAGGTACAGCGCAGCAAGGTACTGCGGCTCACGCCGAGCGAATGGGCATAGTCCTGCACTCCCCAACGAAGCCGAAATTTTCGCTCCAACAAGGCCAAGAATGAACCGCAAAGGCCTGAATTATCGTCCTGCCTGCAGACATCGAACTCAGCTTCCATCTTCTGCCCGACTGACTGCAGAAACAAGCTCCACTGATGCCTTGCCATGAGGCTGCTCGCCATTTCGGCATCGTCCAGGATCCAATCCAAAAGCGACATAAGGTGTCGATGCGAAGACAGGTTTTGCAGCAGGTAGCATCGTGACTGGAAACTGCTGCCGAGGTGCTCAAAACCATCGTTCATGGGTACCCGAGCAACAAATCCATCCACCTCACCAAAGTGCTGCCACTCGTGCACAACGCCCGGGGGGATCACGTATACCGAGACCGGGCCTATTGTTTGATCAACTCCATCAGACCTTATTTGCCCGCGGCCGCTCGCCGTTACAAACATCTCGAAATAGTCGTGCCGATGAGGCTGGTGAGCTGCGTAACCAACGTCCCTAAAAGCAGGTTTGGAGCGTTCTAGTATCGGCCAGTTCGCTTTGACCTGCATTGCGTGTTTTTCGAGCGTGTGAACAGGTATCTCGACTTTCTTGTCCATAAAAGAGCGACTCCAGATCACTAAGTCTTTTAACGCATCGACGGTCAGCTGCCTGATGCTGTTGGTGTCACTAAAACAGATCGACTGCCATATCTCCAACACGCCGGTTTCCCTCTGACTAGCCAGTCAGAGTTGCTTCAACGATAGAACAAACCACTCAAAACTGAACATGCAACTCGGTAGAGGAAACAGGCAACCGGCAAAAATCGTTTGCCCGTGCATCGAAACGCAAAATTGGAGCATCAAAACGGCAAAGACCAAACGATTCTTGTATGTAAATTTATCAGCGTGGGGCACATTGGTTCGAGAGGATGGTGCAAGACCAGAAGTAACCTCAAATACCGGCGACAAGAATCGTCGACCGTAAACGTAACGCAACAGTTTCACTACAGAAGATCAAAAGACTTTAGTCGAGTTTTTGGCTTGGCTATTCGACTTGTTGTGCGACAAGTCGAGTGAGCCGGCCTGAACACCGATGCCGTATTGTCAGGATTCGTGCTTGAGGCGCGTTCAGACAAAGACGGTAAGCTGAAATCAGGGAAAGTTTCGATGGGTAAACTAACGATCACAGGGAACGTGCTGATAAAGGAAGGGCATATCGACTTTGTGAAGGCGGAATTGGAAAAACTGATACCGATCACACGCGCTGAAAAAGGGTGCCTCCAGTACGACCTGCATCAGGACAATGAAAATCCGCACTACTTTATGTTTTACGAAAACTGGGAAAGCCGCGAGCTCTGGCAAACCCACATGAACAACGACCATCTCAAGGCTTACATGACCGCTACCGATGGCATGATTGAGAAATTTTGGCTCCACGAGCTGACCCACATCGCTTAACTCTCAGATATAGGTAAGATCATGAAAATTCTGGTCAAAGTCGCGTTGGCATCGGCTTTATCTTTTAGTGTTATCGGTAACACAACATCAATAGCAGCAGAGGTCGAACCCGAAGTCTTCGCTACGTTGGACAAACGCTGGGGGGATCCCTTTTTCTCAGCTGACGGTCGAATGCTGGTAAGCATGTCCCCACTCGGCGCCTCAACGACCAAGCTTTTTGAGCATATGCCCGATGGGTCCATCAAACCTTACCCGAATGAGCAAATGGCGGCTGGACCGAATTCCAAAATCAAGTCGCTGATCGCCGCAAGAATTTCGGACGACGGCATAGCCTGGATCCTCGATATGACGGACCACAGGTTTTATGGTTGGGACATCAGCAAAGATGAGCTGGTCAAGGAAATCCAGCTTCCGAAAGAAGTCCTGGTCGACCATAGTTTTCTGCAAGACTACGCGCTCGACCAGAAGCGCAATCGTGCAATCATTGCAGATATGTCCCAGAATGATTTGACGAGTGCGCCACAGCCAGCGTTCATCGTGGTGGACCTGGAGTCCGGCGAAGCGAAGCGCGTTGCGCAAGGGCACAAGGCACTCATGCCGGAAATAGAGGGAGGACTGGCGCTAAACCCAATCACAATCGATAAGGACTACGAATGGGTATACTTCGGCGCTCTGAATGGCCGTACCATATATCGTGTTCCCGCTTCGAGCTTTGACGGCGATGCCTCGACAGTTACTCAAACCATCGAAGAACACAGCAAAAAGTCGTTTTCGGATGGTATGACAATCGACGATGCCGGCAATATTTATGTCGCGGATATTGAAGCAAATGCGATCGGATTGTCGACGCCGGAAGGCTTCAGAACCATCGGAAATCTACCGGACGGTCAGTCTTGGCCTGACGGCTTTGCCTTCAGTCCTGATGGCTATCTTTACGTCACAGTCAATCAGCTAAATCGCGCTCCGGCGTTGAACAAGGGCGTCGAAAAAGGAACGGGAGAATATCTGATCTTGCGTTTCAAGCCGCTGGCTCCCGGTTCAGTCGGGAGATGAAACATGCTTGATTGAAAGGCGGACAGCGCTCGCTTAAGAGCGCTTTTCCATTTGATGAAACTGTTTTGCCGAACTTGGGCAAACTTGCCCGTTTTCAGTGCGCGTAATCGAAACGAACAAATCCGGTTACCCCCTGCCTTTTTTCAGGCAATGCAGCCGCACAACACCATTTTCCAAGTTCTGGATACCACTCAGAAATGGACACCACACCCGACGGGTTATCGTTTTCACAACAGCCGGTATGCACAAGTATTCCCAAAAATTTAGCCGTCTAACTTACCAAAAAACCTCCAACTCACTTTTCAAATATTCTGGGAACGATTCACGAGAGTTTTCGCCACGAAATACCGGTAATTTCTATTTAAAGTTGCCTTCCTGAACTGCACAATATGAACAAGAAAAGTTCGAAAAATCCCCTCATTTATAGAGCGTTATCGCAGAGATGCAGGCTGGGTCAGAGCTTTTGTTCTGATCGGTTAAGGACTTACGCAAGCACCAAAGAGCGGCGTATCGGCTGAGTGTTCCCGAGTTTCTTTGGTGCCGCCTTCCGTGGGGATTGCCAGAAAATGATGCCGACAATCAAGGACAACAACGCCTTTCTCATGGCCATGGGTCAGGGCAGCCGGATAGAAATCCACGCTCAGGATGCAGAGAAGGAGAGTTGGGTCCAGCTTGCGAAAACGGCGGAGGCCGGGTCTTCGGTTCTCACGCTTGACGGCAAGACCAAGTGGCAGGCCGGTGACAGGATCGCGCTGGCATCAACGAGCCAGGATGCGCATGAAGCCGAAGAGGCGGTCATCAAGAAAGTTACCGTCAATGCGAACGGCACGACAACACTAACGCTTGAGGCACCGCTCACATTCACCCACTTCGGCGAAAAACAGACATACGACAACGGCAAGTCGGGCAGCGAATATAGGGCGTGGACGGTCGATACGCGGGCGGAAGTCGGTCTTCTGAGCCGGAATGTCAAAATTCAGGGTGACGAGGACAGTCCGTCTGACGGCTATGGCGGCCACACCATGGTGATGGACGGTGCGGAGATGCATATCTCAGGCGCTGAATTCTTCCATATGGGCCAGAAGGGCGTGATGGGGCGCTACCCGCTCCACTGGCATATGAACGGCAATGTCGAAGGCGAATATGTCCAGAACAGTTCGGTGCACCACTCCTTCAACAAGGGCATAACCCTGCACGGTATCCAGAACGCCTGGATCGAAGACAATGTCGTCTTTGACACCATCGGGCATGGTTATTTTCTGGAGGATGGGTCCGAATTCGGAAACGTCCTGAAGGATAATCTGGGCTTTGTGACACGGCAGACCGCGAGTGCAGCTGAAGCGTCGCACAAGTCTGACTTCACAGGTGTTTCCACATTCTGGCTGACAAACCCGCAGAACCACATGGCGGGCAATCATGCTGCCGGGTCGGACAATTCCGGGATCTGGTTCACCCACCAAGATGAGGTGATGGGCACGTCCGCAACCGTTGACGACTATAAGGGATATGCGCCCAAGCACAGGATGCATGGCGTCTTTGATGACAACGCCTCCCACAGCAACCGCGTGAACGGTCTTGCCCACGCACAATCGATCAACGAGGCGAACGGTGTCTTCTCCGATTCCCACTACAAGGGCGATTTTCTGATCGAGAATTTCACGACCTATAAGTCGGGCGATCAGGGTATCTGGACGCGATCTACGAGTGGCGTGATCATCGACAATTCCATGTTTGCCGACAACAAGTCCGGATCCTTCCTGGCGGGCCGGCACCTGGTAAAGGACAGTCTGTTCGTTGGCCGCTCCAAAAATGTCACGAATGACGGGGACGCGGACGATCCGGGCTCAAGTCAGTTTGGCGCTGCTTCAGGCGAAGGAGTGCGCGGGCACCAGTTTTACGATTCACCGGTTGCTCTCGAAAGCGTGCACTTTGCCGGTTTCACCGAGGATAAGGACAGCGCGCTGCTGGCAGGGAGCGGGTTCCACAGACGAACAAACAATTCCACCAAAGACCTGACCTTCGATGACGACATGCCAGTGCATAATCGAATGGACCGGTATCTTGGCCCCGGAAACAGGTCGCCGGAAGACACAAATGCGGCAACTTTCGCGCTGGTTGATCTCGACGGAAGCCTATCCGGAACCTGGGGTGCGTCAATCACCCAGAAAATCATCGATCGTTTTCCAGGTGACAGGATCGACATTCTGGAACAGGGCACAACCGGATTCAATGCACTGGGAAGTGCCCGTTTCGACAGCCGGCAGAACCTTTGGGTCAACAGCGGCAACGTTGATTTTGGCATCCAGCGGTTCGATACCAGTGCCGGAAAACGCGTCAAGTTGGAAATCGAACGCTCAGACAACGGTGCGAAGCTTCTTCTGAACGAAGATACCGGTGGCAACAATGTCTACCTCGATCTTGTCGCCATAGAAGACCGCGGACAGACCACCGGCACGGGGTTCGACTTCTATACCGTGCGCTATCCTGACGGTTTGCCGAATGTGATCGACGTAGAACTGCGCGACATGAAAAAGGGCAGCGCAGTTTATTACAAGTTTGTCGACCTGCCCGCCGGATTGACGGTCCGGGGCGCGGATCAGGTTGGTGGTCTGGGCGCACTGAAATCCGCCGACGGAACGGCCTATTTCAAAAAGGGCAGTGTTTTATATGTCAAAGCGGTCGCCGACGTTGGCGCATCTGTTCCGAACGCTCAGGATGCACGGGTCGCAAAGGACAATTACGGCGACGAATTCCAGCTGCATATCAAGAACTACGGGGCTTACAAGGCGAGCGGTAACAACGCGCCGCACGACGCTGAAACAACAGACTTCGACCCTTACATCCTCCCAATTCCGGAAAAGCCGAAATCAACCTCTGTCACGTCGGAGATCACCAGCGCAGATGACCGGTGGTCCAGCAGCGCCAGTTGGCAGGGTGGCAAACCGGGCACGGATGACATCGCCGTCATCGGCAAGGATGACCGGCTGGTTCTGAATGAGAATGCGCAGGTGAAAGGCATTATCGTCGATGGAGGCGAGTTGCTTGTCGAAGACATCAAGGACCTATCACTGACCGCGGATTGGATTCTCGTCATCAATGGCGGTCTGTTTCAGGTGGGCACCGAGGACAAGCCTCACAAACATGATTTCACACTGACACTGACGGGCGACGACCCAAAGAACGACGTGCATGTCGCTAATCTGCTCAAGCCCGGCGCGGCCGGTGTCGTGCATTCCGTCGACAACAATGACGGTGAAGCTTTCGCGGGCACTGAGCGCGATCAGGATCTGAACGGACTGAAGATCACGGGCGACCGCCAATTCGGCGGCGACCGCGATGATGTGTTCCAGGGCACCGATTACAACGACCTGCTCCGCGGAGGTCGAGGGAATGATCAACTCTACGGAAAAGACGGAGACGATCTCCTGAGGGGAGATGCCGGTGAGAACTACCTCAACGGCGGTGATGGGCAGGACAGGCTCTATGGCGGGGCCGATGCCGACCGTTTGCAGGGAGGTAAGGGGGACGACATCCTTCGCGGTGGGGATGGCGACGACACCCTGCAAGGCGACGACGGGGACGACAAGCTCTATGGCGGAAAGGACAACGATCAGGTCTACGGCGGGAATGACGCCGATACCATTTACGGCGCGGGAGGAGCCGACCAGCTTTACGGCCAGGATGGCAACGACACCCTGCGCGGTGGATGGGATGACGATACGCTCAATGGCGGGGACGGAGCCGATGTCCTCTATGGCGGGAAAGGCAAGAACGAGCTTTTCGGCGGGAACGGCAATGACAAGATTTATGGCGGCGGAAGCGATGACCGGGCTTCAGGTGGCGACGGTAACGATACGATCCGCGGTTCGTGGGGTGATGACTGGCTGAACGGCGGCAAGGGAAACGATCAGGTCTACGGCGGCACGGGCAACGACGAACTCTTCGGCGGCGAACAGAATGACAGCCTTTTCGGCGGTTCCAACAAGGACCAACTGCAAGGCCAGGACGGCAATGACCTGATTGATGGCGGCAGTCACGACGACACCTTGAATGGTGGCAGGGGTGATGACGTACTCGTGGGCGGCAGCGGCAACGATACGCTTCAAGGGGGCACCGGCGCCGACACAAATATCGATGGAGCCGGCACGGATACGATCATCGACTGGGATCCATCAGCGGATCGTTTTGTCTTTGTATCAGACGGCAAGCTTGACGAATTACAGGGCCTCAGAGGCGGCGGAAAACTCTACTTCGAAGACATCAGCAAGCTGTCGGCGGAGCGCTCCGGCATCGATCTCACGATCAAGATTGACGGGGTTGCTGAAGTGGTGCTGACAAACTTTCATGGCGCGAACACCAGGCAGGATCTCCTGGACATGGGTTTGCTCTTCGAGCATTCGGCTCTGCCGCCAAGCATCCAGGATCTGTTCTGAACTCCCCAAAAATCAATTCCGGGTTTTGAGCCCAATTCAAGGAGTAAAGCTATGCAGGCTGTTCTCAAGGATGTCGTGTCGAATGGTCATAATTCTCCGGCGACGACAAGTGATCGGGACGGCGATGGCGTCGCCATGAAAGTGGAAGCGGTCGACAGCAGGACCGGTGAAACACTCGGCACAGTAACGGATTATTCCATCATCGATACATCGTCTTTCGACTGGAAGGGGTTCCGCTTACGGGTCAACGCTGATGGGGAAAAGAAAGATGAGGTCGAGCGCTTCATCTATACGCTGGACCGCGTGAACAAAAATGGAATTGTCACGGAATCGAAAGACTACCTCTTCAACAAGAGCATCACGTTTGATCGCTTCAAAGACGGTGACGATCTGGATGAAGGCATCTACAGGCTCACGCTAAAGGCAAACGCCGACCATAAAGAGTTTGGACAAGAGTCGTTTTATTTTGGTGTTGTCAAATCCGCCGAGGATGCATCGGGAAGTATCGCCCGGGTGCGGGCCGATCTGAAGCAAATTCATGAAAAGTCAATGTTGAAACCGGACGCTGAAGGAGACGGCGGCGGCAATCCCATGCTGGTGAAGAACAACGATGCTTTCCTGATGGCTATGGGCGCGAACAGCAGAATTGAGGTTCATGCAGCGGATGCCGCCAAGGACAGCTGGACTGTGCTGGATGGTACGGCGGAAAAGGGGTCTGGCTCAATTACGGTAGCCGAGAAAACCGGTTGGGAAGTCGGCGACAAAATCGCCATCACCTCAACAGACTATGAAGCAGGCCAGGCTGAGACATTTACAATTTCAGCGGTATCAGCCGACGGACTTAGCTTTACGCTCGATAAGCCTCTCAAATACATGCATTACGGCGAAACACAGACTGTTGAAAATGGTCTGGAGGGTGCAGAACGGCAAGCCTGGACAATTGACGAGCGGGCACAGGTCGCCCTGCTGTCGCGGAACGTCAAAATCACCGGTGACAGCGATGCCGAGGCTGATCGTTTTGGTGGCCACACGATGGTTATGAACGGTGCCGAAATGCATGTCTCGGGCGCGGAATTCACCAAGATGGGCCAGGAAGGAATTGTCGGTCGTTATCCCGCACACTGGCACATGCTCGGAGATGCAGGGGCCGGTCAATACATCCAAAACAGCTCGTTTCACAACACCTACAACAAGGGCATTACGATCCACGGGACAAACCAGACCGTTCTGAAGGACAATGTTGTCTACGACACGGTTGGGCACAGTTTCTTCATCGAGGACGGTTCGGAAACCGGCAATCTGTTTCAAGGCAACATCGGGTTCGGCACCAGGGCCGCCGACGAGGATGAGGCGATCTTGCGGTCCGACATTATGGAGGTGGCAACCTATTGGATCACCAATCCTCATAACGATTTTGTCGGAAACATCGCAGGTGGCAGTGAAAACGGAGGATTTTGGTACGCAATCGGTAGAGATTTCACAGGTCTTTCAAAAGGCAATCCGCTGTTCGAGGGAGATGTGTCACCCGCCCGTCAAAAGGCCGGTTTGTTTGATGACAATGCCGCACACTCCAATGAAGCCGGACTATTCAAGACCTTCAATCCGGATGAGGGCGGCAAATCCTGGGCTAAAAACGACCTGGAAATTCACGATTTCAATACGTTCCGCAACAGGGAGTGGAGCGCCAATTTCAAGACCGCCGTCGGTGGCGCGGATTTCTACAATTCAGTGATCGGCGCAGCGCCCGATGGCTTGAATTTCAATGACAACACCTCGATCCAAAATTCATTGTCGTACGGTGTGTCCGGAAATACCGGCAATCCCAATTCCGAGGCCGAAACAGAAGCTGGCCATTCCTTTGCAGATGATGCTTCGCCAAGCGACCGGCTTGAGGGGCTTGCCTTTTACTCCGGTGAGTTCTTCTTCGAAGACAGCCACTTTGCTTTTTTCGACAACGAGCAGCATTACGCGCTTTCCAGCAAACACGGCGCCGGTCAAGCGAACTATGTTCGTGACATCACATTTGAAGAAGGTTTCGATCCGGCTGAAAGCTTCTCTTTTCCAACCGGCGGCAATGCCGGCCGAGCGGGACGTGCCATCTACGACGAGGACGGCGCGCTTTCCGGTGTTCCGGGTGCCTGGCTTACACAGGCCGCGAACGCTGCGAACAGCAGTGCCGGATCCTATGTTCATCCGGACTTTGACGTATTCGTTATCACTGATGCGCGCATAGCGGAAATTTTTGAAAGCGGCGGGACTGGCAACGTCGGTCCAAAACGGATGACCCGCCACGATGCCGTCGACGGTTCGAGAACCGATGGAGACGTTGGCGTTGCCGGAAGGACGCAGCTTGCCGTCATTGGTGATGGGAACGACTACGTTTATGTCTATGATTTCGGCGAGCGCCCGCTGGAGGACAACCAGAACCGCATCCGCCTGTCGGCTGCCACGAGCGAAGAATATGTCTTCATCGAGTCGCCCAATGCGACTTCTAGGCACTCTGTTGAAGGCGCGATACGTGTAGGCTCATTTGACCAGCTCAAGGCCGCGCCCCAAAAGGCCTACTACTACGAAGACGGCAGTATCTACGTGAAGCTCTTCGGTGGCGGCAGTTCAAAAGACGTCGCCGGACCAAGTGTCATCAACTATGAGCTCAACAATGCCCCTCAGCCCGTTGTTGAGGTGCCGGACGTTCCTTACAAACCGATCAAGTATACGCCTGCGCAGCTTGCAGAATTTGCCCCGTCCAAAGCAGCACCGACCCCGACGCCGGATACGGAAAGGGCAACTCATGATCCGGAGGCCTTCAATCCGAAAAATGCCCAAACCGCTGACTATGAACCAGGCGATGCGCGCTGGTCTCAAAGCGGTATTTGGAGCAACGGCCGTGAACCTGGATCCGACGACATCGTCGTTGTGGGCCAGGGCGAACGCGTCGTTCTTGATCGCAGCACCCAGGTAAAAGCCATCTTCGTTGACGGCGGCGAGTTGATTGCCGAGGATGAGCAGGATCTGGAACTTGCCGCTGACTGGATACTTGTCGTCAATGGCGGCCTGTTTCAGGTCGGGACCGAGGACAAACCCTTCCAACACGAATTCACGTTGACTCTGGAAGGTGATGACCCGGGAAATGATGTGGATATAGCGGCTCTTCGCGCATCCAGGGATCCAAACATTGTTCATGCGGTTGATACGCTGAAGTCATATGAAAAGACGGATGAATTGCCCGCTTCAATCGATGCTGTAACGCTCGGCGATACAGAGTCCCTCGTATCGGGCGGCAAACCGGAAGCCGATGACGCTGTCACCGGAGCAAAGGCAACCGAAACCAAACCGGCAGAGCCCGGGGCGGATTATACCCTTTTGAACTTCGCCTTGGTCGACACGGACACGGACCAGGTCATCGCGCAGATTACCGACAATGAAGCGATAGACTTTGCGCTGATTGAAGGACGGAACCTGTCTATTTCAGCCAGGGCTGCCAGCGATGCCCTTGAAGAAGAAATTGCGAGCGTTCTGCTTGAGCTGAACGGGCATAGTCGTATCGAAAATGTGACGCCTTATGCCTTGTTCGGCGACAAGAACGGCGACTATCTGAAAGGTGAGATTATGGTCAAAGACGAATATGACCTCGCCTATACGGTGTACGCAGACAAAAACGGCAAAGGCGACATCTTGGATAGCGGAAGTCTGGCCTTCAGCTTCGACGATATTGCAATGGCATAAGTCGCGCTTGTGCGACCAAATCCGCTGCATGGATCAGCCGTCGCGACCGCTGAGTAGTCGCGACGGCTGATGATCATTCTGGCAATTTGACCGTTCCGTTGATTTTCGGAAATAACAGTTATTTCGCTGAAAAGTCGGAATCTTGTTACTTGAGAGACCTGTTGAGCATCGCTTCAATGGCGGCTGCGACGCGCTCGTTCTTGCGGGCATCCAGTGCATCGTGATGCGGATTGGCAAACCGGCCTTGATCGTTGTCGAAATAACGGCCGGAAGCATCAGCGAACTCTTCGCTCAATGCAGCACTGACCAGGATATCTGCACCGACGTTCAGGTCATTGCCTTTCACCCCATAAGCCTCCTTTACCATTTTGCTGGCCAGAAAAGAGGAAGGGTTCACCGCGATAATGGCGGGTCCGTTGTTGCTGAGCGCTCCCGCCAGATGCATGGACCACATGGTCAGGCCCAGTTTGCTTTGTGCATAGGCTTCGCTGTCGCTCAAAAATGCGCTGCCTGTAAAAACATCCGGATCGACGGAGGCCTGCGCAGCGGAGGACAGATTAACAACGCGGCCTTCACCCGGAATGATCGGCAACAGCAACTTGGTCAGGAGATAGGGCGCAACGGTATTGACGATGATCCTGAGATCGAACCCGTAATCCGTCACGGGATTTGGAACTTTGAAGACACCCGCATTGTTGATCAACACATCGAGTGTTTCGTTGCTCGCAATGACGGCTTTGGCGAGCGCCTCGACATCTTCCAATTTGGACAGGTCGGCGACGAAAGCTTCCGCAGTCCCGCCAATATCGGCCAGAGCAGCTTCCAGTTTTTGCTTGCTGCGGCCATGCAAGAGAACCTTGTGGCCCATCGCCGCGAGTTTTTTGGCTGTGAGAAGCCCAATACCGTCCGTCGAGCCGGTGATGAGGATGGTTTTACTCATGGAAGATTTCCTCTGTGTCCAAAGTCGGGCAGAAGCTCATCTGCCAAAAGTTTGAGTGTTGTTTCTGTGTCTTGCGCATTCAAACGAAGGTTCAGCGCGACATGATTGACGCCAATATCCTGAAGATCCGACAGGTAGTTTTTCAGGAATTCCGTGCCGGACTGAAAACCCAGATGAATGGGACGCGGTTTGGCATCAGGGTCGTCCAAAAGATCCACATAAAGTGACTGCATCACGGGTCTGTTTTCCGCCTCACCTTTCGCAAGACGGTTTCGATACTCACTGATGACACGGTGTTGAGAGGCGACGTCACGCGGATAGGTCACCCATCCATCTCCGTGCTCAGCAACCCAGTCGGGTGATTGCTGGCTGCCTCCCGTGATCAGCATGGGAATGCGCGCTCCGACAGGTTTGGGCAACATGTCCATGGTTCCGCTCAAGACACCCTGGTGACCCTCATGGCGCGGGCGATCATTTGCAAGCGCACGAATGTAACGGAAGCTATCGCGGAACCGGGCTCCGCGATCAGGAAAGCTCATATTGAGCGCCGGATACTCTTCTGGTCGATCTCCCGAGGCGACACCCAGGATCAAACGACCATCGGACAACACATCTGCTGTTGCTGCTGCTTTCGCAACATGGGCCGGATGACGAAGCGGCAAGATGATGCTGGCAGTCCCGAGAGCGATATCATTTGTAAGCGCCGCAAGCGTGCCGAGATAGACAAACGGATCAAATATCTGCCCTACATCTCCAAACGAGGGCACATCGAACGGGACATCGCGCAGCCAAAGCGCAGAGAACCCGAGCGTCTCCGCCAGTTGTGCCATCTCGATATGCTTCGCCATGGTCGGCCTGGCGCCGATCGAATAGCTTTCGAGTGGCACAACAAGCCCGATACTCAGCCGGTTTGGCAAAAATACCGCGTTGTATCCCCGATTGATAATCGGAAAATCTGAGAGATCATTTCCGTCCGACATGTCTCGTGTCCCGCACTCAGTATCGAATGAGCGTTCGGCTTTCGATGCTCTTCCTGATTGTGTGAATGCTCTCGTCTTCAATCATATCGAGAGCGCTATGGGCAATCGAAGGCAAACCATCATTGTCGTAGATGTTGAAGATCGCGACCTCATCCGGTGTCATCTTGGATTGATAAACCCACTCATGATCCGGATTGGCTACAAGTCCGAGTATCTGGCCTTTCCTGTCCGGGTAAATGAGATCAAGCAGCACCCAGTCGGTTTCACTGAGGCTGGAAGGACGGACAAAGCCAAGGGGTGCGCTGTTGATCGGATTATCGACCGGGCGCCAGACATTGATAAAGGCGTAGTGGCCTTTGTTCCATTCGGCAGCCTGATCTTCACCCAGGATATCGATCAGACGTTGTTTTGCACCGTCTTCGCTGTAATCGCTGTGAACATTGCGCGCTGGGGGACGGACGGCATTTGGGTCGTCAACTCGTATCGTGTGGTCAAATATGATGACTTCTTTCGCACTAAGTTTCTTTTTGAGAAGTTCGGTCAACTCGGTGTCATAGTTTTTTTCCCAGTCGGCTCTTTCTGCGGAGAAATTCACCTTGGTCGGCGCGTCGGTGAAGGTCACCGAATCCACATCAAATGACACCGAAATGCCGTCTCCCCGGGCATCCAGGACTGTAATGTCCGTAGACCGCAGCTCAGGGGAGATCAGATTTCCCTTGATGCCATCCGCGTCCAGATGAAAGGCTTGCTGTTCCGGTTTATGTACATGGTAATTCACTGTGGCTGTCTGGGTCATCGCCATCTCGCTCTGTTTGCTGCGCTCTTGCTTCCTTTTTCACTACGGGGAACATAACCATTGTCATTTGCAAAATTAATTGCGAAGATCCCATTTCAGAATTCGGGATTTGAATATAATGGGTTTGGAAACAGACGGCCTGCGTCTTTTCATTCTGGCTGCCGAAAAACTGAATATCAGCGCGGCCGGGCGTGATCTTGGGTTCGCTCCAGCTGTCTCAAGTGCAAAACTTGCCAAGTTGGAACAGTCTATCGGAGCAGATCTCCTTCACCGATCGACACGGAAAGTTTCTCTCTCGCTCGAGGGGTCTGAGTTTCTTCCCTACGCGCGCGAGATTGTTGCCCAGGAAGATGCAGCTCGAGCCGCTCTGGGTCAGCGAGATGCCGAAGCAACAGGAACGCTTCGCTTTACGGCGCCCAGCACCTTCTCCCAGCTCTACATAGCGCCAATCCTACCGGAGTTTTTCAAAGCTCATCCGAACGTCAAACTCGATCTGAGACTGTCTGATATCCGGCTCAATCTGATTGAGGGCAGTTTCGATCTCGCACTTCGCAACGCGGTTCTGTGTGACAGCAGCATGAAAGGCCGCAAGTTGGCGGATGACACACGGATACTGTGTGCATCGCCGGCTTATCTTGAGGTCTTTGGGACACCAGAAACACCTGATGATTTAACGAAACATCATCTGATAGGCTTCCAGGACGCATCGCCTCGTGAGCTTGTGTCGCAATCCGGCGAAAAAGGTATTTTTGACCCGCAAAGCTCGTCCAACCGCCTCGTTGTCGACGATGGCATGGCTCTGAAGCTCACCACGCTGGCTGGAAGCGGTATTTCTTCAAACTCTCTTTGGAGCGTGGCCCGCGACCTCGCCGAAGGCAACCTCGTCAGAGTGTTGCCGGACTATCGCATGGCTGAGGAAACCGTCCTCTGGCTCATGTATCCTCACACCAACGTCCTTTCCGCGAAGGTGAAGGTCTTTATGGACTTCCTTCTAAAGCACATCGGCCGCAACCCGCCCTGGCAAGCAACGAGCAGTTAGTCAGGTAGGATCGTGTTGTGAAGCACACTTGTCGAGTGATGCAGTTCGTTGGCACCTTGTCACCCGTGACCTCCCCCTGAAGAACCCTCAATCTGCACAATCAGGTGAACGGTCGGGACCTTGCGCACATCGTCGATCCCAACTGGTTCCTCATCTGCAAAGACACGTGTTTTCGCATTGGTTTTTTGTAGTGAAAAACTGAGGTTCCATCTGTTTGTCATGAGGCTGGTAGCTCCTTAAGCACAGGAGGCTTTTGCCAACGACAGGAACGTCACAGAGATATCGTGCGAATATGTGGTATGTGGTATGCGCTCCGTGCAATGGTACTCGGTCAACAGCGATCCCATCTAAGGTGAAACCGTGGAGACAGCACAAGGATCTGTCACCACACTCAGCCCTAAATCGGAGGTTTAGTTGATGACTATTAAGGTATCAAAACCAACCGGGCTGGACCACGTGTCGAAAGCCCTGCAAGCGGTGCACAAGCATCTCTTGACGTTTCAAACGGAACAAACCGGCTTCAATGGTAGCCCGCTACAATTGTTCGAGCGCGTCACCAAGGATGGCGCTTTTGCCTGGCTGAAACCACTGCGGGAGACCATCGTTGCGATTGACCAGCGTCTTACGGACGAGCAGCCGATATCAGAAGAAGAAACGAAAGCCTTCGCCAACCAGTGTCGCAATTTGCTGGACGCGAAGTCCGGTTCGTTTCGCGATGGTCTGAACGCCGCGTATCAGTCTCACCCCGAGGCGATTTTGGCGGTGGCCACAGCCCGAAAGTCTATTGAAGCAATAAAATAGGCGCGCCGGGCCGGTTGCCTTGACGCAGACCAAGTCGAACTTGGCGCATGCAAACCAAAGCATGACGTTCGAAAAACTTCAGCAGGATAGCGCGGCAGTCCTTTGATCCGCCCAGCGCTATCCTGTCTCCCGACTACACCGCTTGAAGACATTTGAAAGATGATGGATCTGTTCGCGCACGAAGACTTTGGACCACGGAATATTCTGCCTCATAGCGGCACCGCAAATTTCTTTGGTGCTATTCTCCCGCGCGAAGGTGCCGACAGGGCTCTGGCCAGTCTCATGTCTGATATTGAGTGGCGCAATGACGAATATCACTTTGCCGGCAAACATATTGTCACTGCGCGAAAAATTGCCTGGTATGGCGATGTACCCAGTCAATCAAGCAAACGACGCGTTTTGCCTTGGCCGCCCCTATTGCTCGATCTGAAAGAACTTGTGGAACGGACCTGCGGCCATCAATTCCAAAGCTGCCTGTTGAACCTTTATCATTCAGGCGAAGAAGGCCTGGGCTGGCACAGCGATGGGGAGAAAACACCCGTCGCATCCTTGTCGCTTGGTGCGACGCGTCGATTTGTGTTCAAAAACAAGACCGACAAAGAAACTCTGGAGATCCGCCTCTCGCATGGCGACCTTCTGGTCATGGAAGGTGAAACCCAGGATGATTGGCTTCATCGTGTACCGCCGATGAAAAGCGTCAAAAATCCGAGGATCAATTTGACATTCCGTCAAACGGCCTGAGCTTGTCAGGAAACGTCAGCGAAGCTCGAGTGCCTCAAACCAGTTCATCACGCGTGGTCCCCACCCCTCAGGTGCGCTATGCCCCCCTTTGTGCAACATCAAGTCGATGCGTCCGGCATCGCAATCGGTCCAGTGTCTCAGCCAGAGTTCGCCATTAAAGGTACTGGTTTCCGGTTGGCGTTTGCCGCAGCCGTTGGTTTCGCGCAGAACTTTCAGAGATGCCCATACGTCTCCCTGAACAACCGTGTCGTCGAAGAATGATCGGCCTTCCAGGGGAACAACCCTGTCTGTCCAGCCATGTGTGTGAAAGAGATACACCGGCTGCGCACAACGCGTTGGCAGCCGCTCCCAAAAAGCACCTGCCAGGGGTGCATAAGCATCGGCGAAATCCGGTTGCCAGCATGCCATATTCCAAACCATGGATCCCCCACGGGAAAATCCTGACAGCAGAACCGGTGCTTCGGCGAGATCTGTGTTGGATCGGACATCGGCCAGGACCCTATCTAGAAACTCTGCGTCGTCGCGCTCAAATTCCATATTGTCTGCACGGACCGACCAGTCCTTCGTCCACCGCGCTTCCGGATGCTCACCATTTGGAGCAACGAAGACATAGCCGCGCGAATGCGCCTCTCCCGCAAGACCAGACTTGAGTGCGCTGGCACCATTGCCACCACCACCATGCAAATGCATCACAATTCCCAGGGGCTCGGACGCCTCGGGATAGATCACATGGTAGGTTCCCCCTTCGATGCTACAGGGTGTCTGAAGATCTCCGCATGCCTGGGCGTGCAAGCTGGCCGGGTTCAAATAGGCCGCAACCGCAACACACGAAATCTGGAATAAAACCCTGTCCAACATCTCGGTCTCCAATTGTTTCGTGCCTGTTCAGCTCAAAGCACTAACAATTCAATCAGGTTTGGGTTTTGTTCGCCAAAGGTATTTCCAAGGCAGCGATCAAGCACTGGCCACCACGATACGTGGTGGCCAGCACACTTCCGTTCCAGCTCAGTTAATTTCCTGGACTTTCATGACAAGTTCACCCCATTTGCGTTGGTTTTCGATGTCATGTTCCAGACCCTGTTCATCAGCAATGCCGAAGCGCTTGACCGCAGGTGTTTTGCTGGTCGCCTGATAGAGCCAATAGGCCTCGGCCTTCAGCGCGTCCTGGATCGGCCGGTCGATGGATTCATACACCATCTGTTTGCAGGCATTGATCGACTCCGCCGGGAATTGCGCAATGCGCTTTGCCAAGGCATCCACATAAGGACCGATCTCATCGGGATCGAGTGCCTTGTTGATCGTGCCCAAACGTTCCGCGTCGTCCGCATCATAGTCCTGCGCACTGAGGATGATCTCAAGTGCCTTCCCCAACCCGGTCTGGCGGGCCATGCGTGACGCGCCCCCGCCGCAAGGCAGGATGCCCATCCCGACTTCCATCTGCATGAATTTGTATTTGCCGCGCGCAACGAAGCGCATATCGAGAGCAAGCGCCAGCTCATGGCCGCCGCCGCGCGCAAATCCCTCGATCTTCGCTATCGTGGCCTGTGGGACTTTGCTGATGCGCTCACACACGGCTTGTAGATCCAAGAGCTGAGCCTCATCGCGAGACACCGCTTCAGTCGACATGTCCTTCAACAGTTCGGTGTCATAGTGACATACCCAGACTTCGGGATTGGCCGACTGAAAGATCACGACCTTAACCGACCTGTCGCGCTCCAGGCGCATGGCAAGGCTGTTGAGATCCGCCAGCATCTCCTGCCCCTGCACATTTACGGTACCGAAGTCGAATGTCACGGTCGCTATCGCGTCCTGAACGTCAACTGTGAACGTCTGGAAATTCTCGTACTTCATGGGGAAGTCCTTCTTTAGCTGTCCTGCACCAGGGATGCAGGGACGGTTGAAACGATTTGGGGCTGTCGGTGCCGAGCGTGACGCGGCTTTGTTTCTGTTATGACTTCTGGTATTTAACAAATAAAGTGGCTATAAAAGTATTCAGAATTCGGAATTCGAACATAATGGGCATAGACACAGATGAGCTGCGATTGTTTATCCTCGCAGCCGAGTTACTGAACATCAGCGCTGCAGGTCGAAAGCTGGGAATGGCACCTGCAGTCTCCAGTGCGAAGCTTTCCAAACTTGAACACAGAGTGGGTTCAGAACTGCTCCACCGAACAACGCGCAAGGTAACTTTGTCCGTCGAGGGAGCGGATTTCCTTCCATTTGCAAAGGAAATGGTTGCCCAGGAAGAAGCGGGCCTGGCGGCCCTGGGTCATGGGTCGGCAAATGCAACCGGCACGCTGCGTTTTACGGCACCGAGCACCTTCGCCCAGATGTATATCGCCCCCATCTTGCACGAGTTCCTGGACCAGTACCCTGAGGTTTCGCTTGATTTACGCCTCTCGGACCTTCCGTTCAATCTTACCGAAGGCAGCTTCGACCTTGCACTTCGCTTTGCGCCATTGTCTGAAACGAGCCTCAAAAGACGCAAGCTTGCGGACGGCAAGCGCATTCTCTGTGCGTCTCCATCTTATCTTGAGGCCTATGGGACACCCGCGACCCCATCCGATCTGGCGCACCACAAACTCATTGCCTTCGGCCATCTCGATCCCAGACCGCTCAAATCCACTCAGGGCGATATTGCAATGTTCGAATATGGTGACAAAAAGAACCAGCTGATTATGGATGACGGGCTCAGCCAAAAGCAGGCAACAATATCAGGAGCCGGTATTTCGATGAACGCGGTCTGGAGCGTTCACGAGGAACTGTCTTCGGGACAACTCAAGCGCGTTTTGCCAGATTATGAAGCCGCGGAAGAAAACGTATTGTGGATGATCTATCCGAAATCCAACGTGCTTTCCCCGAAGGTGCGGGTGTTCATGGACTTCCTCATCGCCAAGATCGGCAAAAACCCACCCTGGGAAAGTCAATTACCCGAAGTCTCCAGTGACCATGGCAGAGGCTGACAGTAGCGCTGATAGAAAAATCTAACCTAAACCGCGCTTTACAGGCCAAGCGTGACGAGATGCCCTGGGCCGTCTAGACGGGAACACCGAAAGCCTCAGGCGTAAAATCGCAAAGCAACTTGGGCTGCTTCGCGATTTTCCGAGCTTCAAAAATTAGAACGGCGCAAAACCATCGTTTTTGGCCTCTGGCAGGCTCCAACGTTCTGCAGGTTCAATCTTGGGCACAGGCGCGCCTTCGATCGGCAACTGCCCATGATCTCCGTAAAGCCAAAGAACAAAGTTGAAGCGTTCACCGCTGGTAATAGGCTCCGATGCATGGGGCACACTGCCGTGGTGGATCAACGCTGTTCCAGGCTCAAAGGTGAGTTTTTCAATACGGCGGGTGGCGGGATCAATGAAACTGACGGCAGAACCGGAATAGTCCTCACCGGGCAGGTTCAGGTTGATGTTCAACGTTACCGCCGAAGCATCCGAGTGCGGCCGCAGAGACGTGTCCTTGTTCTCCTGCCATTGGATCGAAAACCCGAATGTCTGTGTGTCGAAACCTGCGACATCTGGAAACAACAGACGAGATACGGGACGCATGTAGCGGTTCATCAGCTCCTGATAGAACGCTTGGAATGTTGGTGCCGCAAGATAGCCCTCCGAGCGCGGATCGAGCATCGCTCCACCACGATTGAGGACGATGCCATAGGGTGGACGCAAGGGTATTTCGGCCTCCGAGACTGCATCCATATAAGCGCGCAGCGCGTGGAGTTGATCCACATTGAAAAACTGCGTGCGATAGACGCCGGGGAAGACTTCTTTCCAAAGCTCTTTGACATTGCTTTCCTTGGTCGGATCGACCCATGCAGCCTCAATCGCATCGCGCAGACGCGGGTCGAAGATCGAACTGTCCAGCGCAGAAGAACCGCCGCTGCGGCCGCTGTCCCACTCTGACCAGGCTTCGGCGAACAGTTCTTTGTTCTCGGTCCAGAAACGCTGGACGGCGGGCGCGCGCTGCAACATCGCCTCGCGCGAAGGCCGTTCGATGGTGCGGGCGTGGTGTAGGGAAGTCTGTGACATGGCAGATAGTCCTTATCAGTATGCGGTTATTGTGCCTGGTCACATATCTATTTTATCGAAATCAGAATTAAACGATCCAAAACTGATTTCATAATTCTGGTTTTTGTTATAATCAGCCAATCATCCCAGCCAACGCGGATCTGCCGGCCTGTTCTGGAATACTCACGGAACGCGCCTTTGCGCAGCTTGCGAAGAGCACCTTACGGTGCCTTCGCCTCGTGGTCCGCGAGTATCGCATCCAGATCCTCTTCGCTCGGCGGGTGCCAGCCACGGTCTGTACTGAGATCAAATACATCGCGTTTCCCGAAAATCTGCTCCTCGCGCTCCTTCATGAGAGTTTTGGATTTTTCGATGTAAGCGGTGTTCTGACTGATCGGAATCTTGGGATCATGGACAAGCGCCATCTCCTTGAGGATATGCCGGTCGTCCTCTGCAAACTTCCGCGCCGCCAGTTCGGCATCGAAGGGGTGCATGCCGAGCCGCTCCAACGCGGAGCGCCCTGTGCGCACACTGGAATCAAACGTTTCGCGAATGATTTCGACACATCCCATGGCAAAAAGATCATAAACATGCTGCCGATCAACCGCCCGCGCGATGACTGGCACGTGGGGATAGTTTTCGCGAACGTAATGGACCAGTGCGTTAATCTGCTCCTTGCCGTCGATGGCAACGATCAGAAGCTTTGCCTTCTCAATACCTGCTGCGTGGATCAAATCGGGGCGCGTTGCATCACCGAAAAACACTTTGAAACCAAAGCTGCGCAACATGTCCAGATGACTGGCATTGTAGTCGACAACAGTGGTGGCGTAACCCGTTGCGCGCAGCATCCGGTTGACGATCCCTCCGAAACGGCCGTGACCTGCAATGATCACCTCTCCCACTTCATCGATCTCATCCGCATCGCGTTCCTGCGTTTTCACAAAACGTGGTGCGATGACCTTTTCATAGAGAATGAACAGTCCCGGCGTCAGCAGCATGGACAGGGCCACAATCAACAACAGCTGATCCGCCAGGTTCTGAGGGATAACATCATTGGCAACCGTGAAGGACAGGAGCACGAAACCGAATTCACCGGCTTGAGCAAGCCCCAGACCAAAGAGCCATTTGTCCGCCCCTTGTAGCTGAAACACCCACGCTAGCGCCAAAAGAACAAGAGACTTGAGTGCAATAAGCCCAAAAGTCATGCAGAGGATCGAGGCTAAATTCCCAAGGAGTAGCTCGAAATCAATCGCTGCACCTACCGTGATGAAGAACAGGCCGAGAAGCAGTCCACGGAACGGATCGATATCGGATTCCAGTTCATGGCGATATTCGCTGTTGGCCAACACTACACCTGCAAGAAAGGTCCCCAGGGCTGGCGAAAGGCCTACAAGTGTCATCAGAAGCGCGATGCCGATAACGAACATCAGGGCTGCGGCGACAAACAATTCCCGCAAACCCGCCATGGCGATAAAGCGGAACAGCGGACGCGTCAGATAAACGCCCCCAAGGATTACGGCTCCGATCGCGCCAATGGTTATCAGAGCGGCCTGCCAACCCGGCAAACCGTCCACCAGACTTAAGGACGCACCGTGGTCCCCTGTCCCATGGTCGCTCGCGTGACTGCCACCGTGCGCATCGGCTCCATGCACGCTGGTTCCATGCCCCGCATCAGTCGCCAAATCCATCAGCTCAGGCATGGCGAGCAGCGGGATAAACGCCAACATGGGAATGACCGCGATATCCTGAAACAGCAGAACCGAAAAGCTTGATTGCCCACCGTTGGAACGCATCAAACCCTTTTCGTTCAAAGTCTGCAGCACAATTGCCGTCGAGGAGAGCGCAAGCACAAGGCCAATCGCAAGCGAGATGGTCCAGGGCTGCCCCAGCATCATGGCCACCCCCATGACCAAAACTGTTGTGCCCCCAACCTGCAGCCCGCCAAGGCCAAGCAGCTTGGCACGCATGTTCCAGAGCATTCGGGGCTCCAGTTCCAGACCCACCAGAAACAGCATCATAACGACGCCGAATTCAGCGAAGTGCTGGATGGAGATCACGTCAACGCCGAGAGTGGCCAACAGCGGGCTGATGACAATACCCGCAATCAGGTAACCGAGAACGGATCCCAGACCCAGCCGAGAAGCGATCGGCACAGCAACCACACCGGCGACCAGAAAAACAAAGGCCAGAAGCAGAAAATCGGTCATGAATCAGTCCTTGCTGAGGCTAAGAATGTCGCTGGCGCTTGTGAGCTGGTCAGCGGTTGCATCCTTCAGCTCGAATTTGCCATCCCGGATACGGGTCAGGAGCTCGACATACCCATCGATGTGATGTGCCAGTTCGGTGGCCTCGTCTGCCTTCAGCGCACCGAACAGCACGTAAGGCGGCGGAAACCGCATCTGGCACAGCCCGGCGGTCTGTTCGAGCGGGGTCAGGAACGTGCGCATGGTATGCTGCTGATAACCGTCTTGCGTATAGGCCTCATCAGACCCACCGGCCGTGATAGCAAGAAGCAAGGCCTTACCCGCAAGCTTGTCACCGCTATGTCCATAGGCAAAACCGTGCTGTAGCACGAGATCCTGCCATTCCTTCAAGAGACTTGGGGTGGAATACCAATAAAGCGGAAACTGGAACACGATCACATCGTGCTCCAAAAGGCGCGCCTGTTCCTTGTGCACATCGATATCATGACGAGGATATTCCGCGTAAAGATCTACGAAGGTTATGCCTTCGATGTCGCTGGCCCGCCTGGCCATAGCGCGGTTCGCCCGGCTGAACGTCTGGCCGGGATGCGCGTAATAGACGATGAGTTTTGCCATCGAAAGCACCTTCCTGTGTTGTCGCTGATAGGCAGCAGTCCTGAGATGCCTGTATTTTTTTGAAATTTATCAAGATATTTCGGAAGTCGTTCAGCAGACATGCCCCGTGCCATGATGCCTCGTAAGGATCCTAAAAATCGATGACAACTTTGCCGATTGCCTGTCCGCTCGCGAGACGTGCATAGGCCTCATTGACATCGGTAAACCCGAACTTCTTTTCGTCGAGCACGGGTTTCAACGCGCCGGCATCCACGGTTTCAGCGAGGGATTTGAGGATGTTGCCATGAACTTCGCGGCCAACATCGTGGATCATCGGCAACAGCATGAAAATCACATGCAGCGAAAGCCCCTTAAAATGCGCCGGAGTCAGGTCGATCTCCAAAAGCGCAACGGTTGAAGATACGTGACCGTTGAGTTTCGCTGCTTCGAAGGAATTGGCCATGTTGGCACCGCCCACGGTGTCAAAGACCACATCGAATCCAACCCCGCCGGTATTGTCTGCCACGACATCAGCGGTTTTCGCGGTCATGAAGTCAACCGGCCGCGCTCCCAAATCGGAGATCAGCGCCATTTGTGCAGTACCGGTCCCCGTCGCAGTCACGTCTGCACCCAGGTGATTGGCCAGTTGCACAGCAATATGACCGACACCGCCTGCACCGCCCTGGACCAGAACCTTCTGACCCTTCGACACATTGGACCGTGTCAAACCCTCATAGGCGGTGATCCCGACAAGAGGCAGCGCCGCCGCCTCACGCATCGACAGCGTCTTTGGCTTATGTGCAATGAGTCGCGCGTCGGCGCAGATGTACTCCGCAAGAGTTCCCTGAAGCTCCATCAGACCACCGGCGCATCCATTGACCTCATCGCCCGCCTGAAATCCCGTAACGCCCTCGCCCACAGCTTCAACCGTACCGGCAAAATCCATACCCAGGACGGCCGGCAGGGCTGGCGAAAGGGGAAGGTCTGCGCCCATGTTACGGATCATGGTGTCAATCGTATTGACGCTGGTGGCGGCAATTCTGACAAGGACATGGCCCGGTTTCGCTACAGGTTTTTCGATCTCCGCCAGTTTGAAAACCGAGTCCGCACCATAGCTGTCCAGAGACATTGAATTCATGGAGTTACTCCTGCGTTTTGTATTCGCAGGAGTGGTACAATCTCTTCTATTTGGAATAAACGGACGAAATACAGAATCAGAATTTAGATTTTCTATATAATAAGACTAGCGATATCGTACACGAAACCGTGCGATGTCCTGCTTGTGCCGATCAGCTGTTTTCCCAGACTTTCAAGACAGGCGCGATGGCGATTGCAAGTTCCCAGACTTCAGGGGCAGTCCGCATTCACGAAACTGATGGACGAGCGGTTCCTGCTCTCATGTTTACCCGACTTCTAGTGAGAAAAATTCGAGCCACCAGCAAGCTGCCCATTGATATCTGAGGTGCACATCCAGGCGCATTTCCGTCTCAGAAAATCCAAATCTGTCTCAAACTGTCTCAAACCGTCTCACGAAGAGACAGGTCAAGACGCACTTCTCCGTCCTCCCGAATCTGCTCTTGCCGAAAATCACAGTGTCATCCCACCTTTTGAAGCGTCGGAGCGATGTGAGCCGGCCCAAGGGAGGACAAGAAATTGGCACCAACGCGTGAACAACAGCATTGGATGTATCGCAACATGGTCACGAGCCGGAAGTTCGAAGAGGCCATTGCGGGCATCTATTTCGAGGGCAAGACGCCGGTCTTCAGCATGGCGGACGGCCCGATCCCAGGCGAGATGCACCTGAGCGACGGGCAAGAACCTGTCGCGGTTGGCGTCTGTGCTCATCTGAATGCCGGCGATGTGGTTACAGCCACGCACCGCCCTCACCACCAGGCAATCGCAAAGGGTGTTGACCTGGACAAGATGGCGGCCGAGATTTTTGGCAAGAAAACAGGTCTGTCTGGCGGACGCGGCGGGCACATGCATCTTTTCGATGCGGATGTGAATTTTGCCTGTTCGGGCATTATCGCACAGGGCATGGGTCCCGCAGTTGGCGCCGCGCTTAGCCGCAAGATGCAGAACAAACCCGGAGTCGCGGTGGCCTTTGTAGGCGAAGGCGCCGTCAATCAGGGCGGATGGCACGAGGCGATGAACCTTGCGGCCACCTGGAACCTGCCTTTCGTCTGTGTGATCGAAGACAATGCCTGGGGCATTTCGGTCTCCAAAGAAGACTCGACCGCTATTTCCAACAATGCCGAGCGTGCCTCTGCCTATGGAATGCCGGGTATTCGCATCGCCGACAATGACCCCTACGCCATTTTTGAAGCCGCCGGCGAGGCCATTTCACAGGCCCGCGAAGGCAACGGCCCATCACTCATCGAAGTCGAAACCTATCGCCTTGCCGGGCACTTTATGGGGGACGCTGAAGGCTACCGGCCTGAGGGCGAGAAAGACGCGCTTTTTGAAAAAGACCCGATCCCGAAGATGCGGGCAAAGATGCTGGCCGACGGAATGGCTGGCGAGGCCGAGCTCGAAACCATCGAGGCAGAAGCCGCAGCACGTGTTGAAGCCGCGATTAAATTTGCCCGCGACAGTGCGGACCCTGCGCCGGAAGACGCGCTGACATCGGTCTTCGCATAGGGCCAGGGAGGACATCATGAACAAACCAAACGAAAGAAAACTCACCATCGCACGCGCAATGGCGGAAGCCGTTGCCCAGGAAATGCGCGTCGACCCGTCGGTCTTTGTGATGGGTGAGGATATTGGCAAACTTGGCGGCGTCTACGGCAACACGCGCGGTCTCCTCGAAGAGTTCGGAGCTGAACGCATCCGGGATACGCCAATCTCCGAGACGGCCTTTATCGGCGCAGCCGTGGGTGCGGCCCAGGACGGAATGCGTCCTGTTGTGGAGTTGATGTTTGTCGATTTCTTCGGCGTCTGTTTCGACGCGATTTACAACCTGATGGCCAAAAACATCTATTTCTCGGGCGGAAACTTCAAAGTGCCGATGGTTTTGATGACCTCCACGGGGGGCGGCTATTCCGATGCGGGGCAACACTCGCAATGTCTTTATGGAACTTTTGCTCACCTGCCGGGAATGAAGGTGGTTTGTCCTTCGAATGCCTATGATGCCAAGGGCCTCATGACGGCTGCCATGCGTGACGACAGCCCCGTGGTCTACATGTACCACAAGAGCCTGCAGGGCATGGGTTGGCTGGCAACCGAGCCGGGGGCAACTGTGCATACCCCCGAAGAAAGCTACACGCTGGAGATCGGCAAGGCCAAAGTTGTGCGCGAAGGCACCGATGTGACCATCGTCAGTGTCGGTATGGGCGTTCATCACGCACTCAAGGCGGCCGCGCAACTGGAAGAAAAAGGGACCAGTGCAGAGGTCGTCGACCTTGTCAGCCTTGTGCCGCTCGACCGGGACACGATCCGCAAATCAGTCGCCAAGACGGGACGGCTGATCGTCGTGGACGAGGATTACATGTCCTACGGCGTGTCCGGTGAGGTGATTGCCTCCGTTACTGAGCATGACATATCCGTCCTGAAAGCTGCGCCCAAACGCGTTGCCTATCCCGATGTGCCGATCCCGTTTGCGCGCGTCATGGAGCAGTACTGCCTGCCCAATCCCGACAAGATTGTTGCTGCATTTGACGGCATGAACGCCGCCTGACGCAAAAGGATGCAGGCGGCCACCACCGGTGGCCTCACCAAACACAGGAAAATCACAATGACAGACATCATCATCCCGACCGATCTGTGGGAGGAAGACGAAGACACCGTCATCACGTCATGGCTCGTGAACGATGGGGCATCCGTCGAAGAGGGTGCCCTGATCGCGGAAATCATGACCGCAAAGGTTCAGTACGAGATCCATGCGCCCGCCTCGGGCACGATCAGTATCG
This sequence comes from Roseibium sp. HPY-6, assembly GCF_040530035.1. Taxonomy (NCBI): domain Bacteria; kingdom Pseudomonadati; phylum Pseudomonadota; class Alphaproteobacteria; order Hyphomicrobiales; family Stappiaceae; genus Roseibium; species Roseibium sp. HPY-6. The sequence continues at coordinate 1,572,525 of NZ_JBEWCD010000001.1, forward strand.
CGAAAGAGGCAGATGCTGTTGTGCCGAAGGGCGGTGTCATCGGTACGATCTCATGAGTGAGGAGGTTCGCATCGTTCCACTGAAGGGCGTGCGTGGCATGATCGCCGACGCAATGGTGAAAAGCCTTGCTACCGCAGCGCAGTTGACCCACCACGGCAACGCGGATGCCACTGCCCTTATGGCGGAAAAAGCGCGCCTGGCGGAGGCTGGAACCAAGGCTTCCGTCGAGGACTTGCTGATGCTTGCCGTGGTCCGGGCGTTAAAGAAAAACCCGGACGGCAACGGACGCGTTGAAGGCAAGGAAGTTCACTTGTCTGAGGCGATCGATCTTTCAGTTGCCATTGCCCTGCCGGGCAATCTTCTGGTCGCCCCCGCGATTTTTGGTGCGGGAGACATGAACGTCGCCGAATTGAGGGCAGCCCGCCAGGATCTGGCGACGCGAGCAAGGGCCAACAAGCTCTCCGTCACCGAAATGACCGGAGGGACCTTCACGGTATCCAATCTTGGGCTGACCAGGGTGGAGCACTTCACCCCGATCATCAATGCTCCTCAGATTTGCATTCTGGGCATAGGCAAGTTGACCGACCGCGCCGTGCGTTCACCGGATGGCGGCATCGACCTGCGCCCACACGTGGGTTTATCGCTCACCTTCGACCACCGTGCGATAGACGGCGCTCCTGCCGGAGAATTGCTGACCTCGATTTGCGAAGAAATCGAAGGGATGAGCGCATGACGGCAGAGTTGCGTCAGGTACGGGATGCTGCAGAAGGTCTGGCCCTCGAAGCTGCCCTGTTTTCGGGGACCGGTCCGGGTGTTCTGGTCTGGAGCCCTCAATCCCGCGGGATCGTTTACCCGGCGGCTTTGATCCGCAAGCACGGACTTGAGAGTTCCACCGCCTTTGAAGGCTGGCCTATCACCATGCGCCCGACAGGCGGCGGGCCTGTGCCGCAAGGCCCTGGCATGCTGAACCTCGCGCTCGCCTACACAGTTGAGAATGGGGCAACGATCGAAGAGACATATGCGGATCTTACAGAGATCTTACGCGATGCCCTATCCGGTCTGAAGCTGGATCTCGAATGCAAAGACATACCGGCGAGCTTTTGCGACGGCAGCTGGAACCTCGGCGTCAATGGCAAGAAATTGGTCGGTACGGCGCAACGTTGGAAACCCTTGCCAGGCGGCGGATGCCGGGTCCTGGCACATGCCCTGATTTTTGTGGAGGGCAACGTGCAGTCGGACGCTGAGATGATTGCAGATCTCCACCGCCACCTCGGTTTGCCACCTGTCGATCCGAAGAAACACGTGACCTTGCGTGCCTTGAAAGGAGCAGAAATGCCCGACAGGGCGGAGATTGCGCATCAGCTTTATCACGCCAGTTGGAGGCGTCTTCGAACAAGGAGGCCGGCACTCGCTGCAGCTTGAGGCAAGCGGACAAGTAAACGTGGGAGGAAACATGTCTGAAGCAACAATACACATACATCTTCAAGTCGATGTGCCAGCTCACAAAGCGGCCCGCTTCAAAGATCTCATGAGCGAGCTTGTAGAGCGAGCCCAAAAGGAACCAGGCACCCTGACCTATGAATGGTCAGAGATCGGGGACACCGGCAAGTGGCACATTCACGAGGTCTATGCTGATGGGGAAAACGGCGACCTGCATGTGAAGGGTTTTGCCGAAAACTACGCCGGCCGTTTTTTCGAACTGGTGAGCAGTTGCACCGGCACCGTAAGCGACAACGCAACCCAGTATATCCGGGAGGTGCTAGCGGGAATCTCACCCACTTATATGACGCGCAAGGGAGGGTTCAACCGGTTCTAGCAACCACCTGTTCCCTGCCCCACGGACAAGCCATTGCGGCTGCTGAAAAGCCGGACTGACTGACATTCGGGCACCGGTAAGACACGCACTTCGCTGATGTCATCTGCGAAGCAGAGTTTCTTTTGCCCGCACGAGCGACTGCGACGCTGAAAAAAACCAAGCCAAGAGATCGTAGCTAGGAGGAGAAAATGACAATCAACTTCCACAAGTATGTGGTACCGAAAGAGGACTATGCCGGCGTGAGCCGCCGTCTGTTCCTGATGACATCGGCCGTGGCGGGGGTCACAACAAGCGCGATGCTGGCCGGGGCGCGACCGGCGTTTGCGTCCGCTTTGGACGCCGATCAATCGGCCATGGTGCTGCGCATGACGCAGGACATCTACCCGCACCCCGATCTTCTGGATATCGAAGTCTACCAGGCCATTGCCGACGGCGTGATTGCGACGGCGGATGGAGACGAGACAAACGCCAAGGCGCTCAAGGCCGGACTGGCGCAGATCGAAGAACAGGCCCAAGTGCTCTTTGGCGTGAGTTATGTCGACATTGAGGATGCTGACGCACGCGAGGGCCTTCTGCGCAAGTTCCAGAACGAGGGCTTCTTCCAGGGGGTTCGGTGGGCGGCTTATTTCGGCATCTACAACAACCCCGATGTCTGGCCGAAATTCGGCTACCAGGGCTCTTCAGTGGAGCATGGCGGATACATCGAGCGCGGGTTTTCCGACATCACCTTCGTTCCCCAGGGGCCAAGTCTCGAAGAGCGCATGGCCAAGGTTGCAAAATAGGGGGACGAAAAAATGGCTACATTCGAACTGAATGATGAAGGTGTTGTTGTCATTATTGGCTCTGGTGCAGGGGGCGGCACCGTTGCCAATGAACTGGCCAAAAAGGGCATCAAGTCGGTCGTACTCGAAGCCGGGCCGCGGTTTGATTCCAGCGATATGGTCAATGACGAATGGGGAGCCTTCCAGAAGCTCTCCTGGCTCGACAAACGCTACTCCGCTGGCGGCTGGCATGGCTCAGTCAACCACGCAAACCTGCCGGCCTGGATCGTGAAGGGCTATGGAGGCTCAACGGTACACTGGGCCGGCGTCGCACTGCGTTTCAAGGACTACGAGTTCAAGACCCGCTCGACCTATGGCGAGATCGAAAACGCCAATATCGAGGACTGGCCGATCTCCCTTGAAGAACTGACGCCTTATTACGAACAAGCAGAGCTCAAGATGGGGGTCACTGGCAAGACCACCGGCATGCCGCACCTGCCCTGGAACAATGGCTTTCGGGTGTTGGCGGAAGGATGCAGGCGGACCGGGCGCACGGATTACGATTCCGGGCCTATGGCGATCAATTCGCTCGATCGCGACGGACGGCCAGCCTGTCAGCAAATCGGCTTTTGCATGCAAGGCTGCGCGGTCGGCGCAAAATGGTCCACCATGGTCACTGAGCTGCCGCAAGCCGAAGACACCGAGTATTGCGAAATCCGCACAGGCGCCATGGCCCTGAAGATCGAACACGATGCCAGTGGCAAGGTGACCGGCGTGCTCTACGCCGATGCGGATGGCAATCAGCAACTTCAAAAAGCCCGTATTGTCTGCGTCGCAGGCAACTCCATTGAAAGTCCCCGGCTCCTGCTGAACTCCGCTTCCAATATGTTCCCGGACGGACTGGCAAACTCCTCGGGCCAGGTTGGCAAGAACTACATGGTGCATACCACTGGTGGCGTTTATGCCGCGATGCCCGAGCCTGTTCACATGTTCCGGGGGACGTCAGTCGCAGGGATCGTCGGCGATGATGTCTATCACGATCCTTCACGCGGATTTTCTGGCGGATTCTATCTGGAATTCCTGTCCCTCGGGCTCCCCTTTATGGCCGCCTTCATGGAGCCTGGCAACACAGGCTGGGGCAAGAGCGTCGCGCAGGGTCTGGAGAAATACGACCACATGTCGGGTGTCTGGGTGCTGGGTGAAGACCTCGCGCAGGAGCAAAACGGCGTGACGCTGCATGACAGCGAGGTCGATCAATACGGTCTGCCCGTGCCTATCGTCGCCAAGACGCCGCATATCAACGACGTCAACATGACCAACTACATGTTCGAGACCTCGGCCCAGATCTATGAAGCGGTCGGGGCCACGGATGTCTATGAGCTTCCCGCGTACCCGGCATCGCACAACATGGGCACCAACCGAATGCACGCCGATCCCTCCAAAGGCGTCGTCAATGCCTATGGTCAATCACATGATATCTCGAACCTTTTCGTCTCAGATGGCAGCCAGTTCACCTCATCGGCAGCCTGCAATCCGACCTTAACGATTGTGGCCCTGGCGATCCGTCAGGCGGAGTACATCGCCCAGGAGATGAGCGCGAAGAATATCTGATCACCCTGCACCTCCCCAGGCGCGGTCAGGTTTTCGGACTTGGCCGTGCTTGGGGGCGACACCCAACTCAACTGAGGAGCACATCATGAAAGCCGCGCGCTGGTATGGAGCGAAAGATATCCGTGTTGAAGACCTGGATGAACCTGAGCCCGGAAAGGGAGAGGTCAAGGTGAAAGTGGCCTGGGCCGGCATTTGCGGCAGCGACCTCCACGAGTACCTCGCCGGACCAATCTTTGTGCCGGTCGATGCGGAGCACCCTCTCAGCCACGACAAGGCTCCGGTTGTGATGGGCCATGAATACTGTGGTGAAGTCGTTTCGCTTGGCGAAGGTGTCGACAGCATTTCTATAGGTGATCGGGTGGCCATCGAGCCGATCTATGCCTGCGGCAAATGCGCTGCCTGTTTGGATGGCAAATACAATCTCTGCGAAAAGCTCGGCTTTATGGGGCTGTCCGGTGGCATCGCCGGGTTCTCGTCTTTTTCCATTGTTCCCGAGCGCATGGCTCACAAGATGCCTGACAGCCTGTCAGTGGAACAAGGCGCTCTGGTTGAACCGGCCGCCGTGGCATTGCACGCCGTACGCCAAAGTTCAATTCAGGCCGGCGACAAGGCCGCGGTATTTGGCACGGGACCCATCGGGCTGTTGGTGGTTGAGGCTCTGCGCATTGCGGGCGCGTCCGAGATCTATGTCGTCGAGCCTTCTGAAGCACGGCGGCAAAAGGCTTTGGACCTCGGTGCGAAGGAGGGATTTGATCCGGGTTCAGTGGATCCGGCCGCCGAGATTATTGCACGGACCGGCGGCGGCGTTGACGTTGCCTTCGAAGTAACCGGCGTCCCCGCCGTTCTGCCGCAAGCGATCGACTCGACAAAATATGCTGGTCAGACACTCGTTGTTTCGATCTGGGAAACGGAGGCGAGTTTCCATCCCAACACCGTTGTCATCAGGGAACGCGATATCAAGGGCACGATCGCTTATCGCAACGTTTACCCGGCGGTCATGGCCCTGATGGAACAAGGCCATTTCGCTGCGGACCGGTTGGTGACCAAACGTATCGCCCTGAAAGACATTGTCTCCGAGGGGTTCGAGACACTCGTCTCAGACAAATCCCAAATCAAGATCCTCGTTGAATCGCCTTGAGCAAGCAGCTCGCCTGCAAGGACACGGCTCTTTCCAAAACCAAACCAGGAGGAAGCAGACCCATGAAACCGAGAGCACTGATAATCGCCGCCGCGCTGGCATTGAGCACGCCATTCGCGGCAAATGCTGAAATGCCGGGAATGCGTGGCACCCAGCATATTGGAATCACGGTTCCGAATGTGGATGAAGCGGTTGAATTCCTGGTCGATGTGATGGGTTGTGAATCCTTCTTCTCCTTCGGACCGTTCGGCCCGTTTGACGATGACTGGATGACGAAAAACCTCAACGTCAACCCGCGCGCGGTCATCAACGTCATCACCATGGTGAAATGCGGGAATGGACCTGCCCTGGAGGTCTTCCAGTATTCATCGCCGGATCAGGATCCCAACCCGCCCAAGAACAGCGATATCGGCGGCTATCACATCGCTTTTTATGTCGACGACATCCACGCCGCGACACAGTACCTGAAAGACAACGGTGTTCGCGTCTTGGAAGAGCCGCATCCACTGACCGGCACCGGACTTGAGGGCATGGAATGGGTCTATTTCCTGTCGCCCTGGGGCATGCAGATGGAAATTGTCAGCGCGCCGAATGGCATCATCGACGAAGAACAGAACAACAGAACCTTCTGGAGCCCGAAATCGGATTCCTGAAGACCGAGCCTTTGCCCGGCCAGGCATTGGCCGGGCATCTTCATTTGGGAGCAGGCAGATGGCACGTTGCAGGTCTTTTTGGAGAAAATTACTAGCGGCATGCGCCCTGTGCTTCATGTTGTTACCACTTCGGGCAGAAGCACATTTCAGCTACTCAGATCCCCGCATTGTTCATATTGCCGAGAACGAGGCCGGCCAGATCGCAATTCTCATTCGGATGCCTGCGCCACTCGCGCTTTTGCCGGCAGATTGGCAAGGCGTGGAAGAGACCCGCACGCCCCCATTCGGCACGTACGCCGCAGACGACATCCTGCTCGATCCGAAGACACTGCGCGATGAAGAACAAGCGTTACATCTACGCCTGTCGGAGGGCCTGACAATCTGGATCGATGGTTCGCAACAAAGCTTCACCATCGGGAGAACAAGGCTTTGGCCCGATGCGGACCGGCCAACCTTCGGCACGGTGAAGTCAGCCTCAAAGACGTTGGACAAGCAGGCATCGCAAGCACCGCTTCCCTATTTTGATGCCACGCTCGATGTCGAATTCCTACTTCCGCAAGGCAGCCTGGACGCACCCATTCGCATCACATCTGACCTTGGAGCGACGTTCCAGGTGATGGACAAATTCGGCACCGTCGTAAAGCTCCATCGCGATACCGGCACCGAAACCCGCGCCACAATTGGAATTCTGGACGCCCGGTTTGATGGCCTTGTCTCTCCCTTTCAACGGTTCGTAACCATCGCGTGGATTGGGGCGGAGCATATCTATTTGGGCTTTGACCACCTTGCAATGATCCTGTTGATCGCAATTGCTGCAAAGAGTTGGCGGCAAGCGCTGCTATGGGCCTCAGCATTCACGGTGGGCCATGTGTTGACGCTTGCAGCAGGTCTTTACGGATATGCGCCGCACGCGGCCTGGTTCATTCCATCCGTGGAATTGCTGATCGTCTTATCCATTGTCGCGGCCGGTGCAGCGATCGCGTTGAAGCTGCCTCATGTGATGAACTGGCCAACGTTGTTCATCATCGGCCTGATCCATGGCTATGGCTTTGCGGCTGCTGCCTCGGTGGCATTGTTTGCCGGTGAAGTGGATGCCCTTGCCCTTTTGGCCTTCGCGCTTGGTTTGGAGCTTTGCCAGTTGGCCGTCTACGTCGCACTCCTGCCAATCATCTACGTGCTGGACCAGACGCTCAAATCCAATGATTTGCGCTGGCGCATGCCAGTTGCTCTCGTGCTGGCTGCAGCTGCCGGCGTCTCGGTCATTCAACAACTCATGCAAGTCACCGGCTTTTCTGTCGTGTGACGCAAAAAGGAAGCAGCTCATGTCTGATCAGGCTTTTGATATGGTTGTCATCGGTGCGGGACCCGGCGGTTACGTTGCTGCGATCCGGGGTGCGCAGCTCGGCTTGAATGTCGCCTGCATCGAACGCGAACATCTTGGCGGCATCTGTCTCAACTGGGGATGCATTCCAACCAAAGCGATGCTGCGCTCCGTAGATGTCTTGCATCTGGCACAGCGTGCCAAGGAATTCGGACTGAATATCGATACCGCGACCCATGATCTTGGAGCCATCGTCAAACGCTCTCGATCGGTTGCAAAGAGACTGTCGAACGGCGTGGGTTACCTTTTCCGCAAAAACAAGGTGACAAGCATCATGGGCGAGGCTCGTCTGGCCGCGAAAGGCGAGGTTGTCGTCACCAATGATGACGGGGAACAGACACTTCACTCGGACAACATCGTTGTGGCCACCGGTGCGCGGGCGCGGCAGTTGCCCAGGCTGGAAGCTGACGGCAAGAGGGTCTGGGCCTACAAGCACGCCTTGCAGCCTCCCCACGAGCCAAAGAAACTCCTTGTTATCGGATCAGGTGCCATCGGGATTGAGTTCGCCAGCTTTTACAATGGGATTGGCGCGCGGGTGACTGTTGTCGAGGTGTTGGAGCGCGTCTTGCCCGCTGAAGATGCCGAGATAGCTGCTTTGGCCAGCAAGGCCTTTGTCAAACAAGGCATGAGAATTCTAGAAGGCAGCAAGGTCACCGATCTTGATCGCCGCGACGACAGGGTCGTGGCCCGTATCCAGACACCGGACGGTATCGTCGAAGAAGAGTTCGACACCGTAATTTCCGCCGTCGGCATCACAGGCAACGTCGAAGGGCTGGGTCTTGAGGAAGCGGGGGTCAAGGTGGACCGCGGGCATATCGTCACCGACCCTTATTGCCGCACCGGCGTCGACGGTCTTTATGCGATTGGGGATGTGGTAGCCGGTCCCTGGCTTGCGCACAAAGCCAGTCATGAGGGCGTTATGGTGTCGGAGATGATCGCAGGTCTGACCGGACATCCGGTCAAACCCGAAACTATTGCAGGCTGTACCTATTGCAACCCGCAGGTTGCCAGCGTCGGTCTCACCGAGGATCAGGCGAGAGAGGCCGGATACGAAGTGAAAGTCGGCCGCTTTCCGTTTCAGGGCAACGGCAAGGCCATCGCTCTTGGCGAAACGCAGGGCATGATCAAGACCGTATTTGACGCCAAGACCGATGAACTGCTGGGAGCACATATGGTGGGTTCAGAGGTAACGGAACTCATCCAGGGCTACGTGGTTGGTCAGAAACTGGAATCCACCGGACAAGACCTGATGGAAACCGTCTTCCCGCATCCGACTTTGAGCGAAATGATGCATGAGAGCGTGCTCGACGCTTATGGACGCGTCATCCACATCTGATCAAGTAACCTGCGTAATCCTGGAAACTGGCGAAGGTCTTCTCAGCACGGACGCAAGAGCCCGTGCTGCTTGATCTTCCGATTGATCGTGGCCCGCCCAATTCCCAGGGCGCGGGCAGCTTTCGATACGTTCCAATTTGTGCCTGTCAGGGCATCCAACAACATCTGTCTTTCATCATAGACCGGCAACCGTATCGCTTGACGAGAGCTGTTTGTCCGTTGCTGCCTAACAGTCTGACGCGAAATCCGCCTCAATGACGGCTGCAGGTCCAACAACGAAATGCGCGTTCCGTTCCCCTCAAACAGCGCTTGTTGCAATACGTTGCGCAGCTCCCGGACATTGCCCGGCCAGTCAGATGCCGCGAGCATCTCATGCGCCTCTTCTGTGATCTCAACGTCAGTGCCGGCAAGTTGTGATCCCACCCGCTGACACAATTCCCTTAGACCTTCCCGCTCACGCAAGGGTGGGAGTTCAACAACGGCCCCGGCCAGCAAGTAATAAAGATCTTCTCGAAACCGTCCCTCTTCTACTGCTGCAAATAGGCTCTCACGGCTGATAGCCACGATCCTCAATCCGGGCTTCGCGTGTTGCATATCCAAAGGCGAAGCATCGCGTTCGAACTCTTCCACCAGCTTGCGCAGGCCCGATTGAGCAAATGCAGGCAGTTCGCCGACATTGTCCAAGACCAGTACGGTGATGCCCTGCCCTTCAGGACCAAATGCGTCGACAACGCGGGCCTGGCTATAGAGGTTTTGAACATAATCCCGATCGGCCTGCGAGTCCCAGATTGAGGCACAGTCCACAGTTACGATCTGCTCACGCCCAAGCCCAAGCCCACTGCTGATTGCGCTAACAAGAGCAGACTTTCCGGTTCCCGACTCGCCTTCAATCACTATGGGCGTGGCGCGCTTTATATACGCCTCCACCCTGGCGCAAGCCTTCGCCATTTCATGGCTATCGCTAAACAAGTCTGGCGACAATTGTCCGTTCTCGCGGCGATTTTCAGCCGGATTGGGACTTTGCCAGCCGGGTGTGTATCTGGCATCGGCAACTGGTTTACGGACCGCATAACTCAACCCTGAACGCTGGTCTGAACCGACGCTCGCCATCCGGGTTGGAACAGATTTGAACGTGTCGGACGCAGTACCAAAAACACCATCGAATTGCTGTCCGCACAGGTTGGTTTCCTTTGGAAGCCCTGCGAGCTCATTTGCCCAGATTGTACTGCTGAGGATTGTGCCTTGGCCATCAATCGCGACAAGACCCTCGCGCCGCAAAAGATCGGCAGGCCCTGCTGAGGTGACGGTCACAATTGTGTAGTCTGCATACTTCGCTTCAAAGAGTTTGCTCTGGATCCTGCCAACGGCAGACAGCAACAGTTTCTTTGCGATCAAATAGTCGGTTGGACTGCCGCGATCGAACGCCGAAAGGCTTACCGCCCCGATGGTTTCGTTGTCCGCATCAAGCATCGGCACGGCCGTGCAGGCAAAAGCCGTCAGGCTGGTGTGATAATGCTGCGTACCACGCACGGTGACGGCATCGCCAGCTCCCATGGCCACGCTAACACCATTGGTCCCGGCAATCCGCTCATCCCAGCAAGATCCTAGTCCAATACCGTTGGCCTCGAATGCTTCACGAGTAGCGGACGGGCTTTCAAACCGTACGACAATGCCATCAGAGTCGGTGACCACCAGGCAATGTCCCGCATCAATGCCCAGTTTGGACAGTTCGCTGAAGACCCCGTGTCTTCCACCGCTTCGATCGACCAGTTCGTCAAGGCGTGGCGCGATTTCGGACGCCTGCAGCCGTAACACCGGCTTCGCGGTGGTCCTTACGAGACCGTGTCGCCGCTCACATCTCTCCCAGGATGCCTTGATCGTTTCGTCAAAGGGTTGCCTATGCGCAAGCTCGCCCATGATCTCGTCCTCCAAGGACACGGTATCGCAAATTGAAACGCGCGTCATCCTCAGGGCAGCTGCGAGTTTTCCGTGACAATCCCGGCCTGACGGATCCGGTTTGTATCTTCATGGAAAATGGCGCATGCGACACGCGTGTGGATCCTAAGACTGAACGCCCACCGATAAGCGCGCTGGATCGTTGCCAAGGTGAAGAGGGAGAGAAAAAGCAAAAACAACCTTTTCAAGCTGGCAGGGTGCTTTAGGGAGTTTTGCTGGCCGCAGGCAACGAGGACTACCTGCAATCCAATCTAAACAATTGCTTGCGTGAAGGCAAAGCCAACAAGGGGCAGCTTGCGCTCGCACGGGGTAGTGGCGGTAGAGGGTCCACGTTACCAAATCCAGCCTCCAGCGCGTGTCATCCTGATCCGGCAATGGGGGAATTCCTCGTTGGCTGGCTCGATGTCTTTATCAATTTCTAAGGCTGCAAAAACAGTGTTCCTCGACCCATGTCAGAAAAAACATCTCGTCTTGCGAAAATCAGCCTGGCACTCCAGACACTCAGGAAACGGGTTGCTTCACGTGCGGTTTTGAGTGCATCAACCGGTCTTCGACTTGCCAATGTCAAACCCAACAACAGCGAGCGTAAATTCCTCGACATAGTCAATGAGCTCCGAAACGGCGATCTCTGCAGCTTTCTCATCAGCCCTGGAAACGGCATCCGCGACGGCGGCATGAGCTGTCGCCATCTTCTTTACGTCACCATATTGTTCCTGATTGAATACCCAAAACCTCCTTGAAAGTCCCTTGACGGAGGTAAGCGCCCTGGCGGCAAATCTGTTGTCGGAAGCGCTTATCAGCAATGCAAAACACTGAGCATCCAATTCGGTCATGATGGACTGTTCAGTCGAAATTGCAGTTTCTCTAAAACCGTTTGCAATCTCCGCAAACTTTTTTCGTTGGGCAGGAGTTGCCCGTTTGGAAGCAGATCTTGCAACCAGCATCTCAACGACGCGTCGCAACTCAAGTGCGCGAAACTGTTCGGTGTGATCAATCGGGACGATTTGCGCGCCGCGTCTTGGCACAATGACAAGAAGACCTTCGTCGGCAAGGCGTTGAATGGCAGATCTGACGGGCGCACGTGTGTGACCTGAAACCTCAACAAGATCGGTCTCGGAAACCCATCGGCCGGGTTCCAGGTCACCGTTTACAATCATGCGTTCGATGTCCCGGAAGGCTTCATCTTTGCGATGGACCGCGCCATTTGCACCTTCTGCCAAGCCCATGTCTCCTGCCCAACAATTACTAGTCAACTGCCCAAATCGGCGGCAACTCCGAACAATCTTGTTTCACAAGTTTGACATGTTAGCAATATGAGTTAACATTTCAGAATTGAAATGTCACAAGATAACTCTGACATGTCAACCGAAGTTGAACTCACCAACCTGTGGGAGGTCTTCATGGGTAAATTCAAGTCGCTGGCCCTGTCAGCAACAGTTGTTATGAGTACTGCAGTGGGCGCAATGGCCCAGGAAGTGGTGAAAGTCGCTGAACCGAATTGGGCTAGTGGACGTGCCATGGCAGGTCTCATCAAAGTCGTGATTGAGGATAAGCTCGGCGGCAAAGCTGAGTTGGTACCAGGAACGAATGCCGTTATTTTCAAAGCGATGGATCGCGGTAAGGGCGAAATTGACGTCCATCCAGACGTCTGGCTGCCAAACCAGTCAAACTTTACAGATGAATATGTAGATCAGAACAAATCCGTTGCACTGAGCAACGGCAGCTATGAAGGCTTTTCAGCTTTCTGCGCTCCAAAAAAGTTCGCAGAAGAGAACAACATCAAGAGCGTGTTCGATCTTGCGACTCCCGAAGTCGCCCAGCTGATGGATAGAGACGGCGACGGAATGGGCGACATTTGGGTTGGAGCTCCTGGTTGGGCATCTACCAAGATCAACTCCGTTAAGGTGCGCGACTACGGCATCACCAACTTCTTCAAACCGATCGAAGCCGAAGAAGAAGTTGCGACGGCATCAATTTCAGACGCTCTGAACAAGGGTGAAGGCTACGCATTCTATTGCTATGCACCCCACTACAACTGGTTTGTGTTCGATATGGTCCGTCTGGACGAGCCGGCATATGACCCGGCAAAATACAACATGAAGCAGCCCGCAGAAGATCCGAAGTGGTTTGAGAACTCCAAGGTCGAAACCGGCGACAAGCCGAAAACGATACATGTCGGCTATTCCAAGTCTCTGGAAACGCGCACACCAAGCGTGGCTGCATTCCTCGCAAACATCGATATGGACACCGACAGCGTGAATAATTTCACGCACGAAATAGTCGTGAAAAAACGGTCAAGTGAAGACGTCGCTCGCGAGTGGATCGCGGCGAATTCCGACCGTGTCGATGCTTGGCTGGGACTGAATTAGGTCTCACCTCCCAAGGTCCGCCGGCGCGGCTCCTGTCGCGCCGGCAGGCACACGCAGAAAAAAAATCAGCAAAAGATGCGCACTCAAGCGCGGCAAGGGGGTCGTTTGACCAACCAACCACGGCAAAACCTGCAATCCGTGATCGATCTCGAAGGGGTCTGGAAAATCTTCGGCTCACGGCAGCACGACGCGATGGCTGCAATTCAAAAAGACGGCCTGACAAAGGCGGAGGTGCTTGAACAGTTTGATTGCGTGGTTGGAGTAGCTGATGCGACGTTCAAGGTCAATCAGGGCGAAATCTTCTGCATCATGGGCTTGTCAGGTTCCGGGAAGTCCACGCTGGTTCGACATGTAAACCGCCTCCTGGCACCGACGGCGGGCAAAGTAAAAGTCAGTGGTGTCGACATCATGTCACTTGATGAAGAACAACTCCTCAAGGTGCGCAATGAGAACATTGCGATGGTCTTTCAGAACTTTGGCTTACTGCCGCATCGTTCCGTACGCGACAACGTGGCAATGCCGCTTGAAATACGTGGGTATTCACAAAACGCACGCTGGAAAGCAGCAGAGGAGGCGCTTGCGCTTGTTGAATTGGCTGAATGGAAAGACAAGTTCGCACACGAGTTATCAGGCGGAATGCAGCAGCGTGTGGGACTTGCCCGGGCCATCGCGGCCGACGCCGACGTTCTTCTGATGGATGAACCGTTCAGTGCACTTGACCCGCTGATCAGGCGGCAGTTGCAGGATGAGTTCATGAAGCTCGCCGACAAGATGCACAAAACAACACTCTTTATCACTCACGACCTGGAAGAGGCCGTTCGGATCGGAGATCGCATCGCAATCATGAAAGATGGTGTGATCGTCCAAACTGGCACACCAGAAGAGATCATCATGAATCCTGCCGACGACTACGTCATGGATTTCGTCGCCGGGATTTCGAGAATAAATCTTATTCGCGGCCACAGCTTGGCCAAACCTCTGGCCGAGTTCGAAAAACTGAACGGCAAACTGCCAGAGGATGCCTTGACCGTCTCGGGCAACGACACGCTGCGCCAGATCATTGTCAAATCAGCAAACACTGAAGGCGCGATCCTCGTCAAAGATGAGGACATCGGCACGATGGGCGTCATCACAAAGAACGACATCCTCAACGGCGTAATAAAGGGGACGGAGGACCAATGACAGCTGTAACAGATCACATAGCCGTTCCCGCCGATACTTCCGCGGACAGCACCGTTAAGCAGTTTGTTTCGGTCAATGACGCTTATTATGAGGAACAGTTTAAGTCGATAGGTGACAAGCGCGGGTTCACCTTCACCTGGAACTGGGCGGCCTTCCTGCTCGGTTCCATTTGGTATGGCATGCGCAGCCTCTGGTCGTATTTCTTACCCTTTGTGGCACTGGAAACCTTAGCTGTTGTTCAACTCGCCCGAGGGATCTGGGGCGATCTAGGCGCGCCAATTTTGGCTCGGCTACCGGGCATCGAGGCAACACTCGAACAGCGTTACACTCAATTGGCCGAGGCGAAAGAAAATGCGCCCGACAAGGTTGCCGGTTTCGAGAACGCGATTGCGTCGCTTGAACGGGCCGTGGAAGGCCTCAAGGCGGATGCCGCTGCCGCAAACGCAACCGCAATGCAGCTTATTGTTTTTGGTTTGATCGGTCTTTTCGTCGTCAAAGCAATTCAGGCAGGTCTCGCAAACTCAGCCCTTCAATCACGCTATTCCAAATGGCTATCAGATCGGTCCATTGGCTCTGGATTGACCCCGCAAAAGTTTGCTTTGGCAGCCGCACTTGCCGCCCTCACCTATCTGACTTGCTCTTTGAAGTTCGGGTTCCCCGATCAGGTGCCGAGCCTGCAAACCTTTCCCTCAGACCCGCAAGTGCAGTCATCGGTCGCGGAAGCCATCAAGGCATGGATGGCAAGCGCGGCGATTTCTTCGGAGTGGTTTTTTGACAGTCTGGTCTTTGGTATTCGGACAGTCCTGGACGCCCTTGAGACTATCTTCGTTGAGACCCCATGGCCCGTCATGGGCGGGTTCATAATCCTGCTTACCGGTCTGTCAGCCGGTTGGAGGGCCGCGATATTCACCGGGGCGGGCCTTGCGTATCTCGGATATCTGGGCTTTTGGGACAAGAGCATGAAAACGCTGGCATTGCTCGGAACAGCTGCCTGCATTTCGATCACACTTGGTATTCCGCTCGGCATCGCCTGTGCACGCAATCCTCGCCTCTATGCCTTTGTGCGACCGGTCCTGGATTTCATGCAGACAATGCCGGCGTTTGTCTATCTTATCCCGGTTATCGCTTTCTTCGGCACCGGAAAGCCGGCCGCTATCATCGCAACAATGATCTTTGGCGGGTCTCCGGTGGTGCGCCTCACTGTTCTTGGCTTGCGGGGCGTGCCGGAACACGTTCGCGAAGCGGCAATGGCCTTTGGTGCGAACAAAAGGTACCTGCTTTGGAAGGTCGACATACCGCTCGCCATGCCGTCAATCATGGCAGGCATTAATCAGACGATTCTGCTGTCGCTCGCGATGGTTGTCATCGCTTCTCTGATTGGCGCAAAGGGGCTCGGAGAAGACGTGCTCGAAGCCTTGCAATATGCCTCGGAAGGACAAGGGATCCTTGCCGGCCTTGCGATCCTCGTCTGCGCCATGATCCTCGACCGCATCATTCAAGGAAAGAGAAGGTAAGACGATGTCGATCACAGTGTTGATGATGATCAAATACGAAAATGACAAGAAAGCCGAGATGCTCAAATCCGTGAGCGACCGTGCGGAAGTTTCGAAAAACGCGGTCGCTGCCATGGGCGGAAAACTTCTCCACGCATATGGCACCGCCGGTGAATTCGACATGATTTTCATTTACGAGATGCCCGATATGACATCAGTTGCGGCCAACATGATGCTTGCGGACGCCAGCGGAATGTCAAAGCATCACAAGATCATCCCTCTGTTTTCCAATGATGAATTTCTGGCAGCACAGAAAAAGGCCGGGGAGATGACACATACCTACTCCGCGGCAGGTGATAAGTGACCCGGGCGATTTTCTTCGGCGGCAAGATCACGACAGTGGATGAGGCGTTTCAATCGCCAGAAGCTGTCGCGATTGCAGATGGCAAAATCGTCAAGGTTGGGACCATGGCAGATTGTGAAACCCAGGCGGGCGAGGTAGCGGAGCGCGTCGATCTTGAGGGAAAGTTTCTCCTGCCCGGCTTCATCGATGCGCATTCGCATCCACTTTGGTCAGCCAAGACACGCGGCGCTCCTGTCGTAGATATCCGGGCAGAAACCGTTCCCTCGTTTGAAGCTGTTATGGGTAAGATCAAGCGCCGGGTCGCGGCAAGCCTACCGGGCGAGCATCTCCTTTTCTTCGGGTTGGACGCGCAGCTTCATGATGGGTTCGAAGCGCCGACGCGGGAGCAGTTGGATGACGTCGCGCCAAACAACCCTCTGGGTATTCAGACGTCCAATTGCCATGCGCTTTTTATGAACTCTGCCGGCTTTGACGCGTGCGGGATTGATGAAAACACCCCAACGCCGACCGGCTCGATTATTGAGCGCCATCCATGCGGCAAGCCAAGTGGTAAGATCGCCGAAGCAATTACGTGGCAAGCGATAGAGACATTTTATGAGGCCTGGGGCGATGATCGCCTGAATGACGAGTTCAAAGCCTCAATTGAGGATTTTATCCAAAACGGCATCACGACAACAACGGAACATCTCTATCTGCCGTTTTACAAAGCCTATTACCTCAGCGCGTTAAAGAAGGGCTGGCCAATGCCGCGCATTGCCGCCTACCAGCAAGCAGTCACGCCAGACATGAACGTTGATGACATGAAGGTTGGCGAGGACCGTCTTTGGATGGCTGGCGTAAAAATTCATGCGGACGGATCACCCTTCATTGGCAATATCTGGCTGACAGAGCCTTATCTTGAAAATGAGGTGACACTGGATCGCATGGACCTGCGTCCGGGCCATACTGGAGGATTGAATTACCCGCAGGAATTCTTCGAGAAGATGGTGCGAAACTACGTCAGCCAAGGCTGGCAAATGACCATCCATACGCAAGGCGACAGAACCATCGACATGGTTCTTGATCTACTGGAGAGCGTTCTTGACGAGACCCCCAAACCGGACCATCGGTTCAGGCTCGAACATTGCGCGTTGATGCGTGAGGATCAGGTTGAACGCGCCGTAAAGATGGGTGTTCTTTCAAGCTTCTTCATAAATCATATCACTCATTGGGGCGCACCCATCGAAGACGTTTTGTTCGGACCGCAACGCGCTGCTCATTACGTCCCGGCCGGCAGTGCCGTTAAGCATGGAATGCGCATTTCCTTACACGCTGATACGCCGATGACAGATCCATCATGTCTTGAGCTGATGAAAGCCGCAATGACCCGGCGCGCTGGGGATGGACGCTGTCTTGGTCCGGAGCAGTGTCTTGATGTCGAAGCCGCGTTGAAAGCGGTGACCATCGATGCCGCGTACCAGATTTGCAAGGACGATGTGCTTGGATCGATCACGCCTGGAAAACATGCCGACTTTGTTGTCCTGGAAAGTGATCCGCTTGTGACAAAGCCGGAGGAATTATCGGACATAAAAGTGCTCCAGACCTGGCTGGCTGGCGAGAGGGTTTATGATGCATGACCCGTCGATAGATAGAGTACCGGTCGTAACCGTAGGGGGCTTTCTGGGCGCGGGAAAGACGACGTTGATCAACCGGATTTTGAAGGAGGTTGACGATGAACGTGTCGTTGTCTTCGTCAACGATTTCGGGGCGATCAATATCGATTATGATCTTATTGAAACGGCCGATGAACGCCGAATTTCACTAAAAAATGGCTGCGTTTGCTGCACGCTCAATGAAGAGTTGATCCAGGGCATCAAAACGTTTCTAGACGAAGATGAAACACCTTCAGCATTTATCATAGAGGCCAGTGGGATCTCGGACCCGCGGGCTTTAGACAGTTCAATTCTCATGCTTGAGCAGACTGGAACAGTGCGCCTCGACAACCGCGTGTATCTGGTCGATGCGGAGCAGTTTCAGACATCTGACTTCGAAGAAACTGAGTTAGTTATCGATCATGCGGCGGCTGCCGACTGCATCATCGTCAACAAGACTGACATTGTCAGTAGCAGCGCCTTGAAGGCGACTGTGTCGACCCTGAAATCCGCCAGTCCATATGCGACAATCATCGAAAGCGCCTACGGACGGTGCCCCACAGGCATGATACTCAACAAGGTTGACCGGGACTTTACATCCAATTTTCAACCCGGCCAATCATCCGTATCGAACCATCATGGCTACGTCAGTTGGTCCCGCCAGACATACAGGATGATCAGCCGCGATCGCTTTATGGAATTTGCAAAACGGCTGCCTGATCTTTGCTTTCGGGCAAAAGGCCAGCTGTTCTTTGATGGTGAAAAGTCAGGTGCGAACATCTTTCACTTGGTCGGCCGCCGTGCCTCCATGGAAAACAAAGGGTTTGGTGACAACCAACGTCAAACGAAGATAGTGGCGATTGGTAAATCCAGTCAGATGCAAACCGGTCGGCTAGACCAGTTGTTCGATGAGCTACTCATGTAAAAGCGCGCGCGACCAGCCCACGTTAAATGGTCCGATGTGATCGTTGGTGCATGCATGGCCGTTGGTTTATTGAGGTGTTGGATGCTGGTGTCGGCGGTCGTTAGCCCAAGCGCTGTGCTGGCGCTTGATAGTGTACTGCTTCCAAAACTGTTCGATGAAGATTTGTGCTTCCTTCCGGCTCTGGAAGATTTCGCTATCCGGAAGCTCGTCTCGGAACCTGGCGTTGACGCTTCCGCAATCTCCGTCTCCCGGAACCTTACGGCGAACCTCTTCAAAGGAAGAGTGTCAGTTCTTGGGAGATGGTCCCCGATATCATTGCCATGGCCTGGGTGGTTTCATCGCCCGCACGCGATCAAAAGGCTCACATCGGAAAGCGATGGCCAGGACGAACTTGGCGCACTTTGTGGAAAGCGCCTTGGGGAGAAAACCGGAGGAGCGGCAGGCTTAGCGCTGGAAAGCCACTCAACGTGCTCGGGGAATGGGCTGGACACTTCCGGCGAGTCTTGCACAGCGACACTTTATAATACATATTCATATATAAGAATTTAAATTGTGAGCCTCGTCATGTCTCTGTCCCGCCGCGCCTTTCTGTCCGGGTGTGCTGCCTTGCCTCTTTCCGCGCAATTAAGCCAGTTTGCGATGGCCGAAATTTCCATCGGCCCTGGGACGCTCACAACCATCCGGGACGGGCATTTGACGATACCTGGTGGATTTGTCTTCGATCCAATGCCGCAGGACCAACTCATACCATTGCTGCAGGAAGCCGGTATTTCAGGGCAGACCCTTCAGCCGGACTGCAATGTCTCGCTTTACAGGGATGAGACCAACACAGTTTTGTTCGATGTCGGCGCCGGGCCCGATTTCCAGTCCTCGGCCGGCAAACTGGTGGAAGGGCTGGAACAGGCAGGCGTTGCCCCGGAAGACATCACCCATGTCGTTTTCACACACGCGCACCCTGATCACATCTGGGGGCTGCTCGATGAATTCGACGACCCTCTCTTTTCTGACGCAACTTACATGATCGGCCGTGCCGAGTGGGATTACTGGTGGAACCCGGAGACCGTCGACACGATCGGCGAAGCGCGTGTTGCCATGGCCGTCGGTGCTAGGCGCCGGCTCGAGGCCATCGAAGACACGGTCGTGTTCTTTTCAGGCGGCGAGGAAATCCTGCCGGGGATACGCGCCGTTTCCACACCCGGGCACACGCCCGGTCACATGAGCTTCGAGGTTCGAAGCGGCTCTGAGGCCGCACTCGTTATCGGCGACGCCATCGGCAACCACCACGTCGCCTTCATGCGGCCAGAGTGGCCGAGCGGGTCGGATCAGGATGCAGAGGTCGCAGCCTCGACACGCATTGCGCTTCTGGACCGGATTGTCGCCGATGATCTCAAGATCGCCGGCTTTCATTTGCCAGGCGGTGGAATTGGCCGGGTTGAGCGCACGGGCAATACATTCCGTTTTCTTCCGGAGGCTTCCTAATGCGTCTTTTCGGCTTGTTCCTCTCCGCTTGCCTTGGCGTTTCTGCGCATGCCAGCGAAGACATTTCCGACCAGTATCCGGGCTCCGCGCTTTATTCAAAACCTGTGGAGGTCATCCCCCATGTCTGGTCAGCCATTGGTGCAACGGCTCCCCCGACTTACGAAAACTCAGGCCACAACAACAACCTCAGTTTCATTGTGACCGGCGACGGTGTCATCGTGATAAACGGAGGCGCAGCCTACGTCCTCGCGAAGGCATTGCACGCGGAAATCAGAGCGGTCACCGATCAGCCGGTCAAGCTTGTCATCGACGAGAATGGCCAGGGACACGCAATGCTTGGCAACTCCTACTGGTCCGAACAAGGCGTGCCGATCTTGGCCCATGTCGACGCAGCGCATGAAATAGATGAACGCGGCAACCAGATTCTGGAAGCCATGAAACGGTACAATCGGGACAAGGCTGAGGGCACTTTCGTCGCGCCGCCAACCCAAACATTTGAAGATAAACATGTCATCGAGATGGGCGATTTCCGCATCGAAGTCCTTCACCTCGGGCCAGCCCACGGGCCCGGCGACACCCAGGTCTGGCTGCCGGAGCAAGGCCTGGTGATCGCGGGCGACATGGCGTTTCACGAGCGCATGCTGCCGATTTTCGAAGACACGATTGTCGCCGACTGGCTGGAGACCTGGGAAACGGGATTTGAAGCGCTGAACGCCACCTATGTCATTCCGGGCCACGGCCATCCGACAAATATGGCGCAGGTGCGCCGCTACACCCGCGACTACCTGCTCTACTTGCGCAAAAAGATCGGTGCCCACCTCGAAGACGGCGGCGAGCTCGCCGATGCTTACTATATCGACCAGTCGCCCTATGCCCATCTGGACACATTCGAAGAACTGGCCACCAGGAATGCCGGCAGGGTCTTCGCGCAAATGGAATTTGAATAGACCAAACGCAGTGACAGCGAACGCGCCTGATCAGGCTTTATTCAGGCGATGCCTGTCAGTCATTAGAGAGACCGTTTGTTGTTGGTAAGCCTTAATTGCCAACCGCTTCGGCGACGATTTGCTGCATCAGGTTTTCGACTGCCTGCATCGATCCGTCGGGATAATCCTTATGCCCGATCGTGACGCCGTCCTCTGTCTCCATGACGAAAATACCGTAAGGACAATGCGTGATGTTCATCGGATCCTTTTCCATCACCTGACGCGAGATCACGGCGGAGCAGAACAGAAAGATGTCGGCGTTTTTGAAAATCTGGGCGTCGCTGCCCACATCGGCCCCGGTCCGATTGAGCATTTCACCGACATGGCTGACAAAGTCTATGACCAGTCCCTGACCCACAATGGCGCTCTCGACAGCAAAGGTCGCATCCTCAAAGGATCCGTCAAATGAATATGTGAAAGGCTTTTCGGCAGTCGCAGGGGAGCTGAGAGCAAGTCCGAGAGCTGCCGCGAGTAGTAGGGGTTTCATAGCCTTATCCTCCATTGTGACGAGCAAGCTTTGCATGCGGCCGCGCCCCGTGCATTGAGCTATGTCCGTGCCGGGACGCGGAAATCAGGATCAGCCGAGCATGTCCGTGGTGATGCCGGTGTACCAGCCCTCGGACTCCTCGTAGGTCGCTTTGCGCAGGTCCGCGCTTTCGCCTGTCTTTGAGATGAAACCGTCGACCTTGGCGATTTTCTCCGGCGTAGCCTCATAGGTGGCACCGACCTTGACACCGTCATCTGGGGCGATCAGCGACCAGCACGTGTTGGAGAACTTCGCCGGGAAGACCTTGGATCCGGTCAGCGCCCCGCGCACGGCATTGGCACAGACCTTGGCCTGCGAGTTGGCGGAGAAACCCGATTTCGGCATGTCGCCCTGGCTCGAGGCATCGCCAAGAACGTAGATATCTGCGTCTGCCTTCGTTGACATGTCCGCGGCATTCACCGGCGCCCAATTGCCATCCGTGACACCGGCGAGATCGGCGATGCGCCCGGCCTTCATGGCCGGGATGACGTTGCAGACGTCTACCTTTGTCTCTTCGCCATCGATGGTGACGGTCATAGCGCCCGGATCGACGGACACATTGCCACCGCCAAAGTCTTCGCCGATCCAGTCGACCATGCCTTCGTAGTGGTTCGCCCAACCTTCCTGGAAGAGAGACATCTTGGAGAATTTCGGCTTCGGATCGGCCACGATGATTTTCGCGGTCGGATTGTTCTGCTTCAGGAAATGCGCCACCATCGACACCCTCTCATAGGGGCCCGGAGGACAGCGAAAGGGGTTCGGTGGTGCGACCATTGCAAAGGTTCCACCTTCCGGCATCGCCATCAGCTGTGCCTTCAAAAGTTCCGATTGGGAACCCGCCTTGTAGGCATGCGGCATCGCGTTTTGCGCGCTCAAGCCCCAGCCCTCGACAGCCCCTTCCACAAAGTCGATACCCGGGCTCAGGATGAGCTTGTCATAAGGCACCGATCCGCCACCAGCCAATGCGACCGTTTTGGCGTCCCGGTCGACGCCAACCGCCCAGTCATGGACCACGTTGACACCACCTGCGGCGAGACCGCCATAGGTATGTCCGATATCCTCGATTTCCTTGAACCCGCCGAGATAGAGGTTGGAGAAAAAGCAGGTGTAGTATTTGCGGGTCGGCTCGATCAGCGTGACGTCGATCGCCCCCTTGCTGTCCTTGGCCAGATAGCGTGCCGCAGTGGCACCGCCGGCACCACCGCCGACCACGACAACGCGCGGTGTTCCTTGCGCCTTGACCATGGGAGCGGACAGGACCGCTGCCATTGCAGCCGTTGTACCGATAAACTGCCTTCTGTTCAGTGTCATTTCTTCCTCCCTAAATGCACTGTCATTGTTCAAGCGCGGCAAAATAGGCTGCCAGCGCCGCGATCTCTTCCGCGTTGAGCCGCCCGGCCATCATTTGCATGACAGGGTGCGCGCGTTTCTTGTTCTTGTAGGCATGCATGGCGACGACGAAGTCTTCCTCCGGCCACAGCACGATCGACGGAATGCCGTCATCCGCGCCGTCGGCCTGGTGACAGGTCGTGCATTCGCTACTGAGGTATTCTCCGTATTCCGGATCTCCTTTTAGCGCGAGTATGTCCGGATCAAGATCATGATCCGTCGGAGTGGCTGTCGGGTCCGCTTCCGGAATGTTGGCCGGATCGTCGGAAAACGTGCGCAGGTAAGCGATGAGATTGAGCCGATCAGCGGGCTTTTTCAGGCCTGAAAAGCTCATGCGCGTCCCGCTTGCAAGCGCCCTTGGTTTTTCCA
This sequence comes from Roseibium sp. HPY-6, assembly GCF_040530035.1. Taxonomy (NCBI): domain Bacteria; kingdom Pseudomonadati; phylum Pseudomonadota; class Alphaproteobacteria; order Hyphomicrobiales; family Stappiaceae; genus Roseibium; species Roseibium sp. HPY-6. The sequence continues at coordinate 1,595,889 of NZ_JBEWCD010000001.1, forward strand.
TGAACGCATCCAGCGTATCGGCATGCCACGCAAGTCCGCCGGTCCCGGCGCGTACAAGCGCCTTGGAATACCGGAAGTCCTGATGCGTGCCGGCCTGCCGGCCGAAGATACCGTTCAGATGCGGACCGATACGATGCTTTGCGCCGTCGCCCACCATGTGGCAGCTCTTGCATTTTTTGAATACCGCCTCGCCGGCGACGGGATCTCCGAACTCATCGGCCGCTGCCGCCGTGCAAAGCAGCGAGACCGCGAGAACCTGGAAAAGTGGAGCGAGGCGCATCTCTCCTCACTCTCCGATCGACTTCAGATAAGCCGTAATGGCATCAAGATCGTTCTGTTTCTTAAGCCCGGAGAAGGCCATTTTCGTGCCTTTCATGTAGGACCTGGGCTTTGCCAGAAACTCTGCCAACGCCACCTCATCCCAAACCCGGCCTTCTTCGTTGGCAGCGACGAAACCCTTGGAATACTTGTATCCTTCCACGGAACCCATCTGGCGGCCGATCAGGTCATTCAGATGTGGCCCGGACTTGTTCTTGGCGCCCACGCCAACCGCATGGCAAGCGCTGCATTTCTTGAAAACCTTTTCGCCGGAAGCCACCAGTGCGGGATCGACAGAAGGCGAAGCCGCAGCCGACGGCGCTTCCTCTGTGGCAGTGGCATCTGTCCCGGTGGAAGGTGCAGCAGCGACGAATGTCGGCGTGTCGTCTGCCGTTGCATGGTTCATGACCGACTCGCCACCGTCTTCCGGTGTCACGTCGAGAAACGTCGCGCGCATGGTGATTTCGACGCTCGGCTTGCAATTCTCCATGCAGGGCTCGCCGCGCCACTTGGCATATTCAAGCTCGGGACGGTCATCGATCACGAACCCGTCCTTGTTATACATCTCGAACTCGGCGAAATTCTCGTGGCTCAGTTCAAAGTCGTCATCTACGAGATCGTTCGAATAAAGAATATAGGCGACGATTGCATAGGTCTCGTCGGCGGTGAGCGTCTGCGCTTCGCCGAACGGCATGGAGCGATGCACATAGTCCCAGACCGTAGAAAGATACGGCCAGTAGGATCCAACGGTCTTTACAGGATCCTTGTCGCCAAGCGTGTCGAACCCGCCTGCAAGAACCGGCCAGTTGTCCACGCCTTCAGCGAAATCCCCATGACAGGACGCGCATTTTTCCGCGAAGACTTCCTCGCCCCAGTAGGCGTCACCCTTGCCTTCCGGCAGACCCCGTCCGTCGGGCAGCACGTCGACGTCCCATGCCGCAACCTCCGCAGGTTGTGCTTCCCGGCCAAGACCGAACTTGCCGTCGTTACCCGGGGCAACTTCGGTCAGATCGGCGGCGTTTGCCTGACGCGCAGCGGCTGCTTCCTGGATTTCCGCGATCTTGTCTCTCAACTCTGATACGACAGCCGCCTCTTCGTCCGCCCGCCTGTTCGCCGTTTCGGCTTGCAGGGAAACCTGCTCCACGCGCTTTTCAAGCGATCCGATTCTTTTCTGTCCGTAGTCCATATTGGCGAACAACAGCGCGGCCGAAAGCGCGAGAGCCGTACCACCGATGACCGGAAGAAAAACCTGGTTAAGAGACTTCGACATTCTCGGCGACCCCGTTTTCATCCACGAACCAGGTCTGGATGCAATTGTTGTGATAGACGGCGTTTTCGCCGCGCATTTCCCGCAGTTGCTGTTTCGTCGGCTGGACGTAGCCGGTCTCGTCCATCGCGCGCGATTGCAGAAGCATCGGGTTTCCGTCCCAGTCGATGTCCAGATAGAACCGGGTCAGGGCCTTGGTGTCGCCCTGCTTTCCAAGCCGGGCCGTCCGCCAGGTGATGCCGCCATCTCTTGAGACATCGACCCGCGTGATCTTGCCGTGGCCGGACCAGGCGAGCCCCGAAATGACAAGGGGGCCTTTGCCGTGCGGAATGGGCATCTGCGGGCTTGGAGAGGTGATGACGGATTTTGCATCCATCACCCAGGTCCACTTCCGAGCGGTGCCATTCTCGTAGACGTCTGTGTATTTCGAGGTTTCTTCGCGGCTTTCCACCGCCATGTCGGTCACCTCGATGCGGCGCAGCCACTTCACCCACATGTTGCCTTCCCACCCCGGCACCACGAGGCGAACCGGGTAGCCGTGCTCCATGCGCAGGGCTTCACCGTTTGCCTTGAATGCCACAAGGACATCATCCAGGGCCTTTTCCATCGGGATCGAGCGGCCATTCGACGAAGCATCGGCTCCTTCGACGTAGACCCACTTGTCTTTGAGGTCACCGGCCGCGCCAAGGCCTGCCTCATTCAACAGCGTGCGAAGCGGAACGCCGGTATACTCCATATTGTGGATCATGCCGTGCGTGAACTGCGCCCCATTCAGCTGGGCTCCCGCCCACTCCATGCCGGTATTGGCGGCACATTCGCAGAAATAGACGTGGTTCTCTCGCGGGAAGCGCTCCAGATCCGTGTACTGGAACACAAGCGGCTTATCGACCAACCCGTTGATCATGAGCCGGTAATCTTCCTTGCGCAGCTCGATCGCACCGGAATGGTGGCGTTCGAATGCGCATCCCTGGGGCGTGATTGTCCCGTCGAGCGCGTGTATCGGTGTGAAGTTGATCGAAGAAATAGGTGAGGCCGTCAGCCATTCGACATTGCGGCGGACGACATCTTTTTCGAAACTGATCGGCATGCCGTAGGGCGTTTCATCCACGCCGGCGCCGGTGATCGATGCCCAGTCCTGAACCTCAGTGATCAGCGGATCGGCCTCGGTTGCGCTTGCCGCTCCGGCCACCGACGCGCCTGCGATCGCGACACTGCCCTTCAGAAAGGACCTTCGGGATGTTCTGGTTTTCGCGTCCATCAAAGAGGACTCCCTGCCTAAACTATGCACCAATGACTTCAACGCTGTTGCTCGGCTGTGTCGTCACCGTGCCGAGCTTGCGAATGTGAGTTTCAACGACGTCCCAGATCTGCGGTCCTTCCGTGCCCTCATTCACACTGGCCCATCCGGCCACGACGTACGAGCGCGACGGATCGATCGCCTCACCGGTCTTCAGAAGGGTCATGTTGGAAATGCGGCTGCCCTGCGGCTGGGCGATATCGATTGTGTAGCCAAGCCCGCCGGTGCGCACCATGTCGCCGCCCTGCTGGTAATAGGGATCCGAGTTGAAGATGTTGTCCGCAACATCCTCCAGGACGACTTTCAGGAATTCTCCCGTCATTTCGGTGCGATAGGCCTTGCCATAGGTCATCGAAGTAACGTTGAAGATGTCCTCGCGCGTGATCTCCTGCCCAGGGATCAGCGACGGCCCCCAGCGTACACCGGGGCTGAGCGCGATTTCGGCATCGCGTTCAGACAGCAACGCATCGCAGATAAGGTCGTCCCAGGTGCCGTTGAAGTTGCCTCTGCGATAAAGCAGGCTGTCGGTCTTGCCGACGACCTCAGACAACTCGGCAAGAAACGGCGCACGTTGTTCATCGATGAGAGCGGCAACCTCTGCATCCGGTTCAATAACGTCGGAGAAAACCGGAATGAGCTTGTGCCGGTAGCCCATGAGCTGTCCGTTGCGAATGTCGAGATCGACGCGGCTCACAAATTTTCCGTTCGACCCGGAGGGAACGATGATGGTCTTGCCCGCCAGCACCGGCTCCGGCAGTGCATCGTGGGTGTGACCCGATAGGATGACATCGATCCCGCTGACCACGGTCGCCATCTTCTTATCGACATCGAACCCGTTGTGGCTCAGGACAACGACACATTCCGCGCCTTCCGCGCGCACATCGTCGACCATTGCCTGCATGTTTTCATCACGGATGCCAAACGCGAATTCGGGGAACATCCAGCCCGGGTTGGCAATCGGCATATAGGGAAAGGCCTGCCCTATGACCGCGACCTTGGTGCCGCTGCGCTCGAACATCTTGTAAGGCGGAAAAAGCTCCGTTGGCTCGTCCCATTCGACATCGAAAATGTTCTGGCCAAGCGCCGCAAAGGGAAGGCCTTCGACAATTTCGGTAACGCGGTCGCTGCCGAGAGTGAATTCCCAGTGGAACGTCATGGCGTCCGGGTTCAGTGCATTCATGACATTGACCATGTCCTGCCCCGCCGTCTTGTAGCAGGTGTAGGAGCCGTGCCAGGTATCGCCGCCATCGAGCAGGATCGCGTCTGGACGATCTGCGCGAATGGCCTTGATGACAGTTGCGACGCGGTCCAGTCCACCGACACGGCCATAGCCTTTGGCCAGTGACGCGAAGTCGCCCGAGCTCAGGGCATAGTGGCTCGGACTGCCATCCGCTATCCCGTAGAGCTTGCGGAACTGCGCACCGGTTACGTGCGGCACGGCGCCACGATTATCTCCGACGCCGATATTTTCCGATGGTTCGCGGAAATAGATCGGTTTCAGTTGAGCGTGGATATCAGTTACGTGAATAAGCGAGACATTTCCGAAGGTGTCGAACTCCAGAAGCTGATCCTGGGTCAGCGCCTGCTGCGCTGCAAGCCGTGCCCAATTGCCGAAGCCCGAAGCGCCGACGACCGCTGATGCAGCCATTCCAACCTGAAGAAAATCGCGACGCGATATCATATTACTGGGCGCTCCTTAAAACATATGCGCATAAGTGAATATTTCACATTGCAAAAAGGGCCTCAGCGACAAGCAGAGGCCCTTAGGCATCAGTTGCGGACGGACGGACCTTCGACACTCAGACCGTTTCCGCGGGAGGCAACATAAAGCTCAAGCGCGATGAACTCCGGCGACCCGGGTTTGAAGGTCTGCGCGCGCGTATCACGGACACAGCCCTTAAACCTGGCATGCACGGAATTCAGCTTGGTGTTCTTGAGCCTGTAAGTCGGAAAACCGTTGATCTGCCCCTGGCTCAGGTGATCCGCGCGGATCATCAGGCCATAACTGTCTTCATGGCAGTTCGCGCAGGAAAGCTCCAGTTGGCCGGTGCGCGTATAGTAGAGTTCCTTGCCCTGCTCCCACGTCTCCTTTGCAGGACCGTTAATGGCGACATTGACCGGCATGCCACGGGAAACCGAGGAAATCAGAGCCACCATGTCGGTCATATCGCCACCGGTGTATTTCCATTTTTCCGCACCCATGCGGTTCTCGCGGCAATTGTTGACCTCCACTTCCAGGGTGGTCACCTTGCCTTTGTCCTCGTTCCACTTCGGGTAAACCGCACGCACGCCTGCCATGTCTTCAGGCGCACCATGACAGCCCGCGCAGGATTTTCCCGCAGATCCGTCGACCGTTTCCCAGTTCACCATCGCGTTTTCGACACCGATCATCCCGGGATTGTCGAAATCGTCCATCTGGAATGCCTGGGTTTCGTCGGAGCGAAACCGCCAACCGGAATAGATTGTCGAGAGGTTCTCCGCGTGCGCCGGGGCCTCGGTCTCCGTGACGATCGAAATATCGCCATTGATCGTCAGGCTATCATCGTCAGGGCCCGACATGGCAAGTCCGGGGACCAATATCAGCATCGCCGCCGAGCCAATTGCTGTTGTCGTTTTTTTCACGCCTTCCTCCCTCTACGAGACGCTTGAGTGACCTGTCGATCAGCTGACCGTGATCTTTTTTGCAGTGTCGTAGACGGAGCCGTCGTCGTCGTACCAGGTGAACTTGAATTCGCCCGATTCCGGAACGACTGCCTCGAACTGGAAATAAGGATTGGTTGATATTGCGGGTTCGAGCACGACATCGATTACGTTCTCACCGTTGAAGTCGGCGGTGAACCGATTGATGATCGAACGCGGGATGACATTTCCATCATCGTCCTTGCGCTGACCGCTTTCCATCTTGTGGCTGATCAGGGTCTTGATGGTGATCGTTTCACCCGCCGCCGCCTCTTTGGGAACCTTCACCCGTGGTTTCACACCAGATGCCATGATTTTTCTCCTAATGCCTTGCGGGTTAGCCGCCGCAGCCGCCGATGGTCACTTTCACGTTGGCTTTGGCCATCTGGAAGGAGCCATCTTCCATTTTCGCGATTGCGACGACGTTCTGGGTCGTTGCAAGACGGATGCGCGTCGAGGCGCTGCGAGATGCGCTCAAAGGACCGAACTTGAAAGTCGCGACATTCGGAACGGGGTTTCCGTCGGCAAAGAGCGTCACTTCCGCCGCGCCCGGCGCGTCGAAGGCAATTGGGACGGTGTTACCGTTTTCCGCGATTTCCGGTGCGGTCAATGTGATGGCCCCCTCGCCCATGTCCGCCCCGCCTGTCAGCTCGGCTATCGCGTCGTCGGTCAGGGTGGCAAATGCGGGGAAGCTCGGCAGGGTCGCCAGCACGAAAGTACCGGAGCCGAGTGCGAGCAGTTTTCGCCGTGTCATTTCCATGTTGGTCTCCATGTGAGGAAGATCAGTCTTCCTTGAGCGTTACGAGAAAGGCGACAACGTCCTCGATCTGCTGAGCCGTCAGCAGCGGCTGGACTTCACCATCGCCATGAGCATCGCCCGTGTAGGCGTCCCCCAGACGAACAAATCCCTCGGTTTTGTAAAAAGAAGGCATCATGCTGCCCTCAAACATCACCTTCGCATTGGTGACGATGCCGCGAAGCTCCGCGACGGACCAGCGATCGGCGACACCGTCGAGCGGTGGGCCAATCTCACCGTGAAAGGCCAGATGACTGAGCGCGGAAATCTGATGACAGGCAATACAGTTGCCTGCGCCCTTGTCCATGATTTCGGCCCCTGCCGCGGGATCGCCGGCGACACCGGATAACGAGACGTCAACGGCACCATCGGCAAAGACGACGTCCTTCGGCTTGACTGTTTCGGCAAACGCCGTCGTTGCGGCAAGCATTGCAGATAAGCCGAATAGTGCGTTTTTCATGTACCCTCCCTCAGTCGATTCCCGGCGACCTTTGGTGCGACCATACATCACATATTCGCTTTTACGCAATAACAAATTCAATTAAATGAATTTATCTATTTGTTCGCGAACGCAGCAAAAACGAAATAAAATGTCGCGCCGCAGCATCGACAGCTACTTGTTTTGGCTCTCGAACTTGCGTGCGTGGTATTTTTGGAAGGGTTCGTCGCTTTTGTAGCCCTCCTCAACCACCCAGGTCAGCATATTCAACGTCGTCCACCGTCCGAAGGCACCGGGCATGTTGGCAACAGCTGCTTGTGTTGCTGTCAGATCATCTGCAACCTCGGCCGGGAAGAAAAATATGTTCGGCGTGAACAGCGCGCCCCACCGTTTAACCATGTCCTTTTCCGGCAGCGTCGTCCCATCGAAATCAGTGACTTCGACATCTCCGAACATGTTGATCTGGACGACAAAAAAATTGTCCTCGATATACCGGGAGATTTCCGGGATCACGAAAACCTCTTCGTGCATCCGCTTGCAATAGATGCAACCGCGCTGCTCGACGATCACCATCAGTCGCTTGCCTTCAGCGTTTGCTTCTTCAAGGTCTTCTGAAAGGTCCTTGAAAGTGTCCCGCATCCAGGCTGCCTTGTGAAGGCCATCGTCGCCTATCTCGGCCGCAAACACGTTTGTTGTCAAAATGACCGCGCAAAGCGTCAAAAGCAGACGTTTCATTTTCCTTCCTCCTCCACTAGCCAATGGCGCTGAACCAGGGAACGTTTTCCAGCATCCATTGAGCGATGACGTTGATGGAATTCGTGGCGATCAGGACCCCGAACAGGATCAGAAAAGCGCCCATGAGTTTTTCAATGACGCCGAGATGTTTCCGAAATCCGGCCATCCAGGACATAAACGGTCCGATGAAAAGAGCCGCAAAAACAAACGGCAGCGTCATGCCGAGGCCGTAGATGAACAACAGCATGGCCCCCTGCCCCGCAGTCTCCTGACCTGCCGCCGTGAACAGGATTGCGGCCAGTACCGGCCCGACGCACGGCGTCCAACCGAATGCGAATGCAAGACCAACCGCGAAAGCTCCGAGCAGGCTGACACTCGATGCGTTTCCGGTCTCGACCCGCAGCTGCCGGTAGAGAATACCGATCCGAACCACACCCAGAAAGTGAAGGCCCATCGCAATGACAAGCGCTGCCGCCCCCCAGCGCAGAACATCAAAATACTCGCGCACCAACTGACCGAATGTGCTTGCGGTGGCGCCGAGCCCCATGAAAACGGTGATTACGCCAAGGGCAAAACAACAGGCGGAAAGAAAAGCGCGCATCTTTACGGCGCCGGATACGCCCGTCTCTGCTTCCATCTGGTTCAGCCCGACACCTGCAAGGTAACTCAGATAGAACGGTACGATGGGCAGGATGCAGGGCGACAGGAACGACAGAAGTCCTGCCGCCAGCGCACCAACAAAGGTAATCTCGAACATGGAGTGAGCTGCTTCTCAGCTTGATATATTCACAAATTAGATTATGATTAAGTGTATGCACTCGTCAATCGGGGTTTCGAATTGACTTTGTTGAAGACGCTGATCGTTCTGTTGCTGGCGTTCGCGCCCGCCGGAGCGCGCGCAGAGACGCTCTTGCTCATGGCGGAGGAAGACGGCTGTCACTGGTGCGCGAAATGGAACAAAGAGATAGCGCACATCTACCCCAAAACGGTTGAAGGCAGGACGGCGCCGCTGAAACGCTATGATTTGCACGGCGAAGCGCCGGATGTGACATTCGAAAAGAAGGTTCGCTTCACACCAACCTTCATTCTCGTGCACAATGGCGCGGAAGTCGGTCGAATCGAAGGATATCCCGGTGAGGATTTTTTCTGGAGCTTGCTCAACATGATGTTCACTCAGGCGAACATTCCACTGGATCAGACGGGTTGAACAATATGACTGCTGACACGCAAGGCACCCCCGAAGGCTCAAGCGAAGGAACGTCCCGCCTGCCAGTGTTCGACGCCAACATGTGCGCCGAGGATATGGACAGGATGATGAAGAACGCACAGCGTGCCTCCAATTTCCTGAAGGCGATCAGCCACGAAGGCCGCCTGATGATCCTGTGTCACCTCGCGTCCGGTGAAAAGTCGGTGGCCGAACTGGAAAATCTGCTTTCTGCCAGGCAGGCGGCCGTATCGCAGCAATTGACACGTTTGCGGCTTGAGGGTCTGGTAACACCACGGCGCGACGGCAAGGCGATCTATTACAGCCTGGCAGATGACAGGCCGAAGCAAATCATGGAAGTTGTCTATGAACTGTTCTGTCGGGACGACTAACCGAACGCTTTGACAGCGTCCGCTTTTGGGAGGAGCCGGACATGCTGGAAATGCTCGGAGAAGCCAATTCAGTTGCACTGATCGGCCTTGTGGGCGGCATCGCCCTCGGGCTTGCCGCACGGATTGGCCGCTTCTGCACTCTTGGTGCCATCGAAGATTTTCTCTATGGCGCGGACGACCGCCGTCTGCGCATGTGGGGTCTGGCAATCGGTGTCGCCATTATCGGATCGCACGCAGCCATGTCCTCGGGGTTCCTGGAAGGCTCCGGCACAGCTTATCTCGACAGGGTCTGGAACCCGCTCGGTTCGATCATCGGCGGACTGATGTTCGGTTACGGCATGGCACTTTGCGGCAATTGCGGCTATGGCGCCCTTGCCCGCCTCGGCGGCGGGGATTTGCGGGCGTTTGTCATGGTCATCGTGATGGGGCTGTCCGCCTATTTTGTCATGTCGGGCCCCCTCGCCCATGCGCGTGTCTGGTTGTTCCCGGCCGAGACAGGTGCCGAAACGCCACAAGGCGTGAGTCAGTTCTTTGATGCCCGCTTCGGTATTGCGCCCGTCGTAACGGGCCTCGTAATCGGCGGCCTGATCATCGCGTTTACGCTCGCAAGCGCCACCTTCCGGCAGTCCCCACGCCATATCTTCTGGGGAAGTGTTGTCGGCCTGGCGATCGTTTCGGGATGGGTCGGCACCTATTGGGTGGCCATGACAGGCTTTGAAGCAGAACCGGTTGAGACGCACACATTCGCCGCGCCCATCGGCGACACGATCTACTACGCCATGACCGCCTCCGGTAACACGCTCTCTTTCAGCGTCGGATCGGTTGCCGGTGTCATCATCGGTGCGTTTCTCGGATCGTTTTCAAAAGGGCATTTCCGATGGGAAGCCTGCGAAGATCCACGCGAGCTGCGTCGGCAGATCACAGGAGCGGCAATCATGGGTCCTGGCGCGATCCTGGCCGTAGGGTGCAGTGTCGGCCAGGGTATTTCCGCGTTTTCAGTGCTTGCCTACAGCGCACCGGTGACATTTCTTGCCATTTTTGCCGGAGCCGCACTTGGCTTGAAACAGCTCATCACGGGTTTTGCACCAGCCGAATAGCTCGGGATAGTTGCGCTAGAGCCATTTGACACGCGTGCCACCGTCGCATCATATTCAAATTATCGAATTTTTTGATGCGTTCTTGAGATCGGTCAATGCGATCCGATCGACGGTCCTCAGAATTGGCACCATCTTCAACTTCTGACAGCGCTGATCCCGCTGCATTGGATCGTACATGGACCTGACCCCCGTTCTTGAAAGCTTATCGGAGCCCACAGTGCTCGTCATCGGTGGATTGGTGGTCGGTGTCACGTTCGGCGCTCTCGCCCAGCAGAGCCGTTTCTGCCTTCGGGCCGCAGCACTTGAGTTCTCGCGCCGCAAACCGTCCGACCGGCTGCCCATCTGGCTGCTTGCTTTTTCAAGCGCCATGATCGCAACGCAGCTTCTCAATATGTTCGGCGAGATCGCCGCGGACGAAACCCGGCAACTGGCGTCTCCGCAGAGCCTCTCTGGGGCACTGATCGGTGGCCTGTTGTTCGGAACGGGCATGGTCATGGCCCGCGGCTGCGCCAGCCGGCTCCTGGTGCTTTCGGCAACCGGCAACCTGAGAGCGCTGCTCTCCGGACTGGTCTTTGCGGTTGTCGCCCAGTCCAGTCTATATGGCGCTTTGAAACCGATGCGTGACTGGTTGTCCGGATTGTGGACAACGGTTGACACAGGAGGCAACAACCTGACTTCATTCCTTGGATTGAGCGAGGCATCCATTTTTCTGTTCGGTGGTCTCTGGCTGCTCGCGGGTCTTGGTTTTGCGTGGCGCAACCGGAGTTCTATATGGCAGACAGTTGCAGCAGTCGGTGTGGGATTGACGGTCCCGCTTGCGCTTTGGTTCACGACTGCCATGTCACGGCAGGCCTTTGATCCTGTTCAGATTGAAGGCGTGACCTTTACCGGACCGTCCGCCGACATGCTGATGCTGTTCCTGTCAGCACCTTTCGAAAGCCTCGGCTTCAATTCCGGACTTGTTCCAGGCGTTTTCCTCGGCTCGTTTGTTGCGGCGCTCCTGACCCGGCAGTTGGTGCTGCAGGGCTTTGAGAGCGGACCATCCATGGCCCGGTATCTCACCGGCGCTGCCCTGATGGGATTTGGCGGGATGCTGGCCGGTGGCTGTGCGGTCGGCGCGGGCATATCAGGCGCGTCCCTCTTCGCGGTGACCGCCTGGCTCACGCTCATCGGCATCTGGCTGTCCGCGATTGTTACGGATCATGTTTTCAAAAACGCAGCGCGCAAGACGAACGTTAGACAGAGCGCGCGCCTGGGCGGGCAACAAGCAGCGCTTTGAATTCAATTCCGCTTCTGCTCTCTTTCAACGTCATATTGACGTTTTGCAGTCGTTTGTTGAGCTGCCATGCGGGTTCGCGATCAATTTGATCACGAATGTTCAGCACATCGCGTTATCTCACATCGTCAAACAACAGAACTCATGCATCGCCCGCTTTCTAGTGACTTTTATGAAAGCGCCAACACCACGAAATGCACTTCACTTGGGTGCTTGCAACGGTGATTGAGATCCTTGAATGTAAAATTCGAGGGTCGTTTCAATCTCTTGCTTTCCAAGCGCGCTTTTCTAGCCTTCCAAAATACGCTTGAGAGAAACGACGGCAGCGGATGTCCGGTTCTCGACCCCGAGTTTTCCGAAAATCCGGTCAAGATGCTTGTTCACCGTTCGCGGGCTCATCTCAAGAATGACCGCAATTTCCTTGTTCGACTTGCCATTCGCAATCCATGTCAGCACCTCGGCTTCGCGCTCTGTCAAATCGAATGATCTTCGAAGAATGTCGGACGGACCGCCGCCGACCACTTCGGTGACGCGCAGCAGATGTTCGCCTGAGCTGATTTGACCGGCATAGCTGAACCTGAGCGACAAACCAGACATCGCCGCAACGACGTCATTGTTGCCAAGCGCGTGTTTGCTCGCTTCAAGCAGATAGCCGCGCAGCCATTCCGTGGCTTCGACAGGCAACTCGCCGAATGTTTCCTCGTCTCTCGTGCCTTTGCCATCGAGCAGTGCAAGAGCTTGCGGCGTTGCCCAGCAAATCCGACCGGATAGATCCACCGAAATAAGAAACCGCCCGGATGCGTCCAGCGCGACATGCGCACTGTGCGTGTTGCGGGCGTTTGATATATGGACGCGCAATCTTGCAATGAGTTCATCCGGGTCGACAGGTTTGGTGACGTAGTCAACGCCGCCGGACTCCAGTCCCCTGACGATATGTTCCGTCTGGCTAAGACCGGTCATGAAGAGAACCGGCACGTCGCGAAGGGCATCAAGTTGTTTGATCTGCTTGCTCGTTTCGAAACCGTCAAGCTCCGGCATGATTGCATCCATCAGGATGGCACTCGGCGTAATTCTTGCCGCGATGTCCAGGGCCTTGCGACCGTCCTGGGCAACCAGCACCGTATAACCGGCCTCTTCCAGGGCATCTGTCAGCATGCCCAGGGACGCCGGCGCATCATCGACAACGAGAACGGTTTCGCTGGGACTAGGAGCATTCATGATCATGTCCAAGTCCTTCCAGTACCTTGTCATATCGGGTGAGATCGAATTCACGGATGAGGCGTCGCATATGTCCGACAAACTCCGCCGCATTTGGTTCGTGCGCCTCAATGTCATCAAGCTTCGCCCTGATGCCACGAACATAGCCCAGACTGCTCAGCTGCTTGAGCATTTCAAGGCTCTCTACCGAAGGCAGGCTGTCTCCAGCGAACACGCGTTCGGATGCAGCGGCCGGGATGTGAAGCTGTGGGCGTGACTGCATGGGCGAGGTCCGCCAGACGAGTTTCAGACCCTGTTGCAATTTGTTCTGAAGGTCCTGCAGCCGGACAGGCTTCACCAGATAGTCGTCGTGGTAAATCCTGTGGAGCGGATCTCGTCCGCTGTCATCGGCATTTGCGGAGATCATGATGATGAGCGCATCGCTGTGTCCTGTTTCGCGAAGCGTTCTGGCAAGGTCCCATCCGTTCATGCCGGGCATGCTGATATCCAGAAGAAATGCGCTGGGTTTTTCGGTCGCGACCAACTTTAGACATTCGTTGCCGCTGGCGGCGGTCAGCACCTTGAAACCCAACGGATTGAGAAAATCCTGGATCAGCGATCTTTGAGCCGCATCGTCATCCACCACCATGATCGTTTGGACAGCGCCTTCATAGCCATGGACGTGTTTTTCGGCCGGGGCTGTCTGTGCCGGCGCATTCGCGGCACTCAAAAGGATCCGCACCTTGAAGGTGCTGCCCTTGCCTTTCTCGCTTTCAACCTGGATGTCACCACCCATGATCTCGCTCAGGAGCTTGGTGATCGTCAGCCCGAGACCCGTGCCAGGAATGCCCGACTGCCCTTCGTCCTCAACTCTTTCAAAAGGATTAAAGATCCGCTTCAGGTTCTCTTCGGCAATACCGATACCGGTGTCGACAATCGAAAACTCGGCGACCTGACTGTGGTAGGAGACGATCAGACTGACGCGGCCACTGTCCGTCCATTTGATCGCATTCGAAAGCAGGTTGATAAGCACCTGCCGAAGCCTCTTTTCATCGCCGAATACAAACTGGGGCAGATTGTCCGCGGGACTGAATGCCAATGTCAGTGCCTTGGCGTCCGTCTGCAGCCGGAACATGTCGACGATCTGCGTGAGGAACTCATGCAGATTAAACCGCTCCCGGTAGATCGTCAGGTGTCCCGCCTCTATTTTGGAAATGTCGAGAAGCCCTTCGATCAGGCCGGCCAGATGGTCGGCGGAATGCTGAATGACCTTCACCGCGTCCCGGCGATGGGCCGGGATTGTCGGATCCTTGCGCATGAGCTGTGCATATCCGGCAATCGCATTCAGCGGAGACCGCAATTCGTGGCTAATGCCGACAACATATCTGCTTTTGGCCTGGTTGGCGGCTTCCGCGGCTTCCTTGGCTTTTTGCAGTTTGGCGTCCGTTCTCTGGTGCGCCCTGATTTCCTTCATCAAAAGACTGGTCTGGCGCCGTGTCTCTTCATTGGCGAATTTGCGGCTTTCGTGGACCAGAACGAACAGCCAGGCCATTACGCCGGAAATGAGCAGCAGGATGAAAAAGACCTGGGTCAGCGCCCGGGCGACGCTGTCCGTCCCATAAAGGGCCTGCTGTGCCCCGGCCTCGACGAAGACAAGGTAGAGAATGCCGCCGAGGGACAGCATCGTGATCAGCATGATCCCAAGATAAATGCCGATGCGCGACCCAAGCCAATTGGCTGTACGAGTGGGCAGCAGAGAATGCAGCAGCAGGGATATCTGATCGCCCCATCGGGCGTTTTCCTTGCAATCGTCCTCGCAGCGCGCATCGAGGGAGCAGCACAGCGAGCAGATCGGACCCGTATAGACCGGGCAATGCGTCATATCCTCGTGTTCAAATGTGTGTTCACAAATACAGCACTGGACGGTCTGTTTCTTTTCACCGGTCTTGGAAACAAGTTCGACGGCCTCGCGCGCGATGTAATATTTGCCTTTCGTCACGAACGCGATCACGGGCGCCAGAACGATCGCGGTGAAAAGCGCGATATAGCTGGCAAGCGCATGTGCCGTTTGCCCGAACCAGCCGGCATAGGCCAAGAACGCTATGACGCTCGCGACGATCATCGAGCCCAGTCCGACAGGGTTGATGTCATAAAGATGAGCGCGCTTGAACTCGATATAGGACGGGCTGAGACCCAGTGGCTTGTTGATCACAAGATCTGCAAACAGCGCTCCGATCCAGGCAACCGCAACGATCGAATAAAGGCCGAGCGTCCGTTCCAGTGCCTTGTAGACGCCCAGCTCCATCAATGTCAGAGCAATCACGACATTAAATACCAGCCACACAACGCGGCCCGGGTGGCTGTGGGTCAGGCGGGAAAAGAAATTGGACCAGGCAATCGAGCCCGCATAGGAATTCGTGATGTTGATCTTGATCTGGCAAACGACCACGAAGATACCTGTCAGCGCGATGGCGACTTCCGGCGTCGTTACCTTGCTGAAGGCAACCAGATACATATGCGTCGGCTCGACGGCTTTGTCCGGTGCAAGCCCGCTCTGCAGAGCAACCACGACAAGGAACGATCCCAGCAGGAGCTTGAAGGCCCCGATTACGATCCACCCCGGTCCGGCAGCCAGCAACGCGAACCACCAGCCGACCCGACCACCGCGCCTCTGGCGCGGGAGAAAACGCAGAAAGTCGACCTGCTCACCAATCTGCGCGATGAGCGAAAACAGGACCGCACTCGCTGCACCAAAGAGAAGAAGGTTGAATTGACCGTTCTCATCCCCCAGGCGCCCTGAAAAATTCTGCCAGTCCTCAATGGGTGCCAGCCCCTGCCAGGCGAGAAAGGCAAAGGGAAGAAGCTGAAGAACGATCCAAAGCGGCTGGGTGTAGACCTGAAGCCGGCTAATGAGTGTGATGCCGTAGATCACCATCGGAATGACGACGAGTGAGCAAATGAGGTAGCCGACATTGAGCGGAATCCCTAAGAACAGCTCGAGCGCCGTCGCCATAATCGCCGCTTCCAGAGCGAAGAAGATGAAGGTGAAGCTGGCATAGATCAGCGAGGTGACCGTCGAGCCGATATAGCCGAAGCCGGCACCGCGGGTGAGAAGATCGATATCGACGCCGTATTTCACCGCGTAATATGAAATCGGCAAACCGGTCACAAAGATAAGCAGGCCGACCAGCATGATCGCCGGAACTGCATTGGAAAAACCATAGTTGTATGTGATGGCTGCGCCGATCGCTTCCAGCGCGAGAAAGGAAATGGCGCCGAGCGCCGTGTTGGCAACCCACACAGGTGACCACCGCCGGGCGCTCTTTGCCGTGAAGCGCAGGGCATAGTCCTCAAAGGTCTGGTTGGCGACCCACTGATTATATGTTCGACGCGAGCGCACAACCCGCTGGTAACCTGCCATCTATCCTGCCTTGCGATCCGTTTTCACTTGGATCCGCTCAGATTTTGTGCATCGCAATCCCGCTGTTGCCTTTTGTAGCTCAAACACTCGGCAAAGAGCACACAGAGAGCAGCTGATACACTCTCGCTCCAACTACGACTTGCAATTATCGTGCCCAATCTCAGCCAATTAATCTTATTGTTACTATGTTACATGAAGAATTATTCGGCAAAGAGTTATCTTGCAGCCTCAACGCTCAGTATTTTGAAAGCATCTTTGAATGAAGTCGCTCAGGAATATTTCCACGCGACCAAGCGAAACATTGTCTCATAGTTCGAACCGAGCCGGAATCAGTCAATTGACCCACAGCAACTGACGCATTGCGGCAGCGCACAAAAAACGTCGACGCTTGGAGCCAGACAGAGGTGCTTGAAAGCGCCCTGCTCAAACTCGAACCAGATAGGGGTCCAAGTATGCGACGCGTGAAAGACATTATTCAAAGCCGGATGTCCCGCCGGTCCCTCCTGGCGGGAACCGCCGCCACTGCAATTGTCGCGGCGACTGGTGCGGTAACGCCGGCCTTCGCCGACGAAGTCAACACCACGGGGCTCGCCGTTACCGACGACACTGTTCAGGTCGGTATTCTTCATTCGGTCACGGGCACCATGGCGATCTCCGAGACCGGGTCCGTGCAGGCTGAAAAGCTGGCCATCGAACAGATCAACGCCATGGGCGGCGTTCTTGGCCGGAAGATCGAATACATCCAGGAAGACGGCGCCTCCGACTGGCCGACTTTCGCGGAAAAGGCCAAAAAGCTCCTCGTGAACGACAAGGTCGCTGCCGTCTTCGGATGCTGGACGTCAGCCTCCCGCAAAGCGGTTCTGCCGGTGTTCGAACAGTATAACGGCATGCTCTACTATCCGACCTTCTACGAGGGGCTAGAGCAGTCGCCGAACGTGATCTACACGGGCCAGGAAGCGACGCAGCAGATCATTGCCGGGATCGACTGGGTTGCTGAGGAAAAGGGTGCGAAAAGTTTCTACCTGCTCGGATCCGACTACATCTGGCCGCGCACGTCCAACAAGATCGCCCGCAAGCACATTGAGAAACTTGGCCACAAGGTTGTCGGCGAGGAGTACTATCCGCTCGGCCATACCCAATTCAACTCGGTCATCAACAAGATCAAGCTGAAGAAGCCGGACGTTATCTACGCCATCGTCGTGGGCGGTTCGAACGTTGCTTTTTACAAGCAGCTCAAGGCTGCCGGCATCGACATGACCAAGGAAAAACCGCTTCTGCTGACGATTTCGGTGACCGAAGACGAAATCCGCGGCATTGGTGGTGAAAACATCGAGGGCGCTTACGCCGCGATGAAATACTTCCAGTCTCTGGAAAACGAAAACAACATCGAATTCGTGAAAGCATTCAAGGAGATGTGGGGCGATGATGTCGTCATTGGCGACGTTACCCAGGCCGCTTATCTCGGTCCATGGCTCTGGAAGGCCGCGGTCGAAAAGGCGGGCAGCTTCGACATCGACAAGGTGCGCCTCGCATCACCGGGCATTGAACTGACCACGGCGCCTGAAGGCTATGTACGCATTCACGAAAACCACCACCTGTGGTCCAAGACGCGCATCGGTCTGGCAAAGCCCGACGGTCAGTATGAACTGATCTATGAAACCGCGGAGCTGATGGAGCCGGATCCGTTCCCGGAAGGCTACCAGTAAGCGGCGTTCCCTCTCTCCCCTGGGACGGAAACGCCCGCCCGATTGACGGGCGACCCGGCAAGGCACTGCGCGCGAGCAGCCCGTGCGGTGCCTTGCCCAACCTTCGCACTTGCCATTCCCACAGCAGGGGCACCTTGCCTTCGCATCGCCCCAAAGCCTGGAGACCGCGCGCCATGTTCGCCGACTACACCTGGACGGAACTCGGGTCCATCTTTGCCATGCAGGGTTTTGCCGGACTGATCCTTTTTTCCGTTTTCGTTCTGATGGCCCTGGGCCTTGCAATCATTTTCGGCCAGATGGGCGTGATCAACATGGCACATGGCGAGTTCATGATCCTGGGCGCCTATGTGACGTATCTGTGCTCGAATTTCGTCGAGGCCTATTTTCCCGCACTCTTCGGGATCTACTTCTTTTTCGCGATGGCTCTGGCCTTTGTCGCTGCCGGCGCGCTTGGCGCACTCGTGGAATGGTCACTCATAAGGCACCTCTACAAACGGCCGCTCGACACGCTCCTGGCAACCTGGGGACTGAGCCTTATCCTCCAGCAGGCCTACCGCTCGATCTTCGGAGCGCGCGAGGTTGGCGTCTCGCTGCCGAACTGGCTGCTCGGGTCAGTCCCCCTCACCGACATCATCGAGATCCCCATCAACGGCATCTTCGTCATGGTGCTGACCTTCGTTATCGCCATCGGCGTCTATTTCATTTTGTTCCGTTCACGGATGGGCATGCAGACGCGCGCGGTGGTGCAGAACCGGGTCATGGCAGGTGCTGTGGGCATCAACACGCAGAAGGTCGACCGCAACACATTCGCGCTCGGCTGCGGCATTGCCGGCATCGCCGGAAGCGCCTTCACCATGATCGGGTCGACCGGTCCCACCGCCGGCCAGCTCTATATCGTCGACACGTTCCTGATCGTCGTGTTCGGCGGCGCAGCCAGCCTGCTTGGAACCATCGCTTCGTCTTTTGCAATCAGCCAGGCCCAGTCGACCATGGAGTTCTTCCTGTCCGGCTCCATGGCCAAGGTTCTGACGCTCCTGACCGTGGTCGGCATCCTGATGCTGCGTCCCCAGGGTCTCTTCTCCCTGAAAATCCGCCGCTAAGGAGGCCGTGATGACAAGCCTTAAATCCTTCATGTCGCGGCAGGAACTGATCGGCATCCTCGTCATTGCCGCCGTTCTTTTCGTTGTCATGCCGCTGGCAATGGACATCTTCCGGCTCAACCTGTTCGGCAAGTACCTGACCTACGCCTTCGTTGCCGTCGGCCTCGTTCTGTGCTGGGGCAAGTGCGGCATTCTCAGCCTCGGCCAGGGTGTTTTCTTCGGCCTCGGCGGCTACTGCATGGCCATGTACCTGAAGCTGGAGGCGTCCACGCCCGAGGCGACCGCCATCCAGTCGACACCCGGCATTCCCGACTTCATGGACTGGAACCAGATTACCGCGCTGCCCTGGTTCTGGGAGCCGTTCAACAGCCTGACATTCACGTTGCTCGCCATCATCGTCGTGCCGGCCCTCTTCGCCTTCATTATCGGGGCGGCCATGTTCAAGCGGCGTGTCGGCGGCGTCTATTTCGCGATTATCACCCAGGCAATCGCGGCGATTCTGACGATCCTGATCATCGGTCAGCAAGGCTATACCGGCGGGGTGAATGGGATCACGGACCTGAGGACGCTGAAGGGGTGGGACATCCGCACCGACGAGGCAAAGTACATTCTCTACTACGTGAACGGCGCGCTGCTGATCGCCGTCCTCCTGCTGAGCCAGGTCGTGCTCAAAAGCAAGCTTGGCCGCCTGCTGGTGGCGGTCCGGGACCAGGAGGACCGTGTTCGGTTCTCCGGGTACGATGTCTCCAACATCAAGATCTTCGTCTTCTGTTTCGCAGCCGTCCTGTCTGCGATTGGCGGTGCGATGTTCACCCTTCAGGTGGGCTTCATGTCCCCGTCCTTCGTCGGCATCGTGCCGTCGATCGAGATGGTGATTTTCTGTGCCGTCGGCGGCCGCCTGTCGATCTTCGGCGCCGTCTACGGAACGCTGCTCGTCAACTGGGCCAAGACCACGTTTTCAGAGACATTCCCCGAACTTTGGCTCTTCGGCCTCGGTGCTCTTTTCATCGCCGTGGTGCTGATTTTTCCGAACGGCCTCTCCGGTCTTTACCAGTCCTATCTCGCACCTCTTGTGGACCGTCTCGTTTCAGCCGGCAAACGCAAGGGACGCTCCGACACAGCTCCTCCGCCATCCTCCGGCTTTGGTGCCGAAACGACCGCAAAGCCAGCCGAATAGGAGGCCCACATGAATACGATCAACAACAACACCGATTTTCTGCTGTCGATTGAAAATCTGACCGTCTCCTTCGATGGATTCAAAGCGGTCGACGATCTCAACCTCTATGTTGACGAGAACGAGATCCACGTGATCATCGGCCCGAACGGGGCTGGCAAAACCACCGTGCTCGACCTTATCTGCGGGCGCACGCGATCGACCGACGGCTCGATCAAGTTCCGCAACAAGGAACTGACCGACATGCGCGAACACGAGATCGTTCGTGAAGGCGTTGGCCGCAAATTCCAGAATCCGTCCATCTACGAAGATCTGACGGTTTTCGAGAATCTCGAACTCTCCTTCCCGCGCGGACGCAGCGTCTGGGGAGCCCTGACGTTTCAGCGGGACCAGGACGTCAAGGCGCGGGTTCATGAAATCGCGGGCATGGTGTTCCTCGACGAGCTTCTCGACAAGCAAGCCGCGCTGCTCAGTCACGGTCAGAAGCAGTGGCTGGAGATCGGCATGCTGCTGATCCAGGACCCGGAGCTCTTGATGCTGGACGAGCCGGTTGCCGGCATGAGCGTCTCCGAACGCAAGCAGACAGCGAAACTTCTCAATGAAATCACAAAGGGCCGCTCGGTGATGGTGGTGGAGCACGACATGAAGTTCGTCGAGGACATCGCCCACCGCGTCACAGTTCTCCACCAGGGAAAGATCCTTTCCGAAGGCTCCATGGCCAAGGTGCAGGCGGACCCCAAGGTCATCGATGTCTATCTCGGCCACTAGGAGGCTCCAATGCTGAATGTCGCGCACTACCACGTCGCCTACGGCCAGAGCGAAGTGCTCCACGGTCTCGACTTCACCGTGGCACCCGGCGAGATCATCGCCATCATGGGCCGCAATGGCATGGGCAAAACCACGCTGATGAAATCTCTCATGGGGATCGTGCCAACCAAGGACGGCGCCGCTGCCGTTGACGGTGTCGACATCACCTCGATGCAGAGCTACGAGCGCGTTGCCAACGGCATCGCCTACGTGCCCCAGGGCCGGATGATTTTCCCGACCATGACGGTCCAGGAAAACATCGAGACCGGACTTTCGATCAGTGGCAGAAGCAAAGTTCCGGGAGACATCTACGAATTGTTTCCGGTCCTGCTCGACATGAAGGGCCGCCGGGGCGGCAATCTTTCCGGGGGCCAGCAGCAACAGCTCGCCATCGCGCGCGCGCTCGCAACCAATCCAAAAGTGCTGCTGCTGGATGAGCCCACCGAAGGTATCCAGCCGTCGATCATTCGTGAAATGGCGCGCGTGCTCAGGCGTATCCGGGACGAACGCGATCTTTCCATCGTCGTCTCGGAACAGGTCCTATCCTTCGCTCTCGACGTCGCCGACCGTGTGCTCGTTCTGGAGAACGGACGCCTCGTTCACGACGAGCCGCGAGACAGCGTCGACGAAGAAAAGGTCGCTGCGTTCCTGTCCGTCTGAGCAATCGAAACTTCCGACAAAAAACCAAACCGCAGGTATTCAAGAGGAGAAGCCCAATGGCAGATACACTGATCTCGGTAGACTTGAGCGAGTCCCCGCACACAAACGAGAAGGTTCACAACCGCTGGCACCCTGACATTCCGATGGCGGTCTGGGTGGAGCCTGGCGATGATTTCAGGATCGAGACCTATGACTGGACCGGGGGCCAGATAAAGAACGACGACGATGCCGCTGACGTGCGCGATGTCGAGCTTGAGCAGGTTCACTACCTGTCGGGTCCGATTGGTGTGAAGGGAGCCGAGCCGGGTGATCTGCTCGTCGTCGATATCCTCGATATCGGTGCCAAGGAAGAAATGCTCTGGGGTTTCAACGGCTTCTTCTCCAAGCAGAATGGCGGTGGTTTTCTGACGGAGCACTTTCCGGAAGCACAGAAGTCGATCTGGGATATCGAGGGCATGTTCACGCGCTCGCGCCATGTACCGGGTGTCAGCTATGCGGGGCTCATTCATCCTGGTCTTATTGGGTGCCTTCCGGACCGATCCATGCTGGACATGTGGAACACACGGGAAAAGGCCCTGTTCGACACAGACCCGGAGCGCATTCCGCCGCTTGCGGCGCTCCCCAACACTCAATCCGCTCATATGGGTCAATTGAAAGGTGAGGCAAAAGACAAAGCCGCTGCGGAAGCCGCCAGAACCGTCCCGCCACGAGAACATGGCGGCAACTGCGACATCAAGGATCTATCGCGCGGTTCAAAGATCTATTTTCCTGTCTACGTGGACGGTGCCGGTCTTTCCATGGGCGACCTGCATTTCAGCCAGGGCGATGGCGAGATCACCTTCTGCGGTGCAATCGAAATGGCCGGATGGCTTCACATCCGTGTCAGTCTGATCAAGGAAGGCGTGACGAAATACGGCGTCAAGAACCCGATTTTCAAACCCTCCCCCATCACGCCGAAATACGACGACTATCTCATCTTCGAAGGCATTTCGGTCGACGAGGCCGGCACACAGCACTATCTCGACGTCCACATCGCCTACCGAATGGCATGCCTCAACGCGATCGAATACATGAAAAAGTTCGGTTACACGGGCGCACAGGCCTACGCGATCCTCGGAACAGCCCCCGTTCAGGGGCACATTTCAGGGGTGGTCGACATACCGAATGCCTGCGCAACGCTTTGGCTGCCGACGGATGTCTTCGAATTCGACATGATGCCCGGTTCGGAAGGTCCGAAGGCTTATCTTGACGGCTCAATCGACGTTCCGCTTGCACCCGACCTTTAACCGGAACCCGGGAGACGAGGCCGGGGCCAGCCGCCGGAGAATTTCCGGTCTCAAGCACAATCAATTTTTGAGGACGATCTCATGCCCCTTTACGACTATCTTTGCGCAACCTGCGGTCCGATATCAGCGCGCCGGCCCATGTCCGAGCATGATGCGCCGATCATGTGTCCCGCCTGCAAGGCTGAAGCGCCACGCGCCATCCTTCAGGCACCCAACATGTCCGGTCTTTCTTCCAGCGACAGGCAGGCACATCAGCGCAACGAAGCCGCTCGGCATAACCCCAAGTTTTCGACAAAGTCGGAACGTGAAGACGTCAGCAGAGAAACGCGCAAACGCCATCCAGCTGGCTGTTCGTGCTGTTCCGGTTCAAAGGGAAACTTCCGTTCCAGCGCGGTCTACAAGGCTGACGGAAGTAAAACCTTTCCGTCCAAGCGCCCCTGGATGATCAGCCACTGACATTCGTTCGCTCCGACACGGAATAAAGTTCGGCAAACGAGGCCCAAATGGAAAGCCTGCGAAGGGTCACGCTCAGGGTGCCAAGCCATGCGACGAAATCGAAACAGTGTTGGCAACGCAGAGGACGGTCACACACACTGCGGCATGAAAGCGTCTCGCTGCTTCGGCAAGTCCGCCAGCCTTCAACAGCCAGATAGCACCGAACGCACAATGCAATGAACAAGCTTGCACGCACGGAATGGGCGAACTGCCGCTTCAATCCTCCGTAAACGACACGATTTGATAAACATAATTCGGCACCGACGATGTGGCCGTCACCTGGCTTGAGACTGCATTTCCGACAGATCGCCCTCCAGCATACATATTGCCTCCAACAGGCGAGGCGTTTTGCGGGCTCAGGAGGCGGAACATACCCAAGAACATTTGATATGTTGCGTCCTGACTTAAAGAATACAGTTTCTGGTACGCTTCAGGAGGACACATTTGATGAGCGACGACCCAGCGTCGGTAATCTCTCACAGCGGCCTGCGCGGTTTCGCAGAGTATTGCTGACTTTACCGCGTTGTTTGCAGTTTGGCGAAGCCAGTAGTCTTTTTCGGAACGCAGTAGTCCAACAACCATAATCTTGTTCTGGCAATTGCAATATTCGCGGGGGCTCCGGCACTTCCAGACAATGGCTGTTCCCAAATGCGTGCTGACGCTTTCTGATAGGCTGAATATCGCAGCTGATGGTCTCGTTTCAGATGAGGGTTTTTTTCGACAGTAGTCGGCTACTTCACGTCCCCACGATTCTTGGATCTTTTGGCCCAGTGCGTGGCTTGTCCAACCTTCTGCCGGCTTCCCGTAAATCAAGTCTTCATATTCAACGCCGAGATCATCCAAGAAGTCCTGCGAAGCGGTGGTCGTCGTCGTCTCAGGTGTTCCATGCGCCAGGCTTTGTGCAAATTGCTTGTATTTCTTCCATTCGGCGACCAACGAATTGTAATTCTTGATGCCGGGTTGAAGGGCCATACTGCCGCCCGGGAAAACGAGTTCTTTGTGGGCGTGATAGAACAACAGATCTGCGATCTTGTTCGTATCGGAAATCCCAGCATTTCGAGCTGCCCAATACAAAACATTCCAATCGGTTATACTGTTATTATAAAAAACATTCTGAACGCTTTGCGGCAGTGACATAGTGTTGAAAGACATCACCCGACTCCTTGATCCGTGTCAATGAAGTAGATTGCGTAAAAGCCCACTGATGTTTTTCGTTTTTTTAAGATATGAAAACGTTACTTTATTAAATACTTATGTTGACGTGGTAGAGTAGCATAGTTGGCTACGAGTATCACTACGTTTTTCCTGCCACGTTTGGATCGGGAGCTCGCCTGGTTCCATAGACAGTTCTTTCGCGCGTTCGGTGTAGCCGTTCGGAACAAAATGCTCAGGTTTGGAAGGCCCATAGCATCGGTGAAGACCTGCCTTGGGCGCTGGACTTCAAGCCCCGAAAGAGACCGTTCAGGACGCGCCTGTCATCCAAGTGTGAAGCGCCGATCGATCTGCGGAGAATGACAGGTTCGATGACGCGCCACCGGCGTCAGTGAATTCGTACCGCATGCTTTGGACTGTTTCAGGAGGCATGAATCACACCAACTTTCCTTCATTCAGTGACTGTTACACTGCAAGAATGAGACCCCGCTTTCTCTCTCTGAAGTGCCTCAAGATGATCCGAAGTCGTCATTCAATGGTGTTGGCGAGAAATGGCGCTTGGCGGACATTTCCAGCGAAACGGAACTGGGTCCCGCGCGCACAAACCTGACTGATGTTTGTGCGTGATGAGGAAGAAATCAACTTGCCAATTCTCGAAGTTGAAATTAAAATCTTTCAAAATTTCGTCAAAATTATAATGAATTCAGGCTTTTAACATGATTTTTAAGTATCTCACTCTGGGTTATTTAACGACTCTAATCTGCACTTTGTTTTGCGTTACTTCAGTGAATGCAACAACAATCGGGGGCTCTCACACGAATTTTGACGTGGCGGTTGGCGATGGGGTGTTTCAGGTTAGTCCTTTAACTGTTTCCGGCACGGCAAATATTGAAGGGTCGTCGATAACGCTAACCGATAGCGCTAACGATCTGAACATCGGAAATTTCTCAGCCACCGGCGGCGACTTAACATTTGTCGATTCAAACGCACTGACCGGAAGCTTCTTGGCTCCGAGCGGAAATGTGACGGTGTCAACTGGCGGGGCTCTGGAAATCACCGCGTTGTCAGTGCTTGGCGACGCAACCTTTGCGTCGCTGGGAGATGTGATTGTGCGCGATGCGCAAGACATCTCGGTCGGTGGAACACTGTCTATCATTGCGGCAAGCGTGTTGTTTGAGTTCAGCGATGGGACGGCGCCCAATCTAGCCTCGCTGAACGTGGGCCTATTGGATTTCGACGTTCCCAATAACGCAGTTTCGGTCGCTTCGGTTGCTATACCACTTCCAGGGGCGCTGCCGCTTTTGGCAGGCGGATTAGGATTGATGGGATTGGTCGGTTGGCGCACAAAACGCAGATCTGCCACTTCTTGCACTTAAAGACGATCCTCCCTCCCTTGAAGTGGCCCCCGATCTGTTAAGGAGCATGGCGAGGATCATAATGGCTACGAAGCGACACTGACCTCGTTAGATGGCGTTACATGCTCAGCATTCAGCGAACTTGATACACATTGGCGTGCCCAGCTCTATCTGGGCCGGTCCAGGCTTAAGATGGCCGTTTTGCGCATTGCGGGAAAAGACAGCAATGTGATCTGAATCCTGATTTGCCGACAATAGCCAGTTTCCGCAGGGGCTCAGTGCCAAGGCTCGCGGCGTTTCACCGCCACAGGAAATTGTCTGGACGGCGGTCAGGCGGCCATCCGTTTCTACGGCGAAAACGGAAATTACGTTTGCACCTCGGTTCCCCACGTAAAGAAACCTGTCATCCGGTGAGATCTGGATATCGGAGCAGTGGTTGCCTACGGCAGCTTCCCCGTCGATCGCCGGGACAATGTCCACCAGTTCAAGCGGCTGTCCCGGGCTGACCGAGAGGCTGGCAAGCGTGCTGTCAAGCTCACCAACGACGAACATTTTTCTGCCGTCCCCCGTCCAGGCCAAGTGGCGAGGTCCCATGCCGTCCGGCATATCGAAGGAGCAGTCCCACTCAAGCGCTCCGTTCGGGCTCAGGTGATAGAGGAGTATTTTGTCGATCCCCAGATCAGCGACCGCAAGCCTGCCGTCGGGCATTTGCCGGATAAAATGTGCGTGTGACCTTTCCTGACGCTCCGGATGCGCACCCGTCCCTTCATGGACAGCGCTGGAGCAGGCGGGATGGATACCCTCCGTTTCGGTAATCGGAAAGATGGCGACCGACTTGTCGGGGCCTTCGGAACCAAGCGCATAGTTGGTGACCAGCAGGTGCCGGCCGTCATTGCTCAAGGAGTTATGCGACGTGATGCTGCCCCGGCTCGCGACCATGTCCAGATGAATGATCGCACCGGTCTCGGGATCAAATTCAAGTGCCGTAACGTGGCCCTGAGCCTTCCCGAAAAGCTCCGAGTTTGCGAAAATGCGTCTGCCTTCGGGCGTCGTTGACAGGTAGGTCGGATTGTCGATGCCGTTGTAACTAGTCACCGGCACGGCCGTTCCGGTGCTCGCATCGAACCGAAAGACGGAGACACCATCACCGTTCGCACTGCCAAAATAGGGGGTTGGAACGTTGCAGCTTCCGACGAACATATGCAAAACCATCTGCTATCCCTCTTTTTGAGCTCAGATCGCGGTGCGAAGATGAGGTTGACGCCCATAAATCGCCACGACACAGACGATCAATACGCCCAAAAGCGCCTGGACAACTGACTGGTCGAACCCGAGACCGATGAGAACGGTGTTAAGCTGAGTCAGCACAAGGGCGCCCGCCACAGTCCCCGTGATACCACCCTGTCCACCTGAAAGCGCGGTTCCGCCGATCACTGCAGCCGCGATGGTCTGAAACAGATAATGCCGTCCCACATCGGCAAAGGCAGCACCGGAAAATCCGAGGAGCAGAACCCCGGTCACAGACGCCAGCAATGCCGACGCGCCAAAGCAGAACACCCAGACTTTCAAGGAGCTGATCCGCACAAGTGGTGCGGCCGTTGGATTGGCGCCATACGCAAAGATCTGCCGTCCGAGGAGCGTGCGGCGCTCCAAAAGGAAAAGCAACAGGGCCAGCAAGAGCGTTGCCGGAACGAGCATTGGCACCGGGATCGGACCGATCGACTGTCCGATAGAAACAAAATCGCTGATGTAGTCCGGCGCACTTCCTGTTGGATAACCCTTGGTCCACAAAAGCACGGCTCCCAGCAGTGCAGTTCCCGTTCCAAGGGTGATGATGAGAGGATGAACCCTCAACACCGAAGACAGTGCACCGTTGAACATGCCGACCGCAAGGCTAAGCGCGAAGGTAACAAGCATAGCCACGCCGAAGGGTATGCCCTGGGACGACAATTGCGCCACGGCGACATTCGCGAATCCGACAACAAAGGGAATTGACAGGTCGATGCCACCTATCAACATGACAAGCGTCTGCCCGGCAGCCGCAATGATCAGGAAGGACGCTATGACAAGTATTGCCCTGATGGAAAAGACGGATGTGTATCCTTCAACGGTGATCGCTCCCATTGCGAAGATCAAGGCGACCATGCCATAGGCAAGAACAGCCTTGTTGACGTTCCGTTGCATGATCAAAGTGCCCGCCTCTTCTTGAATTTTCCAGCGATCACCTGCGAATTCAAAGCCACCGCAACCACCAGCACGAGGCCGTAGGTGATCTGCAGAAAAAACGGTGACACATTCAGATAGGTGATCAGGTTCTGAATGAGGAAGATGTCCAGGGCACCAAGGGCTGCTCCCGCGATGCCGCCTTTTCCACCGGCAAGGCTGACGCCGCCGAGTGCGGCAGCGGCGATCGCCAACAGGGTGTAATTCGGCCCGACCTGGGCATCCGCGGATCCGAGAAGCGCGGTCAGTGAAATTGCCGCCAACCCGGCAAACAGACCGCCGAGAACATAGGCTAGAAACCTCACGAGACCGACATTCAGTCCGGCCGCATAGGCCGCCCTGTCCTCGCCGCCGATGGTTAGGATATGCCCGTGCAGCGGGGAAACCTTGACGGCAAGCCACAAGGCCGCAGCGGCAAGCAAGGGCAGGATGGACCATTCCTCTGAAAGGGACACCAACCATCCAGGTGCAGGACCAATCGGGGATGGCAGATACCATGTCGCAAGGCCTGCCAGAACGAGGTAGGTGCCGAGTGTTGCCACAATGGGCTGGACACGCAGGAAAATAGCGAGAAATCCGTTCACAGCACCGCCAATTGCGCCGATGGCAAGTGCTGCGGGTATGATGATAAGCGGCGAAGCGATCCCGAGGTCCAGAACCAGGCCTTTGACAATGAGGACCGAGATCATCCCCATCAGCGGACCAATCGAAATGTCGATCCCTTCCCGTCCCGCCAGGATCACCGGTGTGGCCGCCGCCGCGGCCAGCATGAGAGGCGCGACCAATCCCAAAGTGGTGCCCAGGTTTTCGACCGCAAACCGGTTCGGGGTCACAAGGATGGTCACGAAAAGAAGGATTACGAAAAGACCCAGGGCAAACTTGGCCTCCACAAGACTGCCGGGATTGAACTTCATGAGCCAGCCCCCTCCCCGAACATGGCTTGCATCAGGCTATCAAGGGAGAGCTCCGCGCGGTTCAACCTGGCGAAAACCCCGTTGTCCCGAAAGACAAGTACCTCATCGCAGAGCTCAGTCAGTTCTTCAAGTTCGGTCGAAAACACGACAATTGTTGTGCCCAGATCGCTTACCGCTCGCCGGAAATAGCGGTAAAGCGCATGACGTGTCTGAATATCGACACCCCGTGTGGGATCGTTCAGCAACAACACGTGCGGGTTTGAAGCCATGACGCGCGCCAACAGGACCTTTTGCTGATTGCCTCCCGAAAGATTGCGAATGGGTGTCTTGGTAGATGCAAAGGAAATAGCGAGTTCCTGACGGAATTTTTCAAGTCTGTCGCGGACTGATGCGCTGCGGATCCATCCATTTGGGGCAAACTCCCTGGCCGCCCCCAGCAGAAAATTGTCTGCAACGCTGAGCATCGGAAAAATGCCGTTCTTCTTCCGGTCGGATGGCAAATAGGCAAGCCCGGCACGTTCAGCATCCGCATAGGAGCCAATTGTCTGACTTCCGGTCTCGAAATGCGCGCGAACCGCACCGGTATGGGGTGCGTGCAGTCCTGCGAGCGCTTGCAGGAAAAGGTCCTGACCATGACCGTCCAGCCCGGCGAGACCGACAATATGGCCGCCCCCGATGTCGACATTTATCGGGACGTTGCCAGGCAACAGGCAAAGGTCGGAAACGGTGAGAACGGCCGGACGGCTAAGCATTGACGGCTTCCTGTGTCAGCTTTGCCAGCAGCGTCGCAGGATTAATGTCGTCTCCCTGCAGCTCCGCAACGACCGCCCCGTTTTGCAAAACATGAACTTTGTCGGAAAGTTCCACGATCTCGGGCATTCTGTGAGACACGAACACGACGGACTTTCCCGCGTCGCATATCGCGCGGAGCGTCGCAAAGAGCTTTTGTCTGTCCGTCAGGTCCAACGATGCCGTTGCTTCGTCAAGAATGAGCACGTCGGGTCTGCGCGCCAGACCACGGGCGATGACGACGATCTGTTGCTCGTGAAGCGGCAGTTCACCAACCGGACGATGCAAAGCAATCTCCCGGTCGGTCAACGTACTCAATATCTGCAAAGCAAGGTCGATTTTCTCAGTTTCGGCCATCGAGCGACGGAAGATCCCGTCTTGCCCAAGCACAATATTGTCGAGCACTGAGCGGTTCGGAACGACGAGAACTTCCTGGAGAACGATCGCCACCCCCCTTTCCAACATCCTGCACGGATTTGTCGATCCGCGCACGGCTTGCCCGCCGACACGTATTTCACCCTCGTCGGCAGGAATGACGCCGGCAAGGACTTTCGCCAGTGTGCTCTTTCCCGATCCGTTTTCTCCAAGGATTGTATGGATTTGACCAGCATGGACATCAACAGACACACTGCGGAGCGCCTGCGTTTCTCCAAAACGCTTTGATACGCTCTCGCAGCTGAGTTGCACCTTACTCATGCCAAGCGTCCATCCTCATCCTCGGCGTCTGGTTAGTTGCAAGCGCCTGGAACGTCAGCATAGTTCCACCCCGGGGCAAGCTCGGAATTGTCGAAATACGCATTCATGACTTGAGAAGGAACAGGATCTTCAGGATTGACAGGGAAGATCTCGGCGGAATCGGGTTTCATACAATCCGCGTACCAGGCGTCAAATGACGACATGGGAACTTTCGGTATCGGGATCATCAAGGTGCTGAGCTTTGGTTCCTGACCGGAAAGAATGCGCGAGGAGACCCGGAACAGGTTCTGTCCCATCCATTGCGGCAACACCGCGTGACCTTCGAATTTGAACGCATCGGGATTGGCTTTCCAGTACCCCAGCGCATCGCCGGTAACCGACCCTGTAACAACCGGAACCGGACGGCCAGCCTGGGCAAAAGCCTCCGCAATGACCCGTGTTTCGGATCCAGTCGTCCACACGCCGTCGATCGGCGACGGGTTGGTTGCCAAAGTCTGCAGGATTACGGACTTGGTGACGCTCGGCGTCCAGTTGCCGTTCACCATCCGCACGACCTTCACATCCGGATATTCTGCAAAAGCTGCCTGCGCTCCCTGTCTCTGCTGATCGACAATCGAGACACCTGCGATCCCTTCGACCATGACGACATTGCCCTTGCCTCCGATGGCCTCGGCAAGGCTGCGCGCCATGTCATAGCCCCATTTGTAGTAATTGGAGTCCACGTTTACGGCGTTAGGAGAACTGACGGTCGACGCTGCCGTCACAAAGGGGATGCCTGCCTCGGCCGCCGCATCAACAACTGCATTCAGGCCGGTTGGCGAGCCGGGGACAGATGTGATGATATCGCAATCCGCGTCTATCAGACTTCGGATGTTTGAGATCTCCAGACCAACGTCACCGTTTGAATCCGTCATCTTGAATTCAGTAACCTTACCCTCATCGATAAGACCCTGAACGAGCCTCTTCAGCTCGTTTGTCAGTGCTACGCGCCAGGGATTTCCCTGATAGCTCTCTGAATGGCACCAGAGCAGCGCTCCGTCTCCGGCGACTTTCGGGACTTGAGGCAATCCAACGGGTGTAGATGAGTTTTCGTATTCAGCCTGCAGTTCGGGCGGCAGATCTCCGATGACGTCGCCGACCTCTTTTGCGCTTGCCGAACCCGTCGCGGCGACCATTGCGGCACCCAATACGGCATACCGGATCAAATTCATGACGATATCCTCCAGTTTTGGCGCGTCTGCGGGGTTTCGTCTTGCGCGAAACTCGCCGAATTCGATCCCTTACTCCCTCAAGACCGACGGACGCCCTCCAGTATGGATTACCACCAAAGAATTCACTTGTAAAACTTATTTTTAAATATGCTTCAGAAAAATGAGGCTCTCGGTTGAGCGCATAACACGGTTTGATGCCCGGAATTGCGGCGCAATCATCACTTCTGCCTTGGGATCTTAGGGATGTCCTGAAAGTAAAACGCTCCCGCCACACGACTTGAGTGGCAGGAGCGCTGACAACGGTATTTCGTGCAAATAGAGGAAGTTACCTCCCCATCCAGCCACCATCGACCGTCATCACGGTTCCATGCATATAGTCCGAGGCAGAAGAGGCCAGGAAAACGGCTGGTCCGGCAAAGTCAGTCGCTTTTCCCCAGCGGCCAGCGGGGATGCGTTCCAGGATGGATTTTGACCTGACAGGGTCGTTGCGGAGCGCTTCCGTGTTGTCGGTCGCAATATACCCCGGTGCGATTGCATTCACGTTGATACCGCTTGAAGCCCATTCGTTTGCAAGGGCTTTGGTCAGCTGGCCGATCCCGCCTTTGGAGGCCGCGTAACCGGGAACGGTAATCCCACCCTGGAAGGTCAAAAGCGAAGCCGTGAAGATAATCTTGCCACTGCCGCGCTGAACCATGCCGCCACCGATTTCCCGTGTCAGAATGAACTGAGACGACAGGTTGACTTCGATGACCTCATCCCAGATGTCGTCACCGTGCTGACCCAAGGGCGCGCGTTTGATCGTCCCGGCGTTGTTGACCAGAATATCGACGACCGGATGCCCCCGCTTCACCGTCTCGGCAAACGACTTCAACGCGCTCCGGTCGGCAAAGTCGCACTGGTAGCCATGGAACTGCCGCCCAAGTCCGGTGACCTCCCTTTCGACATCACTGCCGGACGCCTCGAGTGTCGCGCTCACGGCGATGATATCCGCGCCGGCCTCTGCCAACGCAACGGCCATCGCCTTGCCGATGCCACGCTTTGCCCCCGTTACCAGTGCTGTTTTTCCCGAAAGATCAAAACTTTGCAGAACACTCATGCGTCACTTTCCTCGTTTACCCGGATCATGGACTTGATGGCTTCGGGATTTGTTGTCAGCGCTTCAAAGGCGCTCTGAATTTGCTCCAGCGGCCTGATATCCGTGATGAATGATGCGCAATCCACGACGCCTTCCGTCAAAAGCCTGATGGCTTCGTCATAGTCTTCAGGCTGGTAAACCCGTGCGCCCAGAAGTTCCAGCTCGCGCCAGAAAAACTGAAACATGTCGACTTCCGGTTTTTTTGCGTGGATCGCGACCATGACGATCCTTGCCCGGGCAGCGGCCGCCGCCGTCATGAGGTCAACACCGGGCTGACTGCCTGAGACTTCGAAAACGACGTCTGCTCCCTTACCCTTGGTCATCTCGTTGACGACATGGAGCGGGTCCTGTGACTTCGGATCGATGATGTCGAATCCAAGCTTAGCGGCATAGGCGAGACGAATGTCGTTGATCTCGCTGATGAGCACATTGCCTCCGGCTTCTCTGGCCACCAGAGCGACGAGCAAACCGATGGGGCCGCCCCCGATAACGAGGACATTTTCTCCGCTCGCGACTTTTGCCCTTTGAACGTCATGGCAGGCGACCGCCAACGGCTCTATCAGAGCCGCGTGGTCGAGCCGCAACTCATCCGGCAATGGATGAAGCGTATGCGCCGGGACGTTCCAGACCTCCTGCATGGCGCCATCGGTATCGAGGCCCAGAAATTTCAGGTTATGGCAAATATGCGTGTGGCCGGCCTTGCAGGCGGGGCATTCACCGCAATGGTCCAATGGGCGCACAACAACCTTCTGTCCGATCGTGAAGCCACGAACACGTTCGCCCAACGCCTCTACTGTTCCGGACATTTCATGACCGATGATCCGGCTGAAGCCGACGCGAGCATCCATATTGCCATGATAGACATGCAAATCCGTGCCGCAGATACCGCAATAGCCAATGCGGACAGCAACCTCATCCAGACCTGGGGCCTCTGCCGGTTTGCGCTCCACAGAGAAGGTTTTGTCTCCACGATAATAGGCAGCCCGCTGTGTGTTCTCAGACATGGAAACGCTCCGGGTTCTTGAAGGGGTTCGAAAATTCAGCGCCAGGAAACTTGAACCGCGGCGCTCAGCGATGTATTGGTATATAAAAAACTGTTTTATATACGATTAGAACGGAGTCAAGCCCGGTGAAGCCTCTGGAAGGATTGAGAGTACTGGATTTCGCGCAGTTTCTGGCAGGTCCGATGGCAGCACTCCGGCTGGCAGATCTCGGCGCAGAAGTCATCAAGATCGAGCGGCCGGGCATCGGTGATCTGTGTAGAACACTCGTCATTTCAGATCAGAAAGTGGGCCCGGACAGTCTCTTGTTTCACACGATCAATCGAAACAAGGCGAGTATCGCAGCTGACCTGAAAGACGCTTTTGACCTTGAGAAGGTCAAGGATCTCCTGAAGACCTCCGATGTGATGATCCATAACTTCCGGCCCGGCGTCATGGAACGCATTGGGCTCGGCTGGGAAGACGTCCGGAAGATCAATTCCAGGTTGGTGTACGGTGCCGTGACCGGCTACGGCACGACGGGTCCGTGGGTCAAGAAACCGGGTCAGGACCTCCTGGTCCAGTCGTTGACCGGTATGCCGTGGCTCTCGGGAGATCTGGATCATCCCCCTATCCCTGCCGGCTTTGCGGTTCTTGACATCACCTGCGGAAACCATCTGGTTCAGGGCGTCTTGGCGGCCCTCCTTCGCCGTGAAAAAACCGGCAACGGAGGATTGGTTGAAGTCGACCTGATGTCGTCCGCAATAGACATGCAATTCGAGCTGTTTACGGCATTCTTGAATGGTGACGGGTCGATGTCGAAACGCAGTGCGATCAGCAATGCAAATGCGTCTGTTGGAGCGCCCTATGGGATTTACGCCTGTCAGGATGGTTACATCGCAATCGCCATGGCACCGATCTCGGCTTTGGCTGATCTGTTGGACTGCAAAGATCTCGTACCTCTTTCAGATCCGGAAGAGGCGTTCAAGCGGCGGGACGAGATCAAGGCCGTGCTGCGTGACCACCTGACAGCGCAGACTGTTGCCTATTGGCTGGAAAGACTTGAGCCGGCGGACATCTGGTGTTCAAAAGTGCTTGATTGGCCTGAGCTGATAGCCACTGAAGGTTTTGCCGCACTCGATATGCTGCAGACCATCACAGCCCCCGACGGAACCGCGATCAAGACAACACGGTGCCCGATCCGGATAGATGGCGAAACCGGAAAATCAGATCAGGGTGGCCCTGCGCTCGGCGCTGATACCGACATATACCTGAATTAGCCAAGGGCGGGTTGCGCGCCCTTCTCAACACGTCATTTTTCCGGCGTGAAGTTTTCCGGGTTACGATACTTCACCGTCTGAAGATGCTCCGCATAGAGAGCCAGCTCACCTTTGTTCTTGTAAACCTGATAGGACACTTTAACGAGGCCCATTTCTTCGTATTTCGGACGCTTTTCAAGGTTCGTGCGCACGGTATAGATCGTGTCACCTATGAAGACGGGCTTGATGAAACGAAGCTTGTCGTAGCCATAGGAAAACGTGTTGACGTTGTTGTTCGCCATCAACCCGAGACCATAGCTGAACACCATGGCACCAGCGACAAGCCGTTTGCCGAATATGCCTTCTTCCGACGTGAAAATATCATCCGCGACATAGGGATGGTTGTCGAGCACAAGACTGTTGAACAACATGGCCTCACCTTCGGAAATCGTCCGCCGGATTGAGCGCCTTTTTTCACCTATCTCAAAATCTTCATAGAGCCAGGTTTCAACATTGTACAACTTGGCATCGCCATGTTCGTTGTAATAGCTTTGCTCGCTCATCAAAGACACCTCCCGTCTTGAACCATGTCACGTAAGCCGCGTGCACATGACCGAATTCTTTTCCTTTAGTTAGACTGCTAATCTTCTCGTTTAGCTCTTCATCTCAACGAGATAGATGTGTTCGGCGAAAAGAACGATTTCGTCTCTCTGATTGAGAACCTCGCACTTCTCAATGACTTGCCCCATCCCTTCCCGCTTCGGGTCGGGTGACTTGCGGTCGATGGTCAGCCGGGTGCGTATCGTGTCGTTGATATGCACCGGTTTTATGAAGCGGAGCCGGTCGTAGCCATAGGAAAACGCGACCGGATTGATGACACTTGCACTCAGGCCAATGCCGATCGAGAACACCATAGTTCCGTGTGCGATGCGCTGTCCGAAATCCTGCGTCGCGCACCACTCGGCATCCATGTGATGCGGAAAAAAGTCACCCGTATGGCCGGCATGTACGACGAAGTCGGTTTCGGTAATGGTCCGCCCGAACGTTTCCCGAACATCGCCGATCCTGTAATCCTCGTAGTAGATTGTCTGGATGTTCATTGCGGTATCCTTGCAATCGGAGTGGCGGGTGCGGCACTGCTTTCATAGGCGGCTTCGACCAGCGCCATCGTTTTCCAGGCGTCTTCGACACTGCTGACGAGCGTGTCCTCCTCCCCGGTGGCGAAGCGTTGAAGCTGATGCATCCGGCCGGCGAAGGCATCGGGAAACCAGGCGCCGTCGAGATCCACTTTGCGCCAGCCGTCGCCCGTGTTGATTTCCAGAATGTCCGGCTCGCCATTGGGATAATCGAGGTTGACGCCCAGTTGCAGATAGGCGGCGCCTTTCGTGCCGCAGATGCGGAACTCGCATGCCTGATGTTTGCGGCCGAATGCGTGATTATGGTTGATCGAGAGCGCGCAGCGGACACGATCGCCATAATCAAGGATCGCAGCTGTACGGGTCTGAGAAATTTTCGAACTGGGATGTCCGATTGTCTTGGCGTGAACACCCAACGGGTCTCCAAGCAGCCCACGGATGAAGTCCAGATAGTGGATGGAGTGAAGACTTATTTCCACGCGCGGAAGCGGTTCGAGAAACTTCCAGAGACCCCAGGGCGTGTTCAGCGCAAGCCACGCATCAAAGTCCAATATTTCGCCCAGAACACCGCGGCCTACGGCATCCTGCAGAGCGAGCATCATCGGTGCGAACCGCAACTGAAAGTTCACCGCCGCAGACAGGCTGCGTGTGCGGCAGATCCGCAAGATCTCCGTTGCGCCATCCAGGTCGCTGCCCATCGGTTTCTGGATCAAGGCCGCCGACCCTTCCGGCAACACTGAAAGGATACCGGCATGCGCGTCAGGAGGCGTGGCCAGATCAAAAATGACATCCTCTTTGGAACAGGCTTCTTCCGGAGTAGACAGCAACGGTATGTTGTGCGCCTCGGACACCGCCCTGGCCTTGTCGAGGTCAGGGTCATAGAGACCCGCGACCTGATAACCTGCATTGGAATACGCCGGCAGGTGGGCATCGGTCACGATGGACCCGGCCCCAAAAATAACAATCGGTTTGGGATTGGCGGGCCTCGGCCAGTGCTGTCGGAGAGTGTCGAACATCTGTGTTGCTCAGTCTTTGAAGCCTGCGGCTAGTCGAGGTGAAATACTTCTTCCATCATCGCCCACCATTCCCCGTCCTTTCGGGTTTCGAGCGGGACCTGGCAGGGCATGCAGACATCCCACCACCGCTGCGTTTCAGGATCGGCCGCCATTTTCGCTGCATCAGCCGCGAAGTCGCCGCCGTGATACTCCCAGTACCCGAAGAGGATGTTCTCCGGTTCCTTCAGATAGATGGAATAGTTCCGGATATTGCACTCGGAGATCATCTTCAGGACACCAGGCCATACGTCGGCATGCAGCTTCTTGTATTCGGCGACCTTGTTTGCCTCCAGGCCGATCATCATGCCCATGCGTTGCATGACATACCTCCTACGCTGAGATTTCGCTGTTGAACGTCTTGATGCAGGCTGCTGCGAGCTTGTCCTCGTCCCAGTCAATGCCCAACCCTGGAACGTTCGACGGAATAGCGCAGCCTCTTTCCATGCGCATTGTCGAGGCCGTCAAACTGTCGAGCTGCGGAATGTATTCAAGCCAGGGTGCGTTCGGGATTGCACAGACAAGGCTCACGTGAAGTTCCATGAGAAAGTGCGGGCAAACAGGCACATTGTGTGCCTCTGCAAGATGAGCGACCTTCATCCATGGCGTAATGCCGCCAATGCGCGCAACGTCTACCTGCACGATGCTGGCGCCGCCTGCCACCAGATAGTCCTTGAACTGACTGAGCGAGTACATGCTTTCTCCGACCGCAATAGGCACGGATGTACTTGCGGCCAGACGGGCATGTTCCAACACATCGTCGGCGGGCATCGGTTCCTCGAACCAGCCGATGTTCAATTCTTCCAGGACTTTGGCGCGCCGGGTCGCTTCTGCGCGTGAGAAACACTGGTTGGCATCGACCATGATTTCATAGCTGTCGCCAACTGCCTCGCGCACCGCTTTCAGGCGAGCACGGTCTTCGCTCAGATGTGGTCGTCCGATCTTTATCTTGGAGCCTGCAAAGCCTTTTGATTGAGCCGCAAGCGCATCCTCGACGAGGTCTTCTGCCGGGATATGCAGCCATCCGCCTTCGGTGGTGTACATCGGGACGGAATCCTTCGCCCCGCCAAGCATACGCCAAAGGGGAAGTCCAGCCCGCTTGCAGCGCAGATCCCACAAAGCTGTATCAATGGCGGCCAGAGCCAGAGAGGTGATGGCACCAACGGCTGTTGCATGCGTTGAGAACAACAGGTCCCGCCATATCCGCCCGATCTCTTCGGCCTCCCGGCCGATCAGCTGTGGCGTGAGGGTATTTTGCAGGAGCGACATGACGGCCGGGCCACCCTGCCCGATCGTGTAGCTGTAGCCCAGACCGGAGACGCCGTCAGAGTCGGAAATTCTGACGAAAGGTGTTTCCTGGCTTACAAAGCTCTGAATGGCATCGACGCGCTTCACCTTCGGCTGAAGGTCGGCCATGAACATCTCGACACGGGTGATCCTGGCCATCGGGCTACCTCAGTGCTTGCTGGTTGTCAGCGTCGAACAGATGGCAGCGCGCGAGGTCGAGGCGGAACTGCAATCGTTCTCCATCTGCAACAGGACGCGGGTTCAACATTTTCGCCTGGACTTCTTTGCCGGCGAGCGATCCGAACAGAAGCGTTTCGGTGCCGAGCGGTTCGGAGAGGTTGACGGTCATGTCAAATTCGGCACACCCGTTTTCCATCGGCATGGCGTGTCCGGACGGCATCAGATTGTCCGCGCGGAAACCCAGAATGACCTTTTGACCGTCCTGTACCTTTCCGGTGAAAGGTTCTGGAATGGCGATCGCTGGCCCGCCGTCGATGGCGATCTCATTGCCCGCAACGCGTCCGGGCAGGAGGTTCATCGGCGGTGAGCCAATGAAGGTCGCAACAAAAGTATTCGCAGGCGTCTCGAATACATCAAGGGGTGTTCCGACCTGTTCGATATAACCGTCCCGCATGATTACGATGCGATCGGCAAGGGTCATGGCTTCGACCTGATCGTGCGTCACATAGACGATCGTCGATTTGACCTTCTGGTGCAGTTTCTTGATCTCGGTCCGCATCTGCGTGCGCAGTTTTGCATCGAGGTTCGAAAGCGGCTCATCAAACAGGAAAACATCGGGGTGCCGGACGATGGCGCGGCCCATGGCGACTCTCTGACGCTGACCGCCCGACAACGCGCCAGGCTTTCGGTCCATGTATTCCGTCAGGCTGAGTATTTGCGCGGCTTCGCCCACAGCCTTGTCGATCTCTTCCTGCGGCCGCTTTGCGATCTTGAGTGAGAACCCGAGGTTTTCGCGCACCGTCATGTGCGGGTAGAGCGCGTAATTCTGGAAAACCATCGAGATGTTTCTGTGGCGCGGTGGCAAGTCGTTGACCAGGCGCTCTCCGATCTTGATGTCACCGCCGGAGATCGCTTCAAGGCCGGCGATCATTCGAAGCGTTGTGGATTTTCCGCATCCGGATGGGCCGACCAGCACAACGAATTCGTTGTCGGCGATCTCCAGATCAATCCCGTGAACGACCTGCAACGAGCCGTATTTCTTGACAACCTTCTGCAGGTGGACTTGAGCCATCGTGTCTTATCCTTTGACGCCGCCGAAGGTGAGGCCGGCAATGAGATGTTTCTGGACGAGGAAGGTCAGGATAAGCGCAGGAATGATCATAAGGACCGCCAGCGCGCACATGCCGCCCCAATTGATCGTGAACTCGCTTGTGAAATCGCGCAGCCCCACCGGCATCGTCTTGGAAAAGGTCGAGCGCGTCAGTTGGCTGGCAAGCGCATATTCGTTCCAACTGGTCAGGAAAGCGAAGATGCCAGCAGAAGCGACCCCGGCGCGGGCGACCGGAAACTCGACCTTCCAAAAGGCCTGCCACCGCGTGCATCCGTCGATTTCGGCGGCTTCCGCCAGTTCGACCGGAACCTGGCGAAAGAACCCGTCGATCAGCCAGATCGTGAACGGGACATTGAGGGCCACGTAGACAAGGATCAGTCCGATATGCGTGTCGATCAGCCCGGTCTTGGCCATGACGATGAAGAGCGGCAGCGATAGTGAAACGCCCGGAACCGCGCGTGTCAGCATCAGCCCGATGAAGATCGACGCCTTGCCTTTGAACCTGTAGCGGGCAAAGGCGTATCCGCCGGCCATTCCGACCAGGATCGCGATCAAAGTAGACGTTACGGAGATGATCAGCGAGTTGGTGAAATATTGGAGCACGGGCACGCCGCCCTCCCCAACCGCGCCGAACATGGCGCGATAATTGTCGAGATTGAGATCTCCCGGGACCCAAACCGGCGGCTTGGCCATGATCTCGACCGTCGGGCGAAAGGAGTTGAGAACCACCCAAAGCCCCGGCACGCAAATGATCGACATGGCAATGAACAGCGTCACGAAGTGCAACATCTTCAAGAGACGCGCGCGAATTCGATAGAGAAGGTTTTCGTTCATGTCTCAGCCCGCCATGCCAAGTTCGCTCCGCGCCGCGTTCAGCTTGCGGAAGAAGTAGATGGTGAAGAAGATTGCGAGGAAGATGGAGATGTAGCCCATCGCATTGGCGTAGCCCATCTTGGCATCGACGTAGCCGGTCCGCCCGATCAGGGTCCAAAGCAGTTCTGTCCTTCGTGCAGGCCCGCCGTTTGTCATGATCTGAACGATGTCATAGGCCCGGGCGACATCAAGCGAACGGATCGCCAGTGCGATATAGATGAACGGCATGATGTAGGGCAGCGTGATGTGCCGGAAACTCTGCCAGGGTGTACAGCCATCGACCTTTGCTGCCTCGATCGGGTCTCGTGGCACGGCGAAAAGACCGGCAAGGATCAGGATCGCGAAGACTGACGTGGAAGACCACATCTCGGCCACAAGAATTGAAAAGAAGGCGAGCTGACCATCCACCAGCCATGGGATCGCAACGTTCGAGAGCCCGAGTGACTGCAGGGCATTATTCACCAAACCGACATTGTCGTTGAAAATGAACTTGAACTGGAACCCGACAAGGATCGGCGAGAACATCATCGGGAACATCATGACGGTTCGCAGCGCCCGCTGGCCGTATGTCACCTTGTTGACCAGCAGCGCCAGCCCCAGACCCATCAGCATTTCAAGATTGAGCGCAATCGTCAGCAAAAGGATTGTTCTTCCGAATGCCGCCCAGAAATGCGCGCTTTTCATCGCCTTTTCGTAGTTGAAGGTTCCGATCCACTTGTACAGCGTTTCCGGCCGGGTCAAGCGGTACGGTGTGAAACTCGAATAAAGCGAAAGCAGAAGCGGGATCAGGACCACCGCCGTCAGAATGATTATGGCTGGCAGCAGCAGAACAAACCACGGAGGCGGCCGGAAGCGGGACATTGCTTG
This sequence comes from Roseibium sp. HPY-6, assembly GCF_040530035.1. Taxonomy (NCBI): domain Bacteria; kingdom Pseudomonadati; phylum Pseudomonadota; class Alphaproteobacteria; order Hyphomicrobiales; family Stappiaceae; genus Roseibium; species Roseibium sp. HPY-6. The sequence continues at coordinate 1,637,455 of NZ_JBEWCD010000001.1, forward strand.
CGTCCTTGAAGGCTGAAACGGTCGTTGTTACGGAGATTACGCTTTAAAGCAGGCAATTGCCCGGAAAGACCGGTCTCTTTCCGGGCAGGTTTTGTCTTAATAGACGCCGTTTTCCTGCATCATCTCGTCTACCGCTTCTTGAGCATCGCTCAGAGCCTCGTCAATCGACTTGTCTCCCAGGATCGCAGCCTGAAGCTCCGGATAAATGAGGTTCGTCGCTTCGATCCAGTATGGCGTTTGAGGAGCCGGGAACGCATGAGAGGCAGCCGCCTGAAAGGCTTTCAGCACTTCAGTTCTGTACGCGTCGCCCTCTGCCGAACTTACCACATGATCCCATACCGCGGTGCGTGTCGGGAGCGGTCCCGCCGAGCTCTCAAGTTTCTGACTGTCCTCGTTGGTCAGCCAGGCAACCAGCGATGCAGCCGCTTCCTTGTTCTCGCACGCTTCGGTGACGGAAAAGCCATGGTGCCCGGACCAGCCTGTGCGAACACCGGCACTGCCGGCGGGCTGTACCTTCACGCCAACGTTTCCGGCCGCTTTCGATGAATCCTCACCATTGAAGAAACCGGCCCAGCCCGGCCAGTCCAGATTGAGTGCAATCGTGCCGGAGGCAAAGCCCTGACCGAGGTCGTCCCAGAGATAGGAGGTTGTGCCGGGAGGAACCGCTCCTGCCTCATAGAGATCGACGAACCATGCCAACGCGCGCTTGCCTGCGTCCGAGTTGAATGCGGGCGACCAGTCATCGTTAAAGAGCTGTCCGCCTTCGGAGATCACCAGCTCGTAAAAGCGTCCGACGATTGCCTCGTCTTTGCCGGCGTATTGCGTACCGTAAAAATTCGGCGCGTCCGTGAAGAAGATCGCCTGCTCCTTGTACTCGTCCCAGGTGTCGGGAGGAGTCAGTTCACGCCCGGTCTTGGCTTTATAAGCGGCTTTGTTGTCCTCGTCCTCATAGATTGATTTGAGATAGTAGAGCGCGGAGACATCGAACTGAGCGCGCGGAAGCATGACCAGCGCGTCGCCGATCTTGGAGGCCGCGATGTTGGACGGCACATATTCGCCGATGAACTCGGCTGTGAGATAAGGCGTCAGATCCGTGTAGAGGCTCGGATACTGGGACGCAAAGGAAGAGTGGTTGGAACCAACGCACCAGCCCAGTGTTCCTGCCGCAAGATCAGACTTGAATTCCTTGTCCAGTTCAAAGTGGTTCTTCTTCGAGATCACCTCGACCTTGGCACCTGTCTTGGCTTCCCACTCACCAATGCGGGCATAAAGCGCCTCGTATTGCTGCCCACCAATCAGCTTGGCCTGAAGCGTTACACCGTCGAATTCAGCCGCACCGGCATGTCCCGCGACAGCTACCAGTGCAGTGGCGCATAGCAACGATTTCAGTCTGCGATTTCCCATCAGTTCCTCCCATCAAACAAGCAAGGTGAAGACCCACTCCTCGCTCCATTTATTTCATATATAAACTTGACTTTTATATGTAGTCAACGATTATCTGGACGGAGGGAGGATCCTCATGATGCTGTTCGATACCCACCTTCACCTGATCTACAAGGACCGGCTGAAGTATCCGTGGCTGAACGATTTCGACACATTGAACAGGGACAGTCATTTCGATGCCTACTGCCGCGACGCCGCCCGTTTGGGGATTGGTGGATGCCTGCATATGGAGGTGGATGTCGCGGAGCATCACATCGAGAAAGAAGCCGCGGTGATCGACGAGCTGATTGACGCACCGGGCAGCATGATGCGCGGAATGATCTCGTCCTGCCGACCGGAGAGCGACGACTTCGCCGCGTTTCTGGAACGCGCAAGGTCCAACCCAAACATCAAGGGCTTTCGCCGCGTTCTGCATGTCGTTCCGGATGACGTCGGCACGACCGTCACGTTCCGGGACAACATCAAACGACTTTCGGGAACCGGGCTGACCTTTGATTTATGTGTTCTGCCGCGGCAATTACACTTGGCGCTCGACCTCGTGTCGCATTGCCCGGATGTCACCTTCATTCTTGATCATTGCGGCGTGCCGGACGTTGCAGCCGGAGCATTCGAGCCCTGGCGCACAGGCGTTAAGGCTCTGGCAGAACGGCCAAACGTCTTCGCCAAGATCTCCGGAGTGGTTGCTTATGGCAATCCAGACACCTGGACGCTGAACGACATCAGACCCTTCGTCGAAGAGACCGTGGATGCCTTTGGCACAGACCGGATCGTGTGGGGATCGGACAGCCCGGTGTGCAACCTTGGTGGCGGCTTGCCCACTTGGGTGGCTGCAACGCACGCTTTGACGGAACGCTGGTCCACGACCGATCGCGAGGCGCTTTACCACATCAACGCTTGCAGACTGTGGCGGCTATGAGGCACACCATCTGAGTTTGTCTTGATAGCACCGGGGAAATGGAGGCGCACAGTGGCAGGAAAACTGGCAGATACCAAGGATACAGGCGACGTTGAAACGAATCTCAAGTACAGCGCGCCAGCCCTGTCCAAGGGCCTCGACATCCTTGAGCTTCTTGCCGAGCAGTCTCAGGGTCTGAAAAAGACGGAAATCGCCCAGGCGCTGAACCGTTCGGTAAGCGAGATCTACCGGATGCTGGCGGTGCTCCAGAGCCGTGGCTACGTGATGCTCGATACCGCAAGCGAGCGATACTCGCTCACGATGCGAATGTTCGAACTCTCCCACCGTTTCCCGCCGACGAAACGGTTGACGGCCGTTGCCGGTGAAATCATGGCGGAGACCGCAATCACGCTCAATCAGTCTGTCCATATGGCAATATTGAACGGCAACGAAATTCTCGTGATTGCGCAGGTCGACCCTCCCGGGAACAACATCACCTCCGTCCGCCTCGGCGCACGCGTTCCGATGGTCTTTACCTCATCCGGTGCGTGTCTGAGTTTTCAGATGTCCCCGGAAAGACGCGCCGAGATGTGTGAAAAAAATCCGAACTTTTCGCCCAAGGCATTCGAGATGTTCGAAAACGCCGTCAAGCAGGTGGAAAAGACCGGGGTCTGTGAAAGTCCTTCAGCGATCGTGCAGGGCGTCCACAATGTCGCCGTTCCCATCATTGGCTTCGGCGGCGAAGTCGCGGCATCCCTGACGGTTCCCTTCGTCAAACGCCTGATCAAGACCAGCGACCCCAACATCAAGGAATGCAAGGCAATCCTGCTTGAGGCAGGCCGGCAGATATCAAAGAAAATCGGTGCAGGTGCAGCTGTGTGAGGCCTGTACGAAAGAACTGGGAAATCGAAGCAAATGACGCACGCCATCACTCTGAAGGGAATGACCTGGTCGGACCCGCGCGGGTACGATCCTCTGATTGCAGCAACTGCCGCTTTTGAACAGCAGAATGAAGGCGTGTCGATTACCTGGGACAAACGTTCGCTTCAGGAGTTCGAGAGCACACCGATCGAGGAACTGGCTGCCCAATATGACCTCATGATCATCGACCATCCGCATGTTGGCGAAGCCGCGCGGCAAGGGTGCCTTCTGGCTTTGGACAGCTGGGTGCCCGCACAGTCGATGACGGCGATCGCGAACGAAACGGTTGGAAAAAGCTTCATTAGCTACACGATAAACGGACACCAATGGGCCTTGCCCGTAGACGCAGCCACCCAGGTACAAGCCCACAGGCCCGACCTTGGAGCGCGTGCCGAAACCTGGTCGGAGGTAAAACAGGTCGCCCGCGAAGGCGCCGTCGTCTTGCCAATGCGCCCGCCGCACTCGCTTATGTGTATTTATACCCTTGCTGCCAACATCGGGTGCCCGTGCGGGTCCGAACGCACGCGCCTTCTTCCCGAAGATGTCGCAAAAACCGTCTTTCTGGAATTGAAGGCTGTCACCGATCACATCGACCCGGCCTGCTTTGGCATGGACCCGATTGCCGCGATGGACCGGCTGAGCGAAGAGACGACCCTTCGCATAGCGCCCCTCGTTTATCTTTACAAAGGCTATTCGAACGCAGGCTACCGGGGCCACCGGTTGGCCTTCACCGATATTCCAGTCCTCGGCAAGTCCGGTCCGATTGGTTCCGCGCTTGGCGGCACAGGCCTCGCAGTCTCCAGCAAAACCACAGAGCCCGAGGTTTGCAGTGAATTTGCTGCCTGGGTGGCGGGCGCAGATTGTCAGTCGGGCATTTACGCAGACGCGAACGGTCAGCCCGGCAATGCTGTTGCCTGGGCCGATCCACGCGTAAACGAGCCGGTTCTGGACGCCTATCGCAATACCAGGGCGACACACGAGGCCGCCTGGCTGAGGCCACGCCACGACGGTTATATGGCCTTTCAGCAATCAGCATCTGAGATCGTCAACGCCGCTCTGACGGAAGAGACGGGTATCGAAAACGCGATCACTGAAATGAACGGCGCGTTTGCCTCCAGCTTTAACGAGGGGCACTGAAAATGAATATGTCTGCTCCTTTGGACGGATTAAAGGTTGTCGATTTCAGCCAGTTTCTCGCCGGCCCTTACGCCACGCTCCGCCTTGCAGACCTCGGCGCCGATGTCATCAAGATCGAGAAAAGCGGAAAAGGTGATCTCTCCCGGTATCTGTACGTGTCGGACGTGCTGATTGATGGAGAAAGCACGATCTTTCACGCCATTAACCGCGGCAAACGCTCCATTGCAGTCGATCTGAAACTGGAGTCGGATCGCGAGAAGGTCTGGAAGCTGATTGATGATGCCGACGTGGTTGTCCAGAATTTTCGGCCAGGCGTTATAGAGCGTCTTGGGTTTGGAGCGGACGCCGTACGTAGAAGGAACCCGTGGATTGTCTACGGCTCGGTTTCGGGATACGGCGGAGACAATGACTGGGCGGCGCTGCCGGGTCAGGATCTTCTGGCCCAGGCCCGGAGCGGGATCATGTGGCTGTCAGGTGCGGAACAACACGGGCCCGTCGCAATCGGCTTGCCGGTCGCCGATGTTCTTGCCGGCGCTGCATTAACACAGGGCATTTTGGCGCTTTTGGTCAGGCGCGGAATAACGGGCGAAGGAGGCGTCGTCGAGACCAGTCTGATCGAGGCGATTACGGATCTTCAGTTCGAATTGCTGTCGACGTTTCTCAACGATGGACGGCAAACGCCCAGACGTCCACGCAACAATCCTGCGCATTCCTACCTGTCAGCACCCTACGGCGTATATGCGACGGCAGACGGACACATCGCAGTTGCCATGAATGACCTGCAAGACCTGTTTGCCTGTCTTGGAATAAACCAGTCCCTGGAAGGCCTGGATACCTTTTTGGATCGGGATCACATAGCCCGGCTACTCAATGACCACCTCAAAACCCAGCCAACAAACATATGGATTGAGAAAATGGTCGAGGCCGACCTTTGGGCGGCGCCAGTGATGGACTGGCACGATTTGATCAACTCCGGAATTCTTCAGAAGCTCGGCATGATTGGTGACGTTCAGCGCGGCGAACAGTCGTTTCATTCTCTGCTGTCACCTCTCCGGGTCGACGGCAAACGTCAGGCAACAACAGGGGCAGCACCTTACCTGACCACCGATGCTGTTGACTGGTTTGACACCAAACGATGACTGTATCCGGCACCCACTCCATGACAGCGTGTGCCGCCGAATTGCACCCGGCCTGTGCCGGTCCTATGGGATGATGCGTTTGCGCAGCAACTGATCGGAGCGGCAAAACAGGCCGCGACCGTTCGACCTGTGTCAAGCGCGAGACCGTGTTCCTTAAGTGTGCTTTTTCAATATTTCTTCGCGAAGCGCACCCTTGATGTCTCTTAGGGCGTAGAGCGTAATCGTGCTGCTCACCCCCTTGGTCCGCAGGTCAACGACATAAGGCAGCACGTCCTCTCTATGCCAACGCATAAGATCCCGCAGGCACCACCCCACTCCGGTTTGCACCAGACGTTCCGGGTCTTTGACCAGCACATCACAATTGGCAAGCGCTGTGTCTTTATGAAGGCCTGACTTCGCGACCTTTCGTGTGAAGATGACAACACTCGCCCTGCGAAGCCAGAGATCCTCGTCTGTGGTCCAAGACCGAAGCAGGTCAATGAACTCCTCCTCGTGAGCTTCGAGAACGAACCTCAGGAATGATCCGGTGTATGCATCGATTTTACTCCACCCATGCAATCCCCTTAGAAGTTGCTCCAGGAGATCAAAATGCTGCGGTGAGAAATAGCTTGAGGCCTGCTCCAACAGGGCCAGCGCAACAGTCTTTTGCTCGCCATATCCTGAATTGATAAGCCGCCGTGCCAGTTCAATCTTCTGCTCCGTCGCCAGGTCACGAAAGTCAGCCTTGTAGCCTGCAACAAATCGCTTCATCTGCGGCGCTCGAACGCCATAAGCAAGGTAACGTGTGTCAGGCTCATCGGCGTCAGACGCATATGGAGAAACGTCGCCCAATGCACGGAGCCTTGTGGCGATAGACTGATGCAGGGCGTCGATGTCGGGATTGTTCTGCTGGATTGCCATTGAAGCAATCTAGGTTGGGTATGGTCCGCCGACAATGAGACTTCTGCACTGCCTGTCATCATCGCCTTTCAAGATAAGTTGTGTGACGTAGCAATGGTCTTCGCTGCGAACCCTCTCCAATAATCTCGGTCGCTTCACTGGCACACGACGGATACAGCCTTCAAAACCGGTAAAGACCTGGCGCCGTCCCGCTGAGGTGACCGAAACAGTGTTCGACGATAGCCGACTTCCAATGCTGTCCTTCACAACAAACCAGGCTACTTCCACCTCATTTTCGGGCACTGGGCATATTTTTTTTCAAGTCTCATTTGGTAACGAATTCAGCGCACTGCGTTGGTAGTCACAGCGCAAAAATGAATGCATTCAAAAAAATGAACCGTTTCATATTGACGGACTTCCTGTCCCGTGTTTTCCTTATTTAGCCACTTCACCTCAGCAGCCCGATGTGAAAAGGCGTTACCTTTTTAGGGAGGAAAATCATGAAGTTATTGAAAATCGCTGCCGCGGCAGCGACCGGTCTCGCTTTGCTTGCTGGAACCGCTCAAGCCGATGACAAACCGGTTGTAGGCCTCATCATGAAGTCGCTTGCCAACGAGTTTTTTCAGAACATGATGGCGGGCGCTCAGGCCCATGAAGAAAAGCGTGGCGACTACAAATTGCTCGCCGTCGGAATGCAGAACGAAACAGACTTTGAATCGCAGATCAACGCGGTTGAAAATTTCATCACACAGGGTGTCGATGCAATCGTGGTGGCCCCTGCCGATTCCAGAGCAATGGTCCGCCCTCTGAAGAAGGCAATGGAAGCCGGCATTGTCGTGGTCAACTTCGATGTGGCCTTGGACACGGAAGCCAAGGCGCAACAGAGTGTCGAACTCGCCTTTGTCGGACCCGACAACCGCGGCGGTGCAAAACTCGCCGGTGATGCGCTCGGCAAAAAACTTGGCGCAGGTGGCAAGGTCGTCATCATCGAAGGCAATCCAGGCGCTGACAATGCAAACCAAAGACGCCTCGGATTTGAAGATTCCGTCGCCGAGTTCGAACTTGAATTGCTCGATAGCCGCACAGCGCATTGGGAAACAGAAGAAGCCAACACTGTGTTTTCCAACATGCTGACGGCGCATCCGGACATACAGGGTGTAATGGCAGCAAACGACTCCATGGCCATCGGCGTCGTGAAGGCGCTGGAAAGCGCGGGCCGTGACGACATCGTTGTCGTCGGCTTCGACAATATTCCTGCGGTCGGCCCGATGATCGCTGATGGGCGCATGCTGGCGACTGTCGATCAGTTCGGAACCGACATGGCAGCGAATTCCATCGACCTCGCACTTGAGGTGGTCAAGGGCGGCCCGGCGCTTGAAGGCTGGGTAAAGACACCGATCGAGTTGGTGACCGCCAATTAAGCGATCCCCAGGCGCCCCCGCCTTGCTCTGTCTGAGAGCGGGGGCGGCTCCCCTTCCAAAGCAAGTTGACTGGACACACCATGGCAGCCGCATTGCTTGCAACCTCGCCCGAACCAGCCAAGAGCCCTGCGTTTCTGTCCGTTGAAGGACTGAAGAAACACTTTGTTGGGGTCAAGGCACTTGATGGCGTCAGTTTCTCGCTCGAAATGGGCGAAGTACATGCCCTTGTTGGAGAAAACGGGGCCGGCAAATCCACTCTCATCAAAATTCTTTCCGGGGTCTTTCCGCACGATGCCGGCACCATTTCTCTGGCAGGCGAAGACTACCGGCCAGCGAACCCGCACGTTGCCAAGGAACTTGGTGTCCAGGTTGTTCACCAGGAATTCAATCTGCTGGATCATTTGAGCATCGCGGAAAACATCTCCGTGGAAAGAATGCCGACAACCCGTTTCGGCCTTTTGGACAAAAAGGAAATGAACCGGCGCGCGCGAACGGCACTGGATGCAATTGGCCTGACCGACATAGACGTCAAAGCCCCGGTCAGCACTCTTGGGATCGCGCATCGCCAGCTCGTTGAAATTTCAAGGGCGCTGCAATGCAAAAGCCGGATCCTGATCCTGGACGAACCAACTGCAACGCTGACCGAGCGGGAAACCAAACGGCTCTTCGATATCATTGCGTCCATCAAGGATGAAGGTGTCACGGTCGTCTTCGTGTCTCATCACCTCGACGAAGTGTTCGCCATTTGCGACCGAGTGACAGTGTTTCGAAACGGCGTTTCCATCGGGACGGACCATATTTCTGAGACCACGCCCGATGGGGTCGTTCTGAAGATGGTCGGCCGCCAGCTTGCCGCGACTTCCAACGACGCCGATCCATCCCGAATGACCGGCGAGGTCGCACTGCGCCTTGAAGATATTCGAACGCAGGCGAACCCGAAAGAGACCGGTGTTTCCTTCGAGCTCCGGCATGGCGAAATTGTCGGCATTGCAGGACTTGTAGGTGCGGGGCGAACGGAAATCCTGAGAGGTATTTTCGGCGTCGACCCGATCAGGTCCGGCCGCATCCTCCAAGGAAGCAACGAGGTGCGTTTCAGCGGACCACGCGATGCGATTGCAGCCGGCATCGGCTTTGTCACCGAGGATCGGAAGGACGAAGGCCTGATTTTGGACATGCCGATCGCCGCAAATATTTCCCTTGCCAACATGAGCGCCGTTTCCAAATCCGGATTGCTGCAGTTTTCGCAAGAAAACCGGTGTTCGCGTGAAGGCGGCGAACGGTTGAAGCTGAAGTACGGCAAGTTGTCAGACGCTGTGTCCAGCCTTTCAGGCGGCAACCAGCAAAAAGTCGTTCTCGCCAAATGGCTGGCACGAAACCCGAAAGTGCTCTTGCTGGACGAACCGACCCGTGGTGTCGATGTCGGCGCGAAAGCGGAAATCTACACAATACTCAAGGAGCTGGCGCGCAGCGGCGTGGCGTTGCTCGTGGTGTCATCGGAGATGCCGGAGTTGATGACGCTCGCAGACCGCATTCTTGTCCTCGCCGAACATGAAATCCAAGGCGAGCTGAAGCGTCCCGAATTCTCGGAAGAAAACATCCTGAAACTGGCCTATGGCCAGGCCCGGCAGGCCGGAGGACACACGCAATGACAACGCAGACCCTTTCTGAAACCATGCCCCAACCAACCCGTTTTTCCATACGCACCATTCTGCAGAACGCCGGCATCGGCCTTGCACTTTTGGCTCTCATTCTTTTTTTCTCGGTGTTTACGGAGCACTTCCTGACGCCGAACAACATCACCAACATTCTGACGCAGATCACCATCAATCTGGTCCTGGCGGTCGGCATGACATTCGTCATTCTGATTGGCGGAATCGATCTGTCGGTCGGTTCCGTGATGGCATTTGCAGCCGTTGTCGCCGGCAAGGCGATCACGTTGCCGGGCTTCGGACCGGCGGAGGCAATTGCACTCGCGATCGTCGCGGCAACGCTGACGGGTGTACTCTGCGGCATGATCAATGGCGTCATCAGCGCCTATTGGGCTTTGCCGTCATTCATTATCACGTTGGGGATGCTCAACATAGCGCGCGGAGCAGCGCTTCAGGTTTCTGACGCCCAGACCATTTATTCATTCCCGTATGCCTTTGAAGAATTTGGCTCTGCCATGATCTACGGCATTCCGGTGGTGTTTCTGGTTGCTCTGTTCCTGGTTCTCATAGCCTGGTTCGTGCTCAACTTCACTGTTTTCGGACGGCTGCTCTACGGTATCGGCAACAATGAGGAAGCGGTGCGTCTCGCAGGCCATTCGGTCTATTGGTACAAGGTCGCAGCCTTTACCATTTGCGGCTTCACGGCCGGTATTGCGGCGATCGTCTATATGGCACGGCTGAATATTTCCAGTCCGATTGCCGGTATTGGCTTTGAACTCAATGCCATTGCCGCCGTCATTATCGGAGGCACCAGCCTGAGCGGTGGACGCGGGTCTGTGATCGGAACCTTGCTGGGCGCTTTCATCATCGGCGTTCTGGCGAACGGATTGATCCTGATAGGCCTTTCCGACTTCATGCGCCAGATGATTACGGGTGTCGTCATCATCGTTGCCGTCGTGCTTGACTACTACCGCGCCAAGTACACTTCGAAATGAAACGTACGGCGCTATTGAACCGGCATCTGAGCGAGCTTGTGGCCTCGCTCGGACATATGGATGAAATCATCGTCGCCGACGCAGGTCTTCCAGCCCCTCATGGCGTAAGGGTTATCGATCTTGCCGTCAGCGAAGGCGTGCCCGGTGTTGAGGATGTGCTGCGGGCATTGCGCGGCGAACTGATCATAGAAAGCGCCATGTGGGCGGAAGAAGCGCCCGATACCGTATCCGCGTTGATGCGAAAAGAGATTGAACTGTGGTCCGCGCAGACCGGGAATTCGGTGGCCGTATTGCGGTTTTCGCATGAAGAACTGAAACGACGGTCGGGCCACGCGCGGGCGATTGTTCGCACCGGGGAATTCACACCATACGCCAACATCATCCTGACGAGCGGGGTCGCGTTTTGAAACCTATTGCAGTTGTCGGCAGCGTCAATGTCGATCTGGTCAGCTATCTTGATCGCTGGCCGGAAGTTGGTGAAACCGTTGCTGTCCGCGAGACAAATTCGTCACTTGGCGGCAAGGGAGCCAATCAGGCCGTGGCGTCCGCTCGGCTTGGCGCGGACGTCACCCTGGTCGGAGCGGTTGGCAGAGACGGCTTCGCACAAGATGCCAGATCGCAACTCGGCCAATCGGGTGTCAGTTCCCGCCTGATTGAGGTTCCGAGCGTCTCAACGGGTCTTGCGTTCATTGATGTCGGACCCGACGGTGACAACATGATCCGCCTGTCCAGCGGTGCGAACCAGTCTGTTTCAAGTGCCCATGTGACACTTCATTCAGAAGTCATCCGGAACAGCGGTATTCTTTTGCTTCAGAACGAAATTGGATTGAGCGCCTCCCTGGAGGCCGCCAGAATTGCGCGCGAAGCCGGGAGTTTCGTCATCATGGATCCGGCCCCCGCTCCAGACCCCGCCTGGAAGCACGCAACATTCGGTTTATTTGACGTTCTGACGCCAAACGCACATGAAGCTGGAATCTTGTTGGGAGCGCAGCCCACGACGCTATCCGACGGCGAACAAGCGGCAAAGTCGCTCCAGAAAAGGGGATTGCGCGGTGCCATTGTGACAATGGGAGACATCGGCGTTGCCTGGTCTTTCGATGATCGTCAGGGATCACTGCCGGCACTCAAGGTGAAAAGCGTTGATACGGTTGCCGCCGGTGACTGTTTCAACGGAGCATTGGCGGCATCCCTGAGCGAAGGTGAAATGATGAGCAATGCAATCGCCTTTGCGCTGCGCGCGGCTTCGATTGCAACTACCCGCAAGGGAGCTTCCATTTCGTTGCCGACCCGCTCGGACCTGGACACCTTCCATGTTCCGGAATTTGCCTGAAATCCAGGCGGCACTTGATTGGCGCGCTCAGGAATGCTTCAACGAAAGAAGGGGTTAAGGAGTGCTGCGGGACATGCCAACGATCAAGGACGTCGCCAGGAAGGCCGGTGTGTCAGTTGGTACAGTATCGCGTGTATTGGCAAACAACGAAACCGTAAAGCATCCGCTCAAGCTCAAGGTGCAGGCCGCGATGAAAGAGCTTGACTACAAGCCCAACCTCGCCGCACGCGCGCTGCGCACAAACAGCATCGACGTGATCGGGCTGATCGTGCCCGACCTCACCAATCCGTTTTTTGCGCAGCTCGCCCAGAATGTCGAAATGGAAGCGGCGAAACGCAGTCATTCCGTCATGGTGGCAAACTCCCACGATGATGCCGAAACGGAAGGAACGCAGATTTCCGCGCTGCTCGATCGCGCTGTCCGTGGCATCATTATTGTGGCAACAGCCGCCGGAAAGAACCTCAAGAGAGCCGACGTACCCATTATTTCGCTCGATCGCCGATTTGGAAACTACCCTTTGATCGCGACGGATCATTATGACGGGTCTCAAAAGATCGCGGACCACCTTCATGCGCTTGGCCACCGGCGGATCGCCTACATCGCCGGGCCGTTAAGCATGGATGTCGCGCAAAGCCGCAGGGAGGGTTTTGTGAAACGGATCGAAGCCCTTTCAACGCCCGACGATCCGATTGAGCTTACGGTCCATGAGGGCCAGTTTGACTATGACGCCGGCGAAGAACTCGGCAGGACAATACTCGCCAACGCGTCAGCGAACGCGCGGCCAACCGCAATCGCGGCAGCCAGCGATCAACAGGCGATCGGGGTTTTACGCTGCGCACGTGACTTGAAGCTGGATGTGCCGAAAGATCTCTCCGTCGCCGGTTTCGACGACATAACCCTTGCATCGCTCGTCGTCCCGCGGCTGACGACCCTTCGTCAACCGATAGAGGCGCTTGCGCTTGCAGCGGTTGAACAGATTTTTGAAACGATGTCTGCCTCCAATGACAAAGCGATTGCCGGGGAAGTCGTCCTGCGAGAGTCGACGGCATCGCCCTGATGGTGTTCTGCATCAGAGCTTAGGCGCGCAGCTCACCGACGGTCGAGACCCACGCTGAAAGTTGCCGCCATGCATGGCTCAACGCAAAGGCGCAGAGCGAGCCCAATCAACATTACACAATTGAAACTCAACAAATCCGCATCAGATGTTAAGTTGATCCTTCAACGCGACAGATACCGGCCCGTTTTCGCTCATGGTGAAGGTGATCAAACCGACGAAGCTTTCCTGCGTTCAGAACGTTCAAACGTTTGGAAGCGCGAAGTACCTTGTCGCAACCTTGTATTATGGAGCGGATCTTTCTCAGGCCGACGCGTTGGTCTCAGAGGATCAGTATCTCTCGATTTCAAGCGGACGGATGCCAGCGGGTACTGTTGCCGACCTCGGATTTCCCAAAGGTCAGCCTGAAGTCCTCATCGCCGGGCAAGCGCATGCGCCGGGTGGCATCCCGGCTCAGTCAGTTGAGGTGTCGGTTTCAGTCGGCGACTTTCGCAAGGCAGCGCTGGTCTTCGGAAAGCGCTTTTGGACCCGGCAGCACCGCGACGACTTCACTCTGACGCAGGCCGAACCCTTTGAAAGTCTACCGCTTGACCCACGACATGCTTTTGGCGGCGAAACCCATGCGGTCAACAAGCTGGGCAAGGGCTTTCAGATTGACCATGTGATGCGGCAATTCGGCTATGCGCCGCTGCCGAATATCGAAAATCCCAAAGACCTCGTCCTGCATCCGAACGACTCTCCCGAACCCGTGCTCTTCGGTCCGCTCGACGTTGAGCACCCGCTTCGAAAGTCCTGCCTGGGTCAGGTCGACAGCGCCTGGATGCACACAACGTTCCCCGGACCTCCACCCGGTTTCAAATTCGATTATTTCAACGTCGCGCCCCAGGATCAGCGACTGGAGGAACCGCTCTGCGGCGATGAGACGGTCTTTGTGAAAGGCATGCAGGCCGATGTGCCGGAGTTGCGCGGACACTTGCCCGGTCTCGTTCCGCGCCTCTTTGCCGTTCATGACGAAAAGGCGGAAACCCTTACCGAAATCGGGTTGAAGTTCGACACGCTCTGGATCTTCGGCTCCGACGCCTTGGCGGGGGTTTACTACAGAGGCCTTCTGGAAGTCACGGATGCAGTGATCCATTCGCTGGCCGGGTTTGTTGCGGGCCTTGAACGTCTGTCCGAAAACCCGCGTTCTGCGGAGCACTATGCCGAGGTCTTCCGCTTGAGAACCGACCCGGTCGACGGACCGCTCCACGCCCTGAACGAACAACAGCTCATGCCTGCGCTGTCGGAAGCAGACCTTCAGGCCGTCGAGGCAAGATCCAGGGACTATACGGAAAAGGTTGCCCGAAAGACCGAACGGCATCTCCATGCTTCCCTTGAGGACATGAAGTCGAAGAGCGGTCTTCCCGAGGCTCTGCTTCCAGGCATGAAATTGCCCGACGTGCCACGCATACCGCTTCCGGACCCGGATGATCTTGTCGCCGGGCGTGTCGATATGGTCGGATCGCTTCAAAAATCGCTCCGGGCAGCAGAAGAGTTCGCAACCTCGGCGCATCAGCGCAGCGCTGAAGCCGACGCCTTTATTAAGCAATCGGGTATCACATTACCCACACTGCCCGAAGCTGCACTGGAAAATGCGGTTAAATCCGCTGATCCAGGTGCTGGCGGCATACTCAGATCCACTATAAACGATCTGACGGATCCGGCTCATCTGGCAGAGACGGCGAAAAGGTTGCCGTCTGCAAATGCCAGCCCAAAGATTGAAGATGTGCCTGAGGCATCGAAGATCAAGAAGGACGCCGTCAACGAGACAGTCGACGATATCCTCAAGCAGTTGAACATCATCTCCGATGGCTCTGGCGATGAGGAGTTGTTCCAGAAGGCACGTGCACGTGCACTCGCAATGCCCGAGGCAGATCCGTTTTATAAACTGAAACAAGAGCTCGGCAATCTGGATACGCCCGATCTAACTGCGCCAGATTTGGGTTCGATCGTCCCCGAAGACGTTGCTGACGCGACTGAGGACTTTTTTTCACCGGCGCCTTCCGGTGCCGGTGCCGACACCGCAGCAGAAGCAGCCGCATTGATCGCGGATACGACCGCTGAAACCAAAACGGCACTCGATCAGGTGGATACCGCCCTGGCCGATCTGCTGCCCGGGATCGCGGGGAAAGAAGCATCTCCCTTGCAAGTCATCTCGGAAGAAGTCGGGCGTATGGCGGCTCAAAATCAAGATGCTTTTGATGCAAACGCTCTTCTTGACGAGGTTCGAACTGCAGCCTCGATGACCGTCGACGACTTTTACGCTGACCTTGATCAGGAGGAACGTCAACTTCTGGCAGAGCAGGATCATGAGCGCTCCAAGCTTCCGGAAGCGGTCTATCCACTTGAGACGTATTCAGACGATGTCCGCCGACGTCTGGGCGCGCTGATTTTCGAGCGGCTGACGAGCGGAGAGAGTTTTTCACGCCGCGACATTGCAGGGGCAGACTTGAGCGGAAGAAACCTTGCAGGCGGCCGCGATTTGTCGGGTGCCTTGCTGGAAAAGAGTATCCTGAATGATGCGGACCTGAGCCAAGCCAATCTGACTGCTGCGGCATTGACCGAGGCCCAACTTGCAAATGCGCGGCTTGAGAACGTCAACTTTGAACGCGCAAACCTCTCTAAGTCCGTGGCGCCGAATGCCCGGTTTATCGATTGTCGTTTTTCTGATCGGTATTGGTTGGAAACCATCTTCAGGGATGCTGTTTTTGACGGATCGAAATTCACTGAACAAGTTCTGTCGAAAGCCGACTTTTCCGGGGCAAGCCTGCAGGACTGTTCTTTTGAAAACTGCGTATTCCTGAACTGTATTTTTTCTGGAGCCAAGTTTGACAAGTCCAGGTTCACGGACTGCACGTTCGTCGAATGTGAAGCACCAAAGACATCCTGGTTTAACTGCGTTTTCAAGAAAGTCCTTTTCACAAGCCTGACCGCACCGGGCTCGGACTGGGGCAACATGGTCATCTCCAAGTCCAACTTTGCGGGAAAGACCGATCTGACTGGTGCAAACCTTGACCGCATGACGGCACAACACGTTTGTTTTCTTGGGGGCAATTACAGAGGCTGTCTCTTCCTTAGGTCGAAGATGCAGGAATGCAGTTTCCTGAATTGTGATCTCTCCCATTGCGACTGCCGCGCGCTGGATGCACGGCGTTCAATGTTCACTGGAGTGGACCTGAACCATGCCAACCTGTTCGCCGCAAATCTGCTGGAGGCGCAATTCGATACCTGCAACGCGACCTACGCCAGTTTCCGGTCCGCAAATCTCTACTGCGCCAATCTTTCTGGACTTGGCATCGCAGGAGCTGACCTGAGCGGAGCCAACATTGGCCGGACGATTCTGGAGTTGCCGAGCCATGCGGACTGAAGAACTTTTCCTGAGAATTGAAAACGGCTTAACCATCGAAGGAGAGAGCTTCGAGGGTCTTCATGTAACGTCTCGCGCGCTCGCTGAGGGCAACTTCGTGAACTGCACGTTTGATGGTGCGGTTTTCAACGATTGCCTTGTTTCGGATTGTACCTTTGTCAAATGCGTCTTCAGAAATTCGGTCTTTTTGCGCTGCCGGTTCGATGCCTGCATGTTCATGCGCTGCGCGATACCCTTTTGCATTTTTGAAGACTGCAAGTTCCGATCCACCAATTTCATGACGTCAAAACTTGAACAGGCAACGTTCGAGCGCTGCAAATTGCTGGATTGCAATTGGATTGCTTCGAACCTGGAGAAGGCAAGCTTTGCAGATAGCGGCATGAACCGTTGCGCCCTTTTGGAAAGTACATTCGAAAAGATCGACGTTGCCGGCACTTCATGGCATCGCTCCACCTTCACAAAGGCGGACTTGTCCGCGTCCGACCTCGTGGGCGCAACGTTCGAACAGGTACTTTTTGCTCAAAGCAACCTTTCTTACCAGGATTTTTCCAAGCAGCGCTTTAAGGGGAACACAGTCTCGGACAGCGAACTCGTCGGCGCTCGTTTCCAGGAGGCGGATCTGGACCATAGCCTGTTTGTCAACTGCAACCTGGAAAAGGCCAATTTCGCCTCCGCGAATGCACCCTTTGCAATGTTCGCAGGATCAAACGTGACTGAAGCACGGTTCGATGGAGCACAGCTAGCGAACGCGGTTTTCGCCAATGCGATTGCGGTCAAGACCTCCTTTATCGGCGCCAGGCTTCAGATGGGTGTATTCGACAGTGCCGATTGCAGGGAGGCCCGCTTCGACCGGGCTGACTTGCAGCACGCCGACTTCACGCATGCCGACTGCCGTGCGGGCGGTTTCATGGAAGCCCGTTTCGAAATGACCAGATTTCACGGAACGAAAACAGACGACATCAACGATCAGGGTGCCAGCGGGAGCACATTGCCGACAGATCAGGACCGTCTGTTGGCGGAAGTCTATAATCCCGATAAGGTAAACTGATTTCGCCTTGATCGGTTCGTTGGATGCAATTCGCCTGCATCTGAGCACTTGAAGTAAAGGGGAAGTACAAAATGTCAAACGTACTGAGCTCCGGCCCGACACCGGCAATGGATGTCTCACCGTTGGATGCCTATTTGCAACCGACACCTGCCGGTCCGGTTCCCGCGGTGATGCCGGCGACGGGAGTGCGGGCCTCCGCCGTACCGACCCAGATGTGCTTTCTCTATTCGGGATTTCCAATCCACACCTCCATGACAATCATACCGACCTGTACCGCGGGTCCAGGCCCTGGCGTGGTTTCAGGCATGCCCATGAGTGCGTGCCGCTCGACCAAGGGGTCGACGAATGTGATTGTGATGGGTCAGCAATTGGCTCGTTCGGGTGCCGACCCCTCACAGGAAAACGGCCTCAGCGCAAATTCCGTCGGCGTATCCTCGCCATCGCAGGCGACACTGCTGAACCCGATGGGCTGAGCCCGAAACAAGGAATTCGTTGGAAGTCAGACCCAGCAATGGAGACCGGTATGCCAGAGGGCGCAGATGGAATTCCAGCACCTGTAGAAGATGAACAGAAGAAGTGGCTTTACTTCGCCATACCCGGACAAGGCTCGAAAGATCCCTATAGTGGCCAGTATCTCCGGCTTTACTCCGCTATTGGGCAAGCCGAGCAACCCCACATACCCGAAGCCGCATTCTCCGGTCCAGCGCCGCCGCTGACGCCGTCAGCTCAAAACAGTTTCAAGTCTGCAACGATCTCGGCCAAGGGTGTCTATATCCTGAAGGCTGACCAAAAGCTCAAGGAAACCTTCGGGAATGCGCTGACTGAAGTCGTCCGCCAGGGCGACCACGACATTCAGGTTGTGGATGGCGACTGGTACCTGACATCAGAAAAGGGTCTGATAAGCATCAAAGCCAACGCTACTGACGAAAACGGCACAATTTCACTGGAATCGGAGGAAGCCAACATTGTCGTAAAGGCAAAGAAGGGAACCACGCTGACCCTGCAAGGTTACAGCAAAAGTGTGTCGCAGGGAGACTTTCTCGATTGGGTACTTGGAGCCGAATTGTCTTGGACGAATGGTCTCAACAGCGGCAAGTATTATGGATTAAACTTCAAATTGAGCGTTTCCTTCGAAGTTTCAACTTACAGCGCAGCATCAGTTTCCGTGGCTTTGGGTGCCGGTGATGCACACAACAAATCATTTGATTTCAGTGTTTACGCTGTAAACGCAAACATAACCAACAGTAACTTCTACATAACCAGCTCAATAAGAGCGTTCGTTCTAAACAAGATTTGCACCTACGATGTCAGTAAAGTCTTGAACAGGTCCGTCAGCTCAAAGCTCAGCCTTAGCGACGACATGACCAGAATGGACAAGCGCCTCGTGAAGGCACGTAAAGCAGCAGTAGATCAGGGATGGGCCGATCTAATGGTCATAAACGCGTAGAGAGGTCTTTGTGGCAAACGTACTATGGGGTGTTCCACCTGATCGCGGGTCAGCGTTTGATATTGCCAAAGGTACCTATCTTCGCATGGGCACCTATTCGGCTGATCCACGGATCAACATGGATGAACGCGTCGTGCTTCCTCTTGAATATCTGCAGGACGTGAGGACAGACGACAAGGACCAGGCGCTCAAGGAAAGCGAGGGCATCCTGTTCTCGACACGCGGCAGTTATGTGGTCGAAACCGAAAAGACGGGTGTGATCGACATCGGCGCCGGCATCAGTGAGCATGTGACGGGGTCCGATAACGACCTCGAGAGCAAAACCAACCAGGGCAATATCCTGGCGACGATAGAAAAGGGCAACGTCTCGATCGTTGCTAAAAAAAAGGAAATCGAGATTATTTCAGACGATAAGAATATCGAGCTGATAGCAAAATCCGGCCTACTCACCACAAGCGCAAAGAAAACAATAAATTACACGGCAGGGCGGTATGTGAAACGCGTCTTGGCGAACGAATACTCAGAAGTTGCGGGAACGAATACAGAAATCAATGTCGGTGCAAAACTGGAATTGCTTACCGCGACAGCGGAGTCCTACAAGCTCACTTCCGTCGTCGCCTGCGCAACAACAATATCGTTTGCACTTGCACCTATTTCCATCGGCTTTTTTGCACTCGGCTGGAATCGATTGAGTGAAACATTCGTAAGTGTCGACACGCTCTACTGTCAGCTCAACTCCGAGTACCGCACTGTACAGCTTGAGACGGTCTATGTGGACGATTCGAAAAGCGTGAACTTTAAGGACGCCCGGGCGGCCAAATTCAAAAGCGCTAAGTGGTTGCTGAAGAAGGCGACGGTGCAGACCTTCAAGGGGCTTTTGACGACCATTCCCGGACCCGATCCAATGGAACAGGATGACTTCTGGGATGACGAAAACATGGACGCCTGGGAACCGGAATCCTGGAGCGAATCGTTTTGATGGAAGAGCTTAAAATGGCGACTGGACCAAGCGTCGAATACTTCCTGCCGAAGAACCGGAACGACCCCAGCCTAAAGGACAATATGTACTTCTTCAGGTTGGGCGCATATGACGCTTCGCGTGAGGCGAAAAGCGCGGCGACTGAAGCGCCTGAGGGTCTTTACTGCTACAGCCCGGACCACTACACGCTGAAAGCAACCGGAAAGATGTATGAAACGGTCTCCGGACCTGTGCTCAGAACCGTCGAGCACGGCGACTACATCTATGACAATGTGGACGGAGACCTAAATATCTCCGCTGGACAGGGCGTTAAAATCCAGGCGAAGAAAACGGTCAGCATTGTCGCCAAAGCGAATGCATCAGACGATGATGAAAGCACTGCAACAGATGATGGCGAGAACTTCAGTATTGACGCAGGTGAGAACAACCTGCGCTTCGTTCATCACGACTTCGACAGCACGACACGCGAAAACAAGACGACGGTCACACTCGGCAACAAGTACAAGTTTGTGCTTGGAGCGGCGCTCACGGGCCTGTTTGGACACAGTCGCGATTCCAGCATGAGCTTCGATGTCAAATTGGGTGCCGTCAGCTTCAGCGCAGGTCTGGGCGCAAGTCTGGACTGGAAGGCAAACTCGATCAGCTACGGCGAAACGTCAAGATTACTCGTCTATTCCATCCAGCGCTCCTTTCATATTCAAAATCACAAGCGCTCTTTCCTTGACGAAGAGTTCACGGTGAAGAAATACGCCGTTAGCCTCATGAGTTCTAACGAAGGTCTTTCGGCGTTCGAAAAATACGTTTCGCAAAAAGAAACTTCCCAGATCAGTATTGAGACTTCAAATACAGATCTTGTTCTTCATGACTCCCAGAGTATCTGAAGAAGGTTCGAAGCATTTGACACAACTGCACATGAAACAGTGAGAGGACACATGAGCGAACTCGACCTGAAGAATAAGCCAGTTGACGGATTGGGTTTGTCAGACGCACAGCCAACCGCGAGCATGCGCGTCGAGAGGCTCGAAGGACAAGACATCCTCACAAGGCACGAAGACGGCACCGTGCAGAAAAGCCTGCGGGCCTTCAGCTGCCTTGCGCAACCGGAACCGGGTGATCTCGTGCTAACCGCCGAAAATGCCGGTAAGACCTACGTGCTTGCCATCCTGGAACGCCCGTCCGGCTCTGACCAGACACCTCTCGCTCTCACCAGCGAGACCCCGATCCGCATGAAAGCACCCAGGATATCTTTCGAAACACCGGTTTTCGAACTGGCTGCCGGTTCAATTTCTTTCGTGGCCGGTCTCTTCCATTCGCTCTTCAAGGAAAGCAACCGGATCGCGGGCGTGGATCGCAGCTCCTCTGCTTCGACCACACAGACCACCGGCAGCCGGCTGACTGTCGTGCATCAGTCGGATGTTCAAAAGGCTGCGGAGTTCAGCCAGACGGTCAATGGTGGAATGGTGGTTCAATCGAAGACCGCGGTTATCAACACGGAATCCGATCTCCGGCTGAATGGCGAACGGGTCAACGTCGGATAGAACATCTCAAAACTAAGTCGTTTCGAGCAAACGAGGCTTCAAGACATGGCAGACGTCACTGAACTGACAGGAGCAGCGCGCAAGCATCTCGAAAACGGTAATGTTGACGATGCGCTCGAACTCAGCAGAAAAGCGCTCGAGCGTGCGCCCCGGTCTCCCAAAGCGCTGAAGACCTACGCCAGCTGCATGATTGCGACCGGCGACCTGGAAGCAGCCGCAGCCTGTCTGACGGAAGTTCTCAAGATCACGCCAGACGACGCCGAGGCGACCCATGATCTGGCGGTTACGAAAAAGATGCTGGGGGATCACGAGGCTGCCGAGCTACATTTACAACGTGCCGTAGATCTTAAGCCGCAAAACGCACAATCCTACGACGCGTTGGGCGCACTTTATGCAGACAGCGGCAAAATGGATCTGGCGCTCCGCAACGCCCTGAAGGCGCACGAACTCGACCCGGAAAACATACGCGTTCAACAAAACCTGGCGAGCCTGATGGCACAGGTGGGAGCACCGTTCGATGCCCTGAATTATCTGTCAAACGTGCTGGAAAAAGAGCCCAACAATGTTCCGGCAAGAACCATGCTTGCAGGTGTCTATCACGACCTCAGCGATCACGACGCCGGTTACGAACACGCCAAGAATGCCTACCTTGCAAATCCGCGAGACCCGGTGACGCTGTCGGCCTTCGCCCAAAGCCTGTGTCACGTGGGCCGCGCCGAAGAAGCCCTTGAACTTGCCGACAAGGCGCTCAAGCTCGCGCCTGATTACCTGCCCGCTGCGGAAGCTCGGGCCGTTGCGAGCATAGAATCTGGTGCTCCTCATGACGGCATCGCGCTGCTGTCCGACCTGTTAAAGCAAAATACCTCGAATCCGAACCTGTGCCTGGCGCTGGCACGGGCAATGTTGAGAGCCGGCAAAACCGACGAAGCGATCAAGCTCGCGGAGTTGGCGGAAAAAGATCCGGCGACCGAGAAACAGGCGAAAGCCCTTCTCGGTCACTGCCTTGCACTTAAGGGCGACTTCGCCAAGATGTCCGAAAGCAGACGCCAGCTGGAAACCGGTGAAACAAAGACCACGCCCGGCGAAGAGAACCCGTCGGAGGTTGTTGTCATACCCTTCGAAACAAGGCCCATTGAAGCAATACTTCTCTCCAGGTTCTTGACGCCGCCGGGCGACCAGACAGAAGCGCCCGGACGCCCTGTGCCAAAGATCTACGCCGCGCCTCCACTTGTTCCCTTTCTGGAAAGGCTGGTTGCCGATGCTGAGATAGAACCGCTTGCGGAAGACAGTATCAGCAAGGCTGTCACCAAGAATGACGCGGTCCTGCTGACAGACCATGCGCTGGAGACCGGCCTTCAAAATTATTCGCCCGGCCTGTTCCGCCCTTATATTTCAAGCGACCAAAGGGCGGACGAATTCTGGACGGAAACGCTGCGGCCCTTCAAGCGCCCCTATGTGGGAGTTTCCTGGTCAAAGACACGGCCCGATGCGCTCCTGGAAGACGTTGCCGCCGGTTTGAAAGACTGGCCCGGCACAATCTTCAGCCTGGTTTGGGACGATCAGCGCCATGAACTGGAGGGCAACACGACCATCGTCGACGCCGGCCGGCACCTGATATCCATGGAAGCCCTTATTGATATCATTCACAAGATGGATCTGATTGTGGCTCCCGACGACATGGTGCTTCATCTGGCCGGAGCCTTGAACGTGCGCAGCCTCGGTCTCGTGACCCCGAGCTTGAACTGGTACTGGCACGAACAAAATGGCCGGTCCCACTGGTATCCATCCATCAAGTTGATCAAAAGAGACTGGACGCGATCCCATTCGGATTTACGAATGGATATCGCTGAGGCGGTCAAGGGTTTTGTCTCGGAAGAGCTCAAGGAAGCGTAACTCCCCATAATGTGTGTGCGGATTTGCGCTGCTGCTTATATCTAATCGCGAACGTTGCAAACCCGTACCTACTGGCAGAGGGAACCGAACGGCATGCCCTGTCGGTTAGGCCGCAAGTCGCGTTTCGATGTCCTTGATCGCGCCGAGAAACTCGGCGACTTCCTGAAGGGTGTTGTAGTGGCACAGCGATACCCGCACGCAGTCGTCAAGACCCAGCGGATCCAGCACATTGCCGCTATAGTGGTCGGCCTTTCGCGTATGGGTGCGAATGCCCTGGCTGTTGAGAGCTTCAACCACATCCGGTGAAGCGACACCGGCAACGGCAATCGAAACCAAACCTTCGCGCGCCGGATTTTCGGCTCCCGCGATAATCCTGACATGGGCGAGATCCTTAAGACCCGGGAGATTGCCGGTGCCGTTGATCATCGCGTCGATCAGAAACCTTTCGTATTGATGGATTGCGCCTCCCGCGGCTTCAATCCTTTCGCGGCGCTCCGTTGCCGGCGACACTTGACTGCCCAGCCATTCGAAATAAGCAACGACATCGGAAACGGTCGCATAGGCTCCGGCGTCGCGGGTCCCGAACTCCCAACCGGTGGCAGGAGCGTCGATGAGCATGTCATGGGGAGCCGCGCTCAGCTTGTCGGAAATCCACGCGATCCCGTAGCCGTGCCGCGAAAAAACCTTGTAGGGCGAGATCGCGTAACCGTCGATCACGTAGCTGTCCAGGTCAAGCTGTCCATGAGCGGCGTGCTGGATGCCGTCTACAATGATAACGCAGCCGGGTGCAACCGCACGGATTGCCCTCGATATCGCAGCGACATCCATTGCCATCCCCGACACCGGAGACGCATGCAGGATCGTGGCAACCGAAACATCCGGGGTAACCAGCGCTGCGTAGTCCTCAGCGGTGACCAGTCCGGTCTCATCGTCGTGAGGAACATTCACATAGCTCAGCCCTGCGATGTCGGCCCAACGGCGTGCGGCGCTGCGGGTCGCCGGATGCTCGATCGACGAGCCGATAACCTTGGTTCCTTCCGGGGCGTTCACGCAGGCGGTTCTGATCAGCCGGAACAACAGCTCGGTGCCGCTTTCTCCAGCAAAGAACTGCCCCGAAGATGTGTTCATGAACACCGCAAGGTCCGCCTTCGCCTTGTCGATGACCTTTTGCGTTCCCTGACCTGCAGGGTTGAAACGGCCAGGATTATCAGGCAGCGCAGCGTAGAACGTCGACGTCTCGACGACGGACTTGAGGGTAAGAGCCCCACCGGCATTTTCAAAAAAGATGCGCGGACCCTGGAATGGGCAGCTGTCCACATGGGCAAAGCGATCTCTGATCGCTGCAATCAGGGCTGGGTTGTCTTCTATCATGCGTGTCGTCCTGAATAACTTCAGTCATGGCCCTCAAAAGCCATGCTCCAAGTCGTGTGGCCTGTTCGGCAAAACCGATATGACTTCGTAGCAGGAAGCCGTCAACACTGACACCGACAATCAAGCATCTAATCTCACTTTGACTGCATGAATGAGCCAGTCATGCGCCGGATCCCGAATTCAGGTATAATCGTGGTTCGGGACAGGCTCCGGTACGCAGCTACTGCACAACTGAGGCAGTCATTTGCGCGGGCAATATTATCGCCTTCATTACCGAATGCGTTCCCTACGTTGGTCCATTTATCGCGATAAAGAGTTGTTCTCATGATCAATAATTTTTTGATACCCCGCCTGTCCAAGACC
This sequence comes from Roseibium sp. HPY-6, assembly GCF_040530035.1. Classification (NCBI taxonomy): domain Bacteria; kingdom Pseudomonadati; phylum Pseudomonadota; class Alphaproteobacteria; order Hyphomicrobiales; family Stappiaceae; genus Roseibium; species Roseibium sp. HPY-6. The sequence continues at coordinate 1,662,363 of NZ_JBEWCD010000001.1, forward strand.
TCCATGCAAGCTATGGAAACAATCAGCTCGCAGGCACAGGACGCAGCCACCAACGCGGAGCATGTTGTCGACTGGATCGCGGGAAAGGCAGCCGATACGGCAGAAGCGGGCACCGAACTCGCGCAAGACTATGTCGAAGCCGGACTGAAAGGTGCCGGCGTTTTCAAGGATGAAGTCTACGAGCAGATCGCCAAGACCGAGATGCTCGAAACCACGAAGCTGATGGTTGAGCGGGCGAAATGGCATGCTGAAGAGACGATGGGCAATGCCGAAGAAGCCGTGGAACAATTGTCCGATGCCGCTCTGAGAAGCCTGACAAAAAAGATTTTCGACGCAATCATTGCCGCGCACGGCACCTGGCGACTGACGGCGCATTTCCGTTTCATCAAGGTCATGGCAGTCTCGGCGATCGGACAACCCGGCTGCCTGACCGGACCGAACCTTCTCGTTCACATACTCTCGCACAAGGATGTTTCAGGGCTTACCGGAACCGATGCCAAGATCCGCGACGCTGTGGCTGAAGCGGTTTCTGATGCGTACTTCCTCTGGCAGTCGAAGGTGATGGTCCCTGGATTGCCCTGGTATCCGGCCTTTGCCGCATGGCCCGGCCCACACGCGCCGCCAACCCCGAATGTGCCAATGCCTCTTATCGTTTGCCCATCGGCAAAGCTTGCGAAGTTGACGAGCGCTGCCAGTCTGTCAAAGGCGATCAAGGATGGGCTGCCATCAAGTATGAAAGATAAGGGACCCTACTGCACCGCAGTTGCAACCAGTCTGGCCGCAGGCTTCATGACGTGGTTACCGGCTGCCCAGATAATGGGCGTAATGGGGTTCGGGCCTGTCCCATCCTACGCACCACCAGCTATCAACGCCGGACCGGTCGTAAACGGTAAAACAATCGAGACGCCAGGATGTTTTTCGGGTACTCCGCCGCTCATCCTGACGGTGCCACCGACCTTCAAATAGCGCCGGCGGTGGTCTGCGTCGGCCATCGGTGAGGTTTGAAACGCGCCTGCGGCATCACCGAAAGCTGGTCCTCAGTTTGCCGTCTCCTTGCATCAGGCGATTGTCTGCTGACGGTTCCGAACCGGTCTGCTAGGCATGCGTCATGTGTTCTTCTTCGTCTTCGCAACATGACCTGGCATCGACCCGCCATGCCGCATCCCTGGCAAGCGTTTACCGGTTGGTGGACCGGCAACTCTCCCCTCTCGGGCTGCGCGCAATGAATGTTCTCGATCCACGCCGGGGAGATACTGTTCTCGATGTTGGCTGCGGGGCGGGAGGAACCTTGCACCAGCTCTCGGAACGTATCGGACCAAAAGGACGCGTGATCGGTGTCGACATTGCACCAGCGCTTGTGTCCATCGCGGAGGAAAGATGTAAGGACGACCCCTCTATTGAGCTGATCCGGGCAGACGCACAGACACTTGCGATGCAAACAGGATGCCTGGACCGAATCTATTCACGCTTCGGCGTAATGGGATTTGCCAACCCGACCGCGGCCTTCGGGAACTTCCGGCGACTGCTCCGCCCTGGCGCCCGGCTGGCGTTTTGCTGCTGGCGCACCTTTGAAGAAAACGAACTCGATTACTTTCCGGTGAAAGCGGCCGGGCGCATCCACGACGTGCGCGAGACACCATTCAGTTTCTCCGACCCGAGCGCAGTGCGCTTTTTGCTTGAAAACACAGGATTTACGCAGATCGCGTTCGAAGCGTTCGACGCAAATGTCTCGTGCGGTGACTTGAATGCGACCGTTGAAGTGTTGCTGAGTGTCGGTGCACTCGGCCAGATAGTTCGCGAAAAGACTGCGCACCGTTCCGAAGTTGAGCCGCTCCTGCGCGAAGCACTGGCGGCAAGGTCAGATACTGCGCATGTGGAACTCAAGGCAGCTGTCTGGATTGTTTCAGCTCACGCGGATCGTTCCTGAGGGGCGGACTTTCCTTTGTCGCTGGCTTCGGGCGAGGCTCTGTCAAAGCGAAAGAACAAAGGAAAAAACAGCGGCGGAAATCATCCCTGCAAGCATTGCCCAGATGACACTGCGAAACAGCGCCATTGCAACGAGGGCGAACAAAGTTGCAACGCCCGTTTTAATATCTCCGGAAACCAGAAGCGAAGCCACGAGGGCCGCGATCACGGAGACAGAAAGGCCCTCCAGAAAGCGTTCGGTTTTTGGCGTGAGGGCAACCCGGGTCATGAAAAAGGCACCGGCAACTCGGGTAAAAAAAGTTGCGGCAGTCATGACTGCGAGCACCAGAAGGAATGACCCTTCACTCAGCATGGAGCATAACGGCCACTGCACCGCCCACAAACGCGGCGAGGATGATATTCCACCCCGTTGGCATGTAGGGGTAGGTCAAGGCCGAGACGGCCATTGCGGAAAGAACCGGCAAGAACAGCGTCTGCGAGCGACGCACAGCTCCGAAGACCGTTGCGGCAAAGAAACAGATCATTACGACATCGAACCCGAGGTGGTCAGTCTCGCCAAAGAGATCTCCGCCGAATGCACCGGTGGCCGTGCTGCCGACCCACGCGAGCCACAGTGTCACCCCGCCACCAAAGAGCACGCCAAGGTCGGTTTTTTCGCGTTGCAGTGATGTGTGAAAATCCGCGAAGTTCGCATCACTCAAGAACGCGAGCGTCGCTAAACGCCTTTTGACAGGCAGCTGGTTGATCCACTTCGACAAGGCTGCGCTCATGATGATGTGTCGCCCACTCAAAGCAAGCACGACAAGCCCCAGGGAAAGATAGGCGATGGGTTCTTCCAGAAAATCCAGCGCCGCAAATTGAGCGGTGGCGGTGAACACCAAAGCACTCATTGCAATTGTCTGAAACGGCCCGAGACCCTGTTCAGTCGCGGCAACGCCGTATGCGATACCAAACGGGACCACGAAAAGACTCACGGGCAACAATCTGCGCATACCCTTCAAAACTCCTGCCCTTGTGAAGAGAATTTCGGCCACCTGCATCCGTTTCGCGATCACAAACTAACTAACTATTACAATGGTTAGAACGGAAATTGAATTGCGAGTCAACCATTATAGTGGTTAGAATGATACATGAGCTATTCTGAGGGACACCCGATAAAACTGGTTGGCGGCCGCTTGGCGCTCGACTTTGTCAACACAGCCGATTGGACACCCGAAGATGAAGTCGCCCATGAAAAACTGACGAATATCGCTGACCTGGAAACCTGGTTGCGGGCGTTAAACCTTGAGCAAACGGAACCGGTGCAAGATCTGCAGAGCCTGATCGACTTTCGCTTTCGCCTGAGACAGCTCATTTTGAAACGAACCGGCGACAGCGTGTTGAACGTCGTTCAGAGCCTCGATTTTTCGAGAGCCGGTTCGAACGCGTCCATACCTTTCAACCAGTCAATCACCGCGCTCATCGCTGCCTCTGCCGTTTCAGTCCTGACCGATAATCGGGAGCTGAAACGCATCAAGATGTGTCCGGGGAACAATTGCGGCTGGCTTTTCGTCGATGAGACAAAGAATGGACGACGCACCTGGTGCAGTATGGAAAGCTGCGGAAACCGGGCCAAGGCTGCGCGCCACTATGCAAAAATTCGCGAAGAACGGCTTTAGGACCAGAGAGTGGAAGCACAAATTCTCGTGGCAATTTGGTGCGACAAGTCGAGACGTAAGAGCACTCCGGTGCGATCCCATAATGTGATTTGTATCAAGCTGACGACTGCCGTTGAACAGTGACGCGCGCGGTTGAGAACAAATCGGTCGATCGGAAAAAAGAGCTCTTTTTTGCGTTGGAGGACCGCATCTGCGCGGAGCCCACGCAACAACACGGCATTGCCAAAAGGCACTTGATGCGATCAGCCCGAAAATCGTTTGTCTGATCAATTGGGATTCAGACACTCAGACCCTCGATTTCAAAGATCCGAGGTTCACACCAACTCGGAAACTTTTACGGCGCCCTCCGTTTCGCACCATCGACAAACCCAATTCCCCCGTTGTTGATTTTCGAAGGCCACCGGCTTTGAAACCCTTTGATCCGTTCGACGGTAAAAGGCACGACGGACCAACCAGCTTGCCGGCAAAACACTGAACCAGTCTTGATCGGACGGGTCACTCAGCGGCGCTTCACGTTGCCAGGTTCCTCATCCCGGGGGGTGGCCTTGCCGGAAACACCTGACAGAACGCTGAATGTTCCGCGGCTTGCGTTGGACAGTTTATCCTCGATGTCGCCATCCGCCCGCAAATCGAACGGTCGCGCGTTGTTCGGCGACAGCTTTGCCAGCGCGTCGTAAATTACTTTGTTCATCCATATGCTCCTCAGAAAAAGCGTCTCGGGCTAAACACTTTGAGTGGGCCTATCGGGACACCTGATGGACCGCTATGCGCAATAGAAAAAAGGCCATGCCTATCGGGCCTCTTGTCTCGTAAGCGTTACCTTTTTCGAGGTAACCGGCTTATTGGTTCTATGCCTGCTTTTCGCCCGATCTTCGACCAGTTTCTCAATGCAGACTTCAAGCGCATGGCCCCGCAGGCCCCAGCAGCTTTGACCGGCATAGACAGCGGTGCTCTGAAGCATGAACGCAGAAAAGATCAGAGCAGCCGCAAGTGATGTAGTCTTCACTTGGTAGTCTCCATTTGGTTATTTGCCATCGGCGACATTGCCGATCAAACCAGTATGAGGCCTGCTCTTTTCAGCCTTGTTTCAGGACATGTTTCAATTGTACCCGCCTTTGCGGACACTGATGCGAGTCTAAATGAGCGCAAGACCCGTCACGATGTTCTTCTGACGGTTCACCATCAGTGACTTGCCGGCATGAACATAGCCGGTTGTCGCCATGATCTGGTCGATCGGGCGATCATCCGCATATCCGTTCAGGATATGGCTCATCGGCGGATTTGCACCACCATAGTTCCCGCTCCAAAAATACCCGTGAACGATACCGGCGAGAAGTTTCGCAGACTTTTCTGCACTGCCTGCAATACCCGGGTAAGTGAACAGACCCGGGTATAGCACCAGACCGCTCGCGTTTTTTACGGCCTTGTTTTTCAAAGCACCGAGATACGCCAGATAGTAACGGATGTTTTCATCGACACTCATCGGCTGGTCATAGGCGGGAGCCCCCTTACCGACCCAGAACTCGATATTATTGGGAAGTGGGAAAATCCCGAACTCACCGTTGGAGTGAACGAAGTCGGGATCCATGATCCCCCCCGCTGAAACACCGGCTTCGACCATCAGCACCACAGCGACATCTTCCGGTGTGACGGGATTGGCTGCACTGCCGTAGCGTTTGGTCAGATCAGCGTTTACATGGCTCAACAGAACCTGCAGCGAAGCGCTGTTGACGTTGAAAAACGTCGATTTCGTCAATCCTGCCAGTTGCCAGTGAAGCGTCGGCCAGGACGAAACCGACGATGCGTTTTCAAGTGTGGCGGATACCGGCAGGTCGCGTGTATTGGCCGATGAGCCGGCGCTGCCGCCTCGATCCGTGACCGGTTGTGGCAGTCCGGCGTTTGAGAGGAGCGCCGCGAAGGCATCCTCGACGTTTGCCGCAGCGCCGGCATCTTCCAGCACCGAGCCCATTTCCACATTCCCGTCGGGCAGATGCGTCAGAGACAGCCGCAGCGCAATCGGCAGATGATCAGAGGTGTCCTGAACGAACCGGCTCACGACTTTGTCACGTGCAACGATGAAAAAATCATCCTCATCGGCGTATTTATTCATATTCGCGGAAAGGAAAATGTTGTCGATCAGGCTTTTATAGGGAGCCTTCAGATAGGTGAACGCGCCGTTTTTCTCGTCTTCAGCTGAAAGCGGTACAAAGTTCGCTGCTTTCAGAGGGTCGAAATCCTTCGTCGCGAGCGTCGCGTTGAAGTCACCCAACAATACCCAATCCTTGTCTGCCCCGTGTTCGTTGATCATCTGATCGACAGCATAGGCCAAGACTTTTGAAGCAAGCCGGCGGCGTAAGCTTCCCTCGCCTTTCGCCTTGAGGTGCAGCGGGACAAGGTAGAAGTCAAACGCCTTGGTTTCGCTTTTCAGCTTGAAACGGAAAAGGCCCGGGTAACGGTTGAATATCTTGCCGTGAACGGCCTCCAGATTCAGATCATCTTTGCTGTGCGCCTGGAAAAGACCGTCGATCTTCTCTGGCCAGTCGACGCGTTCTCCTTCGACAACATTCGGACGCCAGATGACAGCCGTCGTTTGTTTGCCCGGTTTCGCTTCAGGCTCGGAATATGCAGCCATGTATTCTTGCTTGTATTTGTCCTTTAACTGCTTAAGCAGCGCTTCGACCGCAGGCTTCGAAACTTCGACCAACGCCCAGATATCGAGATTGAGATCTGTAATGACCGTTGCGACCCGTTCGAGTTTGCCTTTGTTCCCATAGTCGCGATTGAACCACTCGATGTTCCACGCACCTATGTCGACATCCTGCTCGCTGCCATTATAGACCTGCACCACCTTCTCATAGGCTGATGGTGCTTTATCGTCGACGGTCGAAGCTTCTGACGCATCTTCTTCAACCGGCGGAACATAACGTCCCAGACTGCCGAATAGACCGGTAAGCGAGTCGGAACCATTAAACGCGCTCAATACGGTCGCAGCCTGGCTCGCTTCTTCTCCACCCTCGGCGATCCGCCGCTCCAGATCGATTGCGATCGCAGAGAGTTTGATGCCCTCGTTTACGACATCCGTCCTGCCGCCGTCGTTGAGATACCCGGTTAGTGTCGGGAACTTTTCCCGAACTTTGCTAACGGATTGCCAGGCGTGGTGCAGAGCTACCAGTCGGCCACGGTCACAAAAGACAGGTGCGCCAGACGACCCGCGCGCAGTGTCCGCAGCATAAAGCAGCATCGCGGTGTTTATCGACATAACCTCGGTGTCATCCAGCGAGATCCGCTTCGGCTTGCCTTCCGGGTGGTGCACGATGTAGGTCGGCTCGCCCTTGCTGATCGTAAAAGAGCCACGTGTCATCGGAATGGTTCCGAATTGTCGAGCTGCTTCGGCCTCAATCCAGACAAAGGTAAAGTCCAATTCCCCAACTTTGCTTGTAACAAAAAGCCGATCCGGATTGAGACTGAAACGTACTGCCGGAGGCGCGCTGTCCGGCGGGCCATCCAGAATATCTTCTTCAGTGATCTGGTAGTTGAATTCCGCCTTAGCATTTTGGGCGACTTTTACGTCATTCAGCACGTGATGGTTGGTCAATAGGAGGTTAGGCGCGACCAGGAAGCCGGTACCGTGCCACTGGGATGCTGGACGATTGGCAAAGTCCAACAGATCATCCCCGCTAACGGCAATTCGACAGACCGCCCTGCTCCGTTTCGCCAATATAGAGACAAGACCTGCCTGGGCTGTCTCCAGAACGCCAACGGTCGCTTCTACACCACCAATGGACGACAGATCTTCGCGCCACTGCGCAAGCATACTCGGGAGATTGTCGACCTTTGAACTGCTTTCCAGGTCGCTGAAGGCGCGCAAGTCGCTCCAGTCCGCAAGAAAATCTACCTCTGAATTCTGTTGCCGTGTGTTCTTAGCCATGAGTGAAATCCCGAAAATGCAATTTGAAATTTATTGCTCGCGCGTCCTGGCGAAAAGCGGCGGACGACCTGACCTATCCGGTCCAGTCGCGAGCCTTGAAGCCTGTATCCACGTGAATGAATTTGCTGCTGCCGGGTTTCACGCCTGGGTAGAAACCGATACCCGCGATCCATGCCGGATTGTCGGCTCGAACCGATCGCGCAACGTCCCGCCAATGTTCAACGCTTCCGCTTGCAGCCGCCCAGTCGAAGGCGGAAAATTTCAGGTGCTGAGAAGATGTCTTCCCACCGATCGCTTCGTTATAGGCGGGTGATCGATAGGCGGAACTGATAAACACCGCCGTCCCGAGCCGGTCGCGGATTTCGTCCAGCATCCTGGCAGTGTTGGCGATATTGGGCCAGAGCGTGCGCGGTGGCAGCGTATTCAGCCCCTCCCCCTTGCCACCAGGCCCGTTGTTGCCACCCAGAACGAGAAACTCTGCCGGTGTGAAATGCCTCAGGCTCAGGCTCTCGATGAAATCAATGAACGCCTTGTGGTCGAACCCGCCGGCCGTGAGCGGCACAGCCGCTGTCCCGCCCTGCTTTGTTTCGTCATCGAACAGCTTTTTCAGGAATCCGAAATTCAGTTCGACATTTGAACCCATGTTCGTGAACGCAAGCGCTACGTCGGGATCTTCATCAAAAAGTTCACCGCACTCGTCTGGGCCTGTTTGGGTTCCGGAGCTGGCTTCAGTGTCCGAGCCGGCAAAACGCGCTTCGCTTCGCGCCAGAGCCCAGAGAAAACCATCGCCTCCCTCGCCGTCATAACCTGCAATCATATGACCGTTGGAACCGTCGCCCGAACTTTCGATCGCGGTTGGCGTTACGGAAGCACCATCCTGACCGATTGGTTCAGCAGCGGGTTGCCATTCTGCTCCCTCGAGAGCCGGCGCACTGGTCATGGCCTCGGTTCCACCCTCCAGCCGGGCTCGAATGGCGTCCTCGATAATCGCTGCCGCACGGCCATAACCGGCATTTTTCGGGTGCAGTTCGTCGAACCAGCTGTTTGGGCCCCTGTCGACCTTGCCGCGCAGATCGCTGACGACGAAATTGGCGTTGTCGCTGGCCAATTGCTTCAGGGCGACGTTGAAGCGATCCATGATCACCTTCAGAATGTCGCGTCCAAGATCGAGCGGGATCTCCTTGTTGATAAGTGCCGGGCCGATCCAGTTGCCATCATCCTGCGGAAACGGCAGGTCGTAACCGTGCCCGAAAACGGTGACGCCAGGATGGTGCGTCGCGACGTCGGACAGGATCGTCTGGAAACTGCTCATCACGGTGTTGAAGACGGGATCGAAGACAGAGGCATTTATAAGCTCGGCAGGCTTCGCGCCCGAGGTGAATTTGATCAGGATCTTCTCGAATTCGCCGAAGAAATCGTTTCCACCGCCCGAAAGGATCATGCCAGCCGCACCTGTTTTGCGCAGGGCCTTAAGGTATTGTTTCTGAGCCGCCATATTGGAAACAAGATCGCCTGCCGCACCGACCGAATAAATCGCCATGTCGCTGTTTTCGCCCAGCTGATCGACAATATCCTGAAGGCGTACGGGATATTGGGTCCAGCTGTCTCCCTCTTCCACGAGACGAATTCCATCGAAACCAAAGAGTGTCTTGAGCCGATAGGCGACGCGGCGCTCAGCGCTGGCAAGTGCGTTTGCCACATCGATGGCAACGTCCCCGATAAAACCGCCAAATCCACTTTCAAAACCCGCGAGTTTCAGTCTTTCCGCTTCGTCCGTGAAATACTTGGCGCGAAACTCGGGGGTCATCTCAAGCGCGGGTGCAAAGGCGCGAGGCGCTTTGTCGGCCGGTACGAAACCTTCAGTCAACAATGACCGAAGCTGTGCTTGCAGCTTTTTCAGATCATCATAATCCGTCGCAGATTCGGCCTGCGTGAGTATTTCGGAGAGATTTTCGCCGGAATTGGCATTTTCGGAGACCATTACACTTTTCTCCCAATTACGAATAAAGAATTCAGACTGTAAACTTTACCTTGCAACGTCCCATGACGGTTGAAATGCAACAATAGCGTACAAAAACAATATCACATTTTATAGTTGAAGAACCAGATTATGCTTAAACACCGGTAAAACAACAACTAATCATGACTCGCGAATGATCTTAACGATCACACGACAGCAACGGAAAGCGCCCTTTTTGACTTTAGATTCGGTAGCGTATGGTTTTTGGTGAGAGACCGGTTTCGTTGTCCACCAGATCCATCGGAGCAAACTGTTTTTGATAATTCGCGACGAACTGTCGGGACTCGACCAGCGCCGGCTGCCTCATTCAAGCGCAGCGCCTACCGCGTCTTTCTGCGCTGGAACAATACGCGAGACGGGCAAGAACTCGGACCCTTCCGGCAACTGCGGGCCCTGCGCCTCTGGCGCTGCTAGACGCGCAGGGTGCGGCGCAGCGGTCCATTCACCTGGGCTTTCAGTCCGGTGTCTCGTATCTGAAGCAGTAGTTGAGCGAACTCAAATCGATCGGCATCAGTCACGTTGCGCTCAATCTGAGGTGAAACAACGTCGATATCGAAACGACGATGCGACGCACTTCGGATGAAGTTCTGCCGGAATTCGGTCGCTGAGCGAACGACGCTCGATGTTTCACCCTCCCGCGAAGGGGACGGGGGACAGGCTTATGCGTCGACGGAAATCGCGCCCTTTGGACGGCTGCAGCAGGCCAGGATGTAGCCCTGCTCCCGCTCGTGATCCTGCAACCCGCCAAGATCGGTCATGTCCACTTCGCCCTGGGTCAGCAGCACCTTGCAGTTACCGCAAATGCCCTGTTGGCAGGAGGAGTCAATCCAGAGACCGGCGTTCAATGCGGCATCCAAGACAGTCTCTGACGACGCACACACCGATGATTTGCCGCTCCGCGAAAAGAAGATTTCGCCCCCCAGTTCGCTTCTATCGGTGAGAACGATTTTTTCGCCGAAGCTTTCCTCGTGGATCGTAATGACATTCATTTCGCGAGCGATGGTCCGGGCGGTCCGCATGAACCCCTCGGGACCGCACATGAATATGCTCCGCTCTTCGAGATCCGGTACCAGGTCCCGAATGAGCCCGGAACTGATCAGGCCAACAGTGCCGTCAAACCGGTCTTCCTCATCGCACGCGTCGACGACGAAATGCACGTCGATATTCTCATAGCGCCTCGACAGAAACTCCAGCTGATCTTTGAAGATGATGTTTTCCGGACTGCGTGCAAAATGAATGAAAACGGCGTCGGTGTCGTCAACCACATCCGTGATGTACTGGAGCATCGACATCACCGGCGTGATGCCTGACCCTCCCGAAAGGAAAAGCGGTTTCCTGGCGTCGATATCAATGTAGTTGAAAGCGCCGGAGAGATTGTCCACCTCGACCGACATTCCGGGTGCGAGCGTGTTATTGATCCAGTTGGAAACCTTGCCGTCCGGAACACGTTTGACCGTCACCTGCACGTTATGTGGCCGTGTCGGTGTGGAACAGATCGAATAGGCGCGCGGCCAGATCTCGCCGTCGATTTCGAACCGGAAGGTCAGATACTGACCCGGCTTGAAGTCAAAGCTCCGGCTTTGTGAATCCTCGAAGATGAACGTCTTGCTGTCCGCCGTTTCCTCAATGACGGCCTTGCAGATGAGTGTCGCCGGGCCGCCTTTGTAGCATGGCTGATTGTTCGCGGCTTCCAGCGAAAACACATTCTTGTTGGTCGTCAGCATGTCGCGAAAATTCCCCTCCTGGCACTGGCGCCCGGGAAACTACCTCACTGCGAATACTGGTTGGAGATTACAGAATTCAGTTATTGATCAAAATTTTCGATTGTTTGTCGGCCGCAAACGTCTCCAGAGACTTCAAGGCCGAATTCACAACCGGCATGTGCCGCCTTCGCGTATGCACGGCAGAATAAACCTGCTGCGGTATCGTCGGCGCACCGTTGACCGGGTGCAGGTCCGCGACCCCGCTCTTGTCCGGGGCAGTCAGGAAACTGGGAAGATAGAGGGTACCTCCCTTACGGCGAAGGAGATGCAGCGCGAGATCTTCGCTGCCGATGGAAAGCATCGGGTGCGTCAGGTCCGGCAGCAGTTCGTCATGCGTGCGTTCAAAGAATGCCGTGTAGGCGACACGCACGTAATCATTGGCAGAAACGTCTTCCAGTCTTTCAGCCTTCGTGGAAACCATTGTGTAGTCGATCGTATTCAATTCTGAAATGATCAGGTCCGGGACGATCTGCGGCGTGAACAAGATCCCGATATCCGCCTGACCGGTGAGAACATCCCTTTGGATCTGCCCGGAAAAATCTATTTCAACATGCAACTTCAGCTCCGGGTCGTTTGTCTGGAGCGCCTCTATCCAGTCCAGCAGAAAAAACCGGGCCAGCTGGTGCTGACACGCGATCCTCAATCTCCTGCCGTCCGCGCCCGCGCCTTCCCTGACATCACGTCTCGCGTGCCCCCACAAGGCGAGAAAGGCCCGGCTGTGTTCTTCGAACCGTCGGCCCGCGACGGTCGGCTCCGCGCCGCCGCGTCCGCGTTCAAACAGGCGCGCGCCCAATTGGTTTTCAAGTTGCCGTATCCGTGCGCTGACGGTCGACTGAGTGATGTTGAGCCGATCCGCGGTCTTGTTGAAATTGCGCGTCTCGAGAACGTCGAGGAACGTGATCAGCAGCAACTGGTTCATTTAATCGAAATTCCCGATTGATAACGGCGCTACAAGCGCGTGTATGAACAAAATTGTCGATGATATCCGTTTAGCCAAAGCCGGGCAGCAACGCCAGAGGGTCTTTCGATCCTGTTAGCAGCGGAGAAAAATGTGTTTATCGTCGATTGTGATTGCCACAACTATTGGTGCAGCGCGACAGTCCTCGAACCCTATATGGATGGGGTCTTCAAGGACATGTTTGTGCGCGGTGAGAAAACAGGTCCGCGCGGCGCTTTCCCGCATGGCCACCGTCCATGGTTCCACCCGGAAGGCTTTGCACGCCACGATGTCAATCCGGTGGAAGAGGACGACAATTACACCATCATGAAGGAGAAGCACCTTGATAAATACAATATCGATGTCGCGATCCTTACCGGTGACGAGCCTATCGAAGCCTCGACACTTGCCAATCCCTATTACGCCGACGCGCTTTGCCGTGCCTATAACGACTACCTGATCGACTACTGGCTGCCGAAAGATGACCGCTTCTGGGGTTCGATTGTTGTTGCCCCCCAGGATCCGCAGCTGGCAGCGGCCGAGATCCGCCGCGCAGGTGGCCATCCGCGGGTTGTCCAAGTGCTTGTCAGTCACGGCGCTGCGCGCCCATACGGCGATCCGTTCTATCATCCCATTTATGAAGCCTGCGCCGAAATGGGGCTGCCGTTTGCCATGCATCTCGGCGGCCAGGGCGGCATCAATGCAGCGCCGATCGGCGCCGGACCAACGACCTTCTTCTGGGAAACGCATGCCATCCTGCCGCAAACCGCAATGACGCATGTGGCCAGCCTGATTGCACAGGGTGTTTTCGAAAAATGGCCGGCGCTCAAAGTGGTCATTATCGAATGCGGCGTCGCTTGGGTCCCTTCGGTGCTGTGGCGGCTCGACGCAAACTACAAGGCGCTGCGCAAGGAAACGCCCTGGCTGAAGCGTTTGCCGTCAGAATATTTCAAATCCAATATCCGCATGTCCACGCAGCCGCTCGAGCAGCCGCAGAACATTCAGCACTTGTGGGCGACCCTTGAGGCGATGGACGGCGAAAACACCCTGATGTTCGCGTCGGACTATCCGCACTGGGACTATGACGACGTCACGAAATTGCACATCCCCCCGGCCTGGCGCGAAAAGGTTCTCGGACTGAACGCCCTCGATGTCTATTCCCGCCTGCCGCAGCGGGTTCGCGAAGCCGCTGAATAGGAAACACCGATGACAACCAGACACTTTGCCTGCAAAACCGCAGACGTCCTGCGCGATGCCCCGAAAATCGTCAGCGTTTCAAATCTCTCGATCGGCATTTTCAGTCTGAACGACGGCTACCATGCCCTGTTGAATATCTGCCCGCACAAGGGCGCCGCCCTGTGCGAAGGACCGGTCTGCGGCACAACAAGACAAACCTCGGATCGCGAGTTCGTCTATGACCGGGCGGGTGAGCTGGTGCGCTGCGCCTGGCACGGATGGGAATTCGACATCCGCTCCGGCGAATTTCTGGTCGACCCGACCGTCAAAGCCCGCCGCTTCGACGTCTCGGTCGAAGGCGATGACCTCTACCTTCATATCTGACTTGAGGGGCAGCAGCCCAAGCTGCCACGTAAATTTTTGAGAACTGCAGCAGGACAATGTCCTGCTGCAGTTTTTTGATGAGCGCAGCACCGGCTTCCATCCGGCGTACCCGGCAAGCTGTTGGAAAGCTTCCGATGTCTTCTGTCTGCTCACATAGCACTCGAGGATTCGCTGACAGGAATGAACGCTTTCCCGTCAATTACTTAACGTAATTCTCGAAGCAAATTCTCCAGAAACAAATTCAGCGGACGTGCGCGCCAAAAAACTTGGCGCGTTCACCTTCCTGTACTCATATGTTAGTCTGCGCGACCTTGGATTAATTCTTTGCATTTGTTTTAGATATTCGTTTTGGAGTCGTCACCATGCCGAAACTTCCCGGAAAATCCTATGACGAAATGAAAGCCCTGATCGCGGCCAATCACGGCATTGGCTATGTGTTCAGCTGGGAACTCATGCTCGCGATCTGCTGGGAGGAGTCGCTCTTCAACAACGAAGAGCAGGAAGGTGCGGGAACCGCATGGGGTTTTGGTCAGGTAGAGCCTTCGGAATATTACAAGTTCGAGACGGAACAGGCCAAGACGCATGGTTACTACGTCGCCGATCTGCCCCCCAGGGTGAAGGTCGGCAACCGAACAAAACTCATGGGCACGTTGACGGACAATCAGTCGGTTCAAGTCGTTTCCGCTGCCCTGCGTCACAACTACATCTCCCGCAACAAGGGCAAGATGGACGCGCTCTACGCTTATGGCGGCGTCTACTACAAGGGCCCGTCACCGCTCACCGTTCTGGAACGGCTCGCGATCATCGAGGGTTGGCTCGACTGCGAAAAGCATCTGCAATTTTTCCATCAGGGATATGATCCCGACGAGATCATCAAGGGCCTTCACATGGCCCGCAACTTCAAGAAAGTCGAAGCTCTCTTCCGCCCCATTCTGTTTCCATTGGGTGAGGACTATCTGATCGAGTGGCTGAAGGAAGAAATTGCCAGACTGAAGAAAGGCGAGCAGTTCCTGAAGGTCGGAAGCAGCGGCGATGAGGTGACCGCACTTCAGAATGTCCTCAACCACAAGGCCCCTCCGGGTATCGAGGATCTGACGCCTGACGGCATTTTCGGGCCGAAGACAAATGCCGGCGTTTTCGGCTACCAGCGCCGCAGCCAGCTGATCGCCGACGGCATCGTCGGACCGAAAACGCGGCAGAAGTTGACAGCGTGAGTATTCGCTGCAGATGATCGCGTGATGCGGTTTCTGCACTCTTGTCGCAGGTCAATCCATACAGCTTGAAGCAAGCCACCGTTGCAGAAGTGGCGTTCCGTCAACATAAGTAATTAGCTGACTAACTAGTGTAAAATGCGCTTGGTTCGGTAAAAGTTGAGGGGTGAAGGCGATACGTCGTGTTTTACGATCACATCATGCAGTTCGTCTGAAACGAACGCTTTTCCTGGCCCGTAGGCTCCCGGACCTAGCCAAAGGTGCCGGCCCTGTATCCGGTCTTCATGGAGAGCAATTTCTTCCTTGTCTTTTGAAAGGAAAAGCGGGTTAACGCTCATATGCTTGTCACCCGCCAAATCTGTATAGAATTCCAGGTTCTCAGACTTGCCAATATTCACGGCATCGATTGGATCGAGAACATTGATAATGTAGAGTTGCGCGATTTCCTTGCCGTCCGGAGCATCTCGCAAAACGTAAGGATGAAAGTAGTGTCGACCTGGTTCTAATTGTTCGACAGCCTGTTTGATGACATCGGTGCAGTACCAGAACTGAATGCTAAACAGATTTGGAACTACCGATGTTCTTTGCTCCAAATAGCCGCTAGAGGGGAATAATTTCGGGTCGATCATCAAGCCCTTGTCTATAGGTTCTATGAAATCATCAACAATGTCTCCCCACACAGGATCCCAGTATCGGTCTTCGTCGATATCTGGTATATTTTTATAGCTGGTCTTCATGAAATAAGGCACGATTTCATTCTCTTCTTCTCAATTACCGCCGATGCATGCCATCAAAAATCTTGAGTGCCGACGAACAAGAATTAGCTCTCGGCACAAATTTTCAAAAATACTTAGCCGACCAACTAGTGAAGAGTGCGCTTGGTCCTGTAGAACCGCAGAGGCGATGGGGAAATGTCGTTCTCTTTGATAATGTCGTGTAGCTCATCTGAAATGAACGCCTTCGCCGGTCCGAACGCGCCTGGCCCCATCCAAAGATGGCGGTTCTTAATTCGATCTTGGTACAGAGCTATCTCGCGTTTGTCTTTTGACAAAAAGAGAGGATTCACTTTAACGACTTCTTGTCCATCGTACCCGGTGTAAACTTCCAAGTTTTCTGATCGCTCGAGATCCAAAGCATCAATTGAATCAAGTATATTGATTATGTACAATTGGGCGACTTCGTACTTCCTTTCCTGATCCCGTAGCGAAAACGGATGAAATTGGTGCCGCTTGGGCTCCAATCGCTCAATCGCCGCTTTAATAACTTCTGAACAGTACCAAAACTGGCTACAAAATAGTGGCGGTATTTCTTTACGCGCCTCAGTTAAATAGCCACTTTTTTCTAAGTACTTTTCTCCAACCTCTAGTCCCGCATGCATTTTTTTTGTGCGAACTTCTGTTTTTGCACCCCATGCAGCCTCCCAAATTTCATCCACCGCAAAGTTCGGTATATTCTTGTGACTCGTTGTCATGAAGTAAGGCAAGATTTCATTCTCTTTTTCTCAGCTACCGCTGGTCTCATTCGTCGATGTATTACGTGTCTGCTGACGAGCAGTTAGCCCTGAGCGTCATACTTCACAAATAATTAGCTGACTAACTAATGAAGAGTGTGCTTTGTCCGGTAAAACTGCAAAGGTGAAGGCGATACGTCGTGTGTCACGATCACATCATGCAACTCGTCGGAGACGAATGCGTTTCCTGGCCCGTAAGCTCCAGGCCCTATCCAAAGATGCCGACCCTGTATCCGATCTTCATGGAGAGCGATTTCGCGTTTGTCCGAGGACAAATAAATCGAATTTACCGTTGTAACTTTTTTTCCAGACAGGTTTTTTCTGATGTCAAGATTTTCGGACCTCTCAACATCGACTGCATCAATTGGATCAACGATGTTGATGATGTAGATTTGGGCGAATTCCTTTCCTTCTGGCGCATCTCGTAAAACGTATGGATGAAAGTAATGTCGGCCAGGTTCTAATCGTTCGATAGCATGTTTGATGACATCGGTGCAGTACCAAAACTGAATGCTAAACAGATTTGGAATTACTGATGTTTTTTGCTCTAGAAATCCACTAGAGGGAAATAAATCCGGGTCTATTTTCACACCGCGATCAATCGGCTCCATAAAGTTTCGAACGACACTCCCCCATTTTTCATCCCAATGTTTGTCTTCATCTATAGCAGGAATACTCTTGAAACTCGTTGTCATGAAGTATGGCAAGATTTCATTCTCCTTTCCTCAGCTAGCGCTGATCTCATTCGTCGGATGTCTTACGTGTCTGCTGACAATCAGTTAGTCCTGCGCGTCATACTTCGCAAATAATTAGCTGGCTAACTAGTGTAAATTGCGCTTTGTCCGGTAAAACTTCAAGGGTGAAGGCTCTATATCGTGTTGCAATATTACTTCATGCAATTCATCAGATACAAACGCCTTACCTGGCCCGTATGCGCCGGGGCCCAACCAAAGATGACGCTTTTGTGTTCCATCATCGCGCAGCGAAATTTCACGTTTTTCCATGGACAGATAAGCAGGATTAAGTGCAACTCCGCGCTTGCCGGCTAAATCTGTATAAACATCAAGATTCTGCGAATTACTGACATCCAGTAAGTCAATCGGATCTAAAATATTTATGATGAATAACTCCTTTACAGTTTTTTTGTTTTCTACGTCACGCAATGTAAATGGGTGAAATTTGTGTCGACTAGGCTCCAGACGCTCTATCGCTTCCCGGATGACACTTGTACAAAACCAATATTGAATAGAGAAAAGATCGGGAATGATTGGCATTTTTTCTCTTAAGTACCCACCCAACGGGAAGTATTTCGCATCAACATTTAAACCCTTATCAATTGGCTCAAGTAGAGTTTCTACAATACTACCCCATTGATCGTTCCAATATTCATCTATCTCAATGCTTGGTACTCCTTCGTAGTTTTTTGTCATAAAGTATGGCACGTTTTCATTCTCGAATTATCGGTTGCTGCTAATATCTGCCATCAAAAATCTTGAGTCTCTGCTGCCAAATATTCGTCCTCAATATCAAGCTTCACGCATCGGCGTGAAGTCGAACCCCTTGAGCTTCGCCGACTTCACTCTCTTGAAGAATTCGTCCGAGCAGAAGAAGAGGTTGCTGAAGTTCTTGTCGCCGGTCCAGAAATGACGGTGGATTGTGGCATTTCGCCTGACAGTCAAATTCGGTCTAACCTTTGCAATCTGCAAGAATCGATACCCGTTGTCGGTTGTGTCTGTATACACATCAGATTCCTCCGGAACGATCGCATCAACTGCTGAGCGGACATGCAACACGAAGAAGTCTCCCTCGAACGGCTCACCGTTCTTTCTGAAAAGGTCAACCGGTATGAACTGATGCTTGCCGGGTTCGAACTCATCAAGAATGTCTTTTGTGTTGCTGCTGACCGCGTATTTGCCGGACAGCAGAAAGAAGTCCGGAAGAGCTTTGTGTGCCGACTTGATTTTCAATGAGCGCGGAAAACCCTCCACGGCAAGCCGTGTCCCGGGCGGCGTTTCATGCGGCATGTCTCTGAAATAGTGGGGCTCGCCCACCCAGTCGAACACCGGGCAGTAGCGAGTGTTTGATGTCTGATCAGCCAGATAGGCCAAAAGGTCCTCACGTCTTCAAAAATCTGCGAACACAAAACAAGGTTTCAGGCCTCATACGCTCAGGAAAGAACCACACAGGGCTTCAGACCCGTTCGACCAAATTTGCCCTTCTTGATTGCGTCACCGAGTGGGCCGGAGAAGAAAGGAGTCTGACCTAGAATTGGATCCATCCAGACATCCACGCCATCTATGACCGCAGATTCCCGAACGGCTATTCCGTCGTAGCCGTTTGGAGCGGTCCAGAAAAAATCACCGCCAATATTGTCGAATGGTCCCTTAGACTCATTTGGCACAAAACAGTCAGTTTTCTTCTCAACTATGTTGAAAACAAAAAACCGCATTGGCAGCTTCGACTGCCTGGCACTTTCATAAAGTGCCGTTTCAACTAGTTGATTGCTGCCTAAATCAAAGTTACCCAATAATTCAACAAAGCGTTCCGAAACCAAGACAAGAAAACCGCGTATCGAAAATATTTCTGTCGGTTTTACACCAAGATTTTCCAGGTAAACCTTCCGCGGAAACCAATCAGGGTCAATCTGAGCGCCGCGCTTAAACTTTCTACACATTTCCGCACTGTGCGGTTCATCGTCGTACGAAATAAACTTAAGATAATTGGTCCGTCCCCAAGCTTCGCTCGTCCAAACTTTGGTCTTTCCGGTCATCTTAGCCAACCAATTGCACAAGGACCGAGCACGTTCCGAGATTGCCCATCCTCCATGAAACATGAGGTCCAAAACCAAACACTTGGTGAACAACGCTACGGACTGAACCTCCAGCACAAGTTGTTTGACTACCCCGCACACTCATGCGGGGCGCTTTAGTTGCCTCTAAGGCGCCAACCAACACGCCTGCGGACTAGACGAACTGGAAATCGTCCTGATGAAGATCGGCGACGAGGACGCTCTTCAGGACAATGCTGGTGGCTGCATCAATCGCGATCGTCGTATCCGCGCCGTCGTCGGTCGCAGCCGCAATTACGGCAGCGAAGTCGGCGAACTGGCCAGTGGTGAATTCAAGTAGATCAGCAGATCCTGCACCAGCGCTGAAGTCCGTGATCGTGTCGTGACCGCCCGCATTGACGGAGAACACGAAGGTGTCGCTGCCGCCGCCACCGGTGAACTGATTGTCCACCGAGGAGCCGATGATGCGGTTGTCGCCGCTGCCTGCGATCAGGTTTTCGAAGTTGAGGATGGTTTCAGAACCCCCGCTTTCGAAGGCCACCGTACCAGCCGTCAGGTCGAAGACTTCGTCTCCGGCTGCGAAGGTGAAGTCGAGCGTGTCGACATCCGCGCCGCCATCGAACGTATCCGCACCCTGGTTGGCGATGATCAGGTCGTTTCCGGCACCGCCGTAATGATCGTCGTCGCCGCGTCCGCCGTTCAGGATATCGTCGCCGTCGCCGCCATTGAGGACGTCGTTGCCATAGGTGCCGAAGATATCGTCACTCTGGTCCGTGCCGGAGAAATAGGTCTGGTTGAGGAAATCGGTATGGCTGAGCCGCGTTCCATCCGAGAACTCGAACCACTCGATCTGGTACTCCTGGTACCAGGAGACTTCCCGCAGCGCCTCCAGAATGGCGATGCTGCCGCTTCTGCCATCGAAAGTCAGCACCAGATCGTCCTCAGAATAGGTGACGTTGATCTGGTCGATCGTGATCCCGCTTGCGAAAACCAGCGTGTCGTTGAGGTCCGAGGAGCTGCGTCCCCATTCCTGAATGCGAATGTCGCCAATGGCATCCGACATGATGATGCGATCGGATCCGCGATGGGTGTAGATGGTATCGGAGCCAAGACCCAGCGTGAACGTATCCGCACCGTAAGTGCCTCTTACGACATCATCGCCATCCGTGCCCTTGAAGTAGGTTTGGGCATAAAAGTCCTGGTAGTTGAGGCGTGTACCGTCGGAGAATTCAAACCAGTCGATCTGCCGCTCCAGGTACCAGGAAACGTCACGCGACGCCTGTTCGATGGTGATCGATCCGGCCCTGTCGGTGAAACTCAGCCGGATGTGGTCGCCGTCCCGGGTGCCGATGATCTCGTCAATGGTGACGCCGTCGGCAAAGACCAGAGTGTCGTTGACATCCGACGACGAGCGGCCCCAGTCATGCAGACGGATATCGCCGATGGCGTCCGACATCACAATGCGGTCGGAACCACGGTGCAGATAGATCGTGTCGGACCCGAGGCCGAGCGTGAACGTATCCGCGCCATAGGTGCCCCGAATGACATCATTGCCGTCCGTGCCCATGAAATAGGTCTGGGCATAAAAGTCCTGATAGCTGAGGCGTGTGCCGTCGGAGAATTCGAACCAGTCGATCTGGCGTTCCAGATACCAGGAGACATCGCGCGATGCCTGTTCGATGGTGATTGACCCGGCACGGTCGGTGAAGCTCAGCCGGATATGATCGCCATCGCGCGTACCGATGATCTCGTCGATGGTGATGCCATCGGCAAAGACCAGCGTGTCGTCGACGTCCGAGGACGACCGTCCCCAGTCATGTAGACGGATGTCGCTGATCGCATCCGACATGACGATACGGTCGGAGCCACGGTTGAGGTAAAGCGTGTCGGATCCGAGACCGAGTGTGAACGTATCGACACCATAAGTGCCCGTGATGACATCGTTACCAACCGTGCCCTTGAAGTAGGTCTCGGCAAAGAAGTCCTCGTGGCTGAGAACGGTTCCGTCCGAGAACTCGAACCAGTCGATCTGACGCTGGTGCCAGCTGGAGGAATCCTTCGAGAAATCCTTGATCGTGATGCTGCCACTCAGCCCCTCGAAGGAGAGCACGACATGATCGCCGTTCCTGAGCGCGCGCACATCGGACAACGCGATACCCTCGGCGAAAATGATCCGGTCGTTCTCATCGGCCGCGCCGCTGCCGGTGTCGTAAAGCGTATAGTCACCGGTATCCGCCGACACAATCAGCGTATCCGCACCTGTGCCCAGATTGATCGTGTGTGTTCCACCCGCCAGACGATAAAGATCATCCCCCGACGTTCCGTTGATCGTGGCCGGATCGAGCTCATCGATCACATCCGGCTGGACATAGCCGGCGGTAACGCTTGCTGTTCGAGTGTAGACACCATCCGTGACCAGATAGTCGAAGGTGACCGGTACGTCCGGATCATCCAACACGATCGAGATCGATTCGTTAGCTCCAATCGTCAGTTGACCGCCAACAATATTCTGGAAGCCTGTGATCGAAAGCGTGTCATTGTCGGGATCGCTGTCATTAGACAGGAGTTCGGCATAAGTGATCTCAATCGGATCGCCGGGGATCAACGACGTGAAGATATCACTGCTGGCAATTGGCGCCGAATTGTCGACAGCCATCGCAAGCATGTCACTCCGCGACCATTCTGAGCCATCTGCAAAGACGACTTTGTCGACACCGCTGCCAAACCAGTTTCTTGCCGTCTCATCAAAGACAATGCTGCCACCATCGCCAGCGCCGGGAGTGCTTTCTGCAATCACCAGCAGGATATGATCGCCATCGCGGTAGACGCTGACCTGAGCTGGGTTGATATCCGTGAACGAAAGCGTGTCGTTGTAACCCGAGAAGCTGTTTTCATCGATGGTGTCGTGGCCATCGCCTCGGGTGTAGATATAGGTGTCGTCACCTTCACCACCCTGGAGCAGATCGTCACCGAGACCGCCCTGGAGCACGTCACCGGTATTGTATCCTGTTACAGTATCATGGCTATCCGTTTGCGACGCCTCTATCAGCATGACCCGGATATCGCCACGACTCCAGATAGTACCGTCCTCGAAGACGACTTTTTCGACACCTTCATCGAAATCCGCGTCAAGGCTTTCGGCAAGTGTGATCGTTCCTTCGTCCCCGGCGCCGGGCACACTTTCAAGAATGACAAGTCGGATGTCGTTGCCGTCTCGCTCGATAGAGACCTCGTCCGGATTGATACCTACGAGCTGGACTCGGTCCTCGCCGGCGCCCAATCGCCCATCAATTACCGTATCGTTGCCATCCCCACGAGAATAAACATATGTGTCACCACCGCTGCCACCCTGCAGCGTGTCGTTTCCAAGGCCTCCCTCAATCGTGTCTGCGACGTTGAAGCCGATCACAGTGTCGTCGCCGTCCGTTTGAGACGCTTCTATGAGCTTCGCCCGGATGTCTCCTCGGCTCCATACCGTTCCATCTGCGAAAATGACTTGTTCAATTCCCTCATTGAAATCCGCATCCAGGCTTTCCACCAGCGTTATTGATCCGCCATCAGCTGCACCCTGAACGCTTTCGGCAATAACAATTCGGACATTGTTTCCGTCGCGTTCCAGATTGATTTCCTCTGGAATTATGTCTTCAAGGCGAACGGTGTCAGTGCCAAAGCCTGTGCGCATATCAGAAATGCTGTCATCGCCGTCTCCCCGCAAATAAATGTAGGTGTCTCCGCCATTGCCCCCGGTGAGAATGTCGTCTCCGAGACCGCCCCGGATTGTGTCGGAGGCATTGAACCCAACGATAGTATCGTTTCCGTCGCTCGCAGCAGCTTCCAGCAGTTTTGCCCTGAGATCACCACGGGTCCAGACAATCCCGTTGTCAAATATGACCTTCTCGATGCCTCGATTGAAATCGGCGTCGAGAGTTTCCCTAAGGAGGATTGAACCACCGTCGCCAGCACCGGCCGAGGTCTCCGCAATGACTATGCGAAGGTCGTTTGCGATACGCTCCAGCAAAATTTCATCCGGCAGGATGCCTTCCAACCGCACAATATCTTCGCCGTGGTTCGTGCGCCCATCGATGATTTCATCGTCACCATCACCGCGCGCGTAAAGATATGTGTCACCGCTGTTCCCACCGTCGATAACATCATCGCCCAAACCTCCAGCGAGAATGTTTTCGCCTGAAGTCCCGTCAATCGTATCGTTGTTGTCTGTACCGGAATGATCGACAAGTCTTGCCCGCAGGTCCATCCCGGTCCAAGTCGTGCCGTCTTCGAACAGAATCCTTTCGACTCCCGCGCCGCCCGCGCCCTGAAGGTTGAATTCAAGAGAGATTGACCCGCCGTCCGAACCGCTTGTCGTGCTCGGCGCAATGGTGAGTACAACGGTCTCGCCCGAACGGCTCACGGTGACCTCATCGCTCGCGATACCGATCAGCGAAAGCTGATCGAGTTCTGCGAGATCGGACTGCAGCTCGGTTATCCGGTCGTGCCCGTCGCCTCGTGTGTAGACATAGGTGTCCGGTCCTGCTCCAGCCCTCAGATGATCGTCACCAAGTCCACCGACCAGCGTGTCTGCGTTGTTGGTTCCCCAAAAAACGTCATCGCCGTCGGTGTTGACTTCGCCGTCGATTAGATCCCGGACATGAGCACTTTCCCATATCAGTCCATTGTCAAAGACGATCTGTGCGATTTCATCGACAGAACCGTCGACCGCATTGTTCTTGAGTGTGATTGCGTCCGATGTCCCAATGAACGAAAGAAGAATATCATTCGTTCCAGCGATCTGACTAACGATAACCTCTTCAGGCGCGTAACCGTGCAGTAAAATCTTGTCGGCCTCGCTCCCAAAGCCGCCGTCCTCGATAAGGTCGACACCGTCTCCGCGGGTAAACACATATGTGTCATCACCACGGCCACCGATGAGGTAGTCGTTTCCGAGACTGCCGATTACGGTATCGTTACCGAGCCCCGCATGAAGTTCGTCGTCACCAAGGCCGCCATTGATCGTGTCGCTGGTGGCGTATCCGACGAAGAAGTCGTTGCTATCCGTCAGATTTTTGTCTTCGTATTTCTGACGCAGGTCAGCCGCGGTCCAACTGGTTCCGTCGCTAAAGACAAAGTTCTCGATGCCGGCAGTGGCATCCGTCTGGATCTGATTGTCGAGCAGAATTTCAGACCCGTCGCCGAGCTTCAGCCTAACGTCTTCTATGTCAGACAGATCTCTGAGAATTTCGATGTCCGCGCTCTCGATCGCGGCGCCAAATACGAGCGTATCATTCCCGTCTGCCGAACGCTCAACAAGCGTGTCGTTGCCGTCACCGGTTTCGTAAATGTAAGTGTCGTCGCCTTCACCGCCCGTGATGTGGTCGTCGCCTGCGCCGCCCACATAGGTATTGTTGCCGTGGAAGCCGAAGATGGTGTCGTTGCCCGCCAGCGCGCGGATTTCACCTCCGAGATCGCCGAAGCCTTCTATCGAGTCGTCCCCGTTGGAAATGGCCCCCTCGACATAGCGAGCCATGAGCTCCGAAGTCCTCCAGAGCGTTCCGTCTTCAAACAGAACTTCTTCAACAGTATTGAAGCTGAAGCCGAAGATCTTTGACCGGTAATTGCTGATAGTAATGGTTTCGCCCGTTTCGACCGTCAAGGTTAGATCGAGCCCGTTTTCGCCGGTCCAGGTGACACTCACCTCCGAAGTCTCGATCCCCGCACCAAAAACGATACGATCATCCCCGCCGATAAACGCAGAGGCGGCGAAGTCGTTGATCAGGTCATGGCCGTAGCCGTAGCCGAAGTGGTATGTGTCTGCATATTCTCCGCCGTGATAGACATCATTGCCTGCACCGCCATCGAAGACATCTTCCGACGCGAAACCGTAAAGGACATCGTCTCCTGCCGTTGGCTGGATCAGTTGATCCTTGATCTCCTGTAGCGAAACAGTACTGCCATCCTCGAATTCGAACTGCTCAATCGCGTAGTGTTTGTTGCCGAAATTGTCGTAGGTGAACTGGCTGTTGATGGTCAGCTGGCTGCCATCAGACAGCGTCGCGATAAGGTCGTTCGCCCCTCCGTCACGGGACCAGGTCACATCCGCTTGCGTGACGCCCGGGCCAAAAAGCAGCTTGTCACTGTCGTTGGTGAAAATCGATACGAGCTGATCGTATACGACATCCTCGCCGTACCCAAAGCCGAAGACATAAGTGTCGTTGCCGTCGCCGCCGTTGAGGTAGTCGTTACCCGCTCCGCCGTCTAGGACGTCATCTCGCCAGAAACCGTAGAGACTGTCGTCTCCAGTCGTTCCTTGCAACATACGGTCATAAATGTCTTCCTGGTTCCAGATGGTTCCGTCTTCGAATTCGAAGGTCTCGATCGCAAAGATGTGCGAACCGTCGATGTTGAGGCCCAGGAACTGGCGCAAGATCTTAAATTCACTGCCATCTGAGAGCCTGACAGTGAGGTCTGCACTGTTCCCGTCACGCTCCAGCGTCACATCAGCTTCTGTGACCCCTGCACCGAACAAAACCCTGTCCGTGTTCTCAAAGCCCACATTGACGTTCGCGCCGCCCTCATCAAAGATATCCGACCCATAGCCGAAGCCGAATTTGTAGGTGTCATTCTTGTTGCCGCCAATAAGAGTGTCGTTGCCGGCACCTCCGTCGAGAACATCGTCGAAAGTGAAGCCGTAAATAACATCGTCACCATCGGTTTTCGCCTTCGCAACCAACTCGCGCATGATGTCTTCATGGCTGAACCCGAGACTTCCGATACCGACTTTCTCAAATTGAAAAGACTCAATCCGGTCAATCCAGTATTCCTGCCCCAGAGCCGTGCTGCCAAAAAACTGCCCCTGGATTGTCAGGCTGTCGCCACCGGTCGTGTTGATGATAAGGGTGTTGCTGTTCCCATCCCGAAAAAAAGATATTTCGTCGCGAGTCAGGCCTTCACCGAACATCACCACGTCCATTCCTTCTGAACCGACATTCATTTGGCGGTCGAGAATAGTGTCGTGCCCGTAGCCTGCATCAAATCGGTAGATATCGAAGTTGTTTCCGCCCTGAAGAAAATCGTCGCCGAGTCCCCCGTCCAAGACGTCGAAGTGATCTGTGCCGATTAGGGTTTCGTCCGTGTCGAGCGGATGCGAGACCGCTTCGGCGATTTCACCTGCACCCCACACGTCGCCATTTGCGAAGACGATTTCCTCGATACCCTGGAACGGTCCAACCTGACTGCCGAAAAGCGTGTAATTGATGTCATGGAACTGACCGGTGACACGCACGCTGTCACCAGTCGCAGTGACGGTCAGGACAAGATCCTTGCCGTCACGGATTGCAACGATGTCTTCCGGCGTCAAATGCGCAAATCGGATCGTGTCGAAACTATCAGCGCTGCTCTCATAGTCGTTGATGACGTCGTGGCCGAAATTCTCGCCGAAGACGAAGACATCGCTGCCCGCCTTGCTTTCCACCACGTCGTCGCCGGTGGACATGTAGAAGATTTCCTGGTCGTTCGTTCCTGTCCGCGTGCCGCTGCCATAGTCGACAATATCCGGCGAAATGCCGAGGCTTTCCGCGGCCACTGCCAGGCTGACCGGCAAGCCGATAGTCTCGTAGGCAGCCACTACATTTGTGAAAATGAACGGCGCGTTGATGTTGTTTCCACCAGGGCGTTCAAAGTCGGACAGAAGCGCATCGATCAGAGGCTTCCAGGACGTCAGCCAGGATTCAGCGCCAGCGGCATCGGCTGGTGCCGTCTCGAAGACTTTCTTGAAGAACGGGATCAGCTCGAAATCCGTTGTCGGACGGAAACGGTCATCTTCAACGGAGTACTCGACACCATCAAAATAGTCCTTAAGTCCACCCTGCATGGCAAGGCGCAGTGTCAACTGCTCCGAAACGCGTTCTGTCGTTTCAAGCATTCCGGCAAAGCCGGAGACGGATGTTGACGAGAAACCGGTCGGATCGTTGATCGGAATCTCTTCGCCGAAATACCGTTCCATGAACGCGAACTTCTCGGCGGAAACCATTTCCCAGCTGAGGTCTGCCACACCGCTCTGATGAGCCAGCAACTCCTCCAGGGTCGGGTAATCGATCGTCTGGCCCTGATCGTCCTTGACCGGTGTCCCCCCTGCCGTTCTCCAAAAAGTAACGTTAACGGTACTGTCATCGGCAAGCGTAATCGTTTCGCTGGTCTGATAGGCAAAGTCCCGAACATCAATCTGGCCGTCTGTTCGGCTGATAAATGCGGGAACATCCGAATAGTTGCCGGTATTGGGCAAAACAGGCGCAGCATTGGTCCAGGCGTTCAGGATCGTGGTCGCGCGCTCATAGAGCACATCCAGGTCGACCACGTTCAGGGTTGGCAGCACGGTGTTAATTGTCTGCGCCAACGCACCATTAATCCCGTCAAGCGTAACGGAGACTTGAAGGTCTGCCAGGGTGCCGTGGCCCTTGAGTTTTGGCATCGTCGCCAGGACTTCAGGCGCAATTGTTGTGTCCCCGGTATAAACCGTATTGTAGTTGTTAATGCGGAATGTGACATCGCCGACCTCACCGGTGGTGCCGTCCGCATAAGTGAAGGAGCCGGTGCGTTCGACAGTGTTGAGAGCGTTCGTGCTGCCATCTTCGGTTGCCTGCAGGCTGATGGATTGGATGTTGAGATCAGCCAGTGAGAACAGCTCACCAGCATCTGTTTCGCCGTCCCTGTCGAGATCCCGCCAGACCCTGAGATCGTTAAAGACGGCATCGTTTGCGTCGATGATGCCATCCGAATTGTCGTCGTGCTGAGCCAATTCAGAGAATCCGGACTGACCGGCACCACCGAAAAGCTCGCCGATGTCGTCGATCACGCCGTTGCCGTTGCTGTCCAGCGCCAGCATACCGTCATCGGGCGCCACCCAGCCGGTGTGCTCGGCAAACCCGTCGCCATCCATGTCGAACATCGGACTGACGCCCGTGACCATGGATGTGAGTTCAAGGCCGTCACCGTCCAGGTCGAGGACCAGCGGGTCAACACCGCCTGCGGTCGCCTTAAAATCTATGTCTTTTACGCGCCTTTCTATGAGCTCCCACATCGTGAGATCGCCATCTTGATCATCAATCCCGGGGCCTTTCAACAGCTGCCAAGTATTTACCCAAGTTTCAGCTAGCCGAATACCCGCCGAAAGTTCAGAGGAATTTGCATCTGGCGAATTGTTGTAGTTCGCTATGTAAATAAAAGAAGTTTCGTCACCATCGGTTGATTGGCGGTCTCCAATCACCAATTCACCATGATCGTTGATACCGACCCTGAGTGCGCCGGAGAGTCCGTAAAAGTATTTACTCTCGGAATCTCGATGCTTCCGATACGTACCAGCAACATCAAAAAAACCGTACACGGCGATTTCGTCGTAACCATCTGCGTCCTTTATCAAAGTTCCGCGAGCGGTATCCAAACGGACACGGTCTATGTCATCTGATCCACCTGGCCCTAATTCAATTACCGAACCTATCCCCGCTGCTACGAGCGTGTCGATGCCGTCCCCAAGATTGATTTCTGCTGCACCATAAACTTCGACGATGTCATCATTTATTCCCGCATCAATAATAAGTTCTTTCCGCTCTTCTTTAAGTGATTGAGGATCGTCGCTTTCAATACTGTTAATAGCATAGATGTGGTCATCTCCCGAGCCTCCGAATATTTCTAAACTTGGGAGCGAGCCTTCCACTTGACTGGTCACCGCAAATATCGCGTCATTACCACCTCCCGCATCAATTTTGCCAGTGCCCATGTGAGATAAGGTATCGTCCAACCCCCCGCCTTTGAGTGTCGCAACATCCACTGCCAGTAGATGCTGACCTTCACTAGAAACCTCGATTTCCGGAACATCGGAAACGATAAGTACTTCAGAAAATGCCTTTTTCGCTCCCTCCATCACAACTTCAAAAGCTTGAATTGCGAGTGTCTCGATGCCGCGCAATGATCTTGCAGCTGCTTGCGCGAATTCCCATTCTGGAAAAGCATCTGCAAGATTCTCAACTGCATCAACCAATTGATCGAATGTTGCGACAGCAGTGAATCCAAGTAGAACCGCAACACCTGTCGAGCCGAATACATATGATACCGTCCCGAACGCAGCGATGCCGGCAAATACTGCAAACGCAGCTGAACCTAGATTTTCAGCGGTTGCGTATTGCATAATATCTTCAAGAATCTCGCTGAAGTCTTTGTCTTCATCATAAGCCGTTTTGGCATATGCGATTCCATTGACGCCATACACAAACGCATCGGCGAAATTTATAGCGTTATCTGCCGCGTAAATAGCAGCAGTTGCATACTTGAGCGGACCAAGATCAATTGGAAACTTGCCGACTTCAGGGTGGTATTCATACCGCTGTACCGCGCTTATAAGCTTACCATTGTCATCTAGAGGGCTGTATCGCGTCTTACGATCACCAAAAGTTCCACCCGCCAACCCAGATTTGTAGGCTTCACTCGCCGTTACATCTTGCCAACTTATATTGTTAAATACATCAGCATGATTTCGTCCAGAAGCTCGGAAGCTTAAATCGTCTGCCCCGAGCGCTAGGAGCGGCAACGGTGTTTTGTCATCTTTAAGGTATGAACCAGTGGTAAGTCCATCCATCAAAAAAGTCTGGACTCCCGTTACTTTTGGCGCTGCTTCTTTTAATGCAATATCTTTGGCTTGACTAAAACTAAAGCCGTTATTGAGTAATTCCCCTTGCCTGGCATTGAACTCACTCTCAACTTCTTGAAGCAACTTTCGAACGAAAGCATTGTACTTAGGGTGACTGTTTCCGTTTTTGTGTTGCGCAAATCCAGTCGACTTTGCCTCAGCTGCATCTGTTGGCAGAAACAAGCCATTAGTTGCAAAGTTGCTATGATCGTATAATCGCTTTCCATTTAAGTCGGTAGCGTTTTCAAGATCAGACATGAAAGAAAAATCTCTAGCCACTGAAGTCGGAATTAAGTGGTGTTTCTGCCAATCTCCTAGATTGTTGCCAGAACCAATTGACCGACCACTCGGGTCATCAATATCGATAGTAGAGTCTCTAAAATCACCCGTATTAATAGTCATTTTGCCCTCGACTCAATTAAATCTCTATTACATGAAAGTAGTCAAAGCGCTTGAAGCCGGACGACTCAGCGTTATTTTTCATTTCGTCCGAAAAGAAAAGACGGTTGGAGAAATGCTCATCACCCCACCAGACGTGCCGCCCTGAGATTCTGCTTTTGTCTACGTAGATAGTAGGAGGCGCTGCGTAGATGCTTGGTGCAGTTCTGAACTCAAGTAAATATCGAGGCTCACCAGTATACGTCTCGAAGCGGCGCCACTGTACATCCGACTTTTCTTCAATAATTGCGTCAACCTTGTTCAGACAGTTCCAATAGTAAAACGGAACACCAGTGGGCTCCCGATTTTTACGCAAGAGTGTTATTGGGACAAATTGATTTTTCTCAGGCTGATTCAAACCAACTTGTGGCTCAAAATCGTCAATCATGTCCTTGAATGTTTGTGAAATCGCCCAGCCGAAGCGGCCTGCAACAAATTGTTCCAGCGGAGTCTTTCGCTCCGAAAGCA
The DNA here is from genome assembly GCF_040530035.1 of Roseibium sp. HPY-6. Classification (NCBI taxonomy): domain Bacteria; kingdom Pseudomonadati; phylum Pseudomonadota; class Alphaproteobacteria; order Hyphomicrobiales; family Stappiaceae; genus Roseibium; species Roseibium sp. HPY-6. The sequence goes on from NZ_JBEWCD010000001.1 coordinate 1,693,245, forward strand.
TTCGGTAAGTCTTCGGCAGAGCGTCCTTCATTTCACGGTTCAACGGCATTTTTAGTTGAAGCGAAATACTTGCAGCAGCAGCAAGTTCGTCGTCGCCGTTGAACTTTTCAAAGTCTGTGTCAATGCGCATGCCACGTTTTGCGTCTGCAGAAAGCTCTACCAGCCAAGCCATCGGTTACGCCCTCCCACGCTTGCCGAAGGAGGTAGATCGATGGTCGTTGGCAGAAGATTCACCACGCTCCCGGTCCAGACGACCTAACATCAGTTGTAGAATCGGCACGCCCGGCTGCGCACCTTCTGGCATATGGCGAATGTGGATTTTTTCCTCTTCACTCATCCCTAAGGTTTCACCATCCTTCAGCACGGGTCCGTGAGAGAGCAGATAAAGAGCGATGTTGAGCACGCGTGAGGCAACATCCTGAGGAGGCATCGGTGCTGGCTCGAACTGGATCTCGCGCCCGACAAACGGAAGCAAACCTTCAGTGACGAAACCTATGACCTTTTCCGTTTCAGGGATTGAAGGCGGTCTGTAGGGATAAACCTGCAACCAAAGATCCAGCGGAAAACTCTGCTCGCTGATCTGCTTGAGCGCTTCGAAGACCACCGAGGGGGCAGAAATCGTGTTTCCTGCCGTCCAGATGACCGAGAGCACTGGATGACTCTTTATCAGCGCCGCAGTCAGCAAGGTCAGGTCCACAGCACTTTGACGTTGACCGCCGAAACTCTCGTCCGACTTAAAGACTGCCGCGATGACGTGCGCTGAGTGTTTTTGCATCTCTGCTTTAGCGCCAGGCCAAGTCTGATTGTAAGCCAGTGGCCTATCAATCGCATCAGCTGGCAAGGGCTGGTCAACATACATGATCGCCAGAACCGTCTGCCCTATCTTAACCAAGTGTGTTGGTGAACCAGTTTCAGTCTCCTGTAGACCCAAGGCCTCAGCCGGGACGTTCGGCGCAAACGATTTGAGCGCGGCAATCACTTCACGCCCTTCTGCAAAATTTGGACTTTCGAGCGCCAACATTGTCATGAAACGATCGGACATTTCAGGCTCTTCCTTCCGTTGTGACTTCGGCAGCTTCTGCATCTGCCGCCTCTTCTCCATCAACGGATACACTATCGGTACCGATATGTACGCCCTTCATGTCCGCCCCTAAATCGGTGCGCATCTTCTCCACAAGTCGTGATTTCATTGCATCGGGACCGACCAACAGAACGAGCCAGGGTGTGTCGCCGCTCACCCACTCATGCGGCGCGAGGCGGAGCGGAGCACCCGCAGCCTTTTGGGCCTCAAGTTTCTCGTCTACTGCTTTGGAAACTTTTGCCCAGAGCGCAAATGCGAGCGGCACCGTCAGGCCGCTTTCCAGGCCGTCCTTGTCTTTCACCTTGCCGCGCAGTGTGAGCACCTGATTGACGGCAAGCGGCGGGGCCACAAGCCACTCCAGATCAGCGAGCGAGAGATGCCTGAGATACGGGTCGCGTAGCATGAGCGTGACGATCTCGCCAAAACCTGCATTCAGATCCCGGATCGTGTTGAAGAGTGTTTCGGCTTGGCTACGTGCAAGCCCCTCGCTTGTGTCTTTTCCGGTCTGCGGAGACTGCTCTATAACCCGCTCACCAGTGCCAACAGGCCCATCATTCTTTAGCTCAGCCTGATCGGCTGCCATAGACTGCATAATACCAATTGCCCCACACCCACACGCGTTATTGGCTAGCGGGCTTCATTCGTCGCAATCACTGCTTAAGTGATTAAGCCACACACACCCCAACACTCGCATTACGCGAGACTGTCACACCTGACAATGGTTGTAAATGGGTCGCAAATTACTTGCGTAAAGTTGTAATATTACTGTCAAAAATACAGAGTTTTCCGCTAAATTCTGCGTGTATCGACACACTTCCACACGCACTTTATGGGTGTGTTTCTGAATGTGTCTGCAAAAAATATCTGAAAAACGTGATCGGTTATCCACAGGGGCGTAACGTCATCTGGGAGCACGATTGCGCGGCAATTCGACAGGTTTGGGGGAAACAAAATTGGAGCGCAAGGCACTGGAGGTGTTCTCGGGGTTTTCGGCCGAAATGGGTCTGAATGTTTCCTGAAAACGGGCGTCAGGACCGCTGATTTTTGACAAATCCGCTCTTCATGACCGACGCAAGCTGGCCCGCGGCGTCTGCAGCCGAAAGCCCGGAGTTCCGCATCCAGCCCATCATCGCTCCTTCGACCAGGCCGTGTGCCATGGAGGCCATGAGCGGGATGTCGCCGTTGAGGAAAGCCCCGTCCCGCAGGCCGTCGCCATACATGAGCCTGATCTGCGCCTGAATGCGGTCGCCCGGCAAGGAGCTGTCGGCGTAGACGATATCCGTGGTCATGGACATCAGGCGCAGAAGCGGCTTGCGCTTTTCCGACAGGGTAAAGAGACCCAGGCACACGCGCTCGAGGCGCGCTGAATAATCACCGCCCTGCGACCAGTCGGACTGCATCTGAACCACGAACTCGTCTTCGAGCGATTCAAGCATGGCGCGCAGGAGCGTGATTTTGTTGTCATAGAACCTGTACACCGTTCCAACGGCAATTCCTGCTCGCTTCGCAATGTCGGCGATCGACACATTTTCATAGCCCTCCTCGGTGAAGAGGTGAAGCGCGGCGTCCAGAAGCGCCGCGCGCTTGGTCTCCGGGTCTCTGGTGCGCCTCGGCGCGGCAATCGGCGGTGATTTTATCATTACTGAATTTTATTCATTAGCGTTGACATATCAAGAGAGCCTCCCATCTAATTTAATGAATTTCATTCATTAGCGAAAAACACGAAATCATGATCTTGAAGATGGAGACGGAAAGAGTGAAACAGGCCATATACAAAACGCACGGCAATGCGGCTGAAGTCATTGAAATTGCTGAACGAGAACCACAGCCGCTTGCACCGGGAGAAACGCGCGTCAAAATTCTGCGTGCGCCGATCAATCCTTCGGACGTGTTTCAGATCGCCGGTCAATACGGCATCCAGCCGCCGCTTCCAGCGCCAGCCGGCATGGAGGGGATTGGCCGCGTTTCTGAAGTCAATGGCGAGGGACTGCCGGCAGGTACGCTGGTCTTGCTGCCCGAGCCTCCAGGCACCTGGGCGACAGAAAAGGTCTTCGCCTCTCGCACGCTCGTCCCGGTTCCAGAAGCAGACATTGATCAGTTGTCGATGATCTCGGTGAACCCGGCAACAGCCTACCTGCTCCTGACGCAATATGTCTCCTTGCAAGAAGGCGACTGGCTGATCCAGTCAGCTGCAAACTCCGCCGTTGGCCGCTATGTCACCCAGCTCGCCAAGGCGCGCGGCATCCGCGTTGCATCGGTGGTGCGGCGGGAAAGCGCGATTGCCGACGTTATCGAAGCAGGCGCGGACGTTGCCTTTGTCGATGGCCTCGATCTTGCGGAGCGTGTTGCCGCGGAACTGGACGAGGCACCGGTGCTCGCGCTTGATGCGGTTGCGGGCAAAACCCTCGGGCGACTCGCGGCGACGCTCGCGCCGAATGGTATTGCGGTGCTTTACGGCGGCATGTCGGGCGAAAACGCGACGCTGTCCGATGCATCGGTCATTTTCAAAAATGTCTCGATCCGCGGTTTCTGGCTGGTCCACTGGTTCCAGAATTCATCGCGCGATGAACAGCAACGGGTCTATGCGGAACTGACGGCCCTGATACTTGAGGGCAAGCTCAATGCGCCCGTCGATCGCGTTTTTCCGCTTGAGGACATTAAGGAAGCGCTCGCCTACACGATGAAAGGCGAAAGGGCCGGCAAGGTTCTGATCGCGCCGAACGGCCTCTCATCGCGCTAAAGACAAGCCAGCCCTTTCGGGCAACGCCAGACACCGAAACTTCACTATAAAGCCGGAAGCTCGTGCCGCCCACTTTGGTTGTGTGTGGACTTGGCCGTTCCCTCTGTGCTGAGACCGCTGCCCAATGACAGCGCCTTTTTCGCTATAGGCGCTGTCCGACTTGCTGCGGAAGCAACTTCCAGGGTTTGGCTGAACCATAACAAAGGCGATCGGGTGAGATGCCCGGCCGTCTTTCCAGGATCAGGCCGATGGCGAAGCTCTTCATGCGCAAAGGCACGAAATCCGATTGGCCGTCTACGTACCGAAACAGAGTATGGATACCTGCCGGAGACATCAAAGACGTCCACACAATCGATGTCTATTGCCCGACGCTGTCGCGTGAGATCAGCGAGAAAATTTTATCGGCAAAGGGGAAAAAGTTCTTGCCGAGCGTAATACCTGCAGGGCAGTCGGCTCACGAACCAATACGGTAGCGTTTGTTATCGATAGGCATCTTTGAATTCTTCTAGAAGTCTGCTCCTCCCGACACGCCGGTTTTCCATGCAATCGGCGTGTTCCTGATCCTGGAATAATCTACAATCTGTTGAGTAGACTTCATCAAGACCCATGTAGTAGTCGATCATGTTGTTTAGCAATTTCGTATCCAAGCTGCCGGCGCGCTCCTTTGCAAAAACTTCAACGCGTTCCAGATAAGCCTTGCAACGTGTTTCGAATATCCCTTGCCGCCAAGATTGCGCACAGGACTTAAATTCGTCATCGCCGAAAAAATTACCTGTCATGAAATCCGCAATAAGTGCCAAATTCTGTTCGTGCGACAACGGCACGAAGTCGGCCTTTGCTGCCGTGATCGGCAATAGGCAAGCCGTTGCAAAACCCAGTATCCTATGCATGTTCATGCAGTGCCCCACGATCAGACCTGCTCGTCACATTATTTACGGCGATCAGCGCCCCAAACTGAACCGTAGCTAACGACAATTCAATCCGTCACAGGTCAAGATCTTGTTTCTTGGATTGAAGGAAGAAGTCAATTCGCTCAATAGCGACAAGCGCACTTCTTGCCAACGAGACAATTCTTCCTTGGGTATTCCCGAAACCCAAACCTCCCAATTATTGTAGAATATTGTATAGACACAGGATTTGCTATGCTTCGGACATCCGATCGTCAAGAAATTATTACTATCTTCAATATTACCGTAGTAGGTATCAATCGCAGCAGAGCAGCCAATTTTTTCACTTTGGTTCTTCTTATAGAGACCGTTCGTGTCCGGGACTGCTTCCACGCCACACACACGCTTTCCTTGGTTATAATAATCAGAAATCGGATCCCAAAAATAAGATTGTGCAAATCCAACCGAAAATACTAATTTAACCTTTCCGCTTATCAATGAAATGAATTTTACAAATGCGATTTTTGTTTGCGTTTCTTCTAGTTCGGTAAACTTTATTGAAAAGTCAGACCTAAATATTTTTTCACTTTTGATATTACAATCATGCAACCCCACAGACTCATAATCCAAAGCGTCAGGCGAAACATCCAGGCGCAATATCGCATACGAAGTTTCTTCACTTTGCGTCAAACTTCGAGCAAAACAAAACTCTTTCAAGGTATCGCCAGATGCATGAGCTTCACTTCTCAAACAAAATAAAAATATTGTATTTACAGTAAATACTGCGAATCTGAACATAAAAACCTTGTTTAGCGAAATTACGTACGAACATTGGCATCTTCAGACCTTTATTCGCACAGATTTCATGACACTTACATACCACCACGCAGGTGACTTATCTCTATAGATAATAGAAAATCGAGTATTTCCTTAAATTTTTTCTTAGTATTCATCACAAAAGCAGCCAAATCCGCAAACATCGAAAACTAGATCCAGTTCCGATTCTTCACGCCATTTTTTCATTTCCGCCGAATTAAAACTACACAAAGCCGCCTCTTTATTATGACTATAACCAAACAAAAATAGAGATTTTTCTCTATATGGAACTAAACTCACCTCCAGATTACTCGTTGAAACTATAAATCGGTAGTTATCTGCTTGTTCTGCTGGCACTGACTCCAACATTTGTCCGCCCATCAGAACCTTTGAATCGGGACCCATATATCGGCAATATCGAATATCGCGCTCACCTGCGCACATAGACACCATCCTGGTCGCCTCCCTCAGGAGAGACTCACGTTGCATCTTGATTTTCGATAATTCCTCTTCTTGAAGTCCTTGCGACTCCAACCAGTCCATCTGCGCTTCGATTGCAGTCAGACCGTATGCGTGAATCTCCTCAATGTAGTCCTCGGTTGTTTTGATGCCGTCCGCCAAACAAAACCGTGTCCCGAAGTAAGGCTGGTTCAACCATGCGACAACAAGAAGAATTGCTCCGCCGAGCAGGATGTAACCTATGACAATTCTACTTTCCATGGCGCTTGAATTCTACGTATATCCGACAGGTAATTTTGGCATAAAGCTTTAAAACAATATCTCTGTGCAGTTCGCGCGTATTTGTCGTGCAACTATTTTGCGCATAATCCAAATTTTATTGCTTTTCCAGCGCCTTCAAACACTCCGGACATATAAGCGAGGGTTACGGGATTTTAGTAACTCGCGATACCAGTCTTCCGATCTCAAAGAGCGCGCATTGAGGTCTCGGATCGGGTCGGAATTTAGTTTGGGCGGCCTGCAACAAAGTGCTCCAGCTTAGTCCTTCGCTCTGAGAGCATCCGATGTGTCTTTGGCAGAGCAATTCTCATTTCACGGATTAACGGCATCTAGTGTTGAAGCGATATACTTGCTGCAGCAGTGGGCTCGGCATCGTTGTGGAGCATTTCAAAGTCTCACTCAACGCGCATGCCACGTCGTGCGTCAGCAGAAATCTGTGCCGCCCAGGCCCTTCGCTCTGTTTCTCCTTTTCGCACCAACAATCGTTTGGGGCGCTTTCTTTATGCCCGCGGCTCAACACAAACCAAGCAACATATTCGGGAAATATCAGAACCCTTGTCGAACCATTTCACGAGAAGACCACTGCCTTGAACCGCGAGGCGCTACCGGTCCACGCGATCGATGCAAACCACCCTACTTCAAGAAACAATACCGGAGCGTATGGCCGTGGCGATGGTGTGGGCCCGGTTGACCGCACCGAGTTTCCGGGCCGCTGATATCATGTAGCTCGACACGGTGTTTTCGGAGATCGACAGGATGACACCGATCTCGTTGTTGGTCTTGCCTTCCGCCGACCAGTAGACGCACTCACGCTCCCGCGGAGACAGGTGATCGGACGAGTCCGTCAGCCTCTCGGCGACTTCGGAAATCTGGTTATAGGTAAAGAGTGACAACAGATGCAGCGTTGCCAACTCGTCCGGGTCGAGCTTCTGCCTGTTGCCGGTAAAGGAAACCGCGCCCCGTCGCCCGGTCGCGTCATAGGTCGGGAAATAGACACCGCCCATCATCTCGAAATCCTTGAACAGGCCGACAGAACTCTGCGTTTCTTCTGGTGAGCGCTTCTTGTTGACCGCTTCCAGTTCCCATTCCAGCGGATCGATTGAACTGCGCAGTTGCTCGATGATCGGGCTGTTCACCACGAGTTTCATCTCGTCATAGGCACGAATAAGTTCCGGCGGCCAGTTGCTGACAATCATATGCGACGAGATTTGCGTCGAATTCCGGTCCGGCAGAAACAGAACAGCGAACCTGTCAAATCCAAATTCGTCGCACAGCTTTTTTAGAAACTTGAAAACATCGTAATTCGTTCGAACTTCAGAGAGCTCACGATAGCACTCTCCCACAAACAGTGTTTTTCCCATTCAGCCCACTCGATAGAGGCCCGCCCCCTCGTTCCCCAGATACGGTCACGATACGGTTCGGCGTTCGCCCTGAAGCGCGGTGAACGCGTCCGGAACGCCAATAGCCTTTCGACCAGCGCAACGCCTCCCCTCTGCCCAGGATCGGCGCACTGTCAGATGATGGCGCTTGTGGCCGAACACGCAACCAAAAAATGCAATGTAGGTAGTACTACGCAACTCCTGGATGCCCGCAAGACCGTAAACACGGGGTTAACGGTGCCCTGGCGGATTTTCACCCATTGTTACCGGGAGCCTCGTGTTCAGTGGTTTTTTGCAAGCCCCCGCCATCCTTGATTTGACTTGGAATCAGCCCGCAAGGACAGCAGGATGCACGCCAAAACGAACTCGCATGACCCCCGCACCCATGACAATGCGCCCAAACCGGCCCGGTCCGGCATACAGCGCAGATCGATGTTCCGAGGGGTTTCCGGGCGGCTTTTTGTCGGGCTCGGCCTGATTGTGCTGCTCGGCGTCGGTATCGGCGCAACCGGGCTTTCCTATCTCGCCTCCGTCGAGCGCACGCTGAACGAGATCACCGACATCACTGCGCCGTCGGTCGAGACCGCAGACGACATGATTGCCAATATCTGGGAAACCAACAAGATCGCCGAAGAGATCATCGCCGACGAAGAGCTTTCCGATGTCGAGCAACTCGCCCAAGAGTTCGCTGAAAAGTCGCAGATGTTCTACACCTATATGGGCGAGCTGGAGGCACTGGTACGCGACGAGGCCATGCTGGCGCATATTGAAGAGGCGCGGCGCGAGCACAAGGACTTCATCAAACACACCAACGAGATGATCTTCGCGCACACCGAAGAGCTGAACGAGGAAGCATCCGCCAACCGCCTGCTCACAGCTTTTGACGACAGCGGTGCGCTCCTGATCCAGATGCTGGATGAATTTGCGCAGGAAAACGAAGCGGAAATGGCCAAAGCCCAGGCGGACGGAGACAGGTTGGCAGCCTCGGGAGCCGCAACAGGTGCTGAAGTAAACGCCATCCTGAAAGAGCTTTTCGAGAAGGACTATCCCGTTGTCGAAGCCGCGCTGAAACTGCAGCGCATCATCATTGAGATGCAGGATACTGCCGGCGAATATCTTGCGCTGGAAGACCCCGCAAGGCTCGGCGTTCCTTTCGGTGAATTCCAGGCCCTCTCGCAAAAGGCAAGGCCATTCCTGGATATCCTCGCCAATCTTGCCGAGTCGCAGGAAGATGCTGACGATGCCGCCCGCCTGCAGGCAGCCTTTGAAACCTGGTTCTCCACCGCTGCACTGGATGAACAGCTTTTCGACACGCACCGGGACATGCTGAAAATGGAAGCCGAAGCCGATCTGGCAACGGAAGAACTGGAAACAGATGCCGACGCTGTCGCAAGCGCTCTAGAAAAAGTTGCTTCCGCGGCGGACGCGATCAGCGATGGCGCGGACGAGGCCAGCGCCATCACGGTCGCGAATGCGCAGATCGCCATTTCGACGGCGGTTATCCTGCTGATGGTTGTGTCCGCGGTTCTCATGCTGATCGTCCGCAACACGGTCGTCCATCCGATCGTCAACATGACACAGGCCATGCAGTCGCTGGCCGGCGGTAAACTGGACATCCATATTCCGGCGCTCGGCAAGAAGGATGAAGTCGGTGCGATGGCGTCCGCCGTTGAAGTGTTCCGCGACAATGCGGTTGAGACAGAAGCGCTGCGGCAGGAACAGGCGGAAAGCGAACGGCGGGTTGAAGAGGAAAAACGTGCGGCCACGCTTCGCATGGCCGACGATCTTGAATCGAGCGTGATGGGCGTCGTCGAGCACGTTTCCAACGCAACCCACGAAATGACCGTAACGGCAAAGACCATGTCCGAGTCGTCCGCGCAGACCCGCTCGAAGGCGACAACCGTCGCCAGTGCATCCGAGGAAGCGACAGTGACCGCCCAGACCGTTGCCTCGGCGGCCGAACAGTTGTCCCAGTCGATCCAGGAGATTTCCCGGCAGGTGGAAGACGCCAAGTCGGTCGCATCGAATGGTGAGCAACAGGCAATCTCCACCAACGCGACTGTGCAGGGCCTTGCCGAAGGCGCTCAGAAGATCGGCGACGTCGTCGACCTGATCAACGACATTGCAGAGCAGACCAATCTGCTGGCCCTCAACGCGACGATCGAAGCGGCTCGCGCCGGGGAATCCGGCCGCGGCTTTGCGGTCGTGGCCTCGGAGGTAAAGGAGCTGGCATCGCAAACCGCGAAGGCAACTGAGGAAATCAGGCAGCAGATCAGCTCGATGCAGGAATCAACGCATCAGACCGTCGGCGAAATCGAATCCGTCGTCGCAGCCATGTCGCGCATCAGCGACATGACAACAGCTGTCTCCGCCTCCGTCGGCGAACAGAACACGGCGACCCAGCATATTGCTCAAAACATCCAGCAGACCGCCTCCGGTACGCAAGACGTTTCGGAAAACATCATCGATGTGAATGCTGCAGCACAGCAGTCCAGCGACGCGGCTGGCCATGTCGTGAAGGTTGTCGATGAGCTGACCACACAGGCCGATGTTCTTCAGAGCGAATTGAGCAAATTCCTGAAAACACTGCGGGCCGCCTAAACGATCAACGGCGCCGACAAAGGAGCGTTGTGCCGCGCGACGTTGTGCTGTCACGCGCCGGAACCAGGCGATGAAGCGGAGCAAGTTTCCCAGCGTGGTTCCGCGCCCACCCGGTCGAGCAGGTTGAACAGCGAAGTCCGCCACTTTGAGCGCACCTTGTGTGCAATCTGAGACAAGGGCCGGTGCACGGGTGACAGAATAGCGTAGTCGTATCTGAGGTTGCAATCCAGGCGGCGGAAGACAACCTCACCACCAGTGCTCTTGAGCTCCAGTTCATTCACCACGCTGAGCGGGTCGACGAGCGCAAGGCATTTTCCCGTCCGCACGAACTGTAACAGTGGCATGAAGGTCTGGCTCTCGACCACTTTCCGATAGTAAACGCCTTGCTCGGCGAACAGCGACACGGAGCGTTTTTCGTGCGTGTGCGAGGGCTGCAGACCACCCATTGGAACGCCATCCAGGGCGCGGATCGAGAAAGGATCCAGTTCCGGCATGTCATGGGTCGACGGCATTGCGACGAAGCATCCCGCACTGATGATCTCGATTTCGTATTGTGCGCTTTGCTTTAGTCTGGCCGGTGCGTCGCAAAAGCCGAAATCTATGCTCTGCGAGCGCGCGAGTTCTTCGATCTGCTGCGAGCTGCGCGACGTGATCGACAGGTTCACCTTCTCAAGGTCATCAATGACCGAGGCGACGAACCTTGGGAAGATAAAAGCTGCGGGCCCCGGCATTGCGGTCACGTTCAAGTCTCCGGTGTTACCGCCTGCAAGACTTCGCATCGTGTGTGTGACACTGGAAAGCCGGTCAAGTATCTCCTCAGATTCCGCATGGAGATAGTGCGCCTCCGGCACCGGAACCATCTGGCGTCCCTTTCGTTCAAACAGCGCAAGGCCGAGCGAGTCTTCCAAGGAACGTATTGCGAGGCTGACGGCTGGTTGCGTTCGCCCAAGCTTGCGGGCAGCCTCGGAAATCGACGAAGAGGTCATGACCGCGCGGAATGCGGAAATCTGGCTGATATTCATACCAGAACTATAAGCCAAACTTTGAAAAACTAAAGAACTTCAAATTTGTATTAATTGAACTGCCTCGTATTGTTTGAAGATCAAAACCGGCCTTGGCCACGCAAGCCGAGCCCAATCGAGGGGAATTCAGATGAACAAACTTGTGAGACTTGGGAGCGCTGTTGCGCTCGCAACGCTTTTCGCCGGCTCCGCGCTGGCGCAGGATCCAACCTTCTTCCGCATCGGCACCGGCAGTGCGGGCGGCACTTACTTTCCGATCGGCGGAACGATCGCAAACGGCATCTCGTCACCACCTGGCTCGCGCCCCTGCGATGAAGGCGGGCAGTGCGGCGTTCCCGGCCTGATCGCCATTGCGCAGTCGACAACCGCTTCTGTCTTCAACAATACGGCCGTGCAGAAAGGCGAACTGGAAGCCGGCCTTGCAGCTGCAGACGTGACCCGCTCGATGTATCTGGGCGAAGGCAAGTTCGACGGAAAACCACATGAAAAGCTGCGGATCGTGGCAAATCTCTTTCCGGAAGATCTGCATCTGGTCCTGCCCAAGGGTGCGTCCATCGAGGGTCTTGCGGATCTGAAGGAAAAGCGCGTCGGGATTGCTCAGGCAGGATCAGGGACGCAGGTTGCCGTTCTGCAAATGCTCGATGCATGGGGTGTCAACCGGGACAATATGAGTGAAGCAGAACTGAACAACAGCCAATCGGCCGAGCGGCTGGCAGACGGTCAGCTCGACGCTTACTTCTATGCAGCAGGCTGGCCGGTTTCCGCGATGGTGCAACTGGCGACGACGAAGGGCATGGAACTGCACAGTTTCACCGAGGACGATCTTGCCAAGATCAATGAGATCATCCCCGCTTACATTCCTTCAAAGATCCCGGCCGGAGTGTACGAGGGTATCGACTACGAAGTGAAAACCCCTGCCGTGTCGGCTCTTCTGGTCGTCTCTTCGGACCTTTCGGAAGAGCTTGTCTACGGCATTACGAAAGCCATGTGGAACGACAATACGCGCAAGCTTCTCGACAACGGTCATGCGAAGGGCAAGCAGATCACGCCCGACACCGCGCTTGACGGGGTCCTGGCACTTGGTGTGCCGCTTCATCCAGGTGCGGAGAAATTCTACAAGGAAGCCGGTCTCCTGAAATAGCACGGTCCCTCCTCTGTGCACCAAGGGGTGGTGAGCGCTTCCCCTCACCGCCCCTTCCCAGATCCCATTTCCGGAGGCTGTCATGAGCAATCCGCAGACCGAACCTGTTCGCGAGCTCAGCGAAGAAGAACTGGCCGACATCGAGAAGAAATTCGATGAAGGCGCGGCCGTTCGCAAGGTGGCTCCTGGATTTTCATCATTCCTGAGAGCCGTTGCACTGGCCTTCGCCATCTACCACTACCTGACCGCGGGTTTCGGCTTGCCGCCGGACTACTGGCACATGGGGATCCATCTCTCCGGACTGTTCATCCTGATTTACGCGCTTTATCCGCACCGCAAAACGGACACAGCCTTTGATCTGAACACGGGTGCTCTGCGGCTCGGCGGCGTGCCTTATCTAGATGTCTTGCTGATGGTGCTGGGCGTCATGTCGGCACTTTACCTCGGATTTGCCTGGCACGGGATCCCGGCTCTTGGCATCGAGGAACAAACCTTCCGAATGGGAAATCCCAACGGCTACGATCTGCTCTTCGGCGGCATCCTGATTGTTCTCGTTCTCGACATTGCGCGCCGGACGCTTGGCTGGATACTGCCGCTCATCATTTGTCTTTTCATATCCTACGCGTTGTTCGGGCCCTATTTTCCGGGCATCCTTCAGCATCCGGGCGTGAAGATTAAAACGTTTATCTCCTCAATGTACTTCCCCCAGGAAGGCATATTCGGGGTCACGCTCTGGGTCGTATCGACCATCGTCTTCCACTTCGTGCTCTTCGGCGTGATTGCGCAGCGAACGGGTCTCGGACAGCTGTTCATCGACAATGCGACAATCCTTGCGGGCCGCTACACCGGGGGACCGGCGAAGGTCTCCGTCGTGTCGTCGGCATTTTTCGGCACGATTTCCGGCTCGTCCGTTGCCAACACCGTTTCAACTGGCGCGCTTACAATTCCCAACATGAAGCGCCTCGGGTATCCGGGCCATTTCGCGGGAGGCGTAGAAGCCGCCGCATCGGCCGGCGGCCAGATCACGCCGCCGATCATGGGGGCCGCAGCCTTCATCATGGCGGAATTTCTGGAAGTGCCCTACACGACGATCGTCATCGCGGCCATTTTTCCGGCACTCCTGCATTATGTGGGCGTTTTCGCCGTGGTTCACCTCATGGCCCGAAAACTGGGTCTGAAGGGACTGGCCCGCGATGCCTTGCCCAAGCTTGGAACCGTGTGGCGCGAAGGTTGGGCGAACATCGTTCCTCTCATTGGCCTGTTGAGCGTCCTGTTCTCCGGCTATACGCCCTATATGTCGGCCTTTTGCGGCATCTCTCTGTCGATCATCGCCGGCATGTCCCGACTGCGCGAACCGGTCACCCTTGTCTACGCTGCCGCATTCATCGCCTTTGTCGTCTGGAAATATGTCGGCGGCGGCTTCGAACTGCCGATAACAGCGCTCCTGGTGGGCGGCTCAATCGTTGCAACACTCAATCCGCAACGCAGAATATCCATCAGTGAAATGGCCGACACGTTCGAAACGGGTGTGAAATATGCACTCGCAGTCGGTGCGGCCGCCGCGGCAGTCGGGATCGTGATCGGTGTGATCAACACGACAGGCGTCGGATTCCGCATCGGTTTCATGGTCACGCAAGCTGCGTCAAATCTCGGCAACGATCTTGCCTGGCTGTTCACTTTCGGAGGCTATGAGCTGTTTTCGGTTCAGGATCTGACCCTGTTCATCAGCCTGGTCTTCATCGCCCTGGCCTGCATTTTGATGGGTGCGGGTGTTCCGACCACAGCCCTTTACATCATGCTGGTGTCGGTCGCGCAGCCGGCGCTTGCCCAACTCGGCATTCCGCCGATCGCCAGCCACATGTTCGTGCTCTATTACGGGGTCGTGGCCGAGATCACGCCGCCGGTCTGTACCTCCGCCTATGCCGCGGCAGCGATCGCAAACTCAAATCCGTTCCGGACAGGCATATCCGCCTTCACGCTTGGCCTCGGCAAGGTGGTGGCGCCAATGGCGTTTGTCTACGCACCGGTTCTCCTGTTCGTGTCGTCCACTGGCTTTGACTTCATCGAATTCAGCTACACGGCGTCGAGCTGCATTGCCGGCGTCATAGCCTTGTCGGCAGCCGTCGTTGGTTACTGGCTTGCGCCAATGGGTGCCGTTTATAGGTGGCTGATGGCAATCGCAGGCATCATCTTCATCGCCCCGTCCTTGCAAGGAGATCTGATCGCGTTGCTGATCGCAGCTCCTGCCGTCATCAGCCAGGCTGTTGCAAGGCGTCGCCAGACGGCCGTGGCATGACATCATGACAAAAGACGTAACGGTTCTTGGCGCTGGAATCATAGGAATTTGCACAGCTCTGTCACTACTGGAACGCGGCGCCCGAGTCAGGCTGATTGACCGGGGCGAACCGGGTCAGGAGGCTTCCTTTGGCAATGCGGGGATCATATCGCCCTGGTCGATCATTCCTCAGTCCTTACCGGGTGTCTGGCGCCAGATCCCCCAGTTGATGCTGTCGCATAATCCTGCGCTGACGATCAGGCCAAAAACACTCTTCAAGATGATCCCCTGGGGTTTGGAGTTTTTGAAACGCGGCCGCCCGGAGATTGTCGAAGAGGCAGCAGATACGATGGAGTTCTTATGTGCGCCGTCGATCGACCTTTACCGCAGGCATCTGGAAGGTACAGGTGGTGAGCAACTGGTTCGCGACAGTTTCTATGTTCACGCCTTCAGAGATGCCGGCAAAGCCAATCTTGACGCAATAGACTACCGAATCCGGCGTGAGAAAGGAGCGGATGTTGTCCTGGCGGACCAGAATGAGCTGAGACGACTGGAACCCGCGCTGAGCAAAGATTTCAAGGGGGCTGTCCTGATCCGGGGCCAGGCGCGGGCGGTATCCCCTGGCCGGATCGGGCAGATTCTGGCTGCCAAGGTCAAGAACCTGGGCGGCGAAATCCTGATGCGTGACATCACCTCTTTGCACAAGACGGAAGATGGATGGTCCGTCGATTGTGGCGAGGAGCAATTCTCGGCTTCGTCTGTTGTTCTGTCTTTGGGGGCCTGGAGCCCTGCCTTGCTTGAACCTCTTGGCATCCGGATGCCGCTGATGGCCGAGCGCGGATACCATGTCGAATTTCCGGAGCCAGGGATCACACTCACGCATTCGATCATGGATGTGGACCGCAAGGTTGTTGCAAGCAGCATGGAAAACGGGATGCGCCTGGCAGGCCTCGCTGAATTCGCGCCCGTAGATGCGGCCCCCGACGCACGCAAGAAACCGCAACTGGAGAGCATTGCGCAGGCCATGTTCCCTGACCTCAACGCCAGCAAGCCAAACTTCTGGATGGGACGGCGGCCATCCTTCCCGGACAGTCTGCCAGCCCTTGGCTGCTGGCCGGATTTCGACGGGCTGGTGGCCAATTTCGGTCATTCGCACTACGGGCTGATGATGGCCCCGAAATCTGGCGAAGTGGCTGCCGATATTGTATTGGGTGTGTCGCAGAACCGTGATCTGGGGGCTCTTTCACCGGTCCGTTTTTCCCGCAGGCCGCGATCAGCGCACGAGGTTCGGAAAAGCTGACCCTCGCAAGAGAACAGCCTGGAAAGATCTCGAGACTTGAAGAGCGACCGCGATTAACCGAAGCGACAGTGGACGACCTAACGCGCACGACTTTGGCGATTCTCCGGAAGTGGGCCAGCCTCACCGGTACACGCAGCGGATATTCACATTTTCGCCAGATAAGAACTGCAGTTTTGGGCCGGTTAAACAGAACTTGTCTTGCGCGCTAAAATCGTTGTGATTGCGGCTCAAGTTGACGTTTGCGGATTTCGGATCGAAGCTGTTGCACAGTCTCGTGCTTCGGCAATCAATTGGTTCAGGGTGTTGCTCTTGAAGCTTGTTTTTCGCTTCGTTTCACGACTTGTCCTTTTTCTCTTGCTGGTTTTCATCCTGCCTGCACTCGTTCATCTTGGTGTCTGGAGCATGATGGACAGGCCGCAAGGCTGGCGGCATGCGACATGGGCCAGCTCCGGCATTCTGCCGAAAGAGCCTCCGGTCGACAAAGCAGAGATCTATGTGCTGACCGCCCGCACCGGCGGCTTGAAAGGCGCGTTCGCAACGCATTCCTGGATCGTTTTGAAACCGGTCGGGGCAAGTACATACGACAGATACGATGTCGTTGGCTGGGGCACGCCTGTGAGGAAAAACGCCTATGACGCGGATGGCCACTGGTACTCCAACAAACCGGAGATCAACTATCACCTGACCGGCGGGAAGGCCGAAAAACTGCTGCCGCTGGTGGAAGAGGCGATCGCTGCCTACCGCTGGCGTGAACGCGGCGACTATACAATTTGGCCGGGCCCGAATTCGAACACCTTCGTCGCCAATGTCCTGGAGAAGGTCCCGGCACTTGCCGCGGCAACGCCGACGACCGGCGTCGGCCGCGATTTTCCGGCAGACGGACGGTGGATCGGGCAGCGCAGCAACGGTGATCTCTTTGCCACTTTGGGCGGGTATTTCGGAATTGTGGTTGGCAGCGGTGTCGGTATCGAAATTAATTTCCTCGGGCTTGTCGCGGGTATCAATCCACTCGCGCTGGAAATCTCGATCCCCGCTTTCGGCGCACTCAGCTTGTCTGACTGAGGGGGAACAAAGGCCAAAAATTCAAGACGTTGAAACCCTCAGCCAGCCGCAGCGTCATCAATCTGCAACCTGCGCTCAGAATTTGAGGCACTATAGGAAGCAATCGCAACACCCGGCACCACGCTCGCCGGGATGCCCGCCTCCTGCAGCCGCTGCAATTCAGTTTCCGCCTCTCCAGACGACAGATCACCCGATTTCAGATGCACGACGTGTTTGCCTTGCCTGGCAAGCATGACCATCCGGTCACTGGTTGTTCCTTCAGCTTTGCTCCCGTCACCGTTTCTGCCGACAAGCATTCGCTTGGCTTCCCGCCGCGCGAGTTCAAGCACTGTATTGTCGACACGGTCATCGAAAAGAATCACGTCCGCTGACTGAAGCGTTCGCATGGCTTTCAATGTCAGGTGTTCAGCATCTCCCGGCCCTGCGCCGACAATCGTCACGCGCCCTGCTGAGACCTGACTGGCTTCTTGAAATAATGGATCCAACGCGCGACCTTCCGCCGTTTCCGCCGCCTCGCGTCCTGAAAAGGCGAGATCCGTGAAACCCTCCCAGAACCGGCGCCGCTCTGCGCCCGCTGACAATTGCGACAGGACCTTCGCCCGTACCTTGCGGGCAAGCACCGCCCAGTCTTGCAACGAGGCAGGCAAGAGCGTCTCGATACGGCGCCGGATGGCCTGCCCCAGAATGGGCGCAGCGCCATCTGTCGAGATGCCGATCACAACCGGCGACCGATTGACGATGGATCCGAACTGAAAATCACAAAACGCCGGTTTGTCGATGACATTCACCGGGATTCCTGCACTGCGCGCGGCACAGTAGAAAGCCTGCGCCTCGCCATCGCTTGCCGCATCGGCAATCGCGACAGCGGCATGATTGAAATCGCCAAGGCTCCATGGACGATCATGATGCGTGAAACGCCCACTTACGCTCCCGGTCGAAAGGAGTGCGGAAAATGTGTCGTCCAACTGCTCTGCAAAGACATGTACATGCGCACCTCCAGCTGCCAGCAGTTCCGCCTTCCAGGCCGCAGCGTCCGTGCCGCCCGCCAGAACGACTTTTCGCCCTTTCAAGGGGAAAAACAGCGGCAAACTGGCAAGTGCTTCCACGCGCGCAGGGCGCCGCTTGCGGACAGCTTCAACCGGCTTGGGCGATGTCGGTGTCATCACAAGTCTCCTTGAGCCTCGCATCGAGAAGCGTCTGGATTTCAGACCGGCACGAGCCGCAATTTGTTCCAGCCTTCAGGCAGGCCCCTATCGCTTTCACGGTCGCTGCACCGTCCCTGGCGGCGGCCGCGATTTCAGCGCTGCCAACCTGAAAGCAGGAACACACAATAGCTCCCTTTTCCGGCATGTCGGCGGGTGGCCGGCCCGCGAGAACGCTAAACCGGTTATGGGGCGGAACACTTGGTGTTTCCAGTAGTTCGCAGGCCCATTGCCTGGAAACCGACACGGGCTCACCCGCGCAAAAGAGGACCCCGGTGAGTGTTTCCCCGCACCAACCGGCAATGCGCCGCAGCCCGCTATGTGCGTCCTCGAACTGCAAGAGTTCCGCGTTTTCACCGAAAAAACCGCGGGCGAGGCTGACAAGATCAGTCCGCGCATCTCCGGCCATTTCCACGCGCCACCCACCCCTCGTGGGGGCAACCGTCCAGTACCCGGTTCGAGGCAATACGGGCTTTTCCCGTACCACCGCAAAACCGTACCAATCGTAGTCAAGTTTGCGCACGGAAACAGGTGTAAACTTCGATCCAGGCTGACCGGAAACCGGGTCCACTTCCGGCGCAACGACAGCATCGACACGGCCTTTCGACGACATCTGGTTTGTCCAGTGCATGGGGACGAACACAGACCCCGGCCGTATCCGTTCCGTCACCTGAGCACGCACGACTACGGAACCATAGGGGCTTTTCACTTCCACCAGATCGGCTGCCCCGAGCCCGGCTGCTGCTGCATCGTCAGGATGAATTTCGACAAACGGTTCGGCAATGTGCGACGACAGGCGCGGCGCTTTACCCGTGCGTGTCAGCGTGTGCCACTGATCGCGCACGCGCCCGGTGTTGAGAACGAACGGATATTTGCGCCCCGTCTTACGCGGCGGTTTTTGCATCACCGGTATGAAAGACGCCTTGCGGTCGGCAGTGAAGAAGCCGCCCTTGGCAAAAAAGCGGGTGTCTTTCCGAGACCCGCCCTTTCGTTGCGGCCACTGCACCGGTTCAAGCTCATCGAATGCATCGGACGAGATATCGGCAAGAGCACTGATATCAAAGTCCCGCCGACCCTCGTTTTCAAAGCCGGACAGCGCCGCATGTTCCCGGAAGATGGCGTCCGGGCCGTCATAGCCGAATGCGTCTTCAAACCCCATTCGCCGTGCGACTTCGGCGAGTTGCCACCAGTCAGGTGTCACGTTACCTGGCAGATCCAGGAACCGTTTTTGCCGCGAGATCCTGCGTTCCGAATTGGTCACCGTGCCGTCTTTCTCGCCCCAGGCGGCTGCAGGCAACAAAACATCCGCATAGGCAACGGTGTCGGCCGCACGCGTGACATCGGACACGACGACAAAGGGGCAGGCTTCAAGAGCCGCGGCCACGCCGTCTGCATCCGGCAGGCTGTCGACCGGGTTGGTGGACATGATCCAAATCGCCTTCACCCTGCCGTCGCGTGCGGCCTGGAACATATCGACGGCCTTGAAGCCCTGCTGCTCCGCTATGACCGGGCTCTGCCAGAAGGATTTCACCAGCGCACGGTGATCGGGATTTTCAATCGCCATATGGGCCGCCAGCATGTTGGCGAGACCGCCCACTTCACGTCCACCCATCGCATTGGGCTGTCCGGTTGCTGAAAACGGCCCCATGCCGGGTCTGCCGATCCTGCCGGTTGCCAGATGCGTGTTGATGATCGCGTTGACCTTGTCCGTGCCGCAGACCGATTGGTTGACGCCCTGCGAATAGACGGTCACCGTTTTCGGTGTGCGGGCCACCATCGTGTAGAAGGTCGCAATGTCGCGGGGAGACAGTCCGGTCTCCTCCGAAATCCGGTTGATCTCGCACGCGCCTGCGGATTGAATTGCCGCTTCGAACCCCTTGGTGTGGCTGTCTATGTAAGCATGATCGAGCGTGTCGGATTCTGCCAGAAACGCCAGCAACCCATTGAAAAGAGAAACATCCGTATCCGGATTGAGCGCTAGATGCAGGTCGGCAATGGCACAGGTTGCCGTCTCGCGCGGGTCGACGACCACGACGCGCATATTCGGGTTATCTGCCTTTGCGGCCTCGACGCGCTGGAACAGGACCGGATGACACCAGGCAAGATTCGATCCGACAAGAACCAGCAGATCGCAGCTTTCCAGGTCTTCGTAGGTTCCGGGAACCGTATCACTGCCGAAGGCGCGCCGGTGCCCGGCGACCGATGAGGCCATGCAGAGCCGGGAGTTGGTGTCGATATTCGCCGACCCGATGAAGCCCTTCATCAGCTTGTTGGCGACGTAATAGTCCTCTGTGAGGATTTGTCCCGACACGTAAAATGCGACGCTGTCAGGGCCGTAGTCCCTGACAGCGCTGGAGAATTTTTCAGCCACCAGATCAAGGGCGGATGCCCAGTCTGTCTGCTTACCGTTAACTTCCGGATGAAGCAGCCTGTCCTCCAGCGACAGGGTTTCACCAAGAGCGGAGCCTTTCGAGCACAGTCTTCCGAAATTCGCCGGGTGATCCGGGTCGCCCTTGATGTCGACCGACCCGTCCGGCAACCGGGTCGCAAGAACCCCGCAGCCGACACCGCAATAGGGACAGGTTGTCTTGACCGTTTTTGTGTTTTTTGAAGCGGTCACGCCTGCCCTCCTTTTTCTTTCCTCTCCAGACCCGGCCGTTTTGTTATCTCAATGCCAAGCATGTGTAGGTCTTCCGTTCATCCGGCCCGGCGGGCAAGATCGTCGGCGGCAAGGAGCACCTTGCCGTTTTCAACCCGTGCTGCCGTTATCGGAACCGACCCCTCGTCAGCGCCGCGCGCGAGACCGGTTGCCAGATCGAATACCCAGTTGTGCAAGGGGCAGGTGACCGAAGATCCGTGAACGATCCCCTGGCTCAGCGGCCCGCCCTTGTGGGGGCAGCGGTCATCAAGCGCAAAGACCTCGTCGTCCACCGTCCGAAAAACCGCGATGCAGCCACGATCAGTCTTCACGACCCGCGCGCCTTCCCGAGGGATGTCCTTAAGGTCCCCGATCGCTACCCAGCTTCGTGTTTCCGCGTTCATTCGGCTGCCTCCGCTTGCAGAACCGCCATCGGTTTGAATTCATGCTTGTCCTTGCCGGAGACGCGCTCCGACCAGGGATCGACCTGCGCGAATTTCTGACTGAACACGAAGCGGTCGAAATAGGCCTTACGCTTCTCGGCATCGTCCATGATCTGACTGCGGATCTCGTCATAGCCGATGCGTTTCGCCCACTTGTAGATCCGCTCCAGATAGTGGCCCTGCTCCCGGTACATCTGCGTCAGAGCCACGATGTGTTCGAGCGCCTCGTCTTCGGTTTTCACCAGACCAAGGACTTCCGTTCCCTTGATGTCGAGACCGGCAGCACCTGCAAAATGGATCTCGTAGCCGCTGTCGACACATATGACCCCGATATCCTTGCAGGTCGCTTCGGCGCAGTTGCGCGGACAGCCAGAAACGGCAAGCTTCAGCTTGGCCGGCGTCCAGGAGCCCCACATGAACTTCTCGATCTTGATGCCAAGCCCGGTCGAGTCCTGGGTTCCAAACCGGCACCAGTCCGATCCGACGCAGGTTTTGACCGTCCGCAGACCCTTGGCGTAGGCTTGCCCGGAAACGAACCCCGCCTTGCCGAGATCCGCCCAGACCTCCGGCAGGTCTTCCTTCTTGATACCCAGCATGTCGATGCGCTGACCGCCGGTGCATTTCACGGCCGGAATGTTGAACTTGTCGACGACGTCGGCGATCGCCCGCAGTTCCTTGGAGGACGTCATGCCACCCCACATACGCGGAACGACAGAATAAGTTCCGTCCTTCTGGATGTTAGCGTGGACGCGCTCGTTGATGAACCGGGACTGATAGTCGTCGGCATATTCATCCGGCCAGTCGCTGACGAGGTAGTAGTTGAGCGCCGGGCGGCACTTTGCACACCCGCCGGAAGACGTCCATTCCAGTTCCTGCATGACCTGCGGAATGGTTTTCAGCCCTTTGGACTTGATCAGTCGGCGCACCTCGCTGTGACCGAGATGGGTGCAGCCGCACATCGGCGTCACCGCAGCCGGATTGTAGGCATCGCCAAGCGTCACTTGCATCAATTGCTCGACGAGACCAGTGCACGTTCCACAGGATGCAGATGCCTTGGTGTGGGCCCGGACGTCATCGAGCGACGTCAGTCCCTTGTCAGTGATCGCACCAACGATCCTTCCTTTACAAACGCCGTTGCAGCCGCAGATTTCCGCATCATCCGGCAAGGCTGCAACGGCCGCCGTAGGGTCCAGTGGGGCGCCCCCCTGATACGCCTGGCCGAAAATCAGGGTTTCCCGCATTTCGGAAACGTCTGATTGTTTTTTCAAGAGATCGAAGAACCAGGGCCCGTCAGCAGTTTCACCATATAGAACCGCCCCGATGATGCGATTGTCCTTCAGAACCAGCCGCTTATAGACACCGGCCGATGCATCGCGCAGAACGATTTCCTCGCGGTCGTCACCTTCCGCAAAATCGCCGGCGGAATAAAGATCGACACCCGTCACCTTCAGCTTGGTGGCCGTCACCGAACCGGTATATTCCGACGTTCCGCCCAACAGATTGTCGGCGATAACTTCCGCCATCTCGTAAAGCGGCGCCACAAGGCCGTAGCACATGCCGCGATGTTCGACACATTCGCCAAGTGAAAAAATATCCGGATCACTGGTGCGCATGTCGTCGCCGACCTGAACACCGCGCCCCACATCAAGAGATGCGGATTTGGCAAGATCGGCAGATGGGCGGATCCCGACGGCCATGACCACGATGCTGGCCTCTATCTCGGTGCCATCATCCAGCTTGATGCCTCTCACCTTGCCCGAGCCATCGTCAAGGATCTCATGGCTGTTCGCTTTGGTGCGCACATCAATCCCGCGCCGCTTGAATTCTTCTTCCAGAAGGAAACCGGCGGCAGGATCCAGCTGACGTTCCATCAAGGTCGGCATCAGGTGCAGGACGGTAACGTCCATGCCCTGCATCTTCAGACCTGCAGCGGCCTCGAGCCCAAGAAGCCCGCCGCCGATGACGACAGCCCGGCCGCCCCTCTTTGCCGCGTCGAGCATCTTTTCAACATCATCCAGATCCCGGTAGGTGAGCACACCGTCCAGATCCTTGCCCGGCAGCGGGATGATGAAGGGATTGGAGCCGGTGGCGATGACCAGTTTGTCGTAGGAAGCTGTGAGACCGTTTTCGGCGGTTACCGTCTTTTCGTTCCGGTCAATCTGCGCAACCTTGGCGGACTTGTGTAAAGTCACACCGTGTTCGCCATACCAGTCGTCACCATGAGTGATGATGTCCTCGTATGCCTTTTCACCCGAAAGCACCGGCGACAACATGAGGCGATTGTAGTTCACCCTCGGTTCCGCATTGAAAATGGTCACGTCATAGGCGTCGCTGTCTTTCTCGAACAGGTATTCGAGCATCCGACCCGGCGCCATGCCGTTACCTACAATGACAAGTTTTTTCTTTTCCATCGGCTTACTCCGCCGCTTCTGCGCTTGAATAGGCAGCCTCGATCATGACGTTTGAGAGTGTCGCGTAAGCAGCACTCCAGGCGGTTCGTGTCGCTTCGTCGAACGCGTCTCCGAGCCCCTGTTCCAAGGTCCAGATCAGGGCAGCGCCAACAGGCGGATAGTGCGCAGGCTCAACACCGTAATCCACGTGCTTGACCGCAAGCGTCTTTGCGGTCGGCAAAATGGTTTCGAAGTTTGAAAGCCCGTTCACAACGACCCCCAACGTGGTCATCAGCTTGCGGCCCTGGTCCTCAATGTCGGATTTGAAAAGCGGCTTTGTCTCAGGCGCAATCTGAAACAGCCTGCCATAGAAGAGTTCGGCAGCCTTGTCCGATATCGGAGCAACTTTTCGAAAAGAGGTCTGTATGAGCTGGATCTGATCTGGCGTCATTCTTGTTGTGTCTCCCGCGCTCACTCAGCCGCTTCAACGGCCGCCTTTTGGCGGGCCATGCGCGCAGCACGTTTTTCCTGGATGGACTTGAGCTGTTCTTCGCTCGGATCGGCACCTCCCTCGTAGGCTTCCAGAAAGTCCAGAAGCTCTTCGCGGTAAGCGTAGTAATCCGGGTGCGCGAGCAATTCCTTGCGAGACCGTGGACGCGGCAGGTCCACATCCATGATATTCCCGATCCGGGCGTTCGGCCCGTTCGACATCATGACGACGCGGTCCGCCAGCAGGATTGCTTCGTCGACATCATGGGTCACGCAGATCGCCGTGACCTGTGTCCGCTTCCAGACATCCATCAGAACGTCCTGAAGCTCCCACCGGGTCAGGCTGTCCAGCATGCCGAACGGTTCGTCGAGAAGCAGCAGCTTCGGCGACAGCGCGAACGCCCGCGCAATGCCCACACGCTGCTTCATGCCGTTGGAAAGGTCCGCCGCGGCTTTCTGCATCGCATCGGCCAGGCCGACTTTCGAAAGGTAATACTCGATCACATCCCGCTTTTCGGCCTTGGATGCGTCCGGATAGACCTTGTCGACGCCGAGTTCGACATTCTCATACGCCGTCAGCCAGGGCATCAGGCTCGGAGCCTGAAAGACCACCGCACGATCCGGCCCTGCCTGAGTGACATGGGTTCCATCAAGAACGATCGCACCCTCGGTAATCGGGTTGAGACCGGCAACCATCGAAAGGACAGTCGACTTGCCACAGCCTGAGTGACCGATCAGCGTTATGAACTCGCCTTTTTGCATTTTGAGTTCGAAGCCGTCGACCACGGTCAGGGGACCTTTGGGTGTCGGATAGACTTTCTTGAGCTGCGAGAACTCCAGGTACCGGTCGTCCTTGACGCTCTCCGCCGCGCGTTCGTAAGCAGCCGGCAGCGTGTCTTCCGGCTTGCGCCGCTGCGTGATCGGCACGATGTTCGGCAAGACGATATCTCGCTCCAGATCTGCACCGCGCTCCGCGCCAACCTCCATCAGGTATTCGGTGATGTCAGCCCTGAGCTTGATGAAATCGTCATTGTGGTTGAGTTCACCCCGCTCGCGTGGCCGTTTGAACGGAACATCGAATTCCGGTCCAAGCGTTGCCGTCGTGCCCGGTTTCAACGGGACGATCCTGTCGGCCAGAAGAATGGCTTCGTCCACATCGTTGGTGATCAGGACGATCGTTTTTTTCTCCTGTTCGCAGATGGCAGCAAACTCATCCTGCAGTTTCGCCCGGGTCAAGGCGTCGAGCGCGGACAGCGGTTCGTCGAGCAGCAGCACTTCCGGCTGCATGGCAAGCGCCCTGGCAACTGCCACGCGCTGGCGCATCCCGCCGGAAAGTTCCGCAGGTTTGCGGTCCTTTGCATGGGCAAGACCGACCATCTCGATATATTTGTCGCAGATGGCCCTGCGCTCCTTTGCCGACTTCTTCTTGAAGACAGTGTCGACAGCAAGGGACACGTTTCCGGTGACCGACAACCAAGGCATCAGCGAATAGGATTGAAAGACGACGCCCCGGTCGGGGCTGGGCCCGTCGATTTCCTTGCCCTTGAAGATGATGCCGCCTGTGTCGGCTTCAATCAGACCTGCCAGCAGGGAGATCAGCGTCGTCTTGCCCGTGCCGGAAAACCCGACAATGGCAATGAATTCGCCCTCTTCCACCTTGAGGTTGATGTCTTCCAGCACGTCCGTGCGCCCGGCACCTTCACCGTAGGATTTGGAGACGCCGGAGATTTCCAGAAAGGACATACCCGTCTCCCTATCGGTTGGCGCTAAAGGTGAAGGCGCGCTGGAGAGCGAACATCAGACGGTCGAGCATGAACCCGATGAGCCCGATGGTCAGAACCGCAACCATGATCTTGGCGAGCGACTGTGAGGAGCCGTTCTGAAACTCGTCCCACACGAATTTTCCAAGCCCGGGGTTCTGGGCCAGCATCTCGGCGGCGATCAGCACCATCCAGCCCACGCCCAGGGACAGACGCAGTCCGGTGAAAATCAGCGGGAGCGAGGACGGCAGCACCAGCTTGGTGATGGTTTTCCAGGTCGGCAGCTGAAGCACGCGGCCGACATTCATCAGGTCCTTGTCCACCGACGCGACACCCAGCGCGGTATTGATCAGCGTCGGCCACATGGAGCAGAGCGTCACAGTGACGGCCGAAATCAGCAGTGATTTGGACAGCCAGTCATAAGGGTTTGCATAAGTGGCGGATACGATCATGGTCACGATCGGCAGCCAGGCAAGCGGCGAAACCGGCTTGAAGATCTGGATAAGCGGATTGATGGCGCCGTTGAAGGACCTTGAAAGGCCGGACGCAATGCCAAGCGGAACGGCAATGATTGTCGCAATCAGAAATCCGAGCCCGACGGTCTTCAGCGACGTTCCGATCTGATCGATATAGGTCGGCTTGCCGGTGTAGTTGCGCCACTTGATGCGGTCCGTCTTGCCTTCCGCCTCGAGTTTCGCGTTGCGGGTTTCCTGGCGTTCGTAAAACGCGGCCGCTTTCTCGCGTTCGCGAACATGGTCTTCCCAAAGATTGATCGTCTGGCTCCAGACTTGAGCTGGACCTGGAACGGCGCCGAGCGATGTCTGAACCTGCGGCGCCAAAGTACCCCATAGAACGAGAAATGCGGCGATGCCCAAAAGCGGGATCAGCAATACGCGTTTCAGTTCTCCCAACTGCTCTCTCGGGTTGTCGCCCGCTGCCATTTTCATCAGCGGCACAAGCCAGGAGAACCCGAGCGCATCGAGCCAGCCGCCGGCCTTGTTGATCCAGGTGAAGAGTTTTTCTTTCCGGGCAGCCCGGGCAAGATCCGGAGATCCGGCAGTATCGGCATTGGCCATGGGGTGCGTCCCTAAATTCATTTTTCAGGTGTTCGTAAGATGGGAGAGGCGGTGCGAAACCGCCGCTCCCGGGAGGGTGTGATCAGCCACCGACCACTTCGTTGCCGTCCACGATCTGCTTGCCTTTCAGGCCGATCGGGAGGCTGTCGATGTAGGCGTTTGGCTGCTTGCCGTCGTAAGGGATGCCGTCGATGATGTCGGCAGCCGGCGTTGGAGCACGGTAACCGTCAGAGTCCCACGGGAAGTCTTCCTCGGCGACATGACCTTCTTCCACCAGCATGCGTGCGGCTTTCAGATAGGTTTCCGGAAGATAGACCGACTTGGCGACTTCATCGTACCAGCTGTCCGGCTTGTGCTCCGGGATCTGGCCCCAGCGGCGCATCTGCGTCAGGTACCAGACAGCGTCGGAGTAATACGGGTATGTCGCGTAATAGCGATAGAACACGTTGAAGTCGGGAATCTCGCGCTTGTCGCCCTTTTCGAACTCGAACGTTCCGGTCATGGAGTTGGCGATCACTTCCGCGTCTGCGCCGACATATTCCGAACGGGCCAGCATCTCGACAGCTTCCATGCGGTTGGCATTGTCGTTTTCGTCAAGCCACTTCGCAGCGCGGATCAGCGCCTTTGTAATCGCTAGGGTGGTGTTCGGATATTCTTCGGTGAATTCCTTGGTCAGGCCGAAGACTTTTTCCGGGTTGTTTTTCCAGATCTGATAGTCGGTGATCACCGGAACACCAATGCCCTTGAAGACGGCTTGCTGGTTCCACGGCTCGCCGACGCAGTAGCCGTAGATCGTTCCGGCTTCGAGGGTCGCGGGCATCTGTGGCGGAGGTGTCACGGAAAGCAGAGCCTCGCCTTGGATCTGACCTGAAATATCGGTCTTGGAATAAAAGCCGGGATGGATATCACCGGATGCCAGCCAGTATCGCAGTTCATAGTTGTGCGTCGAAACCGGGAAGACCATGCCCATATTGAACGGCTTGCCCTCGTCGATAAACTGATCGACAACCGGCTTCAGAGCAGACGCCTTGATCGGGTGCACCGGCTTGCCGTCATCCTGCATTTCGATGTGCGGCTTCATCATTTCCCAGATCTCATTGGAAACGGTGATGCCGTTGCCGTTCAGGTCCATGGAAAACGGTGTCACGATATGCGCTTTCGTGCCAAAACCAATGGTCGCGGCAAGAGGCTGCCCGGCCAGCATGTGCGCTCCGTCAAGCTCGCCCGTGATGACGCGATCGAGAAGAACTTTCCAGTTCGCCTGAGGCTCCAACGTTACGAACAGACCTTCTTCTTCAAAATAGCCAAGCTCGTAAGCAACCGCGAGCGGCGCCATGTCGGTCAGCTTGATAAAGCCGAATGTCAGCTCGTCTTTTTCGACATCCAGCATTTCGGCGAATGCGCCCGATGCCGGGACAATCGCGGTGGCTGCCATCAGGGCACCCAAAGCGAGCCTGCGTGTTATCTGAAATTTGTTTCCGTTTTTCACGTCCTGTTCCCTCTTGTCTTTCGCGCCCTTCTTGCGAACGCTGAACTCCAAGTAAAAAAGCCGCCGTTTTGATCTGCTCTTGGGAGGAGAGGAGTCAGATCAGAACGGCGGCTTTGCCAGAGCGCCCATCAATGGACGCGATATCGTGTAGGCCATCGTTGGCCCTGTGCTCTTGTTAGCACGAAGCGTGCCAACTTGATCAAAACGCACTTTTCTTCGGTTTTCGAGTGGTTTAGCCTGCTGATCAGAAATTAATCATCTCTCATATTGCTCGATTTGTTGGCTAAGGTTTGAGGCAGATGATGGATTTTTGTGCAGCGCAAAACCGCGATCCGGCTTCCGGACGCGTTTTGGATTGATCGGTTTCACATCGAAACCGTGTCGAACAGCCGGATAGATTTTTCGGACGGCAATTGGTCGATCTGTAAAGCCGACTGATAGATTTCGGGTGAAAAAATCCTGACCACTTCGGCCTCGGCTTCGGAGCTGAACGTTGCCT
This sequence comes from Roseibium sp. HPY-6, assembly GCF_040530035.1. Lineage (NCBI taxonomy): Bacteria > Pseudomonadati > Pseudomonadota > Alphaproteobacteria > Hyphomicrobiales > Stappiaceae > Roseibium > Roseibium sp. HPY-6. The sequence continues at coordinate 1,722,273 of NZ_JBEWCD010000001.1, forward strand.
GGTCCCACCTGACCATCTGCTCGTAAAACCATTTTCCCTGAGCAGGCGACGGAGCGGCCGCAGGCCCACCGGAAAAGGACAGGAAATCCGGCAGTGTTTTGGACGTCGTTTGTCCAAAGCGCATGTTTCCGCTCAGTGCCGGGCTGCACAGGTCCGGATCGCACGAAAGATAGTCAGGACCCGATAGTATTTTGGTCAGCCTATCCACGTTTTTAAGGTCGGCGCACCAGTCGGCGGCCTTCGACATGCTCCGCATCATGGCCGCCAGCAAATCCGGGCTGGATTGCGCCCATTTACGCGTGACGCCCAGAACTTTTTCGGGGCTGTCCGGCCAGATCGCCTGTTTATAGGTGACGATACGCCCGGTACCCGCGGCCACTGCGGCGGTGTTCCAGGGTTCGCCGACGCAGTAGCCGTCAAGTTGCCGGGCAGCCAACGCGTCCGCCATGAGCTGGGGCGGCAAAACAGTGATCTCAACGTCCTTGTCCGGATCGACGTTGGCGGCGGCAAGCCAGTGCCTCAATTCATAAGCATGTCCGGAGAACGGATGAACCACGCCAAATCGAAGCGCGCTATCACCAGTTTTGGCGCGCGCTGCCACAACGGTCGCGATCGCCGCCCCGGTCGAGGCCGGATCGCCGTTCCGGTCAGCACCTTCCGCCAGCAGATCCTGCCAGAGTGCCGCGGAGACCGTGATCGCATTCCCACCAAGTCCGAGCACCATTGGCGCCAGCATCGGCACAGCAAGACTTGTCAGGTTAAGGGTTGCGGCAATCGGCATAGGTGCGAGCATATGCGCTACATCAAAATGTCCGACAGCAACGCGGTCCCTGATGTTTGCCCATGAGCTCTCCCTGACAAGCTTCAGCGCAATGCCCTCCTCCTCGGCGAAGCCGATCTCCTTGGCGGCAACCAGAACCGCGCTGTCCAACAGCGGAATAAAGCCCGCAATTACAGGTGTCAGCTGCCCCACCACTTTTCTCCAATCTCCAAATGCGCCGCCCCTCCCCGGCTGATTGTTTCAGTTGACATGGTCAGTCCCCCAGCAACCCGCTGGCAATGACGAGGCTTTGCGCAACGTCGATGATTTTTCGGCTCTGGTTCATGGCCGTGCGCCGAAGCAGGTCGTAGGCGGCCTGCTCCGACAGCCCCTTGGACTTCATCAAGATGCCTTTCGCACGATCAATGGTCTTCCTGTCGGCCAGCTCCGTGCGCGCATCTTCGAGCTCCTTGGAGAGTTTGGAAAACGCATTGAAACGGCTGACCGCCATATCCAGGATGGGTTTCACCCGCTCGCGCTTTAGACCGTCGACGACATAAGCGGACACACCCGCGTCGACGGCCGCTTCGATCGACTGGCTGTCGGCCTTGTCCACGAACATGGCGATAGGTCTTTGAACGGCACGCGACACCTGGAACATATGCTCAAGCTGGTCGCGATTGGGGTTCTCCAGGTCGATGACGATCACGTCCGGATTGATATCCGCGATCTGACGAACGAGGCCGTCCATCTGGTGCACGAGAATGACCGCGTCGTGTCCGGCATCACGAAGCCCCTCTTCGATGATGGACGCGCGGATCTTATTATCATCAATGACGAGGATCGAAATGCCACTGCTCATGCCCGCATTATGCGCAGAGCTATTTTTTATGCAATCTTTTTGCTGCAGCGCGAAATAATTTCACACCGGCTTTTCCGAAAGCGGCAATAAATTGCCCGCGAACCTAGCAAACCGCGGGATATTGCGTCGCTTTCAAAAGCACGCGCGTTCGTTGCGAGCGCAAGATTCCGCGCCCGCAAATACGCATTTCGTCGGATCAGGTAATCACATCCGGCCCGGACCGGTTCAAGCGCCCGATCCCCGCGATTTCGTGTGCAGCCGCGATCACCAGCGAAAGCGCAGACTGAACATCCTGGGTCAGCCGGACAGGATCTGTTTCAAGATGTTCGATATAAAGACGCAAGGTCGCCCCTTCGGTGCCCGTGCCGGACAGCCTGAAGACGGCGCGTGCACCATTGTTAAAGCGGATGCGCAGTCCCTGATTGCTGCTTTTGGATCCGTCGATCGGATCCTCGTAGCCAAAACTGTCCGCCTGATCGACAACCTGCCCGGCAAATGACTTGCCGGGGAGAGTATCCAACTGGCCTGCAACACGGTCCATCAGATCACTGGCGTCCGCCTTCGGAAGTGCTTCGTAGTCATGCCGTGAATAATAGTTCCGGCCGTATTTCTTCCAGTGCTCTTGAACAAGATCTGCAACCGAACACCGCTTCTTTGCAAGAATGTTGAGCCAGAGCAGAACAGCCCAGAGACCGTCCTTCTCGCGCACATGGTTGGATCCGGTTCCAAAGCTCTCTTCACCGCAGATCGTGGCCCGCCCGGCATCGAGCAGATTGCCAAAGAATTTCCACCCGGTCGGTGTTTCGAAACACTCAATGCCGAGATCCTGCGCAACCCTGTCCGCCGCACAGCTTGTCGGCATTGAACGCGCGACACCGGCAATGCCATTTGCATAACCGGGGGCAAGGTGAGCATTTGCCGTCAGGACGGCAAGGCTGTCGGAGGGCGAGACATAGAAATTCCGGCCGAGGATCATGTTCCGGTCACCGTCGCCATCCGATGCGGCCCCGAAATCGGGCCCTTCGTCCGACATCAGTTCGGCCATGAGTTCCTTCGCCCAGGCCGGGTTCGGGTCCGGATGACCTCCGCCGAAGTCCACAGAGGGTGTCGCGTTGATCGCGCTGCCGGCGGGCGCGCCGAGCATTTCTTCAAGAATGACTTTCGCATAGGGACCGGTGATTGCGTGCATGGCATCGAAACGCAGCCGGAAACCCGAGGCGAGCAGGTCCTTGATCGCACCGAAATCGAAGAGCTCCTGCATCAGGGCAGCATAATCCGATACCGGATCGACAATGCTCACGACCATGTCTCCGATCTTTTGCTCGCCTAGCGCATCAAGATCGATATCGGGGGTCTCGAGCGTCCGGTACTGGCCAATGTTCTTTGTTGCGGCAAAGATCGCTTCGGTGACCCCTTCCGGTGCCGGTCCGCCGTTTGGAATGTTGAATTTGAGCCCGAAGTCCTCATCAATACCACCCGGGTTATGGCTCGCAGACAGAATCAGCCCACCATCGGTCGCGTTTTTCCGGATGAGGTGCGACGCCGCCGGTGTCGACAAAAGCCCTCCGCGCCCCGCAATGACATGTGCTGCACCATTCGCAGCAGCCATCCGCAATATGGTCTGAATCGCCTCGGCATTGAAATAGCGGCCATCCCCACCGACAACGAAGGTCTTGCCACCTGCTCCTCCGATTGCGTCGAACACGGACTGAACGAAATTCTCCAGATAGTGCGGCTCCATGAAGACCCGTGTCTTTTTGCGCAGGCCCGACGTCCCGGGTTTTTGGCCTTCGATCGGCTGTGTCGAAACCACTTTGATATCCATGTCAATTTTCTCCATCCGGATAAAATGCTGCGCGTCCGGCCGTTCGCATCAGGTCGGCCGTTTCGTGAAGTGCGGGGCTTTCGCCCAGAGTATCAACTGCTACCGGATAGATGCGACGCCAATTCGAATGTTCGTCGATCGTGCCCGGTAAATTCTGTGCTTCTTCCTCGCCCAGGATATCGTCGAGCTGGACCGAGGCCATGACGGCTGGCGAGTGGGATAATCGACCGTGGATAGCAGCACCTGGCGCGCCGCCTTCCGGAACAAGTTCGGCGACATTTTTCCTGCGTTCTTGTCTTGAGTGCGCCGCGCTGTCTTCGTCGATCCAGCCAAGCCTCTGCCACCAGTCGATGTCACGGCCAACGCAAAACCCGTGCAGCGTGGGCGTGTCGTGCGTTGCAAAACAGGCAAGGTTGTGAGCGCGCAGGTGCGCAGGATCCCGGAAAGACCCGTCCCATTCCTTTTCATATTGCAGAACGGAATAGCCGTAGATGCCGCGCGCGCTCAGAGCCTCCCGGAAACCGTCCGGCACGAGACCGAGATCTTCACCGACAACGACACATTGTGCCTTGTGTGCCTCAATGCCGACCAGCGCAATCAGTGTTTCGAACGGCTGTTGAACATAAGCGCCCGGACTGCCGTCATCCGGGATCCAGAAGCTGCGGTTCAATCCGAGCACATGATCGATGCGGATCACACCGGCAGAACGCATCGTTTGGCGCAGGACGGCGCGCAAATTCCGGTAGCCGTCCTTAGCGCTCAACGACGGGGCGAAAGCTGTCAGTTGCCAGTTCTGTCCCTCCGGACTGAGATGATCGGGAGGAGCGCCGAGCGAAACGCCTTTTGCGACGCAATCCTGGCTCATCCAGGCTTCGGCACCGTCCCTGCGCGCACCAACGGCGAGGTCGAGATAGAGGCCGAGCGGCATCGCGTGTTCGCGAGACACGCGATCCAGTTGTTCACTGGCAACCCATTGCAGCCACATGTGAAAACGCGTTTCCCGCTCGTCCCATGCATTTCTTGGAACCGTCGTGGGATCTTTCAGCGCCTCTGGCCAGCTGTACCAGTTTTCGCCGTGTTGGCCCGCAAGCGCTTCAAAGATCGAAAATTGGTGAAGATCTTCGCCATCGGCCTGTATAAACCTTTGGTGACGTTCCTTGGCATCATCGCTGCCAACGGCGTTGAACAGGTCGAACAGAGCCCTCAACGGCGACTGCAACCGTTGCCGAATGTTCTGGTAGTCAATCAGCAGCTCGTCCGGCGCGGTATCAGCGCGTACTCTCTCAACCAACTCGTTTGCGGTCTGGTTTCCCTCCAAACCCGGGATCTGGTCCAGCGCGATGTGCAAAGTGTTCAGGAAACCGCGATGGGACGGCGAATAGGGACTGGCGATATCGGTTGTCGACCAGCCCCAGTTGTGGATCGGGTTTATACCGAGGAAACTGGCACCTGCAGACCCGAGCGTTTGGGCAAGATCTGCAAGATCGCCGTAATCGCCGAGGCCAAGGTTCCGGTCGGACTTCAAACCATAAAGCGCTGCCGTCACACCCCAAACCCGTTCCCGTCCAGTTACCGAAACAAGTGATGGTGTCTGTGCGGGCGCAGCCGGTATCAGGGCCACTTGCTCGATTTCACCATTTGAAACGCGCAAGTGGTGGACACCAACCTCAAGAGCCGGAAGACGGATATGATCCTCGGATAATCCATTTGCGACCTCACGCCCGGTCTCGTCGGTCAGCACCCAATCACAGCCGTGGCTGACCGGAATACCAGCGTCATATCCGGCCGTTACGACAAATTCCGGCGAGACGAGATGGTGCTCACGCTCCAGACGTAGCGCGTCGAGCGACATCCTGACCTCAGAATCGCTTTCCGCAGCAACTCCCATCGCTCTGAGCATCGCACGCTGTGTGTCCGGACCGGCTCTGTATTCATGCCCGCCAAGATCGTGGAAGTATGGCAGTACTCCATGTTCTTCAGCCAGTTGCTGCAACGATCCGTCGCTCATGAGAGGTCTCCCTCGGGCGTAAGTGCCAGTACCACGACCGATTGACCCTGGACCGTAAGACCGCCGTTCGACAGACGCGTTTTCGGGAACGCATCGGTTTCCGACGTGTCGAGTTCAAGTTGCCATCTGTATCCGGACGGTGCACTCGTCAGCGTCGCCGGAACGCTTTCCTCATCGCGGTTGAACAGGAGAAGCAACGTGTCATGCACCTGATTTTCAGGGGGAAGCTCTCCAGACCCGCGAAGGATAAGGGCGAATTTGGAAAGCCCCGGATCACGCCAGTCCAAAGGCCTGCAGTCGAAATCGAGCCATTCGACATCTGGCAACCCGTCGAGTTCGCGCGCTACGCCATGCAGGAAACGCGACTGACGCAGGCTTGAATGGGTCCGACGCAAAGCGGCAAGGCCTCTGACGAATTCGACCAGAGTTTCGTCCCGGTCCTCCCAGTTGATCCAACCGATCGGATTGTCCTGGCAATAGGCATTGTTGTTGCCGTTCTGGCTGTTTCCGATCTCGTCACCGGCGAGCAGCATCGGCGTCCCTTGCGAAAGGAACAGGGTCGCCAGCAGATTGCGTTGCCGGCGGGATCTACGGACTTGAATGCCGGGATCATCGCTCGCCCCTTCGACCCCGAAATTGTCGCTGAAATTGGCGTTGTGACCGTCGCGTCCGTCTTCGCCGTTGTTTTGATTATGACGGCGGGAATAGCGCGTGACATCAGCGAGCGTGAAACCGTCATGTGCGGTCACCAGATTGACGGATGACACGGCCCGACGACCGTCCTTGTCAAAATGGCCCGCCGAGCCGAGCACACATCCGGCAAGCTCCTGCGCGCTGTGATCGTCGCCTCGCCAGTATTTTCGGCTGGTATCGCGGAACCTGTCATTCCATTCGCCAAACTCGGGCGGAAACCGACCCAACTGGTATCCCCCCGGACCGATATCCCATGGTTCGGCAATTAGATGCACATTTGCCAATACAGGATCCTGGCGCAGAGCATCGAAGAACCCACCATTGGGATCAAACCCATGCGCTTCGCGCCCAAGTGTCGTTGCGAGATCGAACCTGAAACCGTCGACACCCATGACCTCGACCCAGTAGCGCAAACTGTCCAGGATCATTCTGAGAACATAGGGATGCGCCGCATTGATCGTGTTTCCGGTTCCCGTGTCATTGACGTAGTAACGCGGTTGACCCTGTATCAGACGGTAGTAGGACGCATTGTCGATACCCCGGAAAGCTAGTGTCGGTCCGCGGTGATCCCCTTCAGCGGTATGATTATAGACGACATCCAGGAGGACCTCGATCCCGGCGGCGTGAAACCGCTGAACCATATCACGAAATCCGGACCGACCCGATGATCCGTGGTAACGGGGTTCGGGGACGAAAAACCCGATCGTATTGTACCCCCAGTAATTTCGCAGCCCCTTCCTGATCAGGAAGTCGTCATCGACAAATGCATGAACCGGCAGCAGCTCAATCGATGTAACACCAAGCTTTTGCAGATGCTCGATCATAGCTTCTGAGGCAAGCCCGTCGTAGGTGCCCCGTACATCATCCGGAACGTCCGGATGTTGCATTGTAAGCCCCTTCACATGCGCTTCGTAGATCAGCATATCCTCAGCACGGCATTCTGGCCGCTCGGCCATCGGAACCAGGCTGTCAGGCGGTAGAACCACGCATTTGGGAACATACGGCGCGCTGTCCAGTTTGCTGAAGGAGAGGTCTCCGGCAGGGTCGTCATGGTCGAACCCGGACAATGCCGCATGCTGGCGGAACGAGCCGCGAAATTCCCGGGCATAAGGATCCAGAAGCAACTTGAACGGGTTGAAGCGGTGACCGTGTTCAGGAGCATAGGGACCATACACCCGGTAGCCGTAGAGCGTTCCGGGCCGAAGGCCGGGCAGATACCCATGCCACACGGGACCGCTGCGTTCAGGCAAAAGATATCGCGCGGTTTCGGTCGACCCGTCATCGGAAAACAGACACAGCTCAACCTTTTGTGCATTGGCGGAAAAGAGCGCGAAATTCGTACCGTCACCGTCAAAATGAGCGCCGAGCCTGGAAAAAGAGCCCGGAAGCATTCGTTTGTTCATTCACCGCCCTCTTCGCGGCCGTTCAACACTGATCGGTAAAGGTCGGAATAGGCAGCAGCCGATGTTTCCCAACCAACCTGATGCCGCATCGCATTACGCATCAGGGCCGACCAGCTCTTTTGATCTGAAAACATGTCACAAACGCGGTCTATCACGTCGACCATCCCGGCAAGCGTGACCGGTGCAAACTGAAATCCGGTTGCGCATCCGGCTTTAACCGCAGCATCGTTGGCATCAATGACGGTGTCGGCAAGTCCACCCGTGTGCGACACCACCGGTATCGTTCCATAGCGCAGCCCGTAGAGCTGCGTGAGCCCGCAAGGCTCGAAGCGCGACGGGACCAGGATGGCGTCAGCACCGGCCTGCATCAGGTGTGAGAGTTTCTCATCATAACCAATGATCGTGCCGACCGAACCGGCATGGGCCACCGCTGCCTGCCGGAAGGCTTCTTCCAGCTTCTTTTCACCGCTGCCCAGAAGCGCGAGCCGCGCCCCCCGTCCGACGAGCACAGGCAAGGCTGCCAAAAGCAGATCGAGGCCTTTTTGCGCCGTCAGACGACTGACTACGCAAAACAGGGGTGCGCTCGGATTGGCATTGAGGCTGAACCTTTTCTCCAGCGCATCCCGGTTGACCGATTTGCGTTTCAGTGCGCGCGAATTGTAGTTGGCAGCAATCGCTTCGTCTGTTTGAGGGTCCCATGCGTCGAGATCAATGCCGTTCAGAATGCCGACAAGGTCGGATCTGCGGGATTGCAGCAGCCCCTCGAATCCCATTCCGAACTCTTCAGACATCAGTTCGCGTGCATAGGTCGGACTGACAGTTGTAATCCGCTGCGAAGCAACGATCCCGGCCTTCAGATAGCTGATTTTACCGTAGTACTCGTATCCATCGGGCGAAAACCCGGAAGGATCCAGATCCAATTTATCGGCCAGTTTGTTTGGGAAAAGGCCCTGAAAAGCAATGTTGTGGATCGTCACGATGGAGGGCAGCGCCGATCCTGCCTGGCGCAGATACCAGGGTGCAAGCCCGGCCTGCCAGTCATGCGCATGGAGCAAGTCGGGCTTCCAGCCGTCGAAGCCCTTCTGAGCGACATGGACGGCCGCCTTGCACAGAGCCGCATATCTTTGGGCGTTGTCGGGCCAGTCCTGCCCGGTGTCATCGAGATAGATACCAGCCCCGCGGTCAAACAGGTCAGGAGCATCCAGCAGGATGAGCGACACGCCTTCCGCTTTTACCGCTATGAGACCAGCGGGCGCTCCGAACAGTTTTCCCAAGTCCGCTTTCACCGTGGCCTTCTCGCGAAGGCCTTGTAAACTGCGGTAGAGCGGCAGGATGACACGGCAATCAACGCCTGTCGGGATGAGCGCCTTGGGCAAGGCTCCGACCACATCCGCAAGTCCTCCAGTCTTGACGAATGGAGCACATTCGGAAGCAACAAGGAGGACGTTCATGTCAGGCCCCAAGATTGTCGATCATCTGTTGCGTGATCAGGCAAATGCCGCTGTCCGTGCGCCGGAAGCGCTTGGCATCCATCTCGGGATCTTCGCCAACAACCAGGTCTGCGGGAATTTGCACGCCGCGGTCGATCACGACGTTGGTCAAACGCGCATTTCGGCCAATATCCACATGTGGCAGCGCCACCACACCTTCGAGCCGTGAATAGGAATTGCAGCGCACGCCGGTGAACATGAGACAACGCAAAAGGCTGGATCCGGAAATGATGCAGCCGCCGGACACCATGGACGAGATCGCCTGCCCCCGGCGGCCTTCCTCGTTGTGAATGAATTTCGCAGGCGGGTTCAGTTCCTGGTAGGTCCAGATCGGCCATTCCGTGTCATAGATATCGAGTTCTGGTGTAAAGTCGGTCAGGTCGATATTGGCTTGCCAGAAAGCATCGACTGTCCCCACGTCGCGCCAATAGGGCTCCTTTTCCAGCCCGCTTTTCACGCAAGAGCGGCTGAACGGATGTGCGAATGCGGTCCCTTTGGCAACCAGCTTAGGAATGATGTCTTTCCCGAAATCATGGCTGGAGTTCGGGTCCGCTGCGTCGTCTTTGAGGATGTCGAACAGAAGCTCCGTTTCGAAGACATAGATCCCCATGCTGCAAAGCGCTTGCTCGGGATTGCCGGGCATCGGCGGAGGATCCGCGGGCTTTTCGACAAAGGCCGTAATGAGGTCGTTTTCATCGACCGCCATCACACCGAAGCCCTTGGCTTCTTCGAGCGACGCCTCTATGCAGCCAACGGTCACCTCGGCGCCCGAATTCACATGCTGCTCCAGCATCTTGGAGTAGTCTTGCTTGTAGATATGGTCACCTGCGAGAACCACCATGTATTTCGGCGCGTAGCTCTCGATGATGTCGATGTTCTGGTAGACCGCATCCGCCGTCCCCAGATACCAGCTTTCTTCGTTCACGCGCTGGGAGGCAGGCAGGATATCCATCGATTCATTGCGCTCAGGGCGGAAGAAGCCCCAGCCGCGATGCAAATGACGGATAAGACTGTGCGCCTTGTATTGGGTGGCGACACTGATGCGCCGAATGCCGGAATTGATCGAGTTGGACAGGGTGAAATCGATGATCCGTGTCTTGCCGCCGAAAAAAACGGCCGGTTTTGCCCGCCGGTCGGTCAATTCCTTCAGCCGGCTGCCCCGTCCCCCTGCCAGGACAAATGCCATCGCTTGTCGGGCGAGACTGCGTTGATCTTGCATGGACATCCATTTTCCTCCCGTGTTCGCAGCGCCGATTATGCCTCCGGTGCTTCACATTCGAAAATCAGAGTACTTAAGGGAGGAAGCGTAAGGCAAAGCGAAAATGCCTGACCGGAGGATGCGATCTCATCGGCGGACACGCTACCGAGATTTCCAAGCCCGTTTCCGCCGTAGCACTTTGCATCCGTATTGAGCCGCTCAATCCATCTCCCCTTGGCAGGAACGCCGATCCGCCGGAGCGACCGTTCGACGGGTGTGAAGTTGCACACGACCAGGACCGGCCGCGTGCCCGGAGCGCCGCGGCGGATCCAGGCGAAAACGGACTCGTCCGCATTCGACTCCATCCACTGAAAGCCCTCGGACTTGGAATCCAGCTCGTGAAGCGCTGGCGTGTCCGCATAGAGCCGGTTCAAATCACGAACGAGGGTTTGCACACCCTTGTGCAAGCCGTTCTCCAACAAATGCCAGCCAAGGCTTTCATTGTGGTTCCATTCCCAGCCCTGCGCGAACTCGGAACCCATGAAGAGCAGTTTCTTGCCGGGATGGCCCCACATAAAGCCGTAATAGGCGCGCAGGTTGGCAAATTTCTCACGCCCGTCTCCAGGCATCCGGTCGAGGATCGACCCCTTCCCGTGTACCACCTCATCATGACTGAGCGGCAACACGAAGTTTTCGGAGAAAGCGTAATGCAACCCGAATTCGATCTTGTTGTGATGGTACTTCCGATGAACCGGATCTTCACGCATGTAGGAAAGCGTGTCGTTCATCCATCCCATATTCCACTTGAAACCAAAGCCCAGACCGCCGGAGTCGACCGGTGTGCTCACACCGGGAAAGGCCGTGCTTTCCTCAGCCACCGTCGTGACGCCCTCCATATCGGCATAGATCAGGGTGTTCGCGCGTTTCAGGAACTCGATGGCTTCAAGGTTTTCGCGCCCGCCATGCACGTTCGGCACCCATTCGCCATCGGCCCGCGAATAGTCCCGATAGAGCATGGAGGCCACCGCATCGACCCTCAAGCCGTCGACATGGTGCTCGCGCATCCAGTAGAGCGCATTGGCGATCAGAAAATTCTGAACTTCGGTGCGGCCGTAGTTGTAGATGTAGGTTCGCCAGTCTGGATGCCAGCCCTCTCTGGGGTCCGCATGTTCATAAAGCGGAGTTCCGTCAAAGCGTCCAAGCCCGTGTTCGTCTTCCGGAAAGTGTCCCGGCACCCAGTCGATGATCACCCCCAACCCGGCGCCATGGCAAGCATCGACAAAGGCACGAAACTCATCCAGCGTGCCATAGCGGATCGTCGGCGCGAACAAGCCGACAGGCTGATACCCCCATGATCCGTCAAACGGATGCTCCGAAACAGGCAGCAATTCGATATGGGTAAATCCCATTTCCTTCGCATAGGCGACAAGTTCGCGCGCGTGTTCCAGATAAGACAAAGGACGGTTCCCGTCTTCCGGAACACGGCGCCACGAACCAAGATGCACCTCATAGATGGAGATGGGCCGGTCGATCCGCTGACTGTCACCTCGTGTTTTCAGCCAGCTCTCATCCTGCCATTGGTACTGATGCAGATCCCTGACAACCGAAGCCGTTTTGGGTGGATGCTCCGCGCCGAACCCGAACGGATCGGCCTTTTCTGGAAGCAGGTTCCCCTGGCTGTCCTGCAGTTCAAATTTGTAAACGGTGCCCGCTTCCAACCCGGGCATGAAAATTTCCCAGACGCCTGTGCTGCCGCATTTGCGCATCGCATTGCGACGGCCGTCCCAGGCATTGAAGTCTCCGACCAGTGACACGCGTTTTGCATTGGGCGCCCAAACAGCAAAGTGAACACCTCGCGTACCTTCGTGCTCCACGACATGTGCACCGAGCTTTTCCCAAAGCCGCAAATGGGACCCTTCGCCGATCAGATACTCATCAAGCTCTCCAAGAACCGGTCCAAAACGATAGGCATCTTCGCTTTCCCAGCTCTCTGCTCCACGGGTAAGGCGAAGCCGATAGGCAAATCGCTGCTTGCGACGGGTGGTCGCCTGGAAAACGCCCGGCGCACCGGGCTGCGGCGCGAGAAGCGCGACGCGCTTTCCGGTTTTGGTATCGAGCGCTTCCACTTTGTCCGCGTCAGGGTGAAAGACAGTCAGGCAGATTTTTCCGTCGATATCATGCGGTCCGAGCACGGAGAACGGGTCATTGAAATTTCCGCTACTGAGTGCCTCTAGAGAAGCGCCGCTGTCCGCACTCATTTTCCACCTCACGATCTGTCCAGAAGGGACGGTGTCTGCCAGATGTCGTTCGAATATCCTCTGATGGTCCGGTCGGAGGAAAACCATCCGGACCGGGCTGTGTTTAGTGCCGACATTTCCGCCCAGCGTTTCTGATCGACAAATGCCGCATCGACCTTGCGCTGTGTCGCGAAATAATCTTCAAAATCGCATGTTACGAGAAAATAGTCATGTTCGTGAAGCAAACGAACAAGCCCGTGGTATCTGCCTGGATCACCGGGCGAGAACAAACCATCGGCAATCTGATTGAGGACGCGGGTAAGCCTTGGGCTTGCGGCAATGGCTGCCCGGGAATAGTCGAACTGGCTGCGCCGCTCGACAACTTCCTCAGCGGTCAGCCCGAACAGGAAGAAATTCTCAGCGCCGACCCTTTCGCGAATTTCAACATTTGCACCATCAAGCGTTCCGATCGTGAGCGCACCGTTCAGCGCAAACTTCATGTTTCCCGTGCCCGAAGCTTCCTTGCCTGCGGTCGAAATCTGTTCGGATAGATCAGCCGCGGGGATCAGCACCTCAGCCATCGAAACATTATAGTTCGCCGGGTAAATCACCTTGAGCCGATCCTTTGTGACCGGGTCTGCATTTACCACCCGAGCCACATCGTTGATCAGATGAATGATCTCTTTGGCAACCACGTAACCGGGTGCTGCCTTGCCGCCAAAGATCTTGAGCCTCGGCGTCCAGTCGCCGTTTGGCGTATCCCGGATTTCGTTCCAGTGAGCGATGGTCTCCAGAATATTCATCAGCTGCCGCTTGTATTCGTGAATACGCTTGATCTGGACATCGAACATTGCCGACGGATCGACCTCCAGGCCGTCTTGCTCAGCAAGCCAACGCGCGAGCTTCTGCTTGTTCTTCTGTTTCGCCGCCGTGAATGCGTCCAGAAAGCCCGGATCTGAAATGTGAGGTTCCAGGTGACTGAGCTGTTCCAGATCGTCCACCCACGCGTCACCGATTGTCTTTGTGATCAGGTCACGAAGCGGCGGATTGCAGCTATAGAGCCACCGTCGTGGCGTGACGCCGTTTGTCTGGTTGATGATCCGTCCCGGGTAATGGCGGTTGAGATCCGAAAACACTGTCTTTTTGACAAGCTCGGAATGCAATGCAGACACACCGTTGACCCGGTGCGCCATGATAAAGGCCAGTTCCCCCATCTTGACGGCATGGTCTTCGATAATGCGCACATGGCTTTCCGTCACACGCAAATGTTCGGCTTCTATGATCTGGATTATTTCAAGGTGCCGCGGCAGTGTTCTTGCGAACAATCCCAGGTCCCAGCGCTCAAGCGCTTCCGGCAGCAGGGTGTGATTGGTGTAGGCCAGGCAAGACCGCGAAATCTCGATCGCTCGTTTCATCTCAACGCCATGCTCGTCGGCCAAGAGCCGCACAAGCTCCGGACCGGCAATTGCCGGATGCGTATCGTTGAGCTGTATGGCCACATGATCGGCAAGCGTCTCGATCTCGTAGCCCTCGGATTTGAACCGGCGCACGATATCCTGCAGCGAGGCGGAGGTGAAAAAGTACTCTTGCTTCAACCGCAGTTCTTTTCCCGCCTCCGTCGTGTCGTCGGGATAGAGAACCCGTGAAATCGCGCGCGCCAATGCCTCCGGCACGACCGCACCGACAAGATCGCCGCGATTGAAACTGCCAAGATCAAAGAGGATTGTGGGCTTCGCAGACCAAAGCCGCAGCGTATTGGCCCACCGGCGTTTCCAGCCGAGGATCGGTGTATCGTATGCGTTGGCAATGACCGTTTCGGCAGGGACCCAGGTGCCGTCGACATAGCCGCCAAAGCCGACTTCGTAAGTCACTTCAGGCCGCTCGAATTCCCAGGTGTGGCGCTGCGCCAGCCAGCCTTCCGCCACTTCGATCTGCCGGCCGTCCTCAAAATGCTGCTCGAACAGTCCGTGCTCATACCGAATGCCATAGCCGTATGCCGGAATGCCCAGCGTGGAAAGACTGTCCAGGAAACAGGCGGCCAACCGGCCAAGCCCACCATTACCGAGCGCAGCGTCCGGTTCGTTATGCACGACCGTATCGTAATCAAGTCCCAGGTTTTCAAGTGCGGTACGTGAAGCGCTTTCGGCGCCCAGATTGATCGCCACATCTTCCAGCAAGCGGCCGATCAGAAACTCCATTGAGAGATAGTAGACCCGCTTGCCGGCAGCTTCATAGGTTTTGCGGGTGGACTGAAACCAAGGATCGACAACAAGATCACGCAGGGCTAGTGACAAAGACGTGCGCCAGTCGTAAAGCGTCGCGTTTGCGGTATCCTTTCCGAGCGACTTCTTCAGGTGACTCAAAACCGAAGCTTGCAGGTCTTCGGGGGCAATCGTCGTATTCGTCAACTTTGTCTCGCTTTCCATTCCAACGTTCAAACACGATGCCAATCGTGTACCGTCAATTCAACTCGCAACCCTGCGCTTTCGCGTCTCGGGTAAACAGCTGATTCCTTGAGACCTCGATACCACACCCGAAGCGGCTTGCAGCGCAAAATCGAACGCAACGGGGAATTCGCGACGTCTCTCCTGTGAGCAGCTCTCGTTTCAGAAGCGCGTGGTCCGTCTGCTCCCTTTTCAGCGGAGAAAACGCGCGCGCCGCCCAAATGCCCGCTGCTACAAAAAAATCTCGCAACCAGCGGAATTTTTTTAACGCCTCACCGTTTCCCCCATGACCGCACCGTAGCGGTTACTACAAACGATGAGAGTAACAGATATGGAACCGATCGCTTCTTTCCGCCTGACGGCAGCCAAACGCTCCTATGCGGTGCGCCGCGTCAATTTCGCCGAATGCACTCACATCCTCACCAAGGCTTGCCAACCGAAGCCGGGTGATCTGGTTTTGGCACGCGTCCAGACACTTGGTTCGCACAAGCGGATCGAACTTCCCAACGGGCGAAAAGCAACGCTGCATGAAGGAGATGAAGTGTTGCTTGCATTCGGCAACAGATATGCTCCGGATCAATATGAAGCCTACGTGCCGGATACCCTGGAAGCGTGTCACATGGTGGCCGCTGGCGGCATAGCCGCCAAAGCGGTGTCCTGGCATGACCGGTTATCCGGCCCGACCGCGATTGAGCCCGTCGGCGTCTTGTGCCGGTCAGACGGCAAAGCGGTCAATCTCAAGGAGTTTGCCCTTCCAACGATTGCCTGCCAGATGCCGGCCGCCGTTTTTGGTGTCTTCGGAACATCCATGAATGCCGGCAAGACGGCCACAGCGGCGTCCCTTGTCCGGGGGTTTGCCCTCAGCGGTTACAAGGTCGGCGCGCTTAAGGTGACCGGGACTGCCGCCGGTGGGGACCCATGGCTGATGCATGATTCCGGCGCAACACAAGTCCTTGATTTCACAGACGGTGGATTGGCAACGACCTTCGGAACGCCGCTCGATACCATTGTCGGGACAACGCGGAACCTTTTGCGCACGCTGCATAAGTCTGACTGCGACGTTGCGGTCGTTGAGATCGCTGATGGGCTGTTCCAGGAAGAAACTCGCCAGGTAGCGGCAAGCCCCTTGATGCACTCGCTCTTTGACGGCGTGGTCTTTGCTGCGGGAGATGCCCTCGGCGCCGTGGCCGGCGTGCAAAGCCTGGAAAAACTCGGCTATCAGGTCCTGGGACTTTCCGGCGCTGTCATGCGCTCGCCGCTTGCCGTTCGCGAAGCAATCTTGAACGTCGATGTCCCGGCGTTTTCGCTGGCCGACCTGCAACATCCGGCAACCGTGTCGACGATCATGGAGCATACGTTGTCGGGCCGGCTTGCAGCGGCGCAATGATATGTCCTTTCAGACCAGGCAACCGGGCCTTCCACCCTTGTGGAACGCCCGGCGAGGCGTCGTCTGTAGCGCGCTTGTATTGATCGGGATCGCTCAGACACTCGGTACCATCGCCCTTTCAACCAGCTCAGCCGCGTTGCTCACCGGTGAAGGCGATGTCTACGGCATTCCCGTCTTGCCGGCCCTTGGCGCGGCAGCACTTCTGGCGCTTGGCGCCCTTGTCATCCAGAACCGCACCGCAGAGCGCTTCGCACTCTCTTATGTGCACGATGTCAGGATGGCCTATGCCCGGCACGCGTTGCTTTTGCCTTTTGACGGCAAATCCCCGCCGATAGGACTTTCGCTTACCCGACTTGTGAATGATCTTGGCGCCATCAAGCTCTGGCTGTCCAAGGGCCTCCTGGCTTTTGTTACGCTTGCCGCCACCCTGGCAACGCTGACGGTCTGGATCGCCATTCTTGAAATCGGCTTTTTGATGCCGCTCCTGGTTTGCGTGTGTGTCTGGATACTGGGTCTCGCGATCGCAATCCGCCCGCTGCGAAAAAGTATCAGACAGTCTCGTCAGCGACGTGGAGGGATCGCAATTCTGCTTGGTAAAGCACTCCCCGATCGCCTGCCGCTTCTCATGCACGGAAAACTGGCCCCGCTTCTCACAAGGCTCGGGAAAAAAAGTGTCGAGGTTTGCCGCCTTCTGGTCACCCGCGCAACCTGGTCCGGTGTGATACGGGCGGTGAGCCGGGCAACATTTCCATGCGCTGTCCTGAACTATGCAATTGCCGGCAGTGCCGATGCGGCTTCGATTGCCCTTTTTCTCCTCATCTTCGCGTTCCTGTCAGCACAGCTGGAAGCAGGCGCTTCCGGGCTGGAATACTACGAAGCAAACAGGGTCGCCCGGGAGAAATTGAGGAAAGTTTTCGAGATCAAACCGATGTCGCCTGTCGTTTCGGCAGCGGGACAGACACCCGACTGGAAACGAACAGTCACGATCGAAGCGCTGGAGCTGCCATCAGGTCAGCTGTTTTCGGCAAGAATCGAACCTGGCAATTGCAACAGGCTTCATCTTGCTGGATTTGAAGATCGGCGCCACCTTGCCCTCAGTCTGTGCGGCCTGACGCAAGAGCGGTCACAAAAGCAAATCCGGGTTGATGGGCTGACATTCGCGGAAATCGGACGCAAGGCACTATGGCGCAGAGTAGCGCTCGTCTCTCCCGTCAATGGCATCCCTGCCTATCAGGCCAAGCGTCCGGCGGCATATTTAGGCGCGCGCGTGAGTCCGCCGGATCCGGAAACAGACTTTGGCACGCTCGATAACATCTTGAACTTCGACGTCAACCGGGTTCCTGCCGAAGCGCAAAAACTCCCTGAAATCGAGCAATTCAAGATCCGCGTCGCACGCGCCCTCCTCAGGAACCCGAGCATACTCGTCCTGCAGGATGACGACATACATACCGAGAAAGCGCTGCTGGCAGGTCTTGAGACTTATTTGAGAAACCGGCACGTGACGATTGTGGTTATCACGGGTGCATCGGCTGACTGACTGAACGCGAATTTGCGTGTGATCGTAGTTCAGAGCAAGAAAAAAGGGAGCGCCTTCGTCGCTCCCTTTCTTTTTCAACACAGATTGTTCGCTTGCAACAAGCCTGAGCCATAAACCGGGTCATGGCCGGTTTCGCCAAGGTCCGTCGCCGCTGATCTGAGTGCCTGATAGACCTCCTCAGGCGTTTTTTCCGGATGTTTGGCCCGCACAAGTGCGATGGCAGCCGTGGCAAAGGGCACAGCGAAAGAGGTGCCCGTTTTCCACTTTGCGCCCCTGATTGAAGCCGCCGTCCAGACATTGACGCCGGGAGCAGCCAGATCGATGTAGCCGCCACGATTGGCCCGCCGGTAGACGCGCTTGTTTCGGTCGACTGCGGTAACCGCCAACACCTCTTCATAGGCCGCCGGATAAACCGGTTCTGAGCGCGGCCCGCCGTTTCCCGCCGCCGCGGCAATGGCAATTCCCTGACGCCCTGCAAGATCGCGAAGCGCAGCCTCAACAACGCTGTTTTGCGGTCCGGCCAGGCTAAGGTTGATAACGGTCACGCCTTCCGCCGAAAGCGTGTAAAGGGCCTCCACCAGTGTAAAGGCATCGGCACGCTCATCGCGGCCTGAACGGTGGAAAGCATCAACCGCCACCAGCCGCGCGTGCGGCAGCAAGCCGCGCACTCTCGACTCCGGTTGACCGACAATCAGCGCCGCGATTGCAGTTCCGTGGCTCGCCTTTGATGCAGGAAGCTCTTCATCCGCCAACCGCATGACGGTAACGTCCGCTCCGTCGAAAACAGGGTGTTTTTCATTGATGCCGGTATCAATCATGCCGATAGCCCCGAGATCGACGCAGGCGAGTGCCGTTTCCTGCGGGCTGTGGGGCCAGCTCACGAGCTCATAAGCGGCACAGTTTTCTCCTACACAGGTCGCTTCTCCCCTCTCAGGACGGTAGTAATGATTGAAGTCAGTGTCCTGGCCGGACGGGAGCGCGCGAACCGCGTCACGCGCATCCGGCAGGGCCAGACCGTCGGGAACCGCGAGGCGGTAGTAGGTCTGTCCACCGCCAACGGCGCGTTCTTCCAGGATGCTATAACCTTCGTTCAAAAGGCTCTGCAGGTCTTCGGTGTTTATGTTCAGTACAATGATTTCGCCTGCCACGAACAGGACAGGCGGCGCTGCAGCTCTGCGAGGTTGCGGGGCTGGACGTTCCCGCTCGCCGAACAGCCGCCTCAAAGGTGCAAAAATTGCCGGCCCGCCCGATCCGCCACCACCGGATCGACCGGATTGCGACCGGGTCCCGTCTCGCGCTCCGTGACCGCCACCCTGGCCGCCCTGCCCGGCACCAGAGTCGTTGTCACTGTCATCGTCATCGCTGTCATTGTCGTTATCGTTGTCGGAATCTGAATCGGAGTCGCTATCGTCGTCATCGGCGATTGCAGACATCGGCTGCAAGTTATGAAATGTTTCCTGGCCTGCCATCGGCAGGACGAGAAAGACTGTGAAACTCAACGCGATCAACCGGATCATCTTAGGTCCTTTCAAGCTCACGCTTTTTTTTGGGAATAAACCATTGCGTCATGCGTATTCCTGTCGATTACGTATGAGCGGCCTGAAAATTCCATTGGGCGCTTGATTTCCAGAAGGTTGTCGGATGCCAGATTGTTTTCATACTGCCCTAACCGAAAAACTGCCGAACTTGAGACGATTTGCGCTTTCACTTTGCCGCACAGCACATGTGGCCGACGACCTTGTCCAAATCACGGTCGAGCGGGCGCTTGTGGCAAGAAACAGCTTCGACCCTGCTTCCCGCATCGAATCCTGGCTGTTTCGTATTCTCAAGAACGCCTGGATCGACATGACACGCAAGCAAAAGGTCCGCGGGCAGGAACTCGACATACACGACGAGCCCGACCTTGCGGGCCAGGACAGCCACAAAGGTGAAACCCGGCTGATGGTTGCCACCGTATTGGAGGCAGTCGAAAAACTGCCGCTTGAGCAGCGGGAAGTGGTTGTTCTTGTCTGTTTTGAAGAGCTGAGCTACGCGGAGGCTGCTGATATCCTCGACATCCCGAAAGGCACGATCATGAGCCGTCTTTCGAGGGCGCGCACGGCGATTGCGGCGAAAACCGGAATAAAATGAGTTTCACAAACGTATTCCGCACAGGACGAGGCAAATGATGGATGAAACTAAGATGACCGATGAAATCATCATGGCCTATGCGGATGGCCAGTTGCCAGAAGCAGAGGCAAAGAAGGTGGAGATCGCGGCGGAAGCAGATGAGACAATCCGGCAGAAGATCCGGATGTTCAAAGAAACCGCCAGCCAACTCAAATCGGCGGCGGCGGACCTGCCGCCGGTACCGGACGCCCTTGCTGAACGGCTTTCTGCAATGCTCGGCGCGGACAGTGCGGAAGCCGAAGTCCTTCGTCAGGACAATGTGGTCCCGTTCACACGTCGAAACTGGATACGCCAGTGGCCAACGGCAATTGCGGCGTCAATCACACTTGTCGCGGGTCTTGCGGCGGGCATGGCGATTGGGCCGTTCAGCGGGTCTGAAAACAATCCGCCATTCGGGATCACCGCATTGGCTGACCCGGAAATAGCAATCGCTCTTTCGAGCGTTGAATCCGGCAGCAGCACTGTTCTGGGGTCCGGCGCAACGCTGAATGTGATTGCTTCATTCGTCGATGCGGATAACACGCTTTGCCGGGAGTTCGACTACGAAGCGGTGAACGGGCCTTCGATTGTCTCTGTCGCCTGTCACGTGGGCGATGCCTGGCATCCTAAGATCGCCATCGCGGCCAATACGGAACAGTCCGCCAACTTTGCACCGGCCTCCTCACTCGAAGCTCTGGAAACATGGCTGTCGACTTCGGGATTTGGCGATCCGCTGGAACTGGAGGAAGAGAAGCAGCAGCTCGGCGGTCTCGGCACGGGTGCGTAGACTTCCGAACGACACTCAGAACGTGCCTGGAAACACGCCATACGAAACATCGCGAAGCCTAAAACGGCCGCAGCGGATCCGGAGGTTCCGGTTTCCGTTGCCGCCGTTTCAGGTCAAGGCCAGGCAGCGTTCAAATCAGTCTGCAAGTCCGTCGTTACGCGCCCGTTTTTCGGCATCGATATGAGCCTGGGTGACGCGGTTATGTACTTTTCTCGTGCGCTCGACGCGCCCGATGAACCCCGGTTCCTTGGCATAGCCAAAGATCACGGTATGGCGCTCCCCCTCTCCCTTGACGACCCTGTGGAGTGAAAACCGTCCCTTGAAAATCTGCAGATCTCCCAACTCCAAGGCAAGGCTGCGTACGCGATCGCTGCGTCCGTCCAGAACGCTTTCCACCTCGTCATAACACTCGTCGCCGGGACGGCGCAGATCCGGCACATACTCGAAAGCACCTCCTTTTTCCGGCTTGCGTGTCAGAAGGCTCACGATGAATTCGTTGGTATCGTAATGCCAGGCAAGCTGCTGCCCTTCCTTCATGACGTTGACAACAACACCTGCCAGCGGATCGTCGAATGTGTACAGCTTCTCTTCTTCCAGGCAGTCCGAAATGAAGCGTTGAAAGGCCGCGTTTCTGTAGAGTGACAAAGCAAGGCCACCTTGAGGAAAACGATCCATAGCGACGAAACCGTTGGTGTTTTCCGAGTAGCGACGCCGTGGATGGCGAGCAGGAAGGGACGGATCATCCGGCGTGAAATAGGGATTGATCGACGACGTTGAAAAATGCGCCATCGGCGCAACGTCATTCACTTCTGCATCGAACTCTCTCCGGTATTCCTGCCGGACAAACCCGTCGACCCGCGCGCATCCGACCTCGTGCAGCGCTGTGCGCACGTCGTCCAGTCGTGCCCGATAGGCAGCGCTTTCCGGTTCATGGATAGGCCACTTGTCGAGATCGACACACGCGAGCGCGGAAAGGGCCGCTGTTTCGTGATCATGCCTCATTGGTGTCACCTCTTCAAAAATCAGAGCTGAAAATGGATGACATTAAAAAATCGAAGCGTAAAATAGGATTTCGACATAAAAACATTAGACAGACTAATGCATCTTCTGGATATGGCGCACTGGTCCATGGTGGCGGCATTAAAGGACCAGGGAACGCTCTCCGCAGCCGCCTCGTCGCTCGGCGTAACGCAATCTGCAGCCACGCAGCGTTTACGCGAAGCCGAAAGGCGTCTCGGCGTTTCGCTGGCACGCAAACACGGCCGCACGCTTGTTTTGACCGAAGCGGGACAAACCTTGGCCAGCGCAGCAGGCTCGGCCTTACCGGCCCTAAAACAAGCGGAAAGTGATGCGATCTGGCAGGGAAAGCGTAATGCCAAGCAGCTCACACTGGCTTTGAGTCACTTCGACTCTCCCGAAATGTCATCCCGGTTGATCAATGTTTGCCAGACAGCTCTTCCCGACCATTCCATTCAAATCATGAGAATGACGAGCGAAGGCGTTAGCGGTGCGATATCGGAAGGGATGGCCGATATCGCCCTTGTTCCAGGGAACCCTGGACGGTCCGCACTGACAACACTTGCCGCCGCCAAGGACCGGCTCGTGGCGATCTTTCCACCCGGAACCGGGCCCACAGCGGCCGAGCTTGCCCAACCCCTTAACTTTTCCGCCCTGCCTTTCCTGACATATGACCTGCGTCCGGAACCCGGATGGGAGTACGATCGTTTTTTCAATCGCGGAAAGTCCTTTCCCGGACAAGCCGTCAAGATTGAATCGACGGAGCTGATTTGCCGAATGGTGTCCGATGGCCGCGGGGCCTCCATTCTTCCAAGCCTTTGCGTTGCGATGTCTTCCCACGTGCAAGGCCTGGAGGTTTCGGAACTTGCCGCGGAACCGATCCTTTTTGAATGGCATCTGCTTCATCGGCCGGAGACTTCCCTCAAGGTGCTCGAGCAACTGTCAGAAGCGGTCGCAGGCTGGCCCCTTGGCGTGGCATGAAGGGGTGCCGCAAGCTGACCGGGAGCGACCGCCGCGGCATCTGGACCGGCGGCCCGGGCATCAGAATGTGGCTTCAGCCGACAGCTCAAAAACCAGTCATCTCGAAGCAACAGCATCAATGAAACAAATGCAGAATTTAAGTATAAACTCAAAATAATTAAATATTTAAACGTCACATTTTAGACAAAGGAACAAAATTATAACACCTCAATCAGTTTTTCGGTGTACAGTTGATTCACTGACGATACGGGGGTCTTATGACAGTACTCATTACCGGCGGCGCCGGATATATTGGTTCGCATTGCTGCGTCGCCTTTCTTCAGGCGGGATATGACATTGTAGTTGTTGATAATTTATCCAATTCAAACCGTATGAGCCTTGAACGTATCGAAGCGATAACCGGTCAGAAAATTAAGTGCGAAATTGCTGACATTCGAAATCAGGATAATCTTGAAAGAATACTTAAGGCCCATAACTGTGAGGCGGTTGTTCACTTTGCGGGTCTGAAGGCTGTCGGCGAATCCACGCAAATACCTCTTGCGTATTATGAGAACAATGTGGTCGGGACCCATACGCTCCTGTCAGCGATGGCCAATAGCGGCGTGAAACAGATGATTTTTTCATCATCGGCGACTGTCTATGGCGAGCCTCAGTTTCTGCCCTTGACCGAAGATCATCCAACCAGCGCCGTTAATCCTTACGGACGCACGAAACTGATGATCGAGGAAAT
Organism: Roseibium sp. HPY-6; assembly: GCF_040530035.1. Classification (NCBI taxonomy): domain Bacteria; kingdom Pseudomonadati; phylum Pseudomonadota; class Alphaproteobacteria; order Hyphomicrobiales; family Stappiaceae; genus Roseibium; species Roseibium sp. HPY-6. The sequence continues at coordinate 1,745,780 of NZ_JBEWCD010000001.1, forward strand.
GCTGCGTGACGTGGCCGCCAGCGATCCTCAGTGGCGTTTCGGCATTCTGCGATATTTCAATCCCGTTGGTGCGCACCATAGCGGTCAGATCGGAGAAAACCCGCTCGGCATTCCGAACAATCTGATGCCTTTCATCACCCAGGTCGCCGACGGCCGGCGCGAGCAACTGGCTGTTTTCGGCAATGACTATGAGACACGGGATGGAACGGGTGTGCGCGACTACATTCATGTGACCGACCTCGTCGAGGGGCATCTGCGCGCTCACGAGGTTCTGGCGTCTGGGTCCGCGAGGTCCAATTGTTTCGCGGTAAACCTGGGAACCGGAAACGGATACAGCGTCCTTGAAATGGTGAAAGCCTTCGAACGCGCTTCGAACAAGGAGATCCGTTTTTCCTTTGCGCCACGCCGCGACGGTGATGTTGCCGAGTGTTACGCCAATACCGAACTTGCCGAAGAGCTGCTGGACTGGAAAGCTGAGCGCGATCTCGACGCCATGTGCCGCGATACCTGGAACTGGGTCTGTAAAAACCCGCGCGGTTATGAAGCGCCATCCACGTAGTCACCGTCGAAATGTCAGATTGAAAAGCGGCTTATCAGCGAGTGGCTCTGAAAGCCGCTCCGTAAAGTCTATTCCGCCGTTCAATCGTGCAGACCGCCCGCTCCCAAAAGATCAGCCAAGGCCGTTTCGCGCGATGCAAGGATGCCATCACTTACCGTTGCCAGAACCAGCTTCCGCCGCAAATGCTCGGGCGAAGGCAGGGTTTTGACAGCTCTTGACCTGTATCGTTGAACATCGGGCTCTGGGAGAAGAGTGAATCCAAGACCGGCCGTGACGCATTCCATGATCGCTTCCAGATTGTCCAGCATCACTGTCCTGGCATTCCTGGGGCGATCATGTACCGCCATTTCGGCAGCGATAAGCTTACCTATTCCGGTGTCCGGCATGAAATGGAAAAATGTCTGACGCTGTAACAGCCCGCTCAAACCGTCACCGAGAAAGTCCTCCCGTGCGGCGTAAACGAAAGGCTCCTCTCTAATGATGCGGCCGGACAGCGTCTCGGGAAGCCCATCCGCGTCGGTCACAACGGCAGCGTCAATCTGCCCGTTCGCGACTTTCTTCTGAAGGACCCTGGAGAGACCTGTTTCAAACTCGAATGCGGCCAGCGGTGCCTTTTCCTGTGCATTGCGGACAAACGCCGGCAGCAGCCTTACCGCTGCGGTCGTCACGAAGCCTATCCTGAACCGGCCGACCAGAGAACCGGTCGGGCGGCAGATCTCCAAGAGGCTCTCTTCGCGATGCAAAAGCGGGATTGCCTCATTCACGATGGACCGGCCGATCGGCGTCAGTCTCGGCGGCCGGACGGAGCGATCGAAAAGGGCAACACCGAGTTCGGATTCAAGCGCTTTGATCTGCATGGAAAGCGCGGACAGTGTCATGTTGAGCTGTTCTGCCGTTTTGGCAAAGGAGCCTATCCGCGCAACATGCACCAGACTTCTGAGGGACCGCGTCTGCATAAATTAAAACTTCCTGTATTTGATATACATTTTTATTCGATTGTACTGAATTTTAACAGGCGTATCCTCACGGAAACGTTATCAAAGGCACTCGTCATGACACATCCGCTCGTAAGCGTCGCAAAAGAACTGTCCCGGGGTTTCGAAAAGCGCGCAGCCAGGTGGGACGCGGCACGCACTTATTGTTGGCAGAATGTCGGCGAATTGGCGGACGCCGGTATCATGGGCATGTCGATACCAAAGGCCCATGGTGGCCTAGGCGCTGAGTACCTCGACGTTGCGATGGTGGTGGAGGAAATCGCACGGTCCTGCACGCTCACGGCACGTATCGTCGTGGAAGCAAATATGGGCGGCATCAGTGCCGTCATGGGGTATGGCACGGACGAACAAAAGGCATTTTGCGCACCCCATGTTCTTGCGGGAGACAAACCCGCCATCTGCATAACGGAGCCGGAAGCCGGGAGTGCTGCGACCGAAATGCAGACAACTGCGCGCAAACGCGGCGGCAAATACATCCTCAACGGAACCAAGCACTGGATCACCGGCGGCGGCGTCTCCAAACTCCATCTCGTTTTCGCGCGCGTGCTGGATGAAAGCGGCGAGGAACAAGGTATCGGCGGTTTCATCCTCTTCGCCGATCCGGCGAAGGGAAAAACACCTGCCGGGTTCAGGGTGACAGCTCGGGAAAACACGATGGGTCTCTGCGGCATGCCTGAGGCAGAGCTGCAATTCGACAATGTTGAAATCGACGAAAAATGGTTGTTGAACCCGCCATCGGGCCTGAAACACGGCTTTGCCGACCTGATGAATGCCTACAATTCTCAACGCGTTGGCGCTGCGGCGGTCGCCCTTGGCGTCGCAGCCGGCGCGCTTGAACATGCAAAGAAACACCTGCTTGAGCGCCAGCAATTCGGTCGACCGCTGGCTGAATTCCAGGGTCTGCAGTGGATGCTCGCGGATATGGACACCCAGCTTCACGCAGCGCGCTTGCTGGTGCACGAAGCCGCGTGCTCACGAGGTCCGGGCGGGAGCAGGTATCCGGATATGACAATGGCTGCCCGGGCAAAGCTTTTTACATCGGAAATGGCGATCAAAGTGGTCAACGATGCTTTGCAAATGTTCGGCGCGCGCGGTTATAGCGACAAGGAACCACTGGAACGCATGTACCGGGACGTCAGGATGTTCACCATCGGAGGCGGCACGACCCAGATCCTGCGCACACAGATCGCCGGGAATATCCTTGGCATCAAAACGCCGCAGACGCGGGACGGTTACACACGCATCTCGCAGTCGATGCCACTTGCGGCAGAATGATTGCTCCGACAAGCCGGCCTTGTCTGGAACCCAAACTGAATGTCCAGCCGGTTTGATCGCTTGATACTTGTCTAAGCGCTCAAATCCTGAAAAACGCGCACATTGCGGACAGTTGTCGCCGCTCCTTCGACATCACCGTCGTTTTTGCCGGCAAAGGGAGCAACGGCATTGCTGAACAATAGCATGGCCGGCGTGTGCGCAAAGGTGTTCTCAATGTCGAAGACATCCAGATCATCGACAAAGAACCGGAATTCATTTTCGGTCCAAAGCATCGCGTAGCGATGGAACCCTTCGGCAAGCTGGTTCTCTGACCGGTAAGTCGCTGCGAGCACGATCTTTTCAGGCTTCCAGCGTCTTGCGGACACCTGGACAATGTTCGGATACTTGACTTCGGCGATGTCCAGCTCGAACTGGGTATCACCCTGCAACGACCGGTCGGAGACCATCCAGAACGCATTGTTGACACCCCCCTCGCTGGCAATGCGCATTTCACATTCGAAATACCCATAGGTCTGTCGGAATGACCGTGTACGAATGTAGCCGCCGGTAAAGGGCCGCTTCGGATCGCTCTGATGACCGAGTTCAAGATCCAGCTCACCGTCTTCAATGACGACATTACGGGGGTAACGCATCGTCTTGTGCTGATGTCCGCCGCGCTTGAGTGCTTCCCACGTGGTCTGAAATGCGACGGGATCGTCAAACTCGTCCTGGAACGAAAGCTTCCAGTCTCCATTGGAACGCGCCAGCGGCGCAGGCAGCGCACCGCCGGAAAAGGCAGAAAGCGGCTGCGGTCTTGTAAGCGCCGCAGCGGCAACAAACCCGCCCGCCGCCGCCGCGAAGAAGCGGCGGCGGCTGAGAGAGGGACACGGCAAGGTCTTAAGGAACATGTCCGTTAGCTGGCCAGTTTTGCCTTCGGTTTCGGATTTTTCAGATCGCGCAGCGCCAGTTCCAGTTTCCAGGCCCTGTCGCGAAGCGTCTGAATTTCGTCGGTCATGTACCCGACTTCGTCCTGGAACCAGTTGGTGACTTCGCCCAGATTCTGGTCCGTCTGAACAAGGTTCGGTTTTTCCAGCGCCTTTTTCGGCGGAGCTGCAACGGGCTTTACCAGGACATGGTTCAAACCATTTTCCGTCAGGAACCGATGGTATTCTGCGTAGTTCAACCTGTAGACGTGCTGCACTTTGGAGAAGTCGGCCTTTTCGAAGATGTTCTCAAGGTTGATCGGCATATAGTCCTCAACCTCGACGGAAGGGATTGCGAACAGTGTTGAAAGTTCGCGAATACGCGAATCGTAGGTAAAGAAGACCGCCGGAATGCCCTGGTGAAGACCAATCACGTTGCCATGCAGGCGGAAACCGACCAATGCATCGACATTCTCTTTCGCATCCGCAGCCCATTCGTCCACGTCGAAAAACGCCTGCATCCGGTCGCTGACCAGCGCTTCGACATCTTTATCTCCCTGGAGATTGTACTTTCCAAGGATGGATTTGATGTGCTTTTGCTTGGCCTCACCGGTCTCGAAGATCGCAAGGGTTTCTTCACGCTCACCTTGCGAATAGAGCCGATTTACCGACCGTTGCGCGACAGCCTTGATCAGGGCTCGCTGCATCCGGTTGGTCTTTGTCGCGTTCGACGCATAGTCTGCAGACAAATACCTGTTGAGCGTAAGGCCGACCCGCGCATTTGCCGGATCAATCGGTTTGATCTCGATCGACGGGCTCAGATTGCGGTAAAAACTGGGGCAGCCGATAATGCGGATATTCTTGATGCCGATATCGTTGAAGACTTCAGCACTATAGACGCCGCGAACGCCGATCGTTTCGCATTTGTCGGCGATAATTTTCCAGGCTTCGACGCTGCCTTTCGGAAGTTCCAGCTTCTTGTACTTGGCGGCCTGCGCACCAACGCCGATCGGAACGATCGGACCCTTCAGCTTCTTGAGCAGCGGCACGACATTGCCGATGTCCACCGTTTCGGTCAGATAGTTCGATCCACGCACGACGGTGGCGTCATAATCCTCTTTCGGCCACAGCTTCTCGTCGCCTGCATGGGAGAATTGGAGGTTCTTGATCTGGTCATACGCGAGCGCTTTCAGCATCGCGTCATAAACGAGAACGTCGCCCGTGTTGATGCCGCCACGGGCAAATGCCGACAACGGATCGTCAATCTTTAAAAAAGCGGATTTGTTTCCGGGTTTAACGGCTGCGCCGCCATTTAATACGAAGAGCCTTTTCATGCGATCTGCACCTTCCAGAATTTGGGCCAAAGCGCCCTTCAGTTAACGGGCTGTGGTTTGCCGGCCTGATTGCCGCCACGCGAGGTCACTTCCGGTGTCTCCGCTCGCCGCAGGCGCATTGGCCGTCTTGCCAGACGATGCGACGGCAACCTTGGTTCGCCGAATGGTTTGAAGACGTTCTGGAAACCAGGTGTGCAGCTGTCTGAGAAACGGCTGCAGGTTCTTGTCCCAGTTCCGGTCATTCGCTCTCGCGATTGCGCGCTCAGAGAGTTTTTTCAAGGCATTCGGCGACTTGCCGATGGCCTCGAGCACATGCGTCAGATCGTGCGTGGCGACGCCATCGTCGTCCGATCTGAGTAGGATACCGTCGACCTTGTGGTCAATGAGTTCTGACACCGCGCCGACATTGGTTGCGATCGGCACGCAGCCAAGCCGCTGCGCCTCGATGATTGACAGTGGCGCTCCCTCCCACCTGGAAGGGAGAACGAATACATCCGCCCAGGCAAAAAGCTTGCTAAGGCGCCGACTGTCATAGACCGGTGCTTCGACACGGATACCGACATCGGCAAACCGGTCCTTCCAGGATCCGCCAGCCCCTGAGTCCATTACGTCGGAACCGACGATCCGCCAGTCGATCGCAACGCCATTGCGTTTCAGCGTTCTGGCCGCCGCGAAGATGCGTTCAATGCCCTTCTGGCGGTCCAGACGCCCCAGGAACAACGCCTTCAAGGGCCCTTCCCGGTCCTGCCTGCGCGCCGCAGTCAGGCGCTTGACGTCTTCCGGCGACATCGGATAGCCGGCTGCGTTCGGAATGTGGAGGAGTTTTGCACTCGGTACACCCATTCCATGAAGCCACTCTGCCATGTCCCGCGAACATGTGAGGACACTGTCGTAAATGTGCTCGTAGGCAAGTGTCAGGTAGGGATGGCCTGCGGCGCGGCCCATTTCCGACGCGTCAAGCACATGCACGTAGTTCACGATCTTCACACCGCGACGCCGGAGTTCGCCGAAAACGGCATTTGCCGGCGCAAGCTGATTGTTGACGATGACATCGAGACCCGACAAAAACCCGAGAATTTCTTCCGAGCGCGCGTTCTCGTCGTGACCCATCAAAATGTCGTGCCCCGAAAACATGTTCGGGCCGCCCCAAAGCGGATAATCGTCGGCTAGAAAGTTGATACTGTCGAATATCCCGTCATTGTCGGGAATGCGATTGTAGACCGGTTTGCCGAATACAAAGAGATGGACCTCACAGCCTGCGTTTTTCAGCACCCGTGCGGTGGCGTAAGCCACTTTCTCGACACCGCCGAAAGTCGCAATCGGAAGCAGAAGCCCCACCCGAAGCGGACCGCCCTCTGTTGCCAGCCGCGGCATGATCGGCGAAGCACCCAGGGAGTGGCGCAGGAACTCGTAGTACTTGCTGCGATCCGGAAAATAGGCAGACCGCCATATCCAACGTTTATCCGCGCCGGTTTTGTAACCGGAATCGCGCAACGCCCCCAACGTGGCCAGAAGGCTGTTGGTGGAGGAAAGAGCGGTGCCTTGAATGTCTTCAGCTGAAAACGGTCCACGAACAACGATTTCCGCAATTTTCGGGGAGGGCTGGGGCTTTCTGAGTGTCCTCACCCAGTCGTCGGATTTGTCCGCGACGCATTGCTGCAAAATACCGAGCGAACAGATCCAGCCGAGCGGCCGCTTGGCAAGCTCCTTGCCTTCTTCAAGGGTCTCGACCTCAACGCCCAACTTATCCTTGTCACTCTCGAAACGGATCGCCACGAAATGGTGAGACTGGGACAGGCGCTCGCCGAGCCACAGGATATTGTGGAGCAGTCCGAAGCCCTTCAACGCATCACGATGCGCAGGCGACATCCAGAGCCAGAACGGCGGCACCCCAAAGGTCTCAGGCTCTGTTTGTGCGGCCCAGAACATCTTTACGAATTCTTCGAAGCCGCGCTTTTCGTGCGGAACGACGGGATCTGTGAATAGATCGACCAGATAGGAGTCAGTCCCGAATGCGACGTAGCGTGGGGTCTCTTCGTGTTCCCAGCGCAACAGCGTATCCGCTGAAAACAGCTTTTTGTGCTTCGTCCTGATGTATCCGAGGATGCTCTCGCGTCTCCGGTTGGAATCGCGCAGCATGCTTTCGGCCCGCTGTCTGTACTCGAACCCGAAAAACGGGTGATTAGCGCCCTTGAAGCCGAGAGAGATGGCCTGTAGCCAGAATTCCCAGTCCTCGAAACCGGATTTCATGGTTTCGTCGAATCTGACCCCGGCATCGAGCATGGACCTCGACACAAGGCTGCCAGCCTCGCAGATATTGTCGAATGTGACATGCAGCAGCCGCGAGTACTGCGCGGTGTAGTTTCCGTTCCACTCAATGCCGAATTTGTCTATGTTTGGGTAGATCCAGTCTATCCCTTTGTTTGCACGCATGTATTCCAGAAGAACGCGCATCGCTGAAGATGTGATGCGATTGTCGGCATCCAGAAAGTAGACAGCCTCAAGATCGCTGAAGGTGCGAAGAGAGAACTCGATGCCATAGTTGCGTGCCGAGCTCAGCCCACCATTCGGCTTTCTCAAGTAATAGACGTTGTCATGCGCAAGGGCGTATGCCTGTCCGACTTGAGCCGTTTCCGGATAAGGACAGCCATCGTCGACAATAACAACGGCAACGTTGAACGGCGCTTCCTGCGACAGCGCTGAATCAACGGCCTCAGACAAGAGCACCGAGTGTTTGAAAACCGGTATGAGAATAGCGATTGTCGCCGAGGGCTTTTCGGAACTTCCAAACCGTGCATAGCGCACATTCGGATGATCCTGTCCTGGTTCTGTTGGACGCAACATTGTCGTCATCCGCTTACAACGGCGCGGAAATTCGCAAACTTGGCCCAGGCGAAGTCATTCCCGCCTGCCTCGTTCATCCGTGTAGCGAAATAGACGTTCTGCCACGCGCCAACCTGTTCGCTTGCAAACGCGCTAAGGTGCGCACTCTCGCCAAAGGAGACAGTCTGCCATCCGGAGTAAGCTTCTCCGACGGTTTGTTGACGCTCTTCCCGGAACAGCGCCTTTGCTGCCTCGAGACTGCCAGCGACCGCGATCGCGAAGTCAATGTCTGCTGCACGGCTGTTGTCTATATAAGCCTTCGCAGACATTCTGATGATCTGTGGCGGGCAGGCAGCCGGCAACTCGCCGATCGTGATCCCTTCCGCAGGTGGGTGACACCCGATTGCACGCTCGGCTGGCAAGGGCATGATCGCCTCGAAGTCGAAAGTGACTTCGTCGGAATTCGCCAGGCTTGCGTGTTCCAGCACACCCGGAGTTATCGGCATGTCCCGGAAGCCTTCGCTCTGGCTTGTCTGCTGGGACTGCGCGGCGATGTAATTTGCCGAAGGCGGCATCGATACGCCCGGGATACCACCCCAGACCTGCACAGCGAGACTGTTTTTCAGCACCGGCATACCGTTGGCGGCATCGCGCACCTGAAACATTTCGATCGGCTGCAGACTGCCGAGCGAAAGCAGGGGCGTGTCCTCTTCGGCATCTTCCAGCTGCAGACGGAATTCAAGCGTCCGGTTCAATCCGGCTGTCGACTTCGATAAGCCAAACGTGTTCCAGCCGGTCGTCAGGTCGCCGCTGGAAATCTGCCATGTGTCGACGATCCGCAAGTCCTCGAGCGTCACGAGCTGCGCACGCATTTTGAGGTCCTGCCGGATGGCCAGCTGATCCACGTGAATGGCTACGCCGCTCACGCCAGAGCTTGGAACCGGCAGGATCTGACTGATGCCTTCCCGGGAAGAGCTTGCGAGTACATTCGCATTCGAGGGATTTTCGGACGGTTCGTTGCTGAACACCAGATCCAGCGGCTGCAAACCGTTGCGGTTCAGGAAAGATTCGATTGCTGCAAAACGGTTCTGCAGATCGTCGTTCATGCTTCTCAGCGTTCTCAATTCCCGATTGGACAGAACAAGGCGACGTGCAGCCGACTTCACATGCTCCGCAACAAGCGCAACGATGGAGGAAACGGCTTCACTTTCCTGGCCTCTCGTCCAGACGACCACTGACGGGAGCTGAACGACGCCATGACGCTGCAACCATTTGAACAACGCATCGGCTTCCCCAGACGCGCCGGGTTCGGCGAGAACAGCAAGCGCCATGAGGGGCGCTTCGATGACCTGGAAGACCGCGCCTTTTTCGTCAGAGAACAGCGCTTGCCCGTCCGAGATGCCCTGAAACCAGACTGTTTGCACCGCACCCAACAAGGCGGTTGGTAGCTCCTGTCGGGCGACCCCGACGACAATCAGGGTCAGGTCTTTCAGCAGCCTCTCCTCTATCGCCGGTTTTTCGACTGGAAACGCCTCTTGCGTGGCCACAACTGTCATAAGAGCCCCCGAAATCTGCGATGCATTGGCTCTTTCTTGGGAAATGCCGCCGCATGATGACCAAGTACACGATAAAAAAATCGCGTGAATTTGTGACCATAATGCGACGCAACAGAGTAAAATTCAAGTTTTTTTATGTATTTAGTGCCTTTTAAAAAATTTTTAAACGTATGTTTGATGAAATCATTTTAGTATTACTTATATTTTAGCAGCAATTTCAAAATAAATTGTGTTTACACAGCTGCCACCATCTTACTTTCATTTGGAAGAAACTCATTTCCCAACATCCGATTTGGGATTTTGTTCTCCTCAAGAAACTGTTGCATTGCAGCATAAATATGCCGGTACGCCCCATTGAACGGGTCGAAACATGACGGGTCCCAGAAGTCACTCAGTCGGAAGACCTTTCCGGAAAACACATCGAAACTGGGTATCTTGAACGTTTCGGCAAATTCGCGCGTCCGGCTGTCATAGGTGAAGTAGATAGAAGGAACTCCATTGGCCAACGCCATGAGATTTCCGTGCAACCGGTACCCGAGAACAAGATCGCACGCGCTGACCGCAGCGTCGTAGTCGGCGACGACGTCGGAATAAAAAAGACGGGACCGATAGAGCCGCTCAACGTCCTCGTCAAGGTACCACTCGCCCACCCACGCATTCTTCCTCAGGGCGTCAATGGCCTCTTCTTTCTGCTCGGCCGTACCGAGAACAAGTTTCTTTTCCTCCACCTCGCCTTGCGCGAACAACGTGGTGTCAAACCGGCTTGCGAATGACTTTACCAAGTCTCGATGGAACGTCAGATACTGTTTGATGTCCTGGGCATAGGCAGGAGACACTTCCCGCCGGATCGTCAAGCCAACCTTGCGCAGGTCGTCGACTTTCGGAAGCGAGATCTTAAGGTCGGGCTTGTTCTTCCGAAAGGCGGTCGGGCATCCGATGATCCTGGTGTTTCTTATGCCCAGATCACAAAGAACCTGCGCCGTATATGCACCTCTGACACCAATGCTCTGTGTTGACTCGCTGATAATCCTCAAGACGTTTTTGGTGGATTCCGACAGCTCGATCTTGCCCTTTACAGGCGCTTGCGCACCTATGCCAAACGCCAAAACCGGCAACCCAAGTCTTTCAAGAACCTGTTCAGCGCACTCCCAGTTCATATCGCTGTGAATATAGTTTGAGCCGCGCAGGACAACGTAGTCGAATTCCGAGCGCAGGCGATCGACATCCTCCGCAACGAATTGATTGATCGTCAGCGTACGCAGTTTTGTGAACCTGAGCAGTTTCAGCGTTGAATCAAATACAAATGCGTCGCCGATATTGTGGTAATGATTGATGCTTCTTTGAACGTCCTGATACTTGTACCAGCGTACACTGTCGTGATCATAAACTTCACCGGACGGGATCATCACCAAAACGCGTGCCATGCATTTTCCTTTTGTGAAACGTTATGCGCTCTCTTGATAATCATCTGGCAACGCGGATGCTTTGGCATACCGTGTTCCGATGATGGAGCGATAAAAATTAAGGTGCCTTTGTGCGCAGTCTTTGTGATCCAATGGCGCTTCGATGTTTGAGCGCAGCGTGTTCCACAAATTCCTGTTTTCCAGCGCTTCCGTCATCCGATCCGCCAGATCTTCGGGACTGGATGCCAGGAAGTGCAGTCCGTCGACACCGTCGCGCACCTTTTCTGCCATACCGCCAATACCGCTGCAGATCAGCGGCCGTCCGTGAAAAAAGGCTTCCTGAATGATGACGGGTGAGTTTTCCCACCAAACGGAGGGCATGAGGACCCAGTCGACCTGGCGCATGAGGGACGGCATATCCTTGTTCTGGTATGCGCCTGCGAACCGGACACGATCTCCCGTCCTTTCAATTAGGTCCGCAATCTTGTGACGGAAGGCTTCCGGCTGGCGTTCGAGATTGCCGCCAAAAATCGTGACTGAGGTATCGTCGCCCCAGACAGTTTCCGGTATGCGCTGTACGGCATCCAGCAGAACGTCAACGCCCTTGTAGGGTGTCATTTGCCCGAAGAAGGCAAAACGCGAACGCCGCTCGTCGCTGGATTTAAGTCGCCTTGGCGCGGCTTTTTCCGAGACGTTCAGGCCGTTTTCGATCACCGAAATCTTGCCGCCGGGAAGACCCCACTGTTCATACCGTTCCGCAAGAAAACGGCTTGGCGTGACGAACGCATCAGCCAGGTTCAGCATCGACTGCACAAACTGCTTCCGGCGCAAAAACGTTCCTGGCGAAATTTCGGGAAAGCAGCCGTGGCAGGCAATCGGCGAAGCAGACCGGCAAAGCGCATTCGTTCCGGTTTTGACCATTTGACCGTGATGATGACAAATGGAAAGAAACTCGTGCAGCGTGACGACGATGACTGCATTGGGAAGCGCCTCCCGCACAACATGCAGTGCCTCCAGCCCCATTCCGATGAAATGATGGAAATGGACAACGTCCGGATTGAGGGAGCGCGCGAAACGGCGCAGGTCCGATTGCAGATCTGCCGTGTTGCGGTTTGATATCAGAAAGGGATCGTATTCATCGGCGTGAAACAGCAGTTCATCTTCCGCATCGGCGACACCCATGAGCGCCGACCTGCCGTGCCGCGGGTAAGTATCTCCAACCCGCGCAACGAAGAAGGATTGTGATCCCGACACCGTTTTCAAACCGGCATGCAAATTGTAGGAGGCAACCTCAGCACCGCCAAGAGACAGTTCCGGATGGCCGTGTGAGATTACGAGCACCCGCAAGGTTTGGGTTGATGAACGCTCCTGTTCAGACGCGGCAGTGTTCATGGCGCTCCCTCCCTCAAATCTGCGAGTGCGGGTTGCCATAGACGCATAAACTGCTTCTTGTCATGCTGGTTGACCAGCTTGTGCCAAAGCCTTTCGCTGCCGTGACCGTCTTCGGGAAGAACCATTTCCACCTGAGGAACCCAATAGGACTTGAGGCCCGCGGCACGCAGTTTCAGCGTGGCGTCCATGCCCTTCTCGTCAGTACCGAGATAGTGACGGGCAAATCCACCGGCTGCGGGCAATGCGTCTTTTGGCAGCACGCAACAGTCGAATGTCGCGGCAACGACTTCACAGCTTTCCGCGCCCATCAGGGTCCTGCGCGGGTATCCGACATAGTGCTGTTTGACGGTGAGGTTGCCGGTGTCCTTGTCGATCCAGGTGCCCGCCCATCGGATGGTGTCATCCTCGTAGAGAATGGTCGGTGTCACCAGACAGCTGCTGTCCCCGCTTTCGAATTTCGACACAAGCGGTTCAAGCCATCCGGGTGAAAGCGGTACCACGCTCGAACTCAGGCAGACTACCGTTTCCGAAGGCGCTGCTTCCAGACCGATCTGGAGGGCATCCAGCTTGTCCTCTACATCAGCACCGGCAACGGCCCTGACAGGCATGCCGTAAAACGCTGCCAGACGTTTGATCTCCTGAAGCTGCTCGGCAAGAACAGATGCGCGCGCCGCCAGCACCACGGCCGTCCCGCGCAGAAAGGGATCGAGTGCAAGAACGGGCAAAAGCGTCCTGACTTTCTCAATCGATTCATCAAGACCAACAACGACTGTTCGTGTTGCCGTTTCGGGAACGGTTCCGATATCGAATGTGTCTTCGATGGTTGGGCGCGCAGCTTCCACACTGCTCAAAAGAGGCAGGAACTGGCGGTCTATCAGATCGGTTTCGGACGCGATGGCTGGATCAAGGCCGGCCACAAGGCGGCGCAGCGCCGACCGGAGGTTGGTGCGCCCCAGTGCAAGCGGCGCGTAGGCCGAACGTCCGTCTTTCAAAACAATCTCGAGATAGGGCGCCTCGCCCGGACTGGCGACCATCCCGGGCACGAAGACGAGAAATCCGTGTAGGTGTGTCCCCGAAGCACCTTCCAGGAAGGGGGAAAGGTCTTCAAAAGCCTTGGAAACATCGGGCCGTTTTTGAGGCGTCCACGCGTTGTCCAACCGGGAAGAAGCATTCCCTGAACGCAAATAGACGGCCTCGACAAGGTCCTCAGGGTTCAACAGCCAGCCCGAAAGGACAATTCCGTCCGGGCCGGCTGCTGCACTAAAATCCAGGCCGACGCGAACAGGTACATCGAGCTCGCTCACCGTCTCGCGCCCATCGAATCGGTGGGCCAGTGCCTCGAGCCTGGCCCGGGCTCCGCCTGCAGCGTTCAGCCTTGGAAGAAGCGCACGAACGTGGCCAGGAAGCGCTCGCGCGCCCAGAACCGTTCCTCTTTCATGAACGTCGACCCTGTTCCAACCACTGCGGCCCCGGAAAAAAAGACTTCGAACCGGGGCCGATGGAAACCCGTCCTTCAGATCCAATATCCCGGCGAATCCGGAAGCCTTGCCGCCCGTGTCTTTCCGCTCAAAGAGACAACAGGAAAGGTCCGCGACTTTTAACGAGCCATCAAACAGGAAGACGCGGTTGCTGCCCGCAGGCAGGTCTTTCGACCAGCCCTGCGCATAGAAGTCACCCTCATCAAAACGGCCCAGCATCTCGATAAATCCGTCCCGGCGGGCGACCTGTCCAAGGAGTTTTGCCGCGACCTGCTGGTTCTTGACGTCGGCGTTCCCGGAAAAAAGCGTATCGATCAACAGATCGATGACGCTGGCCTCGGCCTGCGCCGCCGCCGTCGCGACCAGTCCGAGGAACTCCTCGAAGGGGACTGGTCCGTACTTCACCGAATACTGATGCGAATGCCCTTTGCTTCGGATTGTAACGCGTTCAAGTTTCGGCACCGCGATCGATTGCAGGAAGAGAATGGCAACAAAGGGGACCTGTCCGGATGCGCCCTTGGTTTTTCCCGGAAGGGACAGCACCGTGCATGGAACCGTGTCTTTCGCGTTGTCATTGAGGATCGCCTGCAGATGCGGTGTAAAACTGTCGCCAATACCTGCGATCAGGATCGTGTCCCGATCAATGGCTGCACACGCAACGCTGCGCCCGTCGAGAGGCAGTACCGGTTGTGGTTGGCCGGCTGCACCAGACGAAGGTTTTTTGCGCTCCAGTCCTTTGTCCGGAAGCTTCTGCGCGCCTTCAAGAGTGACAACCGGTTCCATCGTCTAGCTCCACAAGCCACCGGCAGCGGCAAAGACCATCCCACCGACGAAGCCGAGCAGAATCGCGAGCAACAGCAAATGAACCTTGAGATTGTTCTTGTGCCGGTCGCCCAACGCGATCAGTCGCTCATCAAAGCTCTTCAGCGTCGTGTCGAAGCGCAAAAGAAAAACTTCAAGCTCTTTGACACGCTGCGAAAGGTCGCTCTGACCGTTCTTCAGGATCCCCAGAGCCTCGCCAAGTTCGCCTTCGGTTGATGCGAGTTCATCGATACGCCCGGTCGTCTTTTTCAGAAGTTCGGTAGCATCCCTTTGCCCGAGCGCGCTCTGCCCTTGAACGGCTATGACCCGGTCCAGTTTTTTCATCACGATGGAAAGCGGCAACGCGATTGCAGCTTCAGCCGCACGTTCTTCCGCACTGGGACGCGGCAGCTTGAGCTGCACGCCGTCCTTCGGGGATTCCGCCACAACCGACAGGCCTTCCGGCGCCGAAGCAGCAGCCTGCGGGAGTTGGAGATCGAACGCATAACCACCGTCGCCGATGCCATTTCGTTGAAGATCAATTCGCTTCGTATCGGCGAGTTTGCTCATGAGGCGTTCACTGTCGTGAAAGACATGAATGGTCATACGGTCGTCCGGATTGGCCGCGTCCCATGCCCAGCCAAGCAGCCGTCCGTTTTCGAACGCATCCACGCGTCCCTGGATCTTGGGTGCCTCACCCTTTTCCACTTCGGGACTTTCAGCTCTGTTTTCTAGCTTTGCTGCGGTCATGATGGTCTCGTTAGGCTGCGGGGTCGCTTACGGCCTGGGCCTTCCCGGCGAACAATTGAAGGTACTGATCCGCCACCTGTGCAACGGTCGGTGGTTTTTGGATGTTGCCAGACAGCTTCCGGTACAGAGTTGCGTCATCCGCAGCGTTTCTCATGACTGCGGCAAGGCTCGCAGGGTCATTTCTGCGAACATGCAATCCGTCGACACCGTCCTTGACGGCTTCGGCCATTCCGCCAACACCGGAAGTGATCACGGGCCGCGCATGCTGTTGCGCCTCGGCGATTACGAGCGGCGCGTTTTCCCACCAGACCGACGGGACGACAACCCAGTCGACCGCGCTCATAAGGTCCGGCACATCTTCGGGCTTGTAAGGTCCATGGCGAATGACATGCGGCGCGGTCGCCTCAAACAGCTTTTCAATCTGCTCGACAAATTCCGGGCTTTGGAACGGAGCACCGCCATGTACACGCAACTCGAAGTCGACTTCCCTTTCGACAAGTAGTTCAGCGGCGCGCAGCACAACGTCGATACCTTTCCAGGGGGTCAGATTGCCGAAGAAGCCGAACACACGTTTGGGATCATCGTCTCCCCCCCGGGCCGGCGCTTGTACAACCTCAGGCCGCCCATTGCGAATGATCGAAATCTTGTCGGCAGGAAGGCCCCAACGAATGTAAACGTCTCGAAGGAAACTGCTGGGAGCGACAAACTGATCAACTGCTTCAAGATGCGTCTTGATAAAGCGCTCGCGAAGACGCATGTCGTTCGGCTTTGCCGCCTCGATGCAGTTGCACAACCCGCCAGGACCCATTGCCGCGCACGGCTCATCAGCACTCTTCATCAGAACACCGTCATTGGCGCAGATCGCGTAATAGTCGTGAAGCGTCATGACGATGCGGACGTCCGGCAGGACCCGGCGGATCAACACGGGCAATTCGACACCGAACAGGATCAGGTGGTGGATATGCACGACATCCGGACGAAAGCTCTCAAGCAGCGCAGTCATGTCCGGCACGAAAGCGCGAAGATCGATCTGGCTCATGTTGAAACGGTCAAAATGACCGGCCCACATCAGAAGTTCGTCACCGCTGTCACTTATCGCCTGGAAGCTTGTGCCTGGATGCGGCTCGCGATGCAGATGATTTGTTGCCCCAACAAAGAGCGCCTGATGTCCCGCGTCCCGATACGCCTTGGAGAGTTCCAGTGCGACGGTTTCTGTGCCTCCCGGGTGCAGGTCGGGATGGTTGTGCGCGACGACCAGAACCTTCATGCGGCGCGACCCCGCTCTGATTTCACCACAACGAAGAAATCCTGATAATGCTTGCTGCCCGTCTGGCCACGCCAGTGTCCGAGTTTCTTCAGGGCAATGTCGAACCCGGCGGCCTGCAGACACGTGTCGAGAAAACCATCATCGAACGCGACCGCGGCAAGCGGAGCATTCGCGTCGGCGTACCAGGCCGGCCCGTCTCCCTGACGCTGAAACTGGATCCGCGGCGTAAGATCTTGCGCAGCGCGCTGGCTCTCCGGTTCCATGACAAAAGCTGACACGAACAGTCTGCCACCGGGTGCGAGAAGTCTTGCAATCTCCCGGAAATAGGGCTCGATCTCATTCGCCGGCAGATGAGTAACCACGGACGTCATGACGGCGTAGTCAAAGGACCCGTCTGCGAAAGGAAGTGCGATCTCCGTTCCTGACAAGTGTCCTTTGGGATTGTAAAGATCATTTGCGATATCAAGATGCATGAAACGAAAGTTTTCATAAACGGATCGAATGTTCCGCGTGCACCATTGAATTCCAGGAGACGCCGGGTCTATGCCGGTATAGGTCCCTTTCTCCGGATCGAGATACTGTGTGAGGGGCACGGCCATGCGGCCTATCCCGCAGCCGATATCCAGCACGCGCTCATGCTCTTGCAATCCTCCGAGCTCGATAAAGTGTCCGAGAAATTCGATTCCAATGGCGAGATAATCGCCGTCTCCGACGAAGTTTTCTTCCTGTGGCGGAATCGGCAGGAACCGATTGCGGCCAATGGCTTTTTGCAGCAGGGCAAGCCGCTCACCGCCAAGCGGGGCAGGTTTGAGCCGAACGACATCATCTATCACAACCGGAGAATTCATACGCTCAACACTCCATCACGCACTCCGATTGCAGACATCACATCCATTATTTCCTGTCTCCACCTGTATTGCTGAAGCCAACGATTGTATTGAGAAGCAACACCACGCGTATAATCTCCATTCTTGTTTATGGAGACGCGTTCGAAGTGATAGAGCTCGACATCACCCAGATAATAAATCTTCTTGTTGCTGCTTCTGAGCTTCAGGCAAAGGTCACTGTCTTCATAGTCGCCTATGATGAAGTCCGTGGTGTAACCACCGGCCTTTTCAAAATCTTCCCGTGACATCACAAGGCATGCACCCGTGACCCCCGGCACCTCTCGGGAAGTGCTTGCTTGCGGGAAGTTCCTGGGAAAGCCCTTGAAATAGTGGTGGTTGAACCAGCGCTTTTTCTCGTCCTGTATGAACTTGAGCCCGGCATGCTGAATGGCATTATCCGCGTAAAGAAGCTTTGCTCCGACCGCTCCGACCTGCTCATCCATCATGAGACACGCACACAATTGCTCAAGCCAGCCGCTTTCCAGCGGCACGACGTCTGAATTGATCATGGCGATGTAACGTCCGCTGGCCCTGGACGCACCGGCATTGCACGCCAGCGCATAGCCGCCGTTCTGTTCCATCACGACCAGCCGGTATGACAATCCGTATAGAAGATGAAAGCCGATCAACAGATCTTCGACATGAGCCGCCTGCTCTGGAGAATCGAGCACAAACACAATCTCGGCGTTTTCGGCGAGCCACCGGTCAGCGGCAAAGGCCGCAAGCTGTGGCTTGATGAACTCGTAAACCTTGTAAAGCGGGATCACGATCGAGACCACCGGTTGACCAACCGGTTCGCCGATCACAATTTCGCTCGGCGTTCCGACTTGTTGTCTGAAGCGATCCTGCAGGTCGGCAAAGGGGCGTGCAAGGCATTCGGCGACGACGTGATCGGTCGCGTGCCTGGGCGGCACGACCGACAGTGCACTCGCACGGCTTTCCACCGCGTCACTCGGCTGCGGTGGCGGCACGAGTGAAGTTCGCTCTCCCGACGCCATCGTGAGTTTGAAACGTGGTTGAATATGGTTTGAAAGCGTCTGCCCGGTCGGTGCAAATGCAACAAATCTTTTTATGGCGTAGCCGCCCTGGGCCTCCGGCAAAACACCGTCAAACGTGTGCAGGTCTAGCGCGACTTGCTCTTCGCCTCCGGTCAGGATTGCAAGTTCCTTGTAAGCTTTGCCCGGATCGCGCATCCAACCGCCCACAAGGACACCGCTGTCAACGGCAAGCGCTGTTTCGACAGCGCAAAATGCTGCAGTTTCGCCAAGCGTCCCGTGCCTTTTGGCCGGCATCGGTTCAGAGAGCTGCAAGTCGCGGACAGCCGCCATTGTGGTCTGTGTGCGTGCGCCGAACCGGGTGATGATGTAGTCGCGCACGTCCGGAAGCTTTCGCGCATTTGTTGCCCACCATGCGCCAAGCGACCGTTCCGCGTTTCCTGTCTCCAGACGCCTGATCGCAAGACCCCAGGGACCGGACAAGACCATGTAGCTTTTCGTCGGAGCCTGCGGCGTGTCGACAACGCCGATGAAGAGCCGGCTCTTTCCGTTGTTATGAAGCGTGTTGAAGAAATCGGCGTCCAGCCGCTTGATACCGGCATCCCCAATGAGGGTCGCCGACGTAATCTCGGCGCATTCGCTGTTGAGGAAGGTTTCGAGTATTCGTGTCTCACCCACAGAAGCGACGCAGTCGGCAACCGGCGGGGTGTCGTTCACGGAATGCAACAGCTTTTTGGCAAAGCCAACGAAACTGCGGGACCGTGCCAGCTTGAACATTCCCGACCAGGTGCTCAGGATCGTTGTGACAAGCACAGCGCAGGCGTTCTGGGTCAGGCCATTTGTCAGGGCGAACGCATCGGCTGCGGCTACCGGTTCTTCGCCTTTTACCTTGAGTTCGGCTCCGGACCCTATCGAGCCGGCGGTGAGCTTCAACTGCAGGTCAGGGTCACCTTTTAGCGAAAGCGCCCATAGTATTCTGGTTCGTCCGTCAAGAAGGGCGAGCCGGACACTAGCCATCGCAGAGAGTTTTTTCTGCGCCTGCTCTTCGAGCTTCGGCGCTGCGCTGACGGCATGCGGCGGATCCCAGGCAACCAGATAAACATCGGGAGTCAACTGCAGAAACTGCGGCGCATCAAAAGGCGATTCCACATAAGAGCCGAGAGTTTCAAGCATTTGAGTACTTCATTGCGCAGGATTGCAGACCAGACCGGCGGCACAAGATTGCTCCGGGCACCCATCGAAACAGGTGCCCGGAGCAAATCGCGTTAGGTTACAACAATGAAGCCTTCAGGATTGTCCTTCAGGTCGTCAGCACTGGTGTTATTGAGCGTAACGGTGTCACCGTTGCCCAGATCAATCACAGTGTTGTTGCCAACCTGTGTTGCACGGTCTGCAACGTCTGCAGCCGAACCGATGCCGGTATTGTTGATATTCGAGGAAATCTGAACCAGATCACCAACCTGGAAATCCATGATGATATCGTTTCCACCGCCACCGGTGAATACGAACACGTCATTGTTTCCGCCGCCGAACATCAGATCGTTGCCGGCACCACCGTCAATGATGTCGGTGCCTTCGCCGCCGAGAATGATGTCGCCACCATCACCGCCTTCAATATAGTCGGCACCTGCACCGCCGAAGATCGTGTCGGAACCTTCTCCACCAAGAATGACGTCTTCGCCACCCTCACCGAAAATCTTGTCCGAACCTTCACCACCAACGATCAGATCACCACCAGTTCCACCGAACAGAAAATCGTCGCCTTCATTGCCCACGATAACGTCCGCTGCACCCAGACCAAATATGAAATCCTGGGCATTTGAACCCGTTAGGAAATCCTGGAAAGCACTGCCTTCAATTGTGGCCATAGCTTACTCCTGAAGTTTACCTCACTTAAACAACGCCCCGGAAACCGCGGCACCCCGCACCGCACAAACCCCGTCTTCTTGCGGTGCGAAAAACACAATACACGTTTATGACTTTATTCAAAGGGATTATTAGTGAAAAAAGTAAGGCAATATTTTGTTTAATGAGTATTTTAGAGGATATTACTCTAATAAAATGCCAAAATTACCAAACTAATACATCTTTTTTGCATCTAAATTCGAATTAATTTTTCGTTTATACGGGAATAATTTTTGACGGTGAACTAATTTTTATCATATTTTTCAATGCGTTGAATCTAAGTTATTAAATTCCTACTAAACCCGCATACACGCATAAGTTTTCAATACTATGGAACGTCTTCGCGAAATCATGTAAATCAATGTACACGTTATACCGCACTGCACAAATGTCAGGCAATGCGATACAAAACTGATCAGTTTGAGATTGTGTTTGGGTTGCTTTGACGGCTAGTCTTCGCGGAATGCGCGATTAAAGCTCTCCGTAAGCGGCTCGACCAGATACTCGATCGCTTTTCGCGCCCGGCGCAAGATAAGGACTTCAGCGGGCATTCCCGGATAAAGCGCGACAACCGGATTGTTCGCCAGTTCTTCCTGACTGACTTCGGCCCGAACCACATAGAAGGCTGCCTGTGTCTGCTGGTCGACGGTCTGGTCGGCCGCCACAAAGGTCACTTCTCCCTCGAGCGGTTGAACGTTCCGCCGATCGTAAGCCGTTAGTCTGATTCGGGCTTCGGAGCCGACACGCACATGATCGATGTCCTTGAGGTTCATGCGAACCTCGACCAGCATCTTCTCATCCTGCGGCACGATATCCATGATTGCCTTGCCCGGCTCGACAACGCCGCCCGGTGTGCGCATTTCAATATCGGTGATAATGCCGCCCTGGGGAGCATAGACCACGAGACGATCAAGAACGTCCTTGGCGGAAATGATCTGCTCGTCGGTAATTTTAAGTTCCAGCTGTGCCTCCAGGATCTCGCTGGCAATTTCGCTCTGGAGTTCCTGCTCGGCCTGCAGCAAGGCGACTTCCGCACCCTGCTTGGCTTTTTCCGATTTCGCCTTCTCAGCCGCGAGTTCTCCGCCATTGCCGATCAGTTCGCTAAGCTCCAACTGCACCTCGCTCAGCATGGCCTTTGACGTGAACCCCTTTTTCTCCAGGCCGCTCAGTGCGTCAACCCGCTCTTCAAGCAGCAGTTGGCGGTGATTGTTGGAAGCAATCTGAGCTTCGGCGGCTTCGATCTGCGCTGCGAATTGCTCAATCTCCTTTTGCTGGAAGGCTACCTTTCCCTCGTAGACCCGCCTGCGTTTTTCAAAAAACCGTTCCTCGGCCGCCATAACATCCGAAGCCGTCGGGGCATCGCTCTCCACCAGCTCCCTAGGCATTTCAATCTCGTCTTTGAGGTCACGTTCGGATCTGAGCCGCGCAAGCGTCGCCAGAAGACTTATCCTCTTACCGCGCAATTGCGCCAGTTCCGCACGGGCCCGCGTCGCATCGAGCTCGACCAGCGCCTGTCCGGCCGTCACGAAGTCGCCTTCATTGACCAGCAGCCGGCGCAGAATGCCACCTTCAAGATGACTGATGGTCTTGCGCTTGCTGTCGACGATGACCTTGCCGGTCGCAACTGCAGCACTGTCGAGGTCGGCCGTGAACCCCCAAAGCAGAAATCCGCCGAAACCGACAACAACAGCAATCCCGGCTGCAACAAGAGGTCCACGAATGCTCGGCGCCTTTTCGTCTTCCGGGTTTTCGGCCTGTTGCCAGAACGGTTTCTTTGCAACTTCCTTAAGCTGCTTGTTCGTTTCGTTTGTCGAAATATCGGTGTTGGACGTCATGCGACTTCTCCGCTCGACGGCAAAGCATGATTTGGCGTTGGCGCCGGCAAACGCCTTGAGATACTGCTGACCACATCGGTTCTGTCTCCGAACTGACTGATGCGCCCGTCTTCAAGAACCAGGATCTTGTCGGCTGCCTCCATGATGGCTGGACGGTGCGCGATCACGATCACGATTGCACCGTCTTCCTTCGCGCTTGAGATCGCTCTCAAAAGCGCAACCTCACCTTCCGTGTCGAGGTTTGCGTTGGGCTCGTCCAGAACCAGCAACCTGGGATGCCCGAACAGCGCCCGCGCCAGCGCAACCCGCTGTTTCTGACCACCGGACAATGTATATTTATTGTCCCCCACGGGCGTATCGTATCCAAGGGGCATCCGGCCGATCATCTCGTGAACCCCGGCTGATCTGGCCGCATCAATCACCATCTGCGGATCGACCTCGTACATACGCGAGATGTTTTCGCGAACCGTGCCGTCGAGAAGGGAGACGGATTGCGGCAGATAGCCGACCATGGCTCCGACGGACGCACGTTCCCACAGGTAGACGTTATGGCCATCCAGAAAGACCCCGCCCGTGGTCGGCTGCAACGCTCCGACCAGAAGGCGCGCAAGCGTGGATTTTCCAGCCGCTGAAGGGCCGACGATGCCCAATACGTCTCCTGGCTCCAGGGTAAAGGAAATGCCTTTGATGACAGGCACCGGCATGTTGGGCGCAGCAAAGACGAGCTTGTCGACCGTGAGCGGGCCCTGGCTTGCAGGTGTCGGGATCGCCTGACGGATGGACGAATGATTCTCTAGGATGTCGCGGACGCGGCCCCAGGCTGTGAATGCGAACACCCATTGCCGCCAGTTCTCGGTCATGTTGTCAAAAGGAAGAAGCAACCGTCCGGTGATAATGCTCGCAGCAATCATTGTTCCTGCGGTCACCTCGCCCTGGATCACAAGGTTCGCGCCAACAGCAAGAACAGCGATCTGCATGCCCATGCGAAGGCTTCGGGTCAGGGCGTGGATCGCCTTGCCGCGCCGGCTTCCCTGCGCCATCAGCTCGCTGGCGTGGAGCTGTCTCTTTCGCCAGCGCCGCGCAAGTGCCGGCATGATCCCCATCGCTTCGATCGTTTCGGCGTGCCGCAACGTCGACGCCATCGTCGCGACATTCTCGACATTTGCCGAGTTCGCTTCCTTTAGCAGCGAACGAGTCGCCATATCGGAGATCACATTCAGCCCGACAAGAACGAAGGCCGAAACAACGGCCAGAAGGCCATAGAGCGGATGAAGAACAAACAGAACTGCGAGAAACAGGGGCACCCAGAGCGCTTCCAGTGGAGCGCTGATTGCGTTGCTGGTCACGAAGCTGCGCAAGTCGTTAAGGTCCCGGAGCACCTCCGAAGCGAGGCTGCCGCCCTTTTCGAGCGAGGATTTCACGCCGGCCTCAATCGCCATATGATTGAGTCGGCGGACGAGTTCGGTCCCCATTACCTGAAAAATCTGACTGCGAATGAACTCCAAAATACCGTAGAGAGTCAGTGCTCCGGCCGCGATAATGACGAGCATACCAAGTGTGTCTACGCTCTGACTGTTCAGAACCCTGTCGTGCACCTGGAGCATGAAAAGCGGCGCAGTGAGCTGTAAAAGCGTGATAAATCCGCTCAGGGCTGCCGCGACGATCAAACCAGTTGTAAAGGTTTTGCGGGCCTCCCGCACCAGACTTAACGGGTCGTTCGCGGCAGGTTTTGCCTGATCAACCATGCATCATTCTCCAAACATTCAACCCAAAGACGAGTTCGCAGGTGCGAAAAAAATTAGTAATTGCCTAGAAAACGACACATCTTTTCCCTATAAATGATGAAGGTTTGTAGACTAAATTGGATGATGTTTGGGATTTAATTGTGGCACGCAATTTTATCTCATGCAAAAGATAAAAATATAAATAAAAAACGGAAACCCCGCTAAGACAAGGAGCAACTCGGTAATGAAATTATTTCGAATTTAGTTCGAAATTTGGTGGGAGTTAGGGGCATATGCACAAAATCTTCACTGATGCACCACAACAAATCAACGGTCGAATCGACATCCCTAAACCAAAGGTTGAAAATAATACATATGATGTAGCGGAGTCGGACATGAGCGCCGAAATGAACCCCTACGCTCACGCAAACCACTTCGAACTCGTCCGCGTGATTGAACGGATGTACCGGCGATATCTCGACCGGTTGCGTGTCGATCTGATCAGGATCGGTGCCGATGACATCTCTCCGTCACACGCGATGCTTCTCTTCACGATTGGCGATGACGATCTGTCCGTGCGCGACCTCATGGATCGTGGACACTATCTCGGATCGAACGCCTCCTACAGCCTGAAGCAACTCGTCCAATCGGGATATGTGGATCGAACCGCATCTGCCAGAGACAGACGCTCGGCGCGCATTCGGCTGACCGACAAGGGAAGAGACCTGTGCAACGCCATCAAGGCTGCAGACGAGGTCAACCAGGCTCAAATCGTACGTAACGAACGCGACCGGATGGCACTTGAAGAGACGTTTGCTTTGCTGCGCAAACTGGAAGTGATCTGGGCAACCGATCTCCAGCAACGCAACGGTCGGTTAGGCGCTAACGGCTTCTGACGCGAGACCGTCTGCGATGCATATAGTTTTCGTGCACCGGCACGGGCCTGGGCAATTCGTTCACATTGCCCGACGCCTTATCCTTGACGGCTGGACCGTCACCCTGATCTGCGAAAGCATCGACAGGCCCGTCCCGGGCCTGCGGGTGCTTCGATACGGCAACGGTGACACACCGAGTGCTGCGCAGTCCGGGCGGAAAGATACCTCTGTTCCCTATATCGAAGCCGGACGCCGGGTAGCCGAAATCCTCCATCGGCTTGCCAGGCATGGCAACACGCCCGACCTTGTGCTGGGGCACATCGCGTGGGGCGGGATGATGTTCGTGAAAGATGCGCTTCCCGACACCCCGATGGTCGGGTTTTGCGAATACTTTTTCCAGTCCGAGGGCGGTGACATCGGATTTGCGCCATCGGACAACATTGATCTCGGAAAGAGGCAAACGCTCCGACTGCGCAACGCCGTTCAGTTATCGACGCTCGATCAGATGGACTACGGCATAAGTCCGACAAGGTGGCAGAAAAGCAGGTATCCGACCGAATATCATTCAAAGATCATTGTCCAGCACGAGGGCATCGACACGGGCCGCGCGCGGCCCGATCCGCTGGCCACGTTTCGGCTACCTGATGGAAATCTGCTGAGCGCCGGAGATCCGATTGTCACTTTTGCAGCCCGCGACCTTGAACCCTACCGGGGCTTTCCGCAATTCATGCGCGCGGCGGACCTGGTTGCAAAGCGCAACCCGCAGGTCCAATTCGTCGTGGCAGGCGGTGATGGTGTCAGTTACGGGAGCAGCCCTCAACAGGCTGCGAGTTGGCGCAAATTGCTGCAGGAAGAAACAAGTCTTGCGCCGGACCGGCTACATTTTCTGGGCCAAATTCCACACCGCGATTTGATTCGCCTGTTTCAGGTTTCGGCCGCACATGTCTATCTGACCTATCCGTTTGTCCTGTCATGGTCTTTTCTGGAAGCCATGTCCTGTGGGGCTGCAATCATAGCATCCGACACTCCGCCGGTCCGTGAGGTGGTCAAGGACAACCTCAACGGTCGTCTTGTCGATTTCTGGAATGTGGAGAAATTCGCCGAGAGAATTGAAGAAGCGCTCAAGGCTCCGGACCGGTTCCAGCAATTGCGGTCAGAGGCCAGAAAAACGATTGTCGGTCGCTACGACCTGAATGCTTGCTGCGCAAAAACGCAGCGCCTAGTCGTACAGGTGATCGGAGCGCATTCACGTTCAAATGTTGCTCGCCGTGATCGCGAGGGACTGAGGGAAACCGTCTGAAATCAATCACACAAGCTTCCTTGCCGGGCCGCATCGGTGCGCAGCCCGGAGTGCGATTATCATGGCCAATAGGAAATTGCCGGCACCGGGGCAATGACGCTGCAGGCAAACGGTGTCTTATCGCAAAGACACGAAAAGACGCCTGTTTCAATAAGTCTGAAACGACCTGACGGGCGACCAGATTTACATCAGAGAACGGGATGCCTGCCTGACGTTGTCCGTGACGCCTTCCAACTGCGACGCAGAGGAGGAGATCGTCTTCAGATTTGAGTTGATCAAATCCACACCCTGTGCAGCCGCTTGCATGTTTGATGAAATATCGTTGGTCACCGCAGTCTGTTCCTCAACGGCGGTCGAGATACTGGTCGCGATTTCCGCGATGTTCTTGATCACATCCATGATGGATGAGATTGCGTCAACTGCCCGTTCAGTCGTTTCCTGAACGGAACTGACCTGTGTCGAGATTTCTTCTGTCGCCTTGCTGGTCTGGGAGGCCAGGCTTTTGACTTCCGAGGCCACAACCGCAAAGCCTTTGCCGGCCTCACCGGCGCGCGCAGCCTCGATCGTCGCATTGAGAGCCAGAAGATTGGTCTGGTCGGCAATACCATCGATCAGTTCGATGACGGAACCGATCGTCTTGGCATCTTCCGATAGACCAGACATAATCTCGCTCGATCGCTCTGCTTCACCTTGCGCATTGTTGGACACCTCAAGCGCGACCTGAACCTGACGACTGATCTCCTGGATCGAGGCAACGAGTTCTTCGGACGCGGCGGCAACTGTCTGCACGCTCGACGATGTCTGTTCGGAAGCGGAAGCGGATTCGCTGGCCTGATGCACCGTTTTTGAAATGGACTGCGCCATTTCGGCAAGCTCGGTATCAATGGTTTCCTGCACCTGGCTCCGGCGGTGGCGTTCCTGGACCTGCTCCGTGATGTCGCTGGCGAATTTCACGACCTTGAACGGGCGTCCCGACGCATCCATGATCGGGTTGTATGTGGCCTGGATCCAGATCTCGCGCCCGCCCTTGGCGACGCGCTTGAATTCGTCAGCCTTGAATTCTCCACGACCGAGCTCTTCCCAGAATTGCTGATATTGGCTGGATTGGCCGTAGTCGTACTCAACAAACATCCTGTGATGCTGTCCCCGGATCTCATCAATCGAGTAGCCCATGGCCCCGAGGAAGTTTTCGTTGGCGTCTATGATCGTTCCGTCCAGTTCGAAATGGATAACCGCCTGAGAACGGTTGAGCGCATCGATCTGACCTTCGAAATCCGCATTGCGTCGCTTTTGCTCGGTGATGTCAGAGGCAATCTTGACCACCTTAACGACCTTCCCGGCCGCGTTCACCACCGGATTGTAGGACGCCTGGATCCAGACTTCGTTGCCGCTCTTGTCAAACCTCAGGAACTCTTCGGCCTTGAACTCGCCTCTTGCGAGGTCTTGCCAGAAGTCGCTGTAGTCTTTGCTGTCGCCATATTCAGGATCGACGAACAGGCGATGGTGCTGACCTTTGATTTCTTCAAGGGTGTAGCCCATGGCGCCGAGAAAATTCGCATTTGCATCGAGAATATGCCCGTCCGGCGTGAATTCGATCATCGCCTGGGACCGGCTAAACGCATTGATGACGGCATTCGCTGAACTACGGAACAACAACGCCTTGCCCTCCTTTGAGAACGGAATTTAGATTCTGATAAGATTAACGCATGGGAAAGTAAAAGAAATATTGATCCAGGCTACCGCTGAACACGTAGGGCAAACGCTTTTACTGCGCCAAAAAACAAAAACAACGCAACCAAAAGTATAAATTCCAAAAATTTAAGAAAAATTGCCTACGGGATTGTACGTAGAAGTCATTCATTGTTCTCGATCGGCGACCTCTCAAGTTATCGAAACAAAAGTCATACCAACGCATAATTTTAGGTATGCGATTTCCGCAGGAAGGCTTTCGGCAGCCTTGAAATGGGTCAAATCAAAAGTCTTTTCTTTTCAAAGACGGCGCTCGACCTCTGCGTTAAACCGGTGCAATGCGCCTTCATATCTGCCGAAAGTCAGAAACTCATTGGCACCGCTTGCCATCCCGTCCTGCGCCGCCTCGTTGACTGCAAAATCTTCAGAAAGTGTGTTCAAGGTGATTCTGTGATTGCGACGCCAATGGTCCATCCGATTTTCATCGATGGTTTCCCTGGGTGCGAGGGTTACGATCCGCGCCTCGGTTCTGTCCGCCGCAAGCGGGTTGAGGCTGATCCAGGCGACGTGGTCCTGCATCGCAAGAAACTGGTTCAAGGGAAAAACGGTGTAGAGCACATTTGCATGGTCCTGGATCGACCAGCTGTCTCCTCCCCGGGGATCGCGCGCAGTCGCTGTCGCGCGTGGCAAGACCGATCTTATGTGCGGCCCGAGCATCTGGTAGCTGGAAAGACTATCGAGGAAATGCGGTCCTATCGTCTCCTTGTGCGTAACTTTGAAATGGTAGGCTTCCAGCCCTCCTTCCAACAGGAGTTTCCAGTTAGCGCTCAAAACCTTCTGATCACATGCGGCAATTCCGAGACCAGCCATACCAAGCCAGGCGAAATCCTTCTTCACCGGTTCGAGAAACGTGTCGAAATTTGACTGTGCCCTGGGATCGGCAACGATCCAGATAAGCCCGAGCCGCTCGGTCACCGGCAAGCGCTTCAATGCATAGGCAGATCGGTCCAGATCGGGAAATCCCTGTTTTTCATGCGGTATGCCGCGCAGACTTCCGGAACTGTCCCAGGTCCACGCATGATAGGGGCAACTGAAGGCATGTTTGCATCCTCTGTCTTCGGCAACGAGCCGCGCCCCGCGGTGGCGGCAGACATTCAAGAATGCATTCACCGTTCCGTCTTTTTCGCGTGTGAGCAGAACAGGCAAGCCGCTGATCTGACGCGTCAGATAGCTGCCTCTTTCCGGAAGCTCGCTGGCATGGGCAGCAATGAGAGGTGACCTGCGGAACACGGATGACATTTCGCGATCAAAACGGTCCTCAGATACGTATCGGTCGGTAAGCGAGAATTGCACGGCGTCATCCAGAAAGAAGAGGCCGTTCTCGTTCAAACCAATCAACTCTTCAAGCAAAGCGATTTCCTGTGCGCGATCCATTTTCGCCTCCGCGAGCATCTCATACTTACCAATCGGTAAGTTTTACTTGACGAATGGTAAGTCGTCAATCAGATGGTAGACTGGTCGCATGACCGGACGAATCGATTCACCGAAGCAGAAATTCATCGAAACGGCGTTGCGACTCTTTTCAGAGCGAGGGTTTTATGGAACTTCGCTGGCAGATGTGTCAGGTGAATTGGGGCTGACGAAACAGTCGATCCTCTATCATTTCAAAACAAAGGAAGCTCTGTACGGCGCGGCGCTGGAAGATGTCGCAGCCAGGTTTGACGCTCTGGTCAACGATGTCATTCAGCAGGATCTGAGCGCGGAGAAAAAGCTGAAGACCTTTCTCGCACATCTCCTGGAACACACCCGCGAAGCGCCTTATGATGGGCGGCTGATCACCCGGGAGCTCCTGGACAATCTGGAACGCGTCGAGTTGAGCCGAAAGTGGTACCTGAAAAACTTTCTGGCCAAAAGCACTTCTTTGCTGGAAGACTTGCCCAAATGGCGATACCGGACGGAGGCTGAACGGACCGCCGCGATGTATCAGCTGATCGGTTCCATCAGCTACTTTTCGATTTCCGAACCAACTCTCTCCGCCATTTGGGGAACGGAGAAGCTTGACGAAACCAGCGGCGCATTCCTGTCGACGCTGGTTTCGCGCATATAAGACTGCAGACCCTCAGTCGGATCGGCGTATTTTGACCGGGGCGTTGCTTCACCCCCCGGCCATTCGGTTCATTTTCGAAGCGTCATGGCCGGGTTATGGGCGAAGAAGTTGAACGGCATGATGTGAACCGTCTTCCATTCGGTCGACATCACCGGCCAGTCTTCCATGCGCGGAATGTGATGAAACCCGGCGGTGAACCAGGACACAACATCCTGACCCATGAGCGGCTTGTCTTCCTTCACCCATTCGGCCAGCGTGTCCGTCCCATCGCTCTGCATCGCGTATTTGCCGCCTGCATACCGCTGCTCAGGATCATGAACGGTCGTCCAGGCGGAATATTCGATATAGGCATTGCGCTTGAACGGCGGATCGTTTTCGAAGTCGAACGGCCCATAGGCGACTGAGCCGTGGTGGATCATCCATCCAGGCGTCTGTCCGAGATAACCTTCACGCGCCGGGTTCGAAATATGGACGTGTTTCGGTTTTGAAGCGCTGAAGCGATACCGCGCATCGAGCTCGCTGTCGGGCATCTCGTGCTTCCAGGTCCACATCGACTTGCGTGGATGGTCGGGATCGACTTCCGCCGGGACGATTTCCATCGTTCCCATGTGGTTGACCGGCTGATCGATGTCGAAATCGATCCGGAAGTTGAAATAGTGGTCGTGGTTGGCGGCAACGAGATTTGGCGCAATCAAGGTGCCGTATTTTGTGTCTTCTGCTGCCGTTGCATCATTCATCGACGTAGACGCAACCCCCTTGACGGCATCCAGTCCTGTCGCCCCGATCTTGATGAAAATCTGTCCGTCCTGTTTCAGCCGGTAGTCGATCAGGTAATCGTAGTTGCCGACCTCGGACGCGGTGCGAACGACCAGTTCCGTTTCCGGGCGCCCTTCCGTCGGTGTGAACTGGTCCGGCCCTTGCGCGAAAATCTCGAAGTGACGCCATGCCGGGTCGCCGATGTTGCGCTCGAAAATGCAGATCGCATCCGGAATTTCCAGCGGGCTTCCGTTGTCGTCCGTAATCAGCGCCGGCAGGAAGGTCGCGTATTCCGGACAATCGATGCCGGCCCTGAGTGGCGTCAGAAAGAGACCGAAGCCGTATTCGCCGCTGTCCATATACGTCCGCCAGTACCAGCCTTCCGTTGGGTCCATGTAGGGAACGAAAACCTCCGAAAGGTGCATCTGATAGATCACGGACCGCCAGGTGCCCTGGTCGTTGGCGTCAAGGTTTGAAATGACAAGTCCTGGACGCTTGTCGATGCGGTAGTTGAAGCGCCAGATGTCCCATTCCACATGGCTGCCGTCGATCTTGTAATTCGGTCCACCTTCCTGTTTCAGGAGAACCCGGTTCGTTTCGGGCCGCAGCGGCACCCTTTCAGCGATCTCCTCTTCGGTATAGCCCCAGGGATCCTGCGGTATCGGCACGACGCCAGTGTCGATGACCTCAATGACTTCCTTCTTGCCGACATCAAACAGTGAGAAGAGACCTTCAATCGGCTTGGCATAGAAGTTGGACCCGGTCGGGTTCTGGTAGCAGGGGATTTTCATCAGCCGGGAGTTCTCGAATTCCGGCGTAAAGAAATTACCTGCGGTGAGCGGCAGACAGAAGGCGTCTTCAGGTTTCAAGCCACGCGCCTCTAGCCCGGCGATCATATCGGGATGGGTCAGGCCACCCTCCAGCGCCGTCATGAATTCTGCAAAGAGGATCATCGGCTGACCAGAATCGGGAATGGCGGAACTGCTTTCCACTGTCCCTTGCGTTATGTTCACAACGGCTTCGCTGAATCCGTCGGCTGTCGTGAACTGAACCATCGCCTTGCGGTCGAGCGCATCGCCTTCCTGCCAGGCAAGAACATCCGCCTTGAGCGGTTCCTTCAACTCTATCAGCGGGTAGAGCGTGTCTTCCGTCGCTGTGCCGCTGTCTTTCATGATCTGGTTGATTTTCTGGAATTCCTCGGACGTCAAACCGTCCAGTGGATGCGCCAGCGCGGTCGCGGCAATGCCGCTCATGAGCGCGGTCGAAGCCAGGATCTTGGTGATTTTCATGAACCCTCTCCGGTTTCTCTTTTCTTGAGCCCGAACCCGGATCGCAAAACGCTTTAGATGCGCCGAACCACAAACCGTCCTCCGTGTTCGTGTTTCTGCTGGCGGTCAAGCGGACCGGTTCCCTCACACCAAACGATACCTCAGGAGCACATGTAATCTTGGGCGAGGACGCCACAGGCTTTGGATCAGAGCGACACTTTCTTCCGCACATCGCCTGGCGGCACGCCAAATCGTTCGCGAAATGAGCGGTAGAAATAGGAGAGATCATTGAAGCCGCTTTCGTAGGCGACCGCCGCGATCGTGTTGCGCCCAGCCCCGTCATCCCCTGCATTGAGGCGCGCACGCGCGGTTTCAAGTCGAACGGCCAGAAGCCGTTTTCCGACCGTCTCACCAAGAAGGCCGAATTGTCTTTGCAGCGTGCGCGGCGAAACCTGCAGCAATTCGGCCAGTCTCTGCGGACCAAAGTCGGCATCCATTGCGTGCCGGTCAATCAGGCAAAGCGCGCGCGAAAGAACACCGCTGGAAGTCCGGTCCTTGAGCGCGTCCTGGTGCTCGACGCTTCTGAAGTACGCTCCGAGGATGCTGAGAAAGGCTTCACCGTGATGAGGTGCAACGCTGATATCGTCGGAAAAGATCTTCGTCAGCACGGCCCGCATGGCCACGAACAAGGGGTCCGTGCGATCAATCGCAATGCCGCCGGTGCAGATCTTGCCGAACCGGTGCATCATTTCCGCGCGCGGCAGATGGATAGACACCTGCCGTGCATCTGCGCCGTTATAAACGAACTCCGAACTGTGCGCGCTGTCGACGAGATACATATCGCCAGGTGTCAGCTGAACCGAGGTCTCGTTCTGGTGGATCCAGCAGTTGCCCTTGTCCTGGATCAGCAGGAATAGATTTTCACCCGGATCCCGCTTGATCATGCGCTTGTCCCGCAGGACCCTTTTGGCGTTGAGGGAAACGATGGCTGTTTCAAAACGGGAGACGCTGATTGTCGACACATCGCCCTTGATGTGCCCGCTGGAATGCTCGGTCGGCTCCAACTCGAAATGACCGCACACCTTGCGGATATCGCACGTCATTTCGTCAACCGACTGCAGGCGCGTGTGCGCATGCACCAGCGGTGATTTCGCAAGCTTTACGTTATCAGGTCCCATACGACCCACCCGTTTGCTGCAAGGACTGACCCTTTGAAGATTAGACATACCTGCGCCTCCGGGTAAAGCGCGACATCGCCCGGCGGTGCACCGCAGTCAGTGCTTGATCGATGCAATACCGCAATCGGCTTCTTAGACCCGAGGTGTCCTTTTCATGACATTCAGGCCGGATCAGCTGACATGATGATTAACCCCGCGCAGAAACAGATTGGTTGTCCAAGGCTTTTGGCCAGCGAACCATCACACGCCGGAAGCGTGGTGCAACAAAAGCCGTGTCGGTCAGGCTGGCGTTTCCGGCAGGATTTGCGCCGGTCACGTGAAAGTCCGAAAAGGCTGCCGATTGATTGACATAAATATTCCCGGTCAGATTGACCGAAAGGTTCACACCTGCATGGCAAAAAGCCTTCGCGGCGGTGTCGATCAGTCCCGGGTCCCTGGCATAAAGCGCAGCGGTGATGGCGCCTTTTTCCTTCGCAAGGCCGGCTGCCTGATCAATCGCGGCCTCTGGCGTCCTGGTTGCGATGCCAAACACGACTGGACCGAAGCATTCATCCTTATGAAGCATATCTTCCTCACCGACGGCGACGATCAGTGGTGTTGCCGAGCGTCCAATGCCGGTTTCCCCGCTATCGCGCAAGACCCGGCCCACCGAACGCGCACGATGGAGCCGATCCATCGTTGCCGGATTGACAATAGTCCCGCATATGCCGGGCGCCTGCTTCGGATCGGCAAGCAGCTCATCAATCGCATCTGCAATCCCGGCAAACACATCGTCGAATGATTTATGCCCCTCATTCGTCACGATGCCGCTTTCCGGCACATAGATATTTTGCGGCGATGTGCACATCTGCCCTGAGTAAAGTGCCAGCGAAAACGCAAGATTGGCGCACATACCAGGAAAGTCGTCTGTGCCTGTAATGACCACCGAATTGACGCCTGTTTCCTCTGTAAAGACAAGCGCATCGCCGGCATGGGAGCGGATCCAGTTCCCAAAATGAGATGACCCTGTGTAATCGATGAGTTTGATTTCCGGCGCTTGCACAAGGTCTTTGCTCACTTGCGCTTCGGGCTCATCTGCAGCAAGCAGAACAGTATCCGCCGGCAGCCCTTCCTCTTCCAGCACCTGCCGCAACACCCTGACGGTGATGGCAAGCGGAAGGATTGCCATCGGATGCGGCTTCACGATGACGGTGTTTCCGGTCGCAAGGCTGGCGAAAAGGCCGGGATACGCGTTCCAGCAGGGAAATGTGTTGCACCCGATTGCCAACGCGATCCCGCGTGGAACAAGCGACCACTGCTTTTCAAGAACGATGGGCTCTATCCGTCCTTGTGGCTTTTCCCAGGTTGCGCGATCTACAGTCGCCGTAAGTTCCGCATAGGCGGCCGCAACCGCTTCCAGCCCACGGTCCTGCGCGTGCGGCCCACCGGCCTGGAACGCCATCGGAAATCCCTGCCCGGTGGTATGGACCGTAGCGTGGCCAATGAGGAAACTCATCTTGTTAAGCCGGACAAGCGTTTCCAGGAGAACGCCCACGCGCATCTCAACGCTGGTTTCTGACCAATCGTCAAAAGCACTTTGTGATGCGGCAATCAGGGTTTCAACCGGAGCCGCCGGATAGGTTACGTCAAGATCCAGGTCCCAGGGCGATTGTTCCTTGCCGACGTGGTATTCGCAGGGATGGCCGTTCAGTTCGAATGACTTGCCAAGGAGATCTGAGAATGCCACCTCGCCGTCCTGGCGAGCGGTTTCGCCATAAAACCTGCCCGATGGCACTTCCGGAAACGGTGTCCAGAAGGCGCGTGTTTTCATCGCTTGCAGTGCTCCGTCCAGCAGGGCACGATTTCGATCGAAGAGCTGCGTCATCTGTCCTCCCGGGAACGGACTTACAAAACAAGGCACAGCACTTATAATTGACCGACCGGACGGTTTATGCAAGAACTGTTTGGCGATCCATCTCGAAAGCGGGGTCTGGGAGACAGGCATGACAAAAAACCAAACCGTGATCACAAGCCTCGAAGAAGGTGTGCTGAAACTCACGCTCAATCGGCCTGAAAAACTGAATTCCTTCAACGAAGATATGCATATCGCACTGCGGAGCGCCATGGAACGTGCGCATGAAGATGCAGCAATTCGTGCCGTTCTTTTGACTGGTGCCGGCCGCGGCTTTTGCGCGGGGCAGGATCTGGGGGACCGCGATCCGCGCAAGAGCGAGGAAAAACCGGACCTCGGACATACGCTGGACACGTTCTACAATCCCACGCTTCGTTTGATGCGCAAACTGGAAAAGCCGATCGTCTGCGCCGTCAACGGCGTTGCCGCCGGTGCGGGCGCGAATATCGCCTTTGCCTGCGACATCGTATTCGCCGCCCGTTCGGCAAAATTCATCCAGGCCTTTTCCAAAATCGGCCTCATTCCCGATGCCGGGGGCAGCTGGTCGTTGGCACGCATTCTCGGCGAACCGCGCGCCAAGGCGCTCGCGTTGCTGGCAGAACCGCTACCGGCAGAACAGGCCGAAGCGTGGGGCCTGATCTGGAAGACCGTCGAGGACGATGTTCTGATGGAGGAAAGCTCGGCCGTTGCGACCCGCCTGGCAAAAGGCCCGACCATTGGGCTCGGGCTAACGAAGCGGCTGATCCAGGCCGCACCAACGCAGAATCTGGACGCCCACCTTGATATGGAACGGGATTGTCAGCGGGAAGCAGGCTTCACGGACGACTATGCGGAAGGTGTCACCGCGTTCCTTGAAAAACGCCCAGCTGTCTTTAAAGGCAACTGACATGAAAAGTGTTTCCGAAATGACCCCGCAGGAGCTTGCCGAAGCCTGTGCGCAAATCATGTGGGACGGCGACCACGCGTCCCAGGCACTCGGTATGGAGGTTCTTCATGTCGCCCCGGGCAAGGCGTCGATTCGGATGGAGGTCACCAGGCAGATGACAAACGGCCACGGCAACATGCATGGCGGATATCTGTTCACCCTTGCTGACAGCGCCTTTGCTTTTGCCTGCAATACCTACAACCAGGTAACCGTCGCGCAGCACTGCACAATCACCTATGTCGCACCGGGAACCCTTGGGGACATCTTGACGGCAGAAGCCCGCGAGGTTTCGAGGCAGGGCCGGTCCGGCATATACGACGTAACGCTGACGCGGGAGGACGGGACCGTGATTACGGAGTTTCGCGGACACTCGCGTACCATCAATCGAACGTTTTTATCCGAATAAGCACAATATGCGCGTTCGGCGCATTGGGAGGACATTCAATGATCGACCTGACACCCGGCCGTGACAGTCTTGAACCGATCGAAATCGCAAGCCGCGACGAGATCTCGGAGCTGCAGCAAAAACGGCTCACCTGGACGCTGTCACACGCATACGAGAATTCGCCTTTCTTCAGGAAACAGTTCGACCAACACGGTGCGCATCCGGACGACTTCAAGGCGCTCGCCGATCTTGCGAAATTCCCGTTCACGGTGAAACAGGATCTGCGCGACACCTATCCGTTCGGCATGTTCGCGACCCCGCGCGAAGAGCTCGTTCGCATCCACGGGTCCTCCGGCACGACCGGCAAACCGACTGTCGTCGGCTACACGGCAAACGACATTTCCAACTGGTCGGACCTGATTGCACGCTCGATCCGCGCCGCGGGCGGGCGAAAAGGCAACATCCTGCACAATGCCTACGGCTACGGCCTTTTCACCGGTGGGCTTGGGGCGCATTACGGCGCCGAACGGCTCGGCTGCACCGTTGTCCCCATTTCCGGAGGCATGACAGAGCGTCAGGTCACCCTGATTGAGGACTTCCGACCGGACATCATCATGGTAACGCCATCCTACATGCTGTCGATCCTGGACGAATATCGCCGCCGCGGGCTCGATCCGCGTCAGAGTTCCCTGAAAGTCGGGATTTTTGGCGCAGAACCCTGGACCAATGCAATGCGCGAGGAAATCGAAGACGCCTTCGACATGCATGCGGTCGACATCTACGGCCTGTCTGAAATCATGGGCCCTGGCGTCGCTCAGGAGTGCGTGGAGACGAAAGACGGGCTCCATGTCTGGGAGGATCACTTCTATCCCGAGATCATCGATCCGGTGACCGAAGCCGTCCTGCCTGATGGTGAGATGGGTGAGCTGGTCTTCACCACGCTGACCAAGGAAGGTCTGCCGATGGTTCGCTACAGGACGCGTGATCTCACCCGTATTCTTCCCGGCACCGCGCGCTCCATGCGGCGGATCGAAAAGATTACCGGACGCAGCGATGACATGATCATTTTGCGCGGCGTTAATGTCTTTCCGACCCAGATCGAAGAGCAGATCCTGAAATGCGACGGGCTCAGCGCGCACTTCCAGATCGAACTTGTGCGCAGTGGCCGCATGGACGCGATGATTGTACATGCAGAGGCGACCCCTGCCGCCAGCAGCCGCGATGCCCGCGAAGCTTCGGCGGGCGAGCTTGCCCATCACATCAAGTCGACCATCGGGATATCCGCGAAGGTTGACGTTCACGAGCCGGAGGGCGTCGCGCGTTCGCAAGGCAAGGCACAGCGCGTCGTCGACAACCGCCCAAAGGACTAGTCCTGTAATTTTGGGTGCCAGGGAAGGTTCCAGTTCGCACCCGCCTTGGCCGGTAGGAAACCTTTTTAGAACTAAGGATGCTGGAGGAAGTCCTGGACTGAAATCGCTGACAAATTAGCTGGCCAAGGTGATCCACCGGTAATTGACGGATCGACTGGTCAATCGCAATCGATCGGGCTAGAAACGTCAGCCATCCCGTCATCCGCAATACGGAGTTGGATACGCATGGCGAGAACACGCGCCAGTGATTTTGAGGAAAAGCAGCACGGCCTCCTGCTGACGGCAGCCAATGTCTTTGCAACCCAGGGCATGGAAAAAGCCTCCATGTCGCAAATCGCCCAAGAAGCAGGTGTCTCCAAGTCGCTGC
Source organism: Roseibium sp. HPY-6 (assembly GCF_040530035.1). Lineage (NCBI taxonomy): Bacteria > Pseudomonadati > Pseudomonadota > Alphaproteobacteria > Hyphomicrobiales > Stappiaceae > Roseibium > Roseibium sp. HPY-6. The sequence continues at coordinate 1,783,772 of NZ_JBEWCD010000001.1, forward strand.
TTTACCACTATTATCCGTCCAAGGGCGTGCTCATCTTTGCGATCATCCAGTCGCATTTGGCGATCCTGGATGAGGCGCTCGAAAGGTCGGACGACCCGACCCTTCCCCCGGAAAAGCGGCTTCGCAAACTTGTCGAGACGGTACTCGACAGCTATCGCGGTGCGGATGATCAGCACAAGGTCCAGCTCAACGCCGGCCCGGCGCTTTCCGATGAACAGAAATCCGAGATCATCGCCATTGAACGCCGCATCGTCCGGCACTTTTCCACCGTGCTGAAAGACATTCACCCGGAACTCGACAACCCGGACCGGCCTTTGCTGATGCCTGTGACCATGTCTTTGTTCGGGATGATGAACTGGGTCTACATGTGGTTCAAGGAAGGTGGCCCGATCTCACGCGAAGACTACGCGCAGGTCGCCACGACGCTTATTCTGGAAGGCGTTAAAAAGGTCAAATAACCTTCGACATCAGCAGTTCAGAAGCCTCGGCTCTTCTTCAAGAGCCGACCGTCGCCTTCGCTATTTTCAGCCTTCAAAGATACGTTTGCGAGCGTTCTCGACATGTGCCCGCATGGCCTTACGGGCCGTTTCACGGTCTCGAGCCTCGATCGCGTCATAGATTGTGTAATGCTCTGCCTGCACGAGCCGCATCCGATCCTCGGGCTTTGTAAGCGAGAGGTTTCTGGTCAGGTTCATCCCGGTCAGGATATTGGATTTCATCGACGACCTTGCAGCAACGAAATACTTGTTGTCCGACGCGTTGCAAACCGCGACATGAAAATCCTCGTCGGCGACAACGCCAAGTTCGCTCTGGCTGATACACCGGTCCAGCTCTACAAGCGTGTCCTGAAGCTGTTTGAGATCGGCATCCGTACGCCGCTCCGCAGCAAGATAGGCAGCCTCACCTTCGACAGCGGCCCGGAACTCAAACGTGCGCTGGATATCGGCAATCGATCCGACAGGTGCGAAATCGAGAACGGCTCCCTCGGGCCGTCGCTTCACGTAAGACCCGGAACCTTGTCTCGACACGACCACGTCGTCCTCACGCAACTGCTTGAGAGCCTGACGCAATATGGGCCGCGACACACCAAACTCCTGCGAAAGGACCTGCTCAGTGGGCAGCTTCCCGCCGATGGGTATGTCCCCGTCCATGATTTTTGCAAGGATGCTTTCATACACCTTGTCCGACAAGGTCCGGTCGCGGACCTGCCGTTCGGTCATCGAGGGCTCGTTTATCTGCCTTTTTCCTGCCGCCACGCGTTAAACCTGTCCATAGTCGACGGATCGGTCGGGGGATAGAGCCCGAATGTCGAAGCGCCCTGCTTTACCATTTCCATCACGAAGTCTTCAAAGACCGTCATTTCTGTAGCTTCTTCCGCTACTTCATTTGCCATATGTTGCGGTATGCAAACAACTCCTTCGTTGTCGCCGACGATAATGTCTCCGGGGAAAACCGAAACCCCGCCACAGGCAATCGGATCATTGATCGCGACGGCGTGATGTTTGGTCAGGTTGGTCGGGGCACTCGGGCGGGCATGATAGCTTGGCATTTCCAGGCTGGCGATTTCGGGCGTATCGCGAAACCCGCCATCCGTGACGATCCCCCTGCACCCCCGCGCCTGTAAGCGCGCCGCAAGAATACATCCTGCCGACGCCGCCGAGGCATCGCCGCGCGCATCGATCACAAAGACGGCGCCGGGCGGACACTCTTCAACCCCTTTTCGCTGCGCATTGTTGCGGTCCGCGAACGATGCAAGTTTGTCCAAGTCTTCCCGCGCCGGAATATAGCGTAGTGTGTAGGCGACACCGACCATGTTCGGACCCGGGCGCAAACGGTGAACACCTTGCAGAAAGATATTTCGAAGGCCACGCTTGAACAGAACCGTCGTGAGCGTCGCCGTGCTTACCTGCATCAGCTTTAACTCGGTGATGTCGACAAGCTCGTTCATGAGAAGGGTTCCGCCGTTATTGATTGATGCGTGTTGCCGTGTTCGAACGGAAATTATCTGCACCGGCCAAACTTGTCAATTATTTGTAAATTTCTGGATCACCCGAATTCTCGCGATCCTTCCTCACGGCACTCGGCATTTCTTAAATATTGATTTATTTGGAAAATTTCAGAAATCTTCTTGAATTGCACTTAAAGGCACCCGGCAACAGGATGGAACTAAACGGCCACATTCCGCACAGGTTTGATCAAAAAACTCCGGTTTACGGGTTAAATTTTAGCAATTCATCACTTTTGTAACTTATTTGTAAAATTTGTATTGATCTCTCGAGCACTGATGAGCTATTCGGAATTGGTCATCACAAATTCCGAAGGATTGCATCGAGATCAGCCGCCAAACTCAAACCAATCAGGCGACGGACAGCGTATCTGGGTAAGGTTATTCATAAATAGACTTTCGCTGTTTTGCTTGCCTTTCGACCGGATTTGGCAACGGTCCGTCTGGCCGAAAACCAGCATTTGACAGGGCAGGAGAGAACCCAAGCTCTCAGAACCGCGGATAAACATGACGCAGTTCAGATCTCATATGTGCCGATTTGTAAAACCCATGGCAATTGCGCAGAGATCCGAAAGGCGCGCCAGGCAACGCGCGACGCGACGGGACGACACATTGAGCGGAAGCGCGACCGGATCGTCGCTCGCCCTTGAGAGACGACACAAGGCTTCAGGCACTCAAAACAAATTGATCAGACTTAAAGGAGACATCGCAAATGAAACTGGAAGGAAAAGCGGCAATCGTAACGGGCGGGGGCCGGGACATCGGACGCGCCTGCGTCATGGCGCTGGCAAAGGCAGGCGCAAGCGTTGGCATCAACTACCATAGCAGCGCGGCAGGCGCTGACAGTGCTGTTGAGGAAATCCGCACCGCAGGAGGCCAGGCCTTCGCCATGAAAGGCGACATGACGCGAAAAGCGGACGTCGACGCCCTGGTTGCCAGGACGGTGGAAGACTTTGGACGACTGGACATTGTCATGCCGATCGCCGGCGGGCTTGTTGCCAGAAAAACCATTGCCGAGATCACGCCGGAGCACTGGCAAAACGTGTTCGACCTGAACACCACGTCAGCATTCCTCCTGGTCCAGGCATCGCTGCCTCATCTCAAGCCAGGCTCCGCAATCGTGAACATGGCATCCCAGGCGGGGCGTGATGGAGGCGGTCCGGGGGCAATGGCCTATGCGATGTCGAAAGGCGCTGTCATGACCATGACGCGCGGAATGGCGAAAGAGCTCGCACCCGGCATTCGCGTGAACGCGCTTTGCCCCGGCATGATCGACACGGACTTTCACAACACATTTACAAAGCCCGAAGTTCGCCAGCATGTCGCGAACATCACCCCCCTAAAACGGGAAGGAACGTCGGAAGAGGTGGCAAATCTTGCTGTTTTCCTGGCATCCGATGACGCCGCCTACATCACGGGCGCTTGTATCGACATCAATGGTGGACTGCTGTTCTCCTGACGGAACCAGACGCATGTTCACCGGCCTTCTTGCCGGTGAACACTCGCGGATCGGCTCACAATATTTGTAAAGCATCACTCCTGCGACACGCCTTACAATTTGAAAAAGCGCTACTCTCACCCGCAGAAAACAAAGAAATTTCTCAAAAAATTTGTCCATTTGAAATTTCACTTGTAATAATTTGTAAATTGCATATCGTGAAGCCATCGCATTGGAAACGATGCTCACCCTGCCGCCGGACAGAGATACGCCGCGGACATCGAAGGGGTGAGAGGGAGGACACCAGAAACGCAATTCTCCGGCTCGGCACAGCGCGGCGGGGAGACAGAGTTCGCGCAAAAAAATGCGCGGCCCAAATCCGGTATGCCCGCATGAAGCATCGTGCAGCACCGGTAATCATGTAACGAGGAGGATATCATGTACAAAAAGATCTTAACGGCATTCGTAGGTGCCGTGACCGCATTATCCGTTCTGGGTGGCGCGGCCGCTGCCGAAGAGTGGCGCGCATGGAACATCCATCACGACGGTCATCCGAACACTGCTGCGATGGACAAGTTTGCAGAGCTGGTCGCTGACGCCACCGGCGGTGAACTGACCGTCGAAGTCTTCCACGGAGGCGTTCTAGGATCCCAGCCGGACGCGCTGGAACAAGTCCGCATCGGCGCAATCGAGCTCGGCAACTTCAACCTTGGTCCGATCGGCCCGATTGTGAAGGAGGCCAACCTCGTCTCACTGCCGTTCATCTTCAAAAGTGTCCCGCACATGTTCCGGGTCCTGGAAGGTGAAGCGGGCGACATCGTTGCCCAGGGAATGGCCGAAGCCGGGCTTACTCCGCTGGCATGGATCGATGCCGGAGCACGCTCGTTCTACAGTCAGAAGCCGATCAACACGCCGGCAGACGTTGAAGGCCTGAAGATCCGGGTCATGAACAACGACCTTTACACCGCCATGATCTCGGCGATGGGTGGCAACCCCTCCCCCATGGCGTTTTCGGAAGTTCAGCAGGCATTGAAGACCGGAGTTGTCGACGGCGCGGAAAACAACTTCCCTTCATTCAAGAACGTCGGCCACTTTGAAGTGACGACCAACTACTCCCTGAGCGAGCACCTGATCATCCCGGAATGCATCTGCGTGAACACGGCCAAGTTCGAAGCTTTGTCTCCGGAAATGCAGGCCGCGGTGAGAGGAGCAGCAGAAGAGGCTGCCTTGTTCCAGCGTGAACTCTGGGCCGTCCAGTCGGACCAGGCGCGCAAGGATGTTGAAGCGGCCGGGATTGTTGTCAATGAGATCGCTGACAAGGGACCGTTCCAAGATGCGATGGCTTCGGTATACGAAGAATACCTTGCCGCCAATCCGGATATGAAAACCCTCGTCGACCTCGCGAAATCGACCGAGTGACAGCCACTATCTGAAAAGAAAAGGTCCGCCCGGCTCCTGCCCAGGACGCCGGGCGGCTTTCAGCACAGAGGGTTCCCATGCGCGACACGTCCTCACCGCCTTTGTTTGTGAAACGGATGGATCAGGCGTTCGCTCTGATTTCGAAAACCTGCATGGTTTTGGCTGGCACGGCGCTTGTGGTCATGACCACGATTTTCGCCTGGCTGGTTTTCGGCAGGTACGTTCTGAATGACACACCGACCTGGGTCGAGCAGGTGTCGTTTCTGCTGATCATGGTCATCACGTTTCTGGGGGCTGCAGTCGGAGTGAACCAGAACACGCATTTGTCGGTCGTCTTGTTCCGAAACCTTGTACCCTCCTGGCTCAGAACGCTTTTTGTCGTCGTCTCCGATATCCTCATGGCGGTCTTCGGCGCCATGATGTTGTGGTACGGAACGGAACTGACCATCTTCAAATGGAAAACACTGATCCCGCTCATTCAGTGGTCCGAAGGACTGCGCTCTTTGCCGCTGACGATTTGCGGCGTTCTGATTTTTCTTTTTTCGGCGGGCCATCTGATCCGCCTGGCGCTCGGCCGTGATCGACGCGAAGACAACATAGAATAAGGATAAAAAATGGGACTCGCGTTGCTTCTCGGGGTGTTCGCCCTGTGTGTCGTCATAGGTACGCCTGTAGCCTTCGCGCTTGGGATCGCGGCTCTGGCAGCATTCTGGTACGAGGGCTTGCCCCTCCTGATCGGTTTTCAGCGCATCGTCTCCGGCATAAACGTCTTTTCACTGATGGCGATCCCCTTCTTCATCTTCGCGGGAGAACTGATGTTTCACGGCGGCATCGCCATGCGGCTCGTGCGCTTCGCGCAATCTGCTGTCGGTGCGGTACGCGGCGGTCTTGGGGTCGTGAACGTGTCTTCGTCCATGCTCTTTGGAGGAATCTCTGGTTCCGCGATCGCGGACATTTCCGCATTGGGTTCAATCCTCGTCCCGGTCATGAAAGACAAGGGGTACGACGCCGATTATGCGGTGAATGTGACAGTGACTTCATCAATCGCCGGCATCATCATTCCGCCCAGCCACAACATGATCATCTTCGCTTTGGCAACCGGCGGCGCTGTTTCGATCTCCAAACTGTTTCTTGCCGGCGTCGTTCCGGGTGTACTCATGTGCATCTGCCTTGCGGTCACGGCCTATCTGGTCGCGGTCAGGCGTGGTTACAGCGCTGAGAAATTTCCCGGCTTTGCAATGCTTGCACTGAATTTCGCAGGCGCCCTTCCCGGCTTGCTAACCGCAGTCATTATTGTCGGCGGCGTCCTGTCGGGTGTCTTTACGGTGACCGAATCCGGTGCCTTCGGCGCCATGTACGCCTTCCTGGTCACGCTTCTTGTCTATCGCAGTCTCACTTGGGAGAAATTCAAGCTCGCGGTCACCCAATCGGTGCGCACGACGTCGATGGTCATGATCCTGATCGCCTGCGCCGGTGCCTTTGCCTATATGCTCACCTTCTATCGCGTGCCCAGCATGACAGCCGATCTGCTTCAGGGCATCACGGACAATCCGATCCTCATTCTTCTCATGATCAACGCCGTCCTTCTGGTGCTCGGCATGATCATGGACATGGCTGCACTGATCCTGATCTGCACCCCTATCTTTCTCCCGCTTGCGCGCGAACTCGGCATGGATCCGATCCAGTTCGGCATCATGATGCTGGTAAACCTGGGCTTGGGACTGTGCACACCGCCTGTCGGCACGTGTCTCTTCGTGGGGTGTGCGGTCGGCAAGATCAGGATTGAAGAAGCCCTGAAGACCATCTGGCCCTTCTACCTGGCACTGTTCGTGGCCTTGATGCTGATCACCTACGTGCCGGCATTTTCACTGTTCCTGCCATCTTTGTTTGAGTAAGCGCTCAAACCAGAGCTGTGGCGTTCGCGCTCAACAGCCAGGTGTCGAAAAAGAACTGCCGACAATAGTGTTGCATTTCATCAGCGCAAATGAAAAGCGGCCCCGAGGGGCCGCTAGACCGCCAGCCATGAGTGGAAGCGCTGCCAGGATCGGAGCCGCTGAAACGGTCACAACCCTAATCCAGTTTCCAGTCTCCGTTCCGCAGATGCCAGGTGCGATCTGGCCGCCCGATTTTTCAGACCAGTTGTCCACCCTGTTTTCGAACAGATTGCCTCCAAGACCATACGCACCGAATGGCGACCTTGGATAAGTGCTCCCGAGAGCACCAAGGAATGACAAAGAAGCAACTTCAAGCGAACCGTTCGAATTCGTCATTCCGAAGAGATTGGTGCCACCGAACACCAAAGAACAACAAGAGGCGCTTCTTTATCATTTTCGTCGCTGGCGAGCGCCAGAATGTATTTGCTTGAGACTTGCAAAACGCGCGATTTTCATTATCTAATCTGGTAAATACTGATTTTTGAATACTGAATTCTTTTTTTTCAAATATTTAGGGCCAAAGTGCCCAAAAGGAACCTGATATGAAGAGCTACGTATTTGTGGCGATCGGGGCATGCGTGATTTCCTTGACATACGGGGTGCGGTTCGCCTTCGGACAATTTCTGCCAACGATCCAGTTTGAATTCCAACTCGACCATCAGCACACGGCGCATCTGGCTTCCAGCGTTTACGCCGGTACTTGCATTGCGCTGCTCGCCGCGGCGTATTTGACCGAGCGTTTCGGCCCAAGGATGACCGTCGCCCTCGCGATGGTCTTCGGTACGCTCGGCGCGACAATGGTCAGCGGCGCGACCACATCAGCGGGTCTAACCGTTTCGTTATTGTTGATCGGCATCAGTTCCGGGCTCTCCATACCGCCTCTGATTGCCGGGGTAACCGTTTCATGTGCCTGCTACCGTGATCGCGCAGTCAGCATCATCAACGCAGGAACGGGAATCGGCATTGTCGCCGCCAGCGCGACCGCCCTCTTTTTTACCGACAGCTGGAGAGAGTGCTTTTTCGTTTTTGCATTGATTTCCGTTCTCGTTTCCCTCGCAGCCTGCTTCACTGTTCCAAGGCACGCCAAAGCGCCGATCAACAGGTTCAACATTCGGGAAATCGTCAAGTCGCCGGCGCTCCATCAAGCTGTGTCGAGTGCGCTCCTTTTCGGGATCGTCAGTGCCGCGATATGGACTGGCGGCGGCATCAGCCTCGTCGGACTCGCGGATTGGAACAACACAGGGGTCAGCCTGTTCTGGATTGCCCTCGGCGTCGCCGGCCTTCTCGGTGGTTTTTGCGGCGACTTCATCAGCCGGTTGGATCTGGGTGAGGTTCACTCGATTTCCTTCGTCGGGCTGGGCACATCGACACTGTTACTGGCAATGGCACAACACTCTGAAGTGGTCGGCTTGCTCGCTGCCGGTATGTTCGGTGTGTTTTACATGACCGGTACCGCCCTCTATCTGATCTGGGCGGCGCGCATTTCAGCGGATCACGCACCGAGCATTGTCGCGATGCTATTCTTCATGTTGCCTGTCGGTCAGATCGTGGGGTCCGCAGTCTATGGCCACCTGACCAACCTGTTCGAGGTGGACCATGTCCTGATCATTTTCGCTCTGATGTCGAGCTGCTACATCGTGATCCAGTTCTTTGCCAAGATCGACGGGCCGTCGCACTCATCCCCTCAGGATGATCAGGCTGCTGTCGCAGCGATACCTGTCCCTGAATTGTCACAAGCAAGAAGGCCACGGTGACGCGGCCGCTCACATCGCGGCTCATGGCCAATTGGACTCTGGCCAACATGCGATGCCCTCGATCGCAATGGCTCAACGAACATCAAAGACGCCCGATCTTGGGCCAAATTCAATAGTCTTCTCCGGCATAACGGTTGGGTTGCCGCACGGCATCGTCGCTTCCGATGAACGCAGCCCAATCGTCACCGGGTCTCCAGATACCCTCCATCAGCGCGAAGGTTTCGCACTCTGAGAATCCGCGGCCGGTTTTCGCGTAACGATAAAAAAACGCGCTGACCCGGGCATTGTAAATGCAATGCACATGGATCCTGGTGTCTTTAAGCCGTTCGATCGCCTCACAGAACTTGGCGAAATCCTCGTCTGTCGGATTGTCGAACTCCACGGGAATATAGACATATTCCATCCCGAGGCTCGCAACCGTACCGGCTTCGTCGTCCAGGGCTCCTTTGTTGTGGTGCGGCCCGAGATTGACGACATGCGTCACACCAAGTTCGCTAATGTCAGCAAGCTGTTGTTCTGTCGGCTGCCCGGACAATGTAATCTTGTCGCTGAGCCGGCGCCAATTCAAGATTTCGGTCAGATCGTGCATAACGGTCTCCGGGCATCAGGCGCGCAATTGAGCGCATTGTGGATGGGCCTTTGTGAGTCTTTTTGTGCAGGCCGGTTTTTTGATCAGGAGCTTTCCGGACGAGTTGGACACATCACAAGATTGCCTCCACGATTGCGGCAAAGGGCGTCGAAACTGCTCTCGCTATGTTCCGCACAAAACGTGCATTCGAACGTGCACATGCACGCATCAATGACATCCGGCGGAAGGTCCTTTTCGCAACACCCGCAATTCGGCTTCAGCGGAAGCACGTCATTTTCCCTTTGTCATGCGGATAGACTACCGGGTTTGCCCATGGCATGAATGACAAGATGACCTCGTTTACTGCCAAACCGCATAATCCGCAGGACGGTGCCAGGCGCGTCGTCTTTGTAGTCTATCCCGACATTGTGCTTCTTGACCTTGTCGGCCCGCTCCAGGTTTTCAGCCACGCTCTTGATCCTGAGACGGGCCGGAACGGGTATTCTTGCGCGGTGACTTCAGTCGATGGCGGCGCGATCGACACCAACACGGTCGTCACCATTCCGAGCGAGCCGGTCACATGGCATTTGGACCGAGAGATCCACACACTCGTTGTCGTGGGGGGCGCGGGAGCCAACACAGCGATGTACAACAACCTGTTGCTGGAAAACATCAGACGCCTTGCGGGAAATGCTCAAAGGGTCTGCTCAGTCTGCTCCGGAGCGCTTGTTCTTGCCGCCGCCGGTCTCCTGGACGGACGCAGAGCGGTCACGCACTGGGAAGACTGCAAGACGCTGGAAGACGAGTATCCGGGCGTTCAGGTTGAAGTTGACCCCATTTTCATCAAGGACGGAAACATCTGGACGTCCGCAGGCATTACTGCCGGCATCGATATGGCGTTGGCAATTGTGGCGGCTGATCTTGGGCGCCGCTCCGCGCTGCAAATGGCACAGTCAATGGTGACCCATATGGCCCGTGCCGGCGGACAATCGCAATTCAGCCCTGTCCTCGGACGCCAGGTACGCGACGTGGGAGGCCGGTTCGAGACCCTGCACCAGTGGATAGCGGAGAATATTGAAAAAGACCTTCGGGTTGAAGCTCTGGCAGAACAGGCAAATATGAGCGCCCGCAACTTTGCGCGGCAATACACCAGGCAGACCGGTCTGACACCGGCCAAAGCCGTTGAGGCCATTCGAACGGACGCGGCCAAAGAGTTGCTGGAAACAACGGATTTGTCCGTTAAGCAGGTCGCCGTCCGCACCGGCTTCAATGACGAAGAGCGCATGCGCCGTACTTTCCTGAGACTGATGAATGTGTCCCCCGCGGATTATCGGCAAGGGTTCAGAGCCAGGCTGACGTGATGTCCTCCGATGACCCGCGCTCATCTAAGCAAATTCTAACAATCTGTTTCCCGAATTTTTCACCTCCTGACCTCATTCTCCTGTCGCCAGGCTCACAAGACAAAGATGCTTTATAGATGCATGACGAGATCTCGATTACGGAGACTGAGGCGTTCCAGCCGCGCTATGACGATCTGTCGAAGGACTTCGAACGGCTGAGGGACCACATTGCGGACCTACACCGTGAAGGCCGCCTCTATCTGGAGTGGGACAGATCTAGCGCCTGCTTCGAACCGGCGGCCATTGCCCTTGAGGATGCCTATTTTGCGCGTGGCCTCTATGACGAGATCGAAGCCCGTTATACGAACACGGTTCACCAGTGGGACCCGAACGGGAACGATCTCATTCACGATGTTTTGGAACGCCTGCTGCGCGCCGGGCAAGGGCAGCGTGTCATTCGCATCTGCCGCTACTACCTGGCATTGGAAAAACCGTCTTTCTGGGCTTTGATCGATGAGCGCAATCGTGGGTTCAAGAAGTCGCCAAACTGGTCCGTAAGCGAAAAGCAGCAGCAAAAGTCATTTGAGAAAATGATCAACGGGATCGCACACCGCAAGGCCGAAGTTCTCACGATGATGGACGAAGTGCACGACTTTTTCCTGCGCGCGGGCGCAACGTCAGCGCAACTTGGACGTCTTGCTGCTGATCGGGCAGAAATCGAGCAGGAACAACGGCGCCTCCGAAAGGGAAAACCGGATCCGCGCGACATGGACGTTGATATCTTCTGGGAAATCATCGGAGCTCCGGGCGAAAGCGGAGCACTCGACCAGATTGAGGCGGCAACCGACAGACTTGCGAGCTTCGAGGCAAAGGCGATCAAGACATTTGACGAATTGTTCCATGAGTTGGACGCGCGCGCTTACCGCGATGACGTCTGGTCTCTCGCCGTTCTTTTGCGCGGCGGCTGCTCCGATGATGATTTCGAAGGGTTCAGATGCTGGCTCATTCTCCAGGGAAGAAACGTTTTTGAGGACGTCCTCAAGGACCCGGACGGATTTGACGTTACCCTTTTCGGCGAAGAAACGAGCCCTTGCGATGCCCTGCGCGATATACCTTCGCTCGCTTATGAAATGCGGACGGGAAAGGCTCTGAAACGAAAAACGCGGGCTCCGCTACGCCTGAAAGATCCGGACTGGAAAGAACAAGATGTCAAGGATCTGCTGCCACGCGTTGTTGCCGCCCTTGACGATTAAACGGACACGACAAGATTTCTTTTCGGGACCACCCCGGCAACAGCAGTCTTTAGAACTCAAGCCTGAGATTGCGATGGATAATAGTGCGAAGGCGGGCTTCGATCCGCGTCATTCGCCATTGAACTTAGCCGGATAACTTTTCATCAGGCTTACGCATTCGAGCTGGCAACAAACCTGAGCAGAAAAAGATCCATGCGTAGCCACAAACGCATCGGACTTGCGGAACAACGAAAATCCCCTCGCTGTTGCCAGCGAGGGGAAAGACCATGGGATTACTGGTAGCCTGGCTTGTAACAGGTTTTACCGCCCCAGTCCCGAGTTTCGGACATTGTACCGCCAAGGAGCTGCAGTCAGCTTCAAACTGATCGCCGCAATGTCACGGTACAGTTGGAGGTCAACGGACCGCCATCCGAACGGCAATATAAGTTGGTCAACTCATTCTCTTTTCTCTCGCCTTAAGGCCGAAGCCTTTTACAGTTCCCTGCGTGGCTTTAAATTGGGTTGACGGCGCAATACTAAGGACTGGCGAACCAGAAGCCATTACCGTCTTTAAAATCAAAGTAATAATCAAATTTCCAACGACCACTTTAAAATAATTTGTTGGATACAAAACAAAACTAACAAATTACGTCATGTTATACAGTGACTAGCGTCACACTTTTACAGATACAATTTAAAGATGATATTTGGTTGCATCTTCTGCTGCGCTGTTCTGATCGTTTCTGAAGACAAGACTTCCAAGAGGCTGCTCCCGGTGGCTCGCTTATCGCTCCGTAACTTTTACCCCAAGGAGCCTCACCTGCGCTTTGCAATTTATCTTTTGAGCAGCCTCGACAAAACAAATTCCAGATGACCAGCGGCGTCGAGATCCGTTGTGGACTTAAGCATTCGCAGGCCCAGATAGGTCGTGTAGAGGTCAAGGGCAAAGTGTCTGTCGTTGAAGCCGAGAACTTGAAACTGTTCGTTGAGGTAGTCCAGGCGCTTTGCATCGACATGGGCGACACGTTTGGCTGCTTCGGTATCCAGCCGAGCCCATTCGCGTATCGCCAACTCCGCTTTGACCGATACATCGGCTGAGCGCAGCTCGGACGTCAGTCCGACAAGCGCCCGCAAACGATCAATTCCCGGTTCATGATCCGCCATTCGCCTGATGATTTCATCGGCTTGTGAGGCTTGCCACCCGTCAAGGATCTGCCGTTGGAAGTCGTTGATGTCCTTGAAATGCCAATAAAATGAACCCTTGGTTGTCCGAAGCGTGCGGGCAAGGGCTTCGGCTCGTACCGCCCCAACGCCGGACGCGGCCAGAGCACGCATTCCGGCCTGTATCCAATCCGCCTTTCCCAATCGCGTTTTACTCATTTGTGTTTTCATAAGCTTGCGTACAGATCAATATTGACTCAACGTAAGCACTATACGGAGGCGTATGCAATTGGCTGGTGATCTTCGTATTCGCGCATGGCAAAGCATGCGGTGTGTCGAGGTATTGCGCCATCCGTCCCACTCCCGTTTGATGAGTTAGTAGGTTTTGCAATCGTGTTCAGTCATGATTTGGGAGAAAGACGGGATGAACACATTCCCCGGATCCGCCAGCGACGAGGTTATTCACTGGTTGATGGTCGAAGGCCCGCGACAGGCATCACCCGCAGCCCTGCTTCACGGCTACTCCCGCAAACTGCGCGAAGCCGGCATCGAGGTCGATCGTTCGACACTCGGCGCACCCATCCTGCATCCGATCGCGCAGTCTTCCTTCGTCTTCTGGGATGTTGCGGGCGGACCTCAACAACGCTGGTTCACCTATACGCCGGATCAGATGGAAATTCTCAAGGCAAGCCCGATCCACAAGATCTATACGCACGGCGAAGCTTCGTCGCTAAGGCTCGATCGGCCGGAACATCGCAGTCTTTATCCCATCGGGGAAGATCTCTGGGCTGAAGGGTACACCCAATACGAAGCCCTTCCTCTTCAGTTTTCCGACGACACTTACAAGGTCCTGACGCTCGCAACGAAGGCAGCCGGCGGTTTCAACGAACAAGATACCGCCCTTGTCGCAGCAACGCTTCCAGCACTGACACTTGTTTTTGAAGGTTTCATTGCGCGCAACACAGCCAAGACGCTTATGGAAACTTATGTCGGTAAACGGGCTGGCCTCAGAGTACTGGACGGCGAAATCGCGCGCGGCGACGGCAGTCACATTGATGCAGTTATCTGGTTCTCGGACCTCCGCGGGTTTACCGGGATCGCGCAGTCACGTAGCGAAGACGCACTATTGATGCTGCTGAACGACTATTTCGGGCAGCTGACGGACGCGATTGAAGAACATTCGGGCGAGGTTCTGAAATTCATCGGCGATGCAATGCTCGCCATCTTTCCGTATCAAAGCGACGTTGGCGACGCCGTCGCGCGGGCCGAGGCCGCAGCTTTGACTGTCACACGTACCAACGATGCGGCACACGACATCGCTTTCGGGATCGGTCTCCACCCCGGAACGGTGTTTTATGGGAACATCGGCGGTGGCAACCGGCTCGACTTCACCGTCATCGGGTCCTCCGTCAATATGGCCAGCCGGGTCGAAGGCCTGTGTTCCACACTTGATGAGACCGTACTGGCAACACGTGACTTTGTTGAGTATTCCTCTTTATCCTGGCGTTCGCTTGGAAACCACCAATTGAAGGGCGTGGTCGAACCTGTCGAAGTCTTTTCGCCAGTTGTTCAAGATTGACCGGACTTTGACCAGCATGCGCACGTCTACCGGTTCGAACAGGTCAGACTTTTAAGCCTCTCCCCGGCATCTCGCCGGTCTCCGTAAAATCGGCCAGCGATTGTTGAAACACCCGTGTCTTCAGGTCAGGAAATCCGTTCCGGCAGCCCGCGTCCGTTGTTCCACCAGCGGTTCGGATTGGCACTATCCGGATTGTAGGCCGCCCTGCTCGCCCAGTCTTCGCGCAGGAATATCACCGGTTCCTCGTAGTGATGGACGTATAGGATCGCATCCATCACCTTCTCCAGGATTTCCAAATCTCGCTCGATGGAAATCTTGAGTTCAACCATCGGATAGGTCTCTGTTGAGCCTGCTTCAAATGCGTCCACATGGGTGGTTGTCGTCGAACCCGGCTCCGGTTGCGCCGTTTCCTTGCCGACGGCGGAGATGCTTGCGTTGCGTTGGTAACGGCCAAACCGCAACGGATAGACCTTTTTGACCTCATCCAGGATCCGGTCGGTATCTTCCGGCAATGTCTGGATTTCCAGTGTCCAGACCGGTACGAAAGTTCCCGAATTCGCCTTGTATTCTTGCAAACTACTCATTGGCGACACTCCAAATCAAACGCCTATGTTCCCACTTTGTTCCTATTCCTTCCGAGGATCAACCATTCCTTCGCCCGCTCCACAGCTGTTGTTCACTTGCTTGGCGTGATTGGACCCTGGGCCCAGCGCTCCAGGACTACCCGTAAATGTATTACCCCACGTGTCTGAGAGAGTGACGCTGATGCGAACCACACCTGGCGTGGGGGTTGACTCTCGTTCAATATAGTCCGATATTTCTGTCATGACAGAAATTACCGACAAAAACGACGCAAGCGCAAAATCTCAGTTCATTCTTTATTGGGGCGATATGGGCAGCCAATGGGGGGTCAACCGCTCCGTCGCCCAGATCCATGCTCTGCTCTACCTGAGCACGAAGCCGCTAAACGCGGAACAAATATCAGAAGAGCTTGGGATTGCACGATCGAACGTTTCCAACTCCTTGAAGGAGCTTGTCGGCTGGCGGCTGATTCAGCGGGTTCCGGTCGCCGGTGACCGGCGGGAACATTTCGTTGCAGAAACGGACGTGTGGGAAATGGCCCTTCTTATCGCGCGGGGTCGCAAGGAGCGGGAGATAGACCCCGCAATCCGCGCAATCGACATGTGCGTTTCGCAGGCCGAGAATGAAAAGAACCTCGATCCCGACGTTCTCAAGCGTATGCATGCCATGCAGGACTTTCTGACAACCGCTGATCGCTGGTCGGCTCAGATGCTGAGCGTTCCAAAATCCAATCTGGCGGCCTTGATGAAAATGGGAAACAAGGTTCTGACCCTTTTGAAGATCGGCGGCAAAACGAAGTAGGTGTAAATTTTTTTGATCGTTAATTTCTCTTTCTACAGAAATAACGGACTTAACTGGAAAGGATGTAAGATGCAGCATGATACCGCTGCCCGGCATTGTGACATCGTTCTCGACACCCGTTTCCGGGACCTTTTGGGCGAAGCTGCATGGAACGCACTCCCGATTTCGGTCCGCAAACGCTTCGGCAAGCGCCTGAGAGGTGGGGCAAGCGTTGTCTATCAGGGTGAAGTTGTCGCGATGCGCCGAACCTTCCCCGGATATGTGCTGTCACAGCTTGCGCGGCTCGTTGGCGGCCCTTTGCCACACGACATGTCCTCTCTTCGGCAACCGGCTGTCGTCACGGTCACCGAGGACTGCGCCGGGGAAGGTCAATTCTGGATCCGCCAGTATGGCCGCGCGACCGGCTTTCCGCAGGTGATCCATAGCTCGAAACGGTTTGCAGGTCCGACCGGAATTGAAGAATACATCGGTTGCGGCATTGGTATGGCGCTTCAGGTCGCTGCCGGACAAGACGCCCTGATCTTCAAGAGCGATCACTATTTTCTGCAGGTCGGTTCGCTGCGCTTCCGGCTGCCATCGTGGCTGAGCCCGGGCAAACTCACCATCACACACCGGGACCTCGGCGATACACGGTTCCTGTTCTCACTCACCCTGACAAGCCGTTTGTTCGGCGAGCTCATCCATCAGGACGCGCTCTTTCATGACATGGAGATTGACCTATGACCGATCCTCTTCTCTGGACTCTGATATCCGTACAGATTGCCATGGGTTTGTTTGACACGCTCGTGCATCACGAAGTCACCGAACGCCTGGCCTGGCGCGCTTCGCAAAAGCTGGAACTGCGCCTGCACGGTATCCGCAACTTCTTTTATGCCGTGATCTTCCTGACATTCGCGTGGACGGAGCCCCGTGGTATATTCACGTTGCTCTTCGCGGCAATCCTGGTACTAGAAGTCATCATCACGCTCTGGGACTTCGTCGAAGAGGATCTCACCCGCAAGCTTCCCTGGACGGAGCGTATCAACCACACTTTGCTGACCTTGAATTATGGAGCCATTCTGGCCCTGCTCGCACCTATTCTTTGGCAATGGTCGTTCCAGCCAAGCGCAATGGTGCCCGTCAGCTATGGCTGGTGGAGTGTCATGGCGAGCATCGCCGCATTTGGTGTTGCCGTGTTTTCGGCACGCGACCTGCTCGCTGCATCCCGCAGTGAAAGGCTCCTGAAGCCTGACGCCGCGGATCTGGTAACGGCACTGCCCCCGCGCCAGCACATTCTCGTCACAGGCGGCACCGGCTTTGTCGGCGTGCGGCTGGTGGAAGCACTTGTCGCGGCAGGCCATTCCGTAACCGTCTTGACGCGAGACCTGCGCAAGGCCGAAGTGCTCTCACATCCGGTCCGCGCGATTTCCGACCTTGGCGACATCCATGCCAAGGACCGAATAGATGCAATCGTCAATCTTGCCGGAGATCCGATTGCGAACGGGCTTTGGACGTCAGGCAAGCGGCAGCGGATTATCCAATCCCGTGTCGCCATGACCAACGCTCTTGAAGAATTGATCGCGCGCCTCGAAACGAAACCGGACTGTCTCGTCAGCGGTTCAGCCATTGGCTGGTACGGCCTTCGCGGCGACGAAGTTCTGACAGAGAGCGCAACATCTTCGCCCGCGTTCACACATGAAGTCTGTGAACAGTGGGAACAGGCAGCCATGCAGATATCGGAGCGCGGTGTTCGCGTGGTTGCTTTGCGCATCGGCCTCGTGCTCGGGGTCGACGGCGGCATGCTGGCCAGGCTCCTGACGCCGTTCGAATTTGGCGGCGGCGCAAAGTTGGGCGATGGCGGGCAGTGGATGTCCTGGATCGAAAGAGACGACCTCGTCCGCGTGATCGCATATGCCATCACGGATGAAGATCTTGAAGGTCCGGTGAACGCCACCGCGCCGGAACCGGTCCGCAACGCGGTCTTTACCAAGGCACTTGCGCACGCTCTGACCCGGCCCGCTTTTCTGCGCATCCCGGCCTGGTTGCTGTCTACGGCCCTTGGAGACATGGCACGTGAAACCATGCTCGCCAGCCAGCGGGTCGTGCCCAAACGGCTTCTCGATCGCGGGTTCTTGTTCCGCCAGCCGGAGTTGGAATCGATGCTGAGGTCAATCACGGGGTCCAGCGCCGGTTCAAGAAGTAAACCGAAGCAGGAAATTGGCGTCGCGCTTCGATAACAAACGGTTCGGCTTAAACGATCAACGCCAAATCCTGATCGCCATTTTGAAGAGCTGGCGGCCCGTTACCGGGACTGCCAGCTCTGCTCATTCGATCACAAGCTTCGGCAACCAGTGGCTCTCCGGATAACCCTCCTCAAGATCAACGTCGCGAATTGGTCTCAAGTCTCCCGCCTCGGGCGGAACGCCAAGCCTATCCATATCCATTTCATGAAGCGTTCCAAGAAGCCGGCCTTCCTCAATATCGAGTTTGTAGTAGACCCCGTTCCAGAGATTGATGCCGTATTCTGTCGCCCCTTTCCAGACGAAGAGGAGATCGTACTCAAGGTCGGTAAGATCCTGATCGGATACTGAACGTCTTATCTCGTATGGATAAGGCACGCGGCACCAATGTTTCTCTGGTCCTTCGACGCATTTGAACGGCCGCATGGAGAGGAAATGATCTGAAAACACATCGTCCTTCCAGACGATCTGATAGGTGACGCTGTCGCCCGCTTGATTGAAAGTGACCGTTGCGACGGCATGGTCTTCACCGCTCTGATCCACCAATTTGACCGTCTTATCACCCTCAAGGGGGCTTGCAGTCGCAGGTTCAGGAAGAAAACCGAAAACCAAAAGCACAATCCAGGCGAAACCTGACCGCATTTTCCCCTCCCCGGAAAATCGACGAGCCCATCCAAATAGAGTCTTTCCAGCCTAACAACGTGACGCTTGCCGCCTAGTGCACTTTAGGCCAGCCCTGAATGTCCGCTGGAAGCCAGGTTTTCCGCAAAAGCACAAGAATCGCATAGTGATTGACAGGAATCGCGCCTCAAACGCAGGACCTGCGGGACCATTTTCACCTCATCACGATCCACCTGGTTTCTGATGGAGACGAAAATGACCTCGACTTCGCACGACGACACGTCAAATCAAGCTGTCCAAAACGCACAAACCCGCACGGTGACCTTCGAAGTTAAAGGGGCACCTCTGTCCGGCACGCTGTACCTGCCGAAGGGTTTTGACGGCAAACCGCGAGCGGTTGTTGTCGTAACCGGGGCGTGGACCGCCGTCGAAGAACAGATGCCTGCAAACTATGCGCGCGAACTGGTCAAGCACGGACTCGCCGCTTTGACCTTCGACTTCCGCGGTTGGGGGAAATCCGGCGATCTGGAAGATGGCGCTCGGTTTGTTGAAAATCCCGCTGCCAAGACCGCAGACATCCGCGCGGCATTTGAATGCGTTGCGGCACTGCCCGAGGTGGATGCGGCGCGCATTTTCGGCCTCGGCATCTGCGCGTCTGCCGGCTACATGGTCGACGCAGTCGCGGGCAATCCGCTTGTATCGCGTATCGCTCTTATCGCTCCCTGGCTCCAGGACAAGGACATCGTCAATGCCGTCTATGGCGGCGATGAGGGCGTCGCAGCGCTGATCGAAACATCTCGTAAAGCCGAGGCAGCGGGCGGCGAAATTATTCCCGCCGCGGGTCCGGTAGGAGCAGACGGCGTATTGATGCCCGTCGGGGGTTACTACTACGAGGCGCAGCGCGGCGCGATCCCGCAATACGACAACAAATGGAACAATGCGGGATGGGAAGGCTGGCTCACCTATTATCCTGCCGACAATCCCGGGCGGCTGGATAAACCCCTTGCTGTCGTGCATTCGCAAAGCGCCGCAATCCCAGAGGGCGCTCGCAAGTTTCTTGAAGGTTACGGCAACGCGGCGAAGACGCTTTGGCTTGAGGATGTCGAACAGTTCGACTTCTACGACGCCCCGGCGAACATCAGCCGCGCAACCGACTTTGTCGCCAGGCACTGCCAGTCGGACTTGGCTTAGAGAGCTTAACCCGGCCGGCACCGATCCAAATCCTTTCCAATCTCCAACTTCATGAGGAAACACGATGTCAGATGACACGATTACATCCCGCCGTGCCCTGCTGACCGGTGGCGTTGCAGCAGCTGCGACACTGGCCTCCACAGCGGCCGCCGCCAACAGCATGAACCCGGCTGCTGCTCCGGGTGCGCTGCGCCCGGACGGTCGCTTCAAGGGCAAGGTGGTCGCAGTCACCGGCGGCAATTCCGGGATCGGAGAAGCAACCGTGCGCGCCTTCGCCATGGAGGGTTCTCAAGTTGTTTTCGGTGCACGCAGAGACGCTCTGGGCCGGCAGGTGGAAGCCGATATACGTGCCGCTGGTGGCGACGTGACCTGGATCCAGACCGACGTTCGGGAACCCGATCAGGTCGAGCGCTTTATCAAGGCAGCGACAGACACGTATGGCCGCCTCGACATTCTGTTCAACAATGCCGGAATTTTCATGACGCCGAACCTCATAGAGGACATCGACGTCGAGAATTTCGAAGACATGATGCGCACGAACACATTCGGTGTGTTCTACGGAATGAAATACGCTATCCCCGTCATGAAGGCGCAAGGCAGCGGCGTCATCATCAACATGGCATCAGTCGCCGCACACCGGGGTTTCCCGAACACGGCCCACTACAATGCCTCCAAACACGCCGTGCTGGGTCTTACCCGGGCAGGTGCCAAACTGGCCGCAGACAATATTCGTGTGGCCTCGATCTCACCGCTTGCCGTCGACACACCCATGCTCAAGGAAAGCTTCGACTATCAGGGCCTGACCTATGAAGGCATGGCCGGGTTCTTCGTCACGCCGCGCATCATGGACGCCCACGAGATGGCGGAAGGTGTGCTCTTCCTGGCCTCGGATGCGGCCACGGCTTTCAACGGCATGGACTTGGATGCGACCGGCGGTCAGCTCGCCTGATAAGCCCGCAAAAGACAAAGGAGAAATTCGATGACCCGCACGCTTATGGCAGCCTTGACAGCAGCGACATTTTTGGGAGGACCGGCAATGGCAGATCAGACAGAAATCTCAAGGTCGATCACCGACATTGCCGCCGGTGCGGACCGGCACGACTGGGAGCGCGTGCGCAGCGCTTTCGCAGAGAATGTAACGAGCGACTATACCAGCTTGTGGGGCGGTGAGCCCGCAACGCAGCCCGCCGACGAACTGGTGGCCGGTTGGGCCGGTTTCCTGCCCGGTTTCGACAGCACGCACCATATGGTGACCAACCATACCGTTGCGTCCATTGACGACGGAAGCGCAGTCGCAGAAGCGGACTTCACCGCAACTCACCGCATTGAGGATGGTCTTTGGACGCTCGGCGGCCGCTACACATATGAGCTTGAGCAAAGCGGTGACCGCTGGGTGGTCACTTCGTTGACGATGACGGCGCTCTGGGAGACCGGAGACCGCGGTCTTGTGGCGAAGGCCGGCGAACGCGCTGCACAAAAGAAATAACACTTACAGGGATCGCAGCCCGTCGAAGGGCGGCGGTCTTTCGTTTCCGGCCTGGCTGTGCTGCTGCTGCACAATCGGAATCACAAAAGTGCTGGACTGACTTCACGCTCCAGCCCACCCTTGAGATGTGTTTGGATCCGCGCTTCTAAGAGGACCTGAAAGCAGCTGGCGTCGCGTTGAATTTTCTTTTGAAATGGAGCGCAAATCGACTGAGATCGCGGTATCCCGCGCGCCAGGCAACCTCAGCCACGCTCAACTGTGTCGTGCGCAGCAGAACGGAAGCAAGATCGAGACGGGCCGCGATAACATATTGCAGTGGCGACAGGCCGACCTCCTTCTTGAAGGCTTTCGAAAAATGCGTGCCGCTCATCGCCGCAAGGTCGGCCATGGTGGCAAGGGTCAGATCAGCACCGAGATTGTCGTGAATATAGTCTAGCACCTTGCGCAGCCGGTGATCCTCAATGCCCGCATGCCAGGGCGGTGCGGGTTTGAGCATCTGAACGACTTGCGCCGCAAGTGCCCGATGCATCGTTTCCCGGTAGAGCGTGCCGCTCTGTGCAAATGTGTCTGCGTTCAGGCACAGATTGACAAGCAGGGGATCGATGTCACCGACGACAGCTTGAAAACCCGCACTATCGTGAAACCCGAATTCTTCCAACAGTCTCTCGTTCAAGGAAACGGTCGCGAATTCCAGGTCATCGTCATACTCGCAGTACCCCTCACTGCCTGCGGGAAGAAGCCAGCCCTGATGTTTCGATAGCGGCCAGTGCTTTGCAATTGAGGAGCCATGTGAAATCCGGTGTGTCGGCTGGTCGTTCAAAAATATCCCGAGCGTCAGCGACGGCAGGGTATACGCCCCACCGCCTGCAGGCAGAACGGATTTTTCCGACACGACATCAGGCATGCCCTGAGTCTAGGTGCTTTTCGGTCAAATTCAATTGCTGATCGCAAGCTCGGTCACCCGGTTTCAGACTTAACGCAAACCCAATTTCTTCAGGAGACGGTCCCGTTTCATCAGCCACCAGCCGGATTCAATCGGCCACAAGGCGTGTCCTTCATCCGTTCCGAGCCGCGCAGCGACATGTAATGGCCAATTCGGATCATCGAGCATCTCCCGGGCGACCGCGACCATGTCTGCCCGGCCGGATGCCACGATCTCCTCGCAATGCTCCGCACCCCACAAGAAGCCGACAGCCATCGTTGCAATATCGGCTTCCTTGCGGACTCTTTCGGCAAAGGGTGTTTGAAAGCCTTCTTCAATCACCATTCGTCGCGGGCGTTCCTTGCCGCCGATACCGCCGCTCGAACAGTCGATCATGTCGACGCCAGCAGCCTTCAGCGCCTTTGCCGTTTCAATAGTATCGTCAATTTCGATGCCGTCCTCGAGCCAGTCCGTTGCGGAAAGCCGGAACGCGAGCGGATAGCCCTCCGGCCAGTTGGCGCGCACGGACCGAGCGACCTCAATCGCGAAGCGCATCCGGTTCTCCGTACTGCCTCCCCAGCGATCGTTTCGTTTGTTGGCAACCGGGGACAGAAACTGATGGACCAGAAATCCATGCGCGGCGTAGATCTCGATGATCTTGAAGCCTGCCTCGCAAGACCGCCGGGCTGCCGACCCGAATGAGTCGATCACCCGCTGAATGTCATCTTCCGACATTTCTTCAGGATCAGGCCAGCCATCGGCATAAGGGATTGCGGAGGGAGCGATCGCCGGCCACGGATGTTCACCGCGCTCTGCAGCGTCCTCTTCATCGACGGGTGTTTCGCCATGCCACGGCCGGCGCTCGGAAGCTTTGCGGCCCGCGTGACCGAGTTGAATGCCGGGCACGGCACCCTCGCGTTCGATAAAGCGGGTTACGGGTGTGAGTTGATCAACTTGCGCATCGTCCCACAGACCCAGATCGCCATGTGTCCTGCGTCCGTCTTTCTCAACGGCGGTCGCCTCAGCATAGACCAGTCCCGCCCCGCCGACCGCAAAGCGGCCGAGATGGACGAGATGCCAGTCGTTGGCGTATCCATCAAGCGCTCGATACTGGCTCATCGGAGAGACAGCGATACGATTCTTGAATGTGATGTCACGAAGTTTGAATTCTGAAAAAAGGGTTGCCAAGTTTGATCCGTCGGTTGGTTGGAATTTGAACAAAGGAGCGAGGCGTCCAATCAGGCCAGCAGGCAGGCACCTCGACCGTTAGCCCAGACTAGAGGTTGTGGCCCGCTTCGGAAATCAAGGCCGCGTGAACACGCATAATTTCGGTTTGAATTTGTGTTCTCCGCTCGACGGAATTTCGTATTTGGCAGGCGCGCTTGGATTTTTTGATCACGTAACGGCAGCTAAATGACAGTTTGATGACAATTCAGAGGTTCCTGCTGTCGCGATTGCTGCTTGCCTCGGCAGGTTCGCGACTTTGATGTCGCAAACAAAATAAGCTCAAAGCCTTTGATTTTACAACACTTTATACACCGATTCACATCTCGAAGGTTGAAATCGAATTCAGTATTTAGCCGGAAAAATTACCCGCGGTAGTGACAACTTTTAAGACCGTCATTAAAGTTAAAAAAAACTCACGTTATACCATGACTCCTCTGTGGTACGGTCCATTCGCCGGACAGACGCGGGCGCGCAATTCCAGGGTCCTGGAAAGTCGTGCGTGTCTGAAAGACGAGGTCCGCCAAATGGTGTCCAGTAACGCAAGAGCCAGCTAATTTTTCGTAGTAGCCAGCAGGGAAGAAACATGAAAGACAACGAGAACCACACGCTTTCTTTCGACGAATTCGACGAAGTGATGAACCCTCGCCCGGAAGAAAACGATTTCGACCGGATTGTTGAATCAGCCCTAAGCCGTCGCGGTTTCATGGGCGGCGTCCTCGCATTCGGCAGCTTCGCAGCGCTCGGCGGAACCGCCGGCATCGCAAAAGCTGCGTCGGACCGTTTCGCCTTTGACCAGATCGGCACATCCATTGCCGACGATGTCATCGTTCCGAGCGGCTACAAGGTTGACGTCATGATGCGGTGGGGCGACCCGATGTGGTCCGACGCACCGGAATTCGACCAGGCAACACGCGGCACCGCTGCAAGCCAAGAGCGCTCTTTTGGTGACAACACCGACGGTATGGACGTGTTCCCGCATGACGGCAAGACGCTTCTGGTCGTGAACAACGAATACACCAACCGCTCCATCATCTCGACAAGCGCCGAAGACGGCCGTCTTGTCGGCGAAGGTGAGATCGCCAAGGGAATGATGGCTCATGGCGTTTCGGTCGTTGAGGTCGCCAAGATCGACGGCAAGTGGCAGATGGTCAAGGACAGCCCTTACAACCGCCGCATCACGCCGAACACCGAAATGGAAATCACCGGTCCGGCTGCCGGCCATGACCTTTTGAAGACCGATGCCGATCCGACCGGCACAAAAACCCTCGGCACCTGGAACAACTGCGGCAACGGCAAGACCCCCTGGGGCACCTACCTTGCCTGCGAAGAAAACTTCAACGGCTACTTCTCGTCCAGTGAAGAGGTCCAAAACGACGATCCCAAGTCGATCACACCAGGCATGAAGCGCTATGGCGTGAACACCGAGGACTGGGGTTACGGCTGGGCCGAAATCGATGAGCGTTTCGATGTCGCGAAACACCCGAACGAGCCGAACCGCGCCGGTTACGTCGTCGAAATCGACCCGACGGACCCGAACTCGACACCCAAGAAGCGCACGGCTCTTGGTCGTTTCAAGCACGAAAACGCGGAAGCGGTCGTGAACAACGATGGTCGCGTCGTTGTCTACATGGGCGATGATGAGCGCGGCGAAT
This sequence comes from Roseibium sp. HPY-6, assembly GCF_040530035.1. Classification (NCBI taxonomy): domain Bacteria; kingdom Pseudomonadati; phylum Pseudomonadota; class Alphaproteobacteria; order Hyphomicrobiales; family Stappiaceae; genus Roseibium; species Roseibium sp. HPY-6. The sequence continues at coordinate 1,808,903 of NZ_JBEWCD010000001.1, forward strand.
TCGTCTACCGATACGTTTCCAACGGCGTTTATGCTCCGGGCGCACCGACGGATGAATTGCTGAGCGACGGCGTCCTCTATGTCGCCAAGTTCAGCGACAACGGGACCGGCGCATGGGTCGCACTCACGCCGGAAACAACGGGCATGGATCACGCAGAGATCCACATTCACAGCCGCCAGGCTGGGTCCGCAGTTGGCGCCACCACGATGGACCGTCCGGAGTGGATTGCAGCCAATCCGAAGGCGCCCGAGATTTACTGCTGCCTGACGAACAACAAGAACCGTGGCGTCAAGCCGAATGCCGGTGGTGACGACACTTCCGTCAACGGCCCGAATCCGCGCGAGAAGAACAACTACGGCCAGATCGTGCGCTGGCGTCCTGACGGCGGCGACCACACGGCTCCGGGCTTCACCTGGGACCTCTATGTGCTCGCCGGCAACCCGACGGTGCATTCTGACGCCTATGGCGGGTCTTCGAACGTCAATTCCGACAACATGTTCAACTCACCGGATGGTCTGAAATTCGACTCCAACGGACTTGTCTGGATCCAGACGGACGGGAACTACAAGAACGAAGGCGACTTCGCAGGTCAGGGCAACAACCAGATGCTCGCGGGCGATCCGGTCACCGGTGAAATCCGTCGCTTCATGGTTGGCCCGAACGAGTGCGAAATCACCGGCCTGACCTGGAGCCCGGACCGCCGGACCATGTTCGTCGGCATCCAGCACCCGGGCGAGCGTGGCAACAGCCACTGGCCGGAAGGTGGTGATTCCGTGCCGCGGTCTGCCATCATTGCAGTTACGCGTGAAGATGGTGGCCTCGTCGGCTAACCATTCCGGTTCGCGAAACAAACGATCGGCCGGTTCTCTACCGGCCGATTTTTTGATCCTCGGGCAAGGACCTCATTGTGTGAAATGTCGCTGAAACCGCAACAACCAGTGTTGCCGCGTCAGCAACAAAAAGGGCTTTTGTGCAGCGCGGTGTTTACATAGGTCAGTTGGCTCACGCCCCACTTTGAACAGCTCATCGCGACTATCAAATCTTGCTTCTGTCGTACCAGACCGCCTCGATATTGTGTCCGTCCGGATCGAAAACAAACGCTGCGAAATATCCTGGCCAATATTGAGCTCGATAGCCCGGCCCGCCATTGTCGCGTGCGCCTTCTGCCAGTGCGATCGCGAAAAACGCCTCGACCTCTTCCCGGCTTTTGGCTTCGAAAGCGATATGGGTCGGCGCAACCGGTTCGGTCACCAGCCATAGATCCGTGTTCTTGCCGTCGAAGAACCCCGCCGCATCGTCGAGCTCCATGCTGATCGAATAGCCAAGCGTTGCAAGAACCTTCGCGTAAAACGCCTTTGACCTGGTGAGGTCGCTGACATGCAAATGTGTATGAGCAATCAATCCCGGACCTCTCCAATACCCATGAGCGGAAGCCTCACATTCGGGTCAGATTGCACGTTTCCACCTGAACACGCAAAGACTGATCGAACACAGGACTAAAGAGCCAAGACGTTCCTATCAAAGCGGATATCCTAGGTAACAGCCGGCCACGTCTTCGCCACCATCGTCAGCACGTCGTATTGCGCAACGACCTCGTCGTTCTGATTGGTCACCTGGCAATCCCAGCGTACTTCGCCGTGCTCGGCATTCTCTCGCGGATTGATTTCCTTGCAAGTCAGCCGCACCTTCAGACTGTCACCGAAATAAACAGGGGTCAGGAACCTCAGGTTGTCGACACCATAGTTCGCCAGAACAGGGCCTGGATCTGGGTCGACAAACAGCCCGGCGGCAAAGGACGCGATCAAATATCCATGTGCGACCCGGTCATCGAAAAACGGGTTGGCCTTTGCCGCTTCGCTGTCCATGTGAGCGTAAAACGTATCGCCGGTAAACTCCGCAAAGTGCTCCACGTCCTCCTGCGTAACCTCGCGCGCCCCGGTGACGATCTGATCTCCGATCTTCAACTCGGCGAGGGATTTGCGGAACGGATGCACATCCGCCCTGACAGGCGCGCCATCCAGCCATTGGCCGGTGACAGCTGAGAGCAATTCGGGCGTCCCCTGCACTGCTGTGCGCTGCATGAAATGTTTCACGCCCCGCATCCCGCCCATCTCCTCGCCGCCGCCAGCGCGCCCGGGACCACCATGAACAAGCGGCGCCAAGGGCGATCCATGACCTGTTGAACTCTTGGCCGACCGGCGATTGCCGATCAGAACGCGCCCGTGGAACGGGGCAAGCCCGGTGACGATTTCTCGTGCGATCGCGCCGTCATTGGTAAAGAGCGAGGACACCAGTGAACCCCGTCCCTTTTGCGCAAGCGTGACCGCTTCGTCGTTGTCCTCATAGGCCATGACGGTTGCAACCGGACCGAAAGCTTCGACCGAGTGAACGGCTTCGGCAATAACCGGATTGCCACAGCGCAACAGGACAGGGGCCATGAAGGCGCCGCTTTCCGTGTCACCCGAAACAAGGTCGACCTCATTCAGCGAACCGGAAACGATCTCCGCTTCCCCGGCCAGCACGCCAACCTTCGATTTGACGTCATCGCGGTCCTTCAGGGAAACCAGAGCCCCCATGCGTGCCCGCTCGTCGTCCGGCAAGCCGACGGGTGTCCCTTCAAGTCGCCGGGCGAGTGCTTCCACGACGGCGCCCTCGTGCATTTTGGGCACGATCACCCGGCGGATTGCCGTGCATTTCTGACCTGCCTTGACCGTTATTTCGCGGGCGGCTTCCTTCACGAACAGATCGAATTCTTCCGTTCCCGGCCCGGCGTCGATACCAAGGATAGACGCATTGAGACTGTCCGCTTCCATGGTGAAGCGAACGGAATGCTGCAGGATCGCCTGTCCCGACTTCAGCTTCTGGCCCGTTGAAGCAGAACCGGTGAAGGTAACGACATCCTGCTCGATGACGTGGTCCAGCAAATCACGCGCCGATCCTGTCACGATCTGCAGCGCTCCATCGGGCAACAGCCCGGTCTCCAGGATCCGGCGCACCACCAGCTCGGTCAGATAGGCCGTCTGGGACGCCGGTTTGACAATGCATGGCATTCCGGCGATCAGCGAAGGCGCGATCTTTTCCAGCATGCCCCAGACAGGGAAGTTGAACGCATTGATGTGAATAGCGACACCGCGCAGTGGCGTCAGGATATGTTGGGCCGCGAAGGTATTGTCGCGGGAAAGCGGTTCAACCGGCCCTTCGGTCAGCACCTTGGTGTTGGGCAACTCACGCCGGGCCTTCGAAGCAAATGTCAGGAGGGTTCCGATGCCGCCCTCGATATCGATCCAACCGTCCTTGCGTGTCGCACCGGTCGCAAAGTTTTCCAGATAGAAGTCTTCCTTTTGCTCCATGAGTTTCAGGCCGACAGCCTTCAGCATCAGCGCCCGCTCGTGGATCGTCATCGCCCTGAGCGCCGGGCCACCCGCTGCGCGGCCCCACTCGAGCGCAGCCCGGAAATCGAGCCCTTCCGTTCCGATCAGCGCATGGATCTGACCGGTCGCTGCATTCAGCACCGGTTTGCCATCGCCCTCACCGCTTCGCCAAGCGCCTTCGACATAGCTTTCCAGCCGCCGTGCGGTGTTGCCCGTCCCGTTCATGGATCGTCCTTTCGTGAATTTCGGTCCAAAGGGCCTGCTCAGCGGAGCTTCAGCTCTTTGAGGTGCGCATCCGCATCAGCTTTCCACGCTGCGCGCATCGTTTCATTGTCTGTGTGGCGGAGACCCATCTTCTTGAGCCGCTCGAAGCGGCCGGAGTGCGCCGCCCCGAACGTCTCGGCAACGCGCGGCATCCAGTAGTCGACGGAAGCCTGCACCTCTGCCCGGCGTGTTGCATCTTTCAGCAGATCCTCGAGCCCCTCCAGACCAAGCTCCATGTGACGTTTTTCGCGCGGTAGAATCTCGCGAAACACCTCGCCAAGCGGCTGATACGAAGTCCGGATCTGTTCCTGAAGCTGATGCACGGTTGCCATGCCCATCAAAGTGTTCATGACCACGGCATCGGTCCAGCTCTGAAGCGGATAGTGGAACACTGAGAGCCGCATATCGCCGCCCTGGCGTTTTGGGTCGAGATTTGCATCGCGCGGCTGGCGCGACGACCAGGAATGGGCGTGGTTATAAAGGGCCTTGTCCGTGCCAAAATCGCTCATCAGGTCGAGAACCCGCTCTGCATGGTCCACCTTTTCAAGCGTGATCCGGCTTGCGGCGATGCGTTCCTTGAGGCCCGGCGCCCAATTGATCGCATCGGCAAACCCCGCCGAGCCGGCAAGTTCGCTGTCGACGAAAGAGGACATGAGCCGCAGCAATTCGGCCCGATAGCGCGGCGGAACGTTTCCAGGTGACGTCAGCTTCCCGCCCTTTTCCAGGTACTCGGAGAGCGGCATGGTGTCGTGGTCCAGAAGGCTTGCGTCACTCGTCATAGCTGATCACCACCTTGTCCGAAACGGGGAGACACTGGCAGGAAAGGACATAACCGGCCCGCACTTCATAGTCTTCAAGTGCATGGTTCGTTTCCATCTCCACTTCGCCTTCGATGACCTTGGCGCGGCAGGTCGAGCAGACACCTGCCTTGCAGGAAAACGGCGCATCCATGGAGTTTTCTATCGCGGCTTCGAGAACCGACCTGCCGTCCTTCTCCATCTGAAAACTGCGTGTCGTTCCATCGAGCATAACCGACACTTCGCAAGTACCCGCAGCAGCCGCCGCCGCCTCGGACTTTGCCCTGGCCTTGGCCCGGCCGGGCTGTGAGGAGGCAAACAGCTCGAACCGGATTTGCTCGTCCGACAGGCCATGCGCACGCAGACTGTCTGCGATCGTCAGCATCATGGGTTCCGGGCCGCAGATGAAGGCGGTGTCGACCTCGTCCGCATCGATCCAGAGACGGAACAGCATCTCCATCTTTTCGGCGTCTATCCGGCCGGTAAAGAGATCGATTTCCTGCGCTTCCGTTTCCAGAATATGGATCAGCGAGAACCGCCCGAGATACCGGTTCTTGAGGTCTTCGAGTTCTTCTCGAAACATGATCGAGCTGGTTTGACGATTGGCATAGATCAGCGTGAATGTGCTCTCAGGCTCCCGCGCAAGCACCGTTTTGATGATTGAAAGAACCGGCGTAATTCCCGAGCCGCCGGCAAAACCGAGATAGGATTTGGCATTGGCGGGATCCAACTCGGTGAAAAACCGCCCCATCGGTTTCATGACATCAAGCCGGTCACCAACCTTCAGCTGCTCGTTCGCAAAGGTCGAGAACGCCCCACCCTCGACACGCTTGATGCCAACCCTCAGGCAGCCTTCGTCCAGCCCGGCGCAAATGGAGTAGGACCGGCGCAATTCTTCGCCGTCGAAATCCCTGCGGAAAGTCAGATACTGGCCCTGAATGAACGTGAACGCGTCGGCATCCGCCTCCTCGGGTTTGAGCGTCACCACCACGGCGTCGCGCGTGTCGCGCCGGATATCGGTCACTTCGAGCGAATGGAATCGTGCCATGACCAGGCCGTCCTCTTGAGAGTTAGATACATTTGAAATAGTCGAACGGTTCTAGACAGTCCCTGCAACGCCATGCGGCCTTGCAAGGGGTTGATCCGAACTGGCTGATCCGTTCCGTATTTGCCGAATTGCAGCGTGGACAGGCGACCACCAGATTGGTTTCTCCTGCTAGCCGCGCCGCCTTTGCGCTCATGCCATCCGACGCCGTCCCGTCAATCGGTGGCGCGATGCCGAAGGATCTCAGCTTGTCACGCGCTTCCGCCGTCACCCAGTCTGTCGTCCAGGGCGGAGAAAGCCTACGCTCAAGGCGCAGATTTTCCACGCCCATTTCCCGCAGCTTGTCCTCGATCATCAGATCGATCACGGCCGTTGCCGGGCAGCCCGAATAGGTGGGCGTCACAGCAACAACAAGCGTATCGCCATCATAACGGACCTCTCGGACAATACCGAGTTCGGTAACGGAAACGACCGGGATTTCCGGGTCGGGAACCTCGGCGAGCCACGTCCAGACGTCCTCGGTGGTCGGTTGAAGCGCAGTGTTCATCTCGCAGCTCCCTACCAGGTTGCGCCGGGATAAGCCCGCTGAAGGAACTGCATTTCAGCGAGCAGAAACCCGAGATGCTCGGTGTGCCGGCCCTGCTTACCGCCAAGATGGGTGTAGCCACCCGTATCGGGGATCTTTAACGTGGCTTCGTCCAGGACATCATGAACACGTTCGTTCCATTTTTCGCGCAAGCTTGTCAGGTCCGGCGCGATTCCGGCCTCTTGCAGTACGCTGTCGACCTCGTCGCCGGCAAACAGCTCTCCGGCGTAAGGCCACAACAATTCGAGCGCTGCCTGCATCCGGTCGTGACTTTCGGCAGTGCCATCGCCCAGGCGGACGGCAATGTCGGACGCACGATCCAGATGGTAGCTGACTTCCTTGAGCGCCTTGGCCGCAATCTCCGAGACCCGTGGGCTTTTTGAGTTTTCGGCCAGCCAGGAAAGCAGCAGGTGGTGATAAGCGTCGAACAGAAACTCGCGCATGATCGTGACGGCCATATCGCCCCGTGGCAGCTCGACGAGCAGCACATTGCGGAATTTCATCGCATCGCGCAGATACGCAAGATCGTCCGCTGAGCGCTCTTTGCCCTCCACCTCGCCTGCCAGTCCGAGCCACATCTGCGTGTGGCCGATCAGGTCGAGCGCGGTATTGGCAAGGGCAATATCCTCTTCAAGGACAGGTCCGTGCCCGCACCATTCCGACGTGCGGTGCCCGAGAATGAGCGCATTGTCGCCCATCCGGCACAGCCATTCGAAGAACGCCGGACGAAGTGCCTCATCTGCGACGAACGGGTCTACGACCTCGGCATCGGCAAATGTCGTTTCCGCTGCCATCACATTTTCCCCACGTCTTCGGGTATGTCGAAAAAGGTCGGGTGGCGGTAGGTCTTGCTCTCGGCGGGATCGAACAACGGGCCCTTTTCAGACGGGCTTGAGGCTGTGATGTCCTTTGACGGCACCACCCAGATCGAAACACCCTCGCGGCGGCGGGTATAGACGTCGCGCGCATGGTTGATCGCCATTTCCGCATCCGGCGCATGAAGGCTGCCGACGTGGCGATGGTTCAGCCCATGCTGACCCCGGATGAAGACTTCCCAGAGCGGCCATTCTTTTTTGGACATGGCTGGTTCTCCCTCTTTGTCAGGCGGTCCGGTTATTCGGCGGCGACCGAGGCGGCCTTGCGCCGGTCGGCGGCTTTGTCGGCATAGGCGTTGAGGCCTTCCCGGAACCAGGCGCCGTCGTCCCAGGCTTTCACGCGCGCGTTCAGTCGCTCGCGATTGCACGGACCATTGCCCTTGATGACTTCGAAAAACTCGTTCCAATCCGGCTCGGAGAAATCGTAACCCTGCTTGTCGTCGTTCCAGGCCAGCTTGTCATCGGGCACTTTCAGACCGAGATACTCGGCCTGCGGCACGGTCTCGTTGACGAATTTCTGGCGAAGCTCGTCATTGGTGTTCATCTTGATCTTCCAGGCCATGGACTGCGCGGAATGCACAGAATCCTTGTCGGACGGACCGAACATCATCAGCGACGGATACCAGAAGCGGTTCAGCGCATCTTGCGCCATCTCTTTCTGCTCAGGCGTTCCGGACGCCATCTTCATCATGATCGCGTAGCCCTGACGCTGGTGGAAACTCTCTTCCTTGCAGATGCGGATCATGGCGCGGCTATAAGGTCCATAAGAGGTCCGCTGCAGCGGCACCTGGTTCATGATCGCGGCCCCGTCGACCAGCCAGCCGACCGCACCGATATCGGCCCAGTTAAGCGTCGGATAGTTGAAGATCGAGCTGTATTTCATCTTGCCCGAATGGAGCTTCTCCAGAAGCTCATCCCGCGACACGCCCAGGGTCTCGGCGGCGGAGTAGAGATAGAGGCCGTGGCCGGCTTCGTCCTGAACCTTTGCCAGGAGGATCGCCTTGCGTTCCAGCGTTGGTGCGCGCGTGATCCAGTTGCCTTCCGGCAGCTGCCCGACGATCTCGGAATGGGCATGCTGCCCGATCTGTCGGATCAGCGTCTTGCGATAACCCTCGGGCATCCAGTCCTTCGGCTCAATCTTCTCGCCGTTGTCGACCCGGTCCTGAAAGGCGCGCTCTTCCGCAGACATCTCCTCACGCGCCTTGAGACCGTCCGATTTTACCAGCTGCGCATACATGGCGTTTCCTCCAAAGTGCCTCTTCAAGCCCTCACGCTGTTCAATTTACACCCGCTCCAAAATAAGAGCGATGCCCTGTCCAACCCCTACGCACATCGTACATAGGGCGTAACGCCCTCCAGTCCGCTGGAGTTGGTAGGCGGCATGCAATACGAGCCTTGCTCCGGACATTCCAAGCGGATGCCCGATAGCAATTGCGCCGCCATTTGCGTTCACATGCGCGGCATCATCCGGCAGTCCGAGCTCCCGCAAAACTGCAAGTGACTGCGAAGCAAACGCCTCGTTCAATTCTATGACATCCATCTGATCGAGGCTAAGGCCTGCCAGGTCGAGAACTTTCCGGGTCGCCGGCCCCGGCCCGATCCCCATGATGCGTGGCGGCACGCCTGCCGCGGCCATTGCAAGAACCCTTGCCTTCGGCACAAGGCCGTTCGACCTGGCTGCCGCTTCAGAGGCAACGATCACACCGGCGGCGCCGTCATTGACACCCGACGCGTTGCCGGCGGTCACCGTCAGCTCGGGCCCATTGACCCCGCGCAGCTTTGCAAGCGCCTCGATGCCCGTTCCCGGGCGCGGGTGCTCGTCCGTATCGACGACAACCGGTTCGCCCTTGCGCTGCGGGATTGTGACCGGAACAATCTCTTCTTCAAAGACACCAGCTTTTTGAGCAATATCCCACCGGCGCTGGCTTTCGGCCGCAAACCTGTCCTGATCATCCCGGGAGATCCTGTAATCCGCCGCGACATTGTCGGCGGTCTCCGGCATCGTATCTGAACCGAAAGCACGATCCATCTTCTTATTCTTGAACCGCCAGCCGATGGTCGTGTCGTACATCTCCGCGTTCCGCGAGAATGCAGAGCTCGCTTTGGCAACAACAAACGGCGCACGGCTCATGCTTTCAACACCGCCGGCCAGCATCAGGCTCGCATCGCCCGACCGTATCGTGCGGGCGGCCAGCCCAACTGCATCCATGCCAGAGCCACATAACCGGTTGACGGTCGTTCCTGGCACCGAAATCGGAAGACCGGCAAGAAGAACGGCCATCCGCGCCACATTCCGATTGTCTTCCCCGGCCTGGTTCGCACAGCCAAGAATGACGTCGTCGACACTGTCCCAATCGACATCCGGGTTCCGGTCCTTGAGCGCGGCGAGTGGAATGGCGGCAAGGTCATCTGCACGCACGCCAGATAGCGCACCTCCATACCGTCCGATCGGTGTGCGCACGGCATCGCAGATAAAGGCTTCCGGCATCCACTCTTTCCCTTGGCTCTTAATCCTAAATCGGAATTCTTCGACCGATCGGTCAGCGTTATAGCATCAAAACATCACACTGAAAACTTGTTTTTGAAAAAGATGTAGTGTTTTGAGCTGCTCGAGGCGTTTCCGCTCAATTGTTCAGGGCTTTAATGCTGCAGCTTCACGCATAAGCCGGTCCAGACGGAACTCTGTCGCAGATGTTGCAGACGGCAAAAACCCGATCGCGTCGCGAAAAGATTTACCGACACACTCGTCAGCACGCGGGGCAAGTGCCAGGTAGGACCGGACGAAGAGACGTCGCGCAAGCTCGGCCGGCCAGTCTTCGGGCCAGGCTTCTCGCGGCAGCCGGGGATCTCTGAGCGCAGCCAATCGGTAGTGATGAATGAGCTGCAGGCGCAGGGACAAAGCCATCGCGCCGCTGCGGTCGTCGGTCAGGGTCCCTGATTCCAGCTTCTCCCCCAGATTCCCGAAACGCTTCAAAAAGACGCGATACCTGTCGGCAACAAGCCGCATGTCCCATAAACCTTCGGAAAGACCGGGCCAGTCATCCAGGTCGCCAAGCGCTTCACAGGAGAGCAACGGCCCCGGAAGATGGACAATGTCTGAGCGATTGGGCGCGATGGCTGTACCGTTTCCGAGCAACGCCCAGCCCACGGGAAGCGGCTCGCGAACCTTGAGTGCAACAAGCCAGCCCTGCGCACGCGGCGGTGGTGCATAGAGCACTTTGGAGGCTTCCCTGAACTCCGCCTGCGCCGCCTCCGTCAGCCTGTAGTAGCTTTTGCGCCCGATCCGTTCACCCAGAAGCTTCCCGGCGGCAACCAGCCGGGACACAGCCGTTCTGACAAGACTTTCGCTGATGCTTTGCTGCGCGCAACAGCGCACAAGATCACCCATCCAAAGCGTTCCGCCACGCGGCTCGACAACATCGCCATAGAGACTGACGATAAAGCCCGGCGCTCGGGGCACCTCCGTGCCTGCCGCTTGCAAGAAACTGCGCAAAATATCAGCCGTCGCCATGCTCGCCTCGAAGGTTTAGAAGTATAATCATATCACAACTTTTTCAGAAGAAGGCATTCTACGTGATGCTTTAATGATGATGTTTCACAAGAATGACCAGACATCAGGGCGCGCGTTGCGCCGCATACCGCGAACCGGATTTGCCGAACCTTTCCGGCGCTCAGGGTCTTATCGGCTTTGGCAATCTGCCCCTGACCTCAAGTCGTGTCTTTCTGGGCTCTATTTGCAGAGAGTTCCCTTCAGCTGATTTTCCGGAAGAACGAAAAGCGACCCGCGCAGACGCCAAAACTCACCGCTGGCTGGAGCTAAAGCATCGAAATCTCAAATCTTCGGTATCGCGTTAATAGATTTGTTGAGTTGCACTATTAGAAAAAGACGAGTTTTGATTGAGTGCAGGAAAATTTAAGATGTCAGAGCCTCAACTTTCTTCGGAAGTCCAAGCCTTTTTTGACGAGATGGAGGCTCTATCGGGAAGAGCCAATCGTGCGAAGCAATTGCCGGCATGGGCCTTGCTTTTTCGCTCACCCTTCCAGTCTTACCCAACAAAGCCGACAAGCTGGATTGGCGGTGTCCCGAGCGCTCCGGCAGGATTCAAGTGGCCTCGAAACGTCCACGGGAAACCAATTCACTTCATCGCACAGATTGACCTGTCTTCTCTTAAACCGGAACCAATTAGCGGCGCGTTCCCTCCTGGACTTCCCCCGGAGGGAGCCTTGCTGGTATTTGGCGGCGAAGGATACGCGACACGGATTGTTGAAGCGGCAGACATGAACCGGATCGCGCCGGTCACACCACCAGGCGATCTTTGTGATGTTCATGACCTCGGTTTCTTCAGTTCGGGCAAGACATTCAATGCCTGGGCCATCGATCCGGTTCCCTACATGAGTGTGGAGGATGAAGAGGCGCCTCTTCCGGAAAACCCGTTCTCGTCTCCGAAGGGCTGGATCACAAATTGGGCGATTGCCGAAATTGAAGCCTCTCTCCTTCTGAAAGGGCTCAAGTTGGAGATCCGGCAAGGACAGACATTCATCGAAGAACGCAGAGGCGCCCTCGGGCAGGGCAGGGCTTTGTCGATGCCAAGGCACGTTTTGGCAAGACTGGAGCATATTGAAAAAACCGAAGGCTCTGCCTTGGAGCTTGTTCGCCTGCTCGAAGACTGGTGTGCGCTGGCGAAGTCGCAATCGCCCGAAGCGGCAGTCGACTGGACCGCCGCAGAATATCTCTTCAAAAAGCGCCTTGAACTTAAAGGCCTGATGAAAAACAGTTTTGGCAGCAAACATCTCCTTGCTGGCAATCCGAACGCCGTATGGAACGAAATCCTCCAGAAACTGCCGAAACTCTTTGAGCACCGGGACTTTTCTCAAGTTCCTGCTGCTTATCAACCGCTCGTGGAAAAGAAAATCACAGGCTGGCGTGGTCACCGCCTGTTTGGTCTTGAGCCAGAACTGCCCGGCAACACCGAAGACCGCCGGGGGCAGGATCCGTTGATTTCCATAAGTGCGGACAATCTGCTTGGAACCGAGTCAGAACACGAATGCGGGTTCTCAATCTGGCTCAACCGTCTGGAAATGGCGCGTGGCTGGCATGAACGGGGTCAATTTATCCGGCACGTGGTCCTCTGACCGGCAACCCGTTCCGGAAAGCCGTGCGCGCCTCGCCGAAAACCACAGCAGTGCTTGTTTGGACGGGCACTGCGCTGTCATTCATTCAAACGTTTCCAGGGCGACAGGCGCTAATTATGTAGGTCTCGAAACGAGCGGGCGAGCGGAAACGCAGAATACCCGAGTGTCGGCAGCACGCGCTGAATTGGCCTCACTGTCGCGAAAAAGGGTCACCAATCAAGACTGCGGATGCATCCTGTTGTCCGAAGCAGGCTTGCGCTTATGCTTTTCCGCAATGATGACCTTGTTCAGTATACGCACCTCACCGACCATGAGCAGACGCATGTCGGCGACGATGTAATCTGCCAGATCGGTGTCGGAAATGTCGTCGCCATTGATATCAAGCCTGAATCCCTGACCCTGGATACCGCCACCGTTCGAGAAGTCTATTTCGAAATCAAAGCAGACGCGTTTGTCCTCCAGTGCCCGGCTCACGCGCTTCCCTCCAGCCGCTTGCGCTCCCGATGACGTCGGACTTTTGCCCGATTTCCGCATCCAGATGACGACGAGCACCAGCGGCGTTTTCCCGGTCGGGACTGGTCGAAAAACAACATCCCGCATTCCGTGCAACGCCTTAACCGCTCGACCTTGCCCGCCTGAAGCAAGAGCAGTGCATCCGCCGAAATATGCGCCAGAACAGATTCGAACGGTCGCTCGCTGACGAGGACGATGTCACCGTTCTTCAGTTGCGGGCGGAAATCCTGGCATGCGGACCAGACGTTCAGCGTGTTGACCGCACTCTCCGGCAGCGCTTCCAGATCCACCGCCGCCGCCAAAACGTCGTTGGCAGCTTCGCGCACCTTTTTCGCGTCCCGCAGCTGCTGAAGACCAATGAGGAAGTCTTGCCTGAATCCGGCCAGATTGAGCCATCGGGAAAGGTCGTCGGGCGTCGCAATAAGCTCCACGGGATCACGGCCTCGGGCTGCAACGGTGTCGATGAAGTTGAGTGCCGGCGTACCCGCCGTAAATTCAAATGATCTCGTCATAGGTTGCGACTTCTGTTCCGGGTCTGGGACGCATTGGGCTCGGTGTTACCCAAAGCATTGAGATACCAGCCCGGCTCTGAAACCACGATATTGCGCCCGGGATGGTCGGTCCCGGGACTGGTGGATTTGACGCCGCTGGCAAACGTAATTTGGGAAGCCGCCGGAACGTCATAGTCAAAATCGTCTTCAACGGCCGGCTGCCCGCCAACAGCATCAAGGAAATTGACGCGGTCGCCGTATCCGACCGTTGCAGCCATGGCACTCCCGGCGAAAGCTCCTAAAGCAAAGCACAACACGGTCACTGTGCCGCACCCCAAAATACGCATTTCTCAAACTCCCCTAAATCAAAGCGCAGCTGCCGCCAAAGCAATTGCATAGCAAAGCCCCGGACGGACCGTCGCCGCTCGTCGAACAAAACGTCATTTCAACATTTGTAACCTATATATATGGTTACAACAAATGTCAAAGATGATGCTGTCGCCTCAGACCGTGAAGCCACCTTCATTCTCAGTTCGTTCAATTTTGCAATTTCCTTTTGCGCAAATCGTGCTTGTAGCTCTTGTCACTCGGCATTACCTCATTTTCGCTTTGCAACTTTTTAAAATGGTTACAGCGCAATAGATCGAAATCTCGAATTTGCATGAAAAGGAAATTGAAATGTCGATAGATAGCTTTTCGTTTCAGTCTCAGGACTTGCCTCGTGTCGATCTCGCATCGTCCCCCAACGACGAAGTGTGGGACATTGTCGATGCGGACGTGAACGATGTCCGTAATAACGCAGAGATCGATGTCTTCGCCTCTCAGCAAGATCCGAAGGATGCCGGCGAACCTGGTGATCCGGGCGCACCGCCACCTCCCGATGAGCCGGTTCGGAACGAAGTTGAAGGTGCTCATAATGATTTTCAAACTGGCCCGGAAGAAACGTCAGAACGCTCAACTCCAAAACTTATGGAAGCTGTGTGTAATGGAACGGTGTTTCCCTCTTCCAACGGAGAAGGTGGTACCGGCTTGCCAGGCTCACCCACTGATCAGGTCTGGGATTTCGCAGGCATCGATGTTCACAACGACCAAGAGAGCGACGACTTGGCATTCTTCGATGAAAGGCAAGCCAAAGACCCGAATGAACTCGTGTGGGACTTTGTTGATGTCAATGTCAGCCAAAGCGGGAGCGAACAGGCCATCCAGGACCTTGAAGCAGTGAAGGACTCGATCCGGGATTACGACATCACTGATGATGTCTTCGTTTGACGAAAAGTCGCAACTTTCAACTAACCGCCTGGCTCGATGGCCGGGCGGTAAGTTGCACACGGTTCATACCCGCCTTGCGGAACTTTGAGAGCGGACAATGCGTCTTCGGATGCCCTTCAGTGGACGCCAGCCGGCCGTTTTAAGCCGGCTTACGAAGATTTAATGAAGCATCAAAACGCATCAGAAGCGACCTCCCGCACAAGATGGACTTGTCTTAATCCGAAGTCGCAAAACCTATCGACGATCAAAGCAGCAGGACAGTGGGTGATCGAATTCCCAACCTTCACTGAATTTTTCTAAACGCGCTCGAAAACCTGCTTTCAAGCACGCGTGAAAAACCCTCCTATCTTACTATAAAAAAATGTGTTTTTCACTTTCAGAACAGACCGGCTCTGCGAGGAAACCAGCACAGACGACGCGATCAAATTTCTCGTCGAACGCGCCGAACGGGCAGCAAAACAACTCTTCCGAATACCTGTAGAAAGGCGTCCTGTCTCGCCTGTTTGAACAGTGCCGACAAGGGTCATGCAAGCGGTCCCAAAAACAAACGCGTGCCAAAAGTCTAAGATGGGAGATGCTGGCACCCCGCGCATTTCGTCCCCACGTCTCGATCAACCGCCCCGGTCGGGGCAGATCGGAAACGTGAGGAGAATTTGAAATGCTGAAATCCCTACTTCCTGCCGCCGTCGTCGCAACAGCTCTGGTTGCAGCGCCCGTCGCGCTTGCCGCCACCAATGACAGCACGTCGGTCGAAGGCACCTATCTGCTGGTTCAACCCAATGAAAGCCAGCGCGTTCTGGCGCTCAATCCCGGTGGTAGCGTCAACCTCGTGAGCCAGGGACAGCAGGTTCGCGGTTACACCTCCGGTCTTGGAACCTGGGAGATGACGGGCCCGGACACTGTCCGCGCCGCTATCATCGATTTCAACAATCCCCAGACAGAAAATGGCAGCAGTGGCGCATCGCACATTGTCTACGATCTGACCTTTTCCGATGAAGTCGACGGACAGTACCAGACCATCGCCGGTCAGTTCACCGGTCAGGGTTACGCCAAGGGACAAAACCCGCTTACGGACGATGCCGAACCGGCGAGCAAATTCGGCAATAGCTTTAACGGCACGCGCCTTAGCGTGAACTGATCGACGCGCCCTGGGCCCGAGGGTAGATTTCGTTTCTGCCCCGGCATCGCATTGGGTGAAACGGTGAGCCGGTGGCCTTGTGCCACCGGCATGATTTTTTGCCGTTCGCCGCAGGCATTCGCAACTTGTGCAGAACTTTTATGAGACTCGGCAGAAGGGGTCAGGAACCTGGACAGCGTTTCAAGGGACCAACCAGATTGAACACGTCCCAGCGTATGGTCATTTCTTCACCGGTGCGCCTCAATCCGAGGAAGTAGCCGCGCACAGCATCTTCCCCACACTGCGCATTCGCCACAGTAAAGTCTCCGGATTCAGTCGACTCCACAGGGCCCCATCGCAATGCGCACCAGAGCTGTCCTTGCTTCAGCCAAAGCCGGTCGATCTCATAAGGAGCCGCCAGAACCGTCCCGCCCGGTTTGATCGGTTCACGTGCGCACTGCGCTTCCGTGCCCCAGGTTCCAAGGAACGCGTCGCGTTCAACAGCGTGAACGGGCGTGGCGAGAAGGACGATCAGAATGAGAAGACGCATGGAAAACGCTTATCAATTCTGATGGAAAATGTCTGATCAAACGGGTGTTATCTCCTGCAGTCGCAGATCCGCGCCATACACCTGCGCATGTGCTCAAACATCGCAGTATTCACATTCGAAGTCGTCAAAGCGCTCGTCCCAGATGTTGATGACCTCCAGATCCTCTTTCATCTTAAAGGAAGGGATCGATTCGTGATATGTCGTCATCTCATCTTTCGGATTGCAGAGCTTATTGAGTTTCGGATGCTCCCAAAAATCATTGAAACTTTCGAGGCTTACCACCGTCTTCTCCTTCATGCGTGATGCATAGATCCAACCCAGGAAGTAAAGAAGCCCGCGTTTGTTTTCGGGTCTGTGGCTCATTATCAAGTCGAGCGAGGCTTGCTCGTCAATGACCGCAACCGCAATCGACTCTGCCATTGAAGACGCAACTTCTTCCTTCAAGGCGTTGGTCGTATTACTTACATAATGGTTGTAAACGTGGGTCGCTTCGTTCGCTAGAACGCCGTAAGATAAGGGCCTGTTCAGGAACAATCTCGAACCGAGTTGGATTTTCTTGCACATGCAACAGTAAAAAGCAGTGTCCTGGGCGAGGCTCGGTTTGAGATGCAGTGTCACATCGCCGGCGTCTATGAGATCGGCGACGATTTTATAAGCATCTCGAGGCAGATAAGTCGCATAGTGAGAAATGGTCGGCATTTTAACGTGCAATTCGTTGAGAATGCGCACGCTTATCTCTTTCAGTATGCGCGGTTGCCCTCCCTTTCCTGAGCCGCGCTCGAAGCGTGGATCCGGTGCCCAGCGTTCTGGCGGAATATAGATCTTGCCCATGCCAAAGTCTGCCGTTGTGGCGTCATCGAAGCTGAAATTCATTCCGTCTGTCGATTGCCAGCACCCAACCGCGTGATGCAAATACCAATTGACCTCGCGCGGGGATTCGGTCTGAAAGTTGAAGATAATGAGATCCCACACATTGGGGATGTCGAAGGACTTCGCAATGCTGGCGAAGTCCTTGCCGGCTGTTGCAAAGGTAAAGTCACGCGCCCCGGCAGGCGGCCAATCCTTGATCTTCTTGACTACACTCGGCTCGCGCCACTTGGGACTGAAGCTCGGCTTATGGTACGGGCCCGGCAGGATGGCCATCTTGAAAATCCCTTAAAAGTTCTGGATCAAACAAGCACCTCAAAAAGCGCTTTCAAATTGTCCCCTGATCTAGAAACGGGAATGCCCAATCGGAACAGGTAAATTCGCAGGACGATCCTGCCGGATTGCTCTAAGGGAAAGATTTGAAGGATAGTCCGGTTGATTATGAGCTCAGCATTGCGCGATGCTCCACACAAAGCTGACGCCCGCTGTATTGCTTTCGATAGAACGGCCGATTTCAATCATTGGGCAAACTCCTACGTGAATAGAGGCCTGCCCGATGCTACCAATTGAATCCCTGATCGCATTTGCAGTGATCTATGCTGTCGATTCCGTGACGCCGGGCCCCGCGGTTGCGATGGTTACGGTCCGCGGCGCGACTATGGGTGTCAGACGGACCGCACCATTCATTTTCGGCCTGGTTTTCGGAGATCTCGTTCTGTTTGCGATTGCGGCTGCCGGGCTGATCGCGCTGGCCGCGGCTCTCGGCCCGTTGTTTGTCGTGATCAAATGGGCGGGCGTTTGCTATCTGCTTTACCTGGCTTATCAGCTTTGGAATGCAAAGCCCGTGTCGTTGCCGTCGCAACCGCAGCGCGGCGAAGGTTGGCGCACGTTCGGTGTCGCGACCCTGCTCCCTCTTGGAAATCCGAAAGCCGTCGGCTTTTACATTGCACTGTTGCCGACAGTTCTGGACGTGAGCACGCTGACAGTTCAAGCCTATCTTGAGCTTTCGGCGATCGTTGTGATCATTTGGACAGGAACACTTTTTACCTACGCAATTGCTGCCGCGCGCGCAGGCGTTCTGCTGCGTGCCCCGGCCGCTCAAAGACTGCTCAATCGCACATCGGCTTGTACCATGGTCGGTGTCGCCGGCACCATTGCAGCGCGCGATTAGAAAAAAATCGCGGGACACCAGGCAAAGTTCTGCGGCTCACTTGGAACCCGAGCTGAGCAGCGCTCCCGCAATCGCAAAGAGTGCTCCGACAATCGTGAATATGGTCACCATGCCGAGCCCGAAAACAGCCAGCAGTCCCATCGCAACAAGAGGCGTCAGGAAAGCCAGGCTCGAGATCGTTGCCGCGGAACCCTGACGCGTTGCCTTGTCCCACAAGACATTTGCGATCGTAAATGGTCCGATACCCATTAGAGCGATCGCTACCCATTGCCCCATTGACGGCCAATAATGGGGTTCAATAAAGACATGCGCCGCCAACGCGCATATCCCGGCAAGGCCAAGAGACGGACCGACAACATCCGTTTTGGTTTTCGCAAACGAACGGCCAACGGAATAGACCGCGAAGGTCAAGGCACCGCAAGCACCGAGCAACACGCCGACAATATCCAGCTCTCCCGCCATCTGGGGTGACAGGGCAATTGCCACGCCGGTAAACCCGCACCCAATTCCGAGCGCTTCGACAAATGAAGGTATGCGCCGGTGCAGCAAGGATGCCAGCAGCACCAGGAACACTGGCCAGAGATAGTGCACAACATTCGCTTCTGCCGGTCCGATGCGTGCGATGGCCGCCAGGTAAAATGCGTTGTTCCCCATCAAACCCGCCGCGACAAACGCCAGGGTCCTGAACGGTACGGACACAAAGGCTCTGGACGCCTTTCGCCGAAGCGCCAGAAGAAACGAGAGGCAAAACCCGATCAGTGCGGACGCGCCGAGGACCAGAAGGGGTGGCGCAGGATGCACCAAGGTGGCAAGGGCCGGCCAACTCGCCCACAAAACAACAGCTCCTGCGACCAGATAATATGTCTTTGCAGTTGGACCACCTGGAAAACCCGAACGCCACCTTATGCCCAAGCGCTCCAGCAAACGGGAGTGTACATGAGCGGACTGGCCTGGAAGTTTCGCAATAATCATGGTCGTTCAGCCCGGTCTTTTCGCGTCAGATGATCTGTGTGCTCTAGGCGCAAGCGCGCCCACTATTTTGACAGAATGTCGAACAGGTTATTGAGATCCGCGCGCAGGTCCTCAATGTCTTCCAGCCCGACATTGATGCGTAAAATAGTACGCTCATGCTCCGGTCGCTTGAACTTTCTTCCGTTCCCGATGAGCATTGGCGCGACCAGACTGCGTGTGCCGCCCCAACTTGCTCCGATTGCCATGACTTTGAGTTGGTCGAGCGCTTCATCCAGATTGGTTTCCTGAGCTTCGCTGAGCACAACGCTGAACACACCACTCGCGCCGGAAAAATCCCGCTTCCAAAGCTGATGCTGCGGAAAACCCGGAAGCCCGGGATGCAGCACCAATCCAACGTCGGGACGAGCTGCAAGGTCTTCGGCAAGGCCCAGCGCAACGTTTCCAACATGAGCCAGCCGCACCGCCATTGTCTCGATCCCGCGCAAGGCAAGTGCGACCTCATCCGGGCTGACACCGATGCCCAGCATCCGCATTGTGTCACGCAGTTTTCTACGCAATTCCAGATCATTGACGCAAACGGATCCGAGCAGCAGGTCGGAGTGCCCGCCAGCATATTTCGACAGCGCCTGCATCGAAAAGTCGAACCCGAGATCCAAGGGTTTCAGGTGTAAAGGGGTTGCCCAGGTGTTGTCTGCTCCGGTCAGAATTCCGTGCTTTCTGCCAAGCGCGGCAATCGCTCGCAGATCCTGAAACTCCATGGTCGTTGACCCCGGAGTTTCCGTCCAGATCAGTTTCACCGCTGGGTCGACGAGGTCTTCAATTCCTTCGCCATCCGGCCGATAGATCCTGTGGCCGATACCGCGTGGCTCCAGGAAATTGACGCAGAAATCAAGGACAGGCGGATAGACGTTGTCAGGGACGAGTACCGTATCCCCCGGAAGCAGCACGCTCAGAAAAACGATCGTCGCGCCAGCCTGACCGGAAGGTACTATGACCGAGCGCAGACCGTTCTCCAGTTTTGCAATCTGTGCTTCGAGTGTTCGCGTCGTGGGCGTGCCATGCAGACCGTAGAAATAGCTGTCGAGGTCCCGCTCAAGACGCGTCGCATAGGCCTGCGCCGTATCGAACACGATTGTGGAAGCGCGATAGGTCGGGACGGTCAGGCTTGAGAATTCCGACTGATCAACCGTTGGGTGGATCGCACAGTTTGTAGCGTCACGCATGTGTCTTCCTCTGAAAGTTTCGCAAACTAGAGCAAACTTTCTTCTGGCAAACAATTTATAGTTCGGCATAATTCTATGCGCAAAACTTATAGTATTTGAGCAAAACCATGAAATTCAGGCAACTCGAAGCCTTCCACAGCATGATGATTTCCGGGTCTACCGTCCGCGCGGCTGAACTCATGCAGATCACACAGCCTGCCGTCAGCAGAAGCATCGCCGAGTTGGAGGCATCCCTTGGATTCACGCTTTTCGATCGCGTGCGCGGACGGATGGTCCCCACCACAGAAGGTCAGTTGTTCTTCCGCGAAGTGTCAGAGAGTTTCAAGGGCATGGACCGGCTGAGATCAGCAGCCGCTTCCATCCGGGACTATGGCTCGGGGCACCTGAAAATAGCCTCTCTTTCGGCCCTTGGAGCTGAAGTCGTACCCAAGGCAATCCGGGATTTCAGAAGGAAAAACGATCGTGTCAGGATCACTCTTCAAGTGCTGCCTTCCGCGCAGGTACGCAACCAAGTCGTGGACGGCAATTTTGACATTGGCCTTGCCGCCGATGAAATAGACCGCTCCGGTGTTGATACGACCCATTTCGGCGGGTTTTCCGGCGTGATCGCAATGTCAGCCCATCATCCCTTGGCAACGCGAGACGTGCTTGGTCCAGAGGATCTCATCGGCCAGCCGATGATCGGCCTCGCCCCGGAAGACCGGGCGCGCCACAGGTTCGACGCCATTTTGGAGGAAGCAGGCGTTTCGCCCGAGTATGTGGTGGAAACACCCTCTTCCACAACGACATGCGCGCTGGCGCTGACGGGTGACGCGATAGGCCTGGTCAATCCGCTTGTCGTTGATGGTTTCGTTACAAGAGGGTTGGAAATTCGCCCGTTTGCACCTGAGGTGAATTTTCGCTCGTTCCTGTTGTTCCGACCGGACATTCAAAGATCGAAACTTGTCAGGGACTTTACCAAATGTCTGTTTGATCTTCGAAACGGGTTGGCCTGAACACAGACAGTAAAGATAAACGAGGCTCGGTTACCGACAGAGCGCTTACACAACGGAACTTCTTGGTCGGCTTGTCCGGTTAAAAGTGGCGTCAGCCGAAGACTTCAAGCTGGTCCGTTTTTCCCTTGGCCTGCGCCATCAGGTAATATCCGGGCACACATATGTGCCCGGATAGAGAGAGCCAGTCAGGCTTTTTTCGCACGCTTGCGCGCAACAAAGCCCATCACACCGAGGCCGCCAAGCAACAGTGCGCCGCCGGCAGGCAGCGGGACCGGTGTCGGTGACGCTTCAATGTCGATGGTGAAGAGAACCGTATCTGCCGTGATCGACCCTGCATCTGCAATACCAAAGAGTGCGCCGAGTGCGCCGAACCCGTTACCGTCCAGGCCAGCATCGATATCAATAAGGCGCGTGATCACACCGTTTTCATCATCACCAAGCTGAATGTTCTGCCCTGGAGCGGCGGCACCGAACAACTGGTTCACCTCAGTGCCGGCATCCCAGATGGAACGTCCGGTGATTTGAATCGTCTGCTCGATCAAATTGCCCATATCATCGAAGATTTCGTAGGCAAACGGATCGTCATTTCCGAAGAACGTGTCGTTGGACGGCACGAACATTGACAGGAACGTTGCGTACCGGTTCGTCGCCGGGTCCGTGACGTCAATGGTCAATGTCGCGGACTGGCCGTCAAGGATCGGCCCGGGACCAGAAATGAAGCCACCTTGCGAGTTGGGCTCAACCGCAAGACGCTCGGGCGCAATTAGATTAGGTGGGTTCGGCGGAACGGGCACTTCAGCGATCTGCTCAATTCCGGCACTTGCCGTCGCACCTTTGTTGAACGCGTCAAAATTGCCGGAATGAAGGCCTGTGTAGACCGGTGTCACAAGGAACCCGAAACCGTTGCTGTTGTTGAATGTAATATCAACTGTTGTTGCATTTGCCGTGCCTGCGATCAGCAAGCCCATCACGCTTGCCCCAAGCAGCGTTGTTAACTTCCGCATGTTGCCCTCCAGGTCAACCTGTTTCCAAACACCCCCGATTGGGTGCAGCCAGAACACTAGGGCAACCGACGCGCTTTGCGGCTCACTTCAGGACACAGCACGCACACATTCGCGTTAGCTCTAAAACCTCTCAAGCTATTGTGATTACTATTAAATTCTCGTTCACTCGCTAAGACTTGATTTGGTCGCGCATACCCGTGATCGCTCGCCGCACGCAGGTCAGAAAACGGTTTTTGGATCGGCCGGAACAGCCGACAAGGCGAGTCTTCTGATGCCGAAGCCATCCCGTCACGAACACGGTGTGCCCGGAGCGATCTCAATCGCCCATTGCCGACTTGGAGAATTTAGGCCCATATGCGATCCAGGATTGAAACGCGGTGAAGGTTCTCAAAAGCAACATGGGACAGACGGCTGAAGCGAATGCGCGTGGCATCATTTTGATGGTTCTGTCCATGGGAGCCTTTTCGATTGCCGATACATTCATCAAGCTGGCGTCGGGAACAGTCGCGCCCCCGCAGGTCATGTTCCTGATGATGGCCGGTGGCGCAATCATGTTTTGCACAATGGCAAAGGTGCAAGGTGCGCGGCTCATGGATCGACGGATCCTAGCGCCTGTCTTTCTCGTCCGGTATCTTTCCGAAGTCACCGCCATGGTCGGCATGGTCATGGCTCTCGCCCATGTGCCGCTTTCGGCGGTCGGCGCGATCATCCAGGCAACTCCCTTACTGGTTGCCCTCGGCGCCGTTCTATTCCTGGGGGAGAAAGTGAGTTGGCGGCGCTGGAGCACCATCGTCCTCGGCTTTGTCGGGGTTTTACTCATCGTTCAGCCGGGCGCTGAAGGCTTTGACGCTTTCGCACTTTGGGCAGTGCTGGCGATGGTCGGCCTATCCGTTCGCGATCTGACGACACGCATGACCCCGCCCGATATGGCATCGACGAGCCTTGCTGCATATTCCGCGATCGCCGCACTCCCGTTTGCCATGGCCTGGATCCTCCTGGATGGCCACGCCTTTCTGCCGCCGGAGGCGGACTGGATCATGCTGGTTTCCATCGTGCTGTTTGGCTCGCTCGGATATCTCCTGCTCACGGCATCCATTCGCTCGACCAGCATCTCCGTCGTCACGCCGTTCCGATATGCGCGGCTCCTCTTCATGTTGATCCTCGGCGTCGTGGTCTTCGATGAACGTCCCGGTTACCTGATGCTTGTGGGTGCCTCACTGATCGTTGTCTCGGGCCTTTACATGATGTGGCGCGAGCGTGTCGTCAGAGAGAAAGCCTAGGCCAAACCAGGGCGAACAGCATCAACCTGGCGCTTTCTTCCGAAACGGAATGGATGAAATGTTCAGCCGTCCCCAGTCTGCCAGCGGAATAAGCGACTGCGTGACGTCATCCCTCACCGACCAGTCTGTGTCATCGAGCATCAACTCGATCGGATGAATCGGGAGTTCTTCCGGTGTTGCGAAGCGCAGCCGGACCAAGGTGCCCGCGCGCACTGCAAGTGACATCGCGCGAACACGCGGGTCGTCAACGACGGTCTCCCGGTTCAGGGTGAACTGCTCCGTCACGGTCTTTACCGTCTGCCGGGTTTTGTCCGGAAGGCTCTCGATGAGCTTTGCCTGGGCGCGTTTGGCGGCATTTTCAAGCCCAAGCGCTGACACCATCGGCGTATCGGCGGTCAGAATAAGGCCGAGCGCGGCCGCCTCGTCTTGTGCCAGGCCTGTCAGGCGCGTGCGGTAATTAAACCCCAGCTCAATACCGCCGCCATTGCCCTGGTGCACAATGATCGGCAGCCCCGCCTCGGTCATCGCGTCCACGTCACGCAGGATGGTGCGCGTGGCGACCTCAAGCTCGTCTGCCAGTTGAACCGAGGTCTGCCGCCCCCGGTTTTGCAGGATCAGGAGAATTTGCAGCAAACGGGCCGCACGCATAAGGCTTCCCCAAACATGACACAAGATGTCATGTTACCCTCATTAAGCACTCCCTTGTCAATCAAGAGGAGCGACATGAAAACATTTCAGACATCCATCGACATCGACGCCCCAATCAATGACGTTTGGCGGGTCCTTGCCGAAGACCTGCCGCGTGACCCAATACCCTTCGGCATACTTCGGCTGGACGGGACGCCCGGCGCGGGCAGCCGCCTCAAGCTCTGGTCCGAGATTAATCCGAAGAGAGCCTTTGCACTGACTGTGACCACATTCCAGCCCCCGCACAAAATGGTGTGGTGCGGTGGGATGCCGTTAGGGCTTTTCACCGGAACCCGAACGTTCGCTTTGTCCACTTCAGGCGACACGACGCGGTTTGACATGAACGAAGTATTCAGCGGTTTGATGTCCGGGCTAATTGTGAAATCCATTCCGGACCTGACACCAGGTTTTGAAAAATTTGCTAGCGCACTCAAGCAAAAGGCAGAGCAACATGGATGATGTCGTTTACGGCTCAGGCACCCAGGAAGATCCGTGGATCCTGAAAACGCCTCCGCTAACATCCGAGTTCCAGGTCTGGAAGGACGAAGAGAATGATCCGCCGGCCCTGGTCGTGCAGGTCGGCAAGACCCGCCTCTCCTATCAGCTGCGGGCACTGGAAGATGCCCACAAGATGCTAAAGAGCCATGGCGACTGGATGCCGCTCGGCAATGCGGACGAGGGCAAGCCGACCAAACCCGGCACGCTGGAAGACTGGGCGCGCGCCGGCGACAACCCTGTCGGCGGCTACTACGGCCTGCGCAAGGGCTATCGCGGGCGTTTCGCAAACTATGTCGGACCGACGCTGGAGCTCCTGGGACTGGCCGAATTGGAGCACAACGCACGCAACAACCGCATACGCGCAAAATGATGACGCAGACTTGCGCTTTGAGTCTGGCGTAACGAAAGCGCCCTTCGAACTCAGGTAAACCAATTCTGCGCTCTACATGAAGGGCGGTTCTCGATTTGCTTGCCTGCTGCAGTGCCGCATGACAGTGTGCGAAAATGAACGCGACGCACTCCGAACAAACGTCACTCGTGGATACCGACTGGTGGTCGGTCGGAACGGTGACAGTGGGCATTACCGTATTTGCGATAGCTCAGGGCCTGACCTATCCGCTGATCTCATTGCTGCTATCCGCGCGTGAGGTCTCAGACACGATGATCGGCCTCAATGCCGCCGCGTTCATGCTGGGTCTGGGAACATCTGTATTGGTTGTTCCAAGACTCACACGAAGCCTTCGGGCGGGCCAGGTCATCGTGGCCGGCCTGTTGGGCGCGGCAATCTCGCTCGGAGGTTTTGCCGCAACGGACAATCTGGCGGCATGGTTTTTCCTGCGCTTTGCCCTCGGATTTTGCGTGAACGCCATCTATGTTTTTGGTGAAGCATGGCTGAATGCTGCGACCGCTGACGCGGTTCGGGGCCGTGTCTCTGGCGTCTATAGTGCGGGCATGGCGACGGGCTTTGTGATCGGGCCGTTGGCGATACCAGTTTTTGGTATTGAAGGCGGGCTTGCATTCGCCGCATGCGCGGTGTTGGTCTCCTTTGTTGCTTTCGGCCTGGCCCTTCTGTCCAAAAGGGCCCGAGTGGAACCAGAAAAACCTGCGATTTCCGAGCTACCCCGTTTCGCTCGGTCCGCACCGATGCTGGTTTTTCTCGTTGTGGCGTTCGGCTTCATCGATGCGTCGGTTCTCTCGCTGTCCCCGGTATACCTGACCGGAGCCGGGGCGAGCGCCGCCTTGGCGGCAACCTTTCTGGCAGTGATGCATATCGGCATGATCGTGGCGCAGCCTGTCCTGGGCATGGTGCTGGATCGCATGGATCGCTGGCATGTGGCTGCCGGCTGCTTGGCTGCAACGGGCCTGATCTTCCTTATGCTGACATTCGCCTCCATAGATGGATGGGCCATCTGGGCCCTCGCAGCTTTGGGCGGTTCCGCCTTCCTCGGCATTTACACCTCTGCCCTTGCGATCCTGGGGCAGGAGCACAGTGGAAAAGCTTTGACCTCCGGCGCGGCCGCCTTTTCACTTGCCTACGCAGCAGGAGGGGTCATCGGGCCGGTGGTAACCGGGTCTCTTGTTTCGGCTGTTCCGAGTGGAACATTTGTTCCCGTCGCGGTGATAGGATTGTGCGGCGCATGCGCGGTCTGGCTCAAGAGATAAGCTGCATTTACCCCAACATCAGGTCTCTAGGCCCGTCGCAATGCTGCAAGGGGCAACGTTCGGGTGCAGCTCAAGGTCAGCCCCCTATCCTAGTTGAAAGCGAAAGAAAGCCCGCGCTGACGCCGGTCAACGCGGGCTGAATTCAATTACCATTTGATCGGGCACTGAAAAGCGCTGCGCCTATTGATCGATCAGGCCGGCAGCGTAAGCGATAGCCCGCTGATAGTTTCCACTGTCATTCCATTTCGACAACACACGGAAATTGGCCGACCCTTCGGCAAAAGAGCGTCCGCCCCGCCAACCACTTTTGCGCAACATGTTGGCCGCGGAAGCAAGCGCGTCCGCCGCGTTGTTGGGATCAGCACGACCATCGCCGCTGCCGTCCACGCCAAAGCGGACCCAGTTGCCGGCCAGAAACTGCATGTGTCCCAGTTCGCCGGAGGGTCCGCCGCGGCTGCTGCCGGTAATGAGCCCCCGGTCGACAAGCTGCAGGGCTGCGATCGCGTCATCTTCAAAGCGCGGATAGCGGCGGCAATAGGACGCCAGTGTGACGGCGCCGCTGACGATCGGTGTTTTGCCTTTGAAGCCGCCCCAATTGGTCTCATAGCCCCAGATCGCCACCAGAATCGAGCCGGGCACGCCGTAGCGTTTTTCGATATTCCGGAACAGTCTGGCGTTCTGCTTCAGTTTTCGTTTCGCGCCTGAGACAAACGCATTCACATTCGCAAAGCGGCTCTTCAAGAACTGTTCGGGACTGCGATAGCGCATGCTGGATTGGGACGCGGGGTTTGATTCAAACCGCCAGGTGATTCCCGAAAGCCGCGCCTGCTGCAACGCCTGCAGACCGCGCTGCCTGACACCTGACGATGCAGCTACCTGCGCGAGTTGCTGCTTATAGGTTTCAAACTGCCCCTTGCTGGTAATGCAGGACGCGGCGTGAACCTGCGTCGTGAGCAGCACGCCTGCGACGAATGCCGCAATTTGTAGAGCGGCCGGTCTTAAAGTCATTCAGTCCTCCACCAATCCGGAAAACCCAAAATCGAACTGACAAACAAGCTTTTTGTCCAGATATCATTCGATAGCATATTTGAACGTGGCGTAAGAGAGGCTAGCTGCCTCGATTGCGGGCAAAGCGGACGTTAACCACATAAACCGCGCAAGCCTTTGTTTCGCCTGTCGCGTTCCTGCGCAGCGTCTTGACAAAAGATCGGTTTTCCGGATCTTTTCCGGAACTGGATGTACGCCCGATCACGCGATCGGGCTTGCCCCAGTTTCGGAAAACAAACGGGATCTGCAGAATAAGCCTGTTTGACCGGGAAGCCCTGCCCCGGATGTTTGTGCGCGTCTTAAGCGCGCGGCACTTTACCCCGCAAGAAGCCCAGATCGACAATCGCCACGACAAAAGCGAGAAAACCGAGGGCCATAAGACTGCCGCCGAGCGCAGTTGGGCTTGAGACCGTTAGTCCGCCAAAATCTTCCTGTACAAAACCTATTCCCGCGGTTTGCGCGAAGTTCATCAGGACGCCCGGCGCAAAATAGACAAAGAGCCAGGCTCCGGGATTGGACCGCCCACGGTCCCGCAGGCGTTTAAGCGAGAGGGCAATCGCGGGATAAAGGAGCAGCAGCAGGATCCCGAAGCCGATCCACTGGCCGATGTCACCCAGAGCGAGCGCAATCCCTGTCACCAACAAGGACACCAGAAGCCCGACAACGAACAGGATCAGAAACCCGATCCAGAACCTGCCGCGCCCGATCTTGCCGGCAGTTCCAAAAAGGAGGTTCACAACAGCCTCCCAATTATTGGGTGAACGTGAATGTCAGCGTGCTTGACTGGCCTTCGCCGATGGTGACGGATTGCGTCTGGCTCTCTCCGGTATCGGTGTTCTTCAGGGTCACGTCATAGATCCCCGGCGTCACATAATTGGCACCCTTCTGGTTGCGCCAGCCGGTGGTGCCGATCTCGGACCCGCCTGCGCCGCCGCCCTTGCCGTGAAACCCGAGTTCGGTCAGTGCATCGTCTGCCAGCCCTTCCGCCTCGAGGACCAACCGGCCTTGTCCGGTAATCTCCAATTCGAGACGCTGGTTGCCGTTCTCTGCAGGCGGCAATGCGACAACTTCGCGGTATTCATACCCCTTGAACGCCAGCTCAACGCCAATTTCGCCTTCGCTGACCGGATAAACACCGTCAACACCGAGCGGCTCGTATCGCTCGGCCCAATTGATCCAGAAGATCGAGCCGTCCTGGCCTTTGTCGACGCTTTCCACCTTCCCGACGCGGCTGAAATTCCACCCGACATCACCACTGACATCAGTGCGCTCAGGCCCAAAGACAGGAACGATCTTCAACCCGTCGACGGTCTGGGACGAACCACTTCCGGAGGAGTCTTGTTCATTACAGGCCGCCAGCCCGATCGCCAGCATAATGAGAAAAGGAAATTTCATGGTTTTGAACAAGTGACTGGTTCCATTTCAAGAAATATGAAAAGCCGCGAAATACCGGCAGCATCAAAGTAATAGTTCTATGGGTTTCGACCCGGCCAGAGACCGGATCGTTGGAGAAAATCACATCAATACCCGGGCGGATAGTTATGGGAATCCATAGGATGGTGCGCTTGAGCGGTGATCGGACTGCGGATGCATGCGGCGTTCGCAGGAGGCGCATGGTTCAAGGCGCCACAAGACCAGTCGAAAAACATCGTCCAGTTTCCAGGAAAACATCGACCGCCCGAAAGGACGGCTCGCTTCAGTCCGCTTGACGATGCCCGGCGCCCAAAGCTAGAGCCGCGCAAGAATATGCGTGAGCTCAACGACTGAGCGTGCACCGACTTTGGACCGAATGCTCATCAGATGGCTTTTCACGGTGTTTTCCGAAAGGAAAAGAGCTTCGGCGATTTGCCGCTTTGTCCCTCCGGTAGGAACAAGACGAGCGATGGCAGCTTCTGCTTTTGTCAATCCAAACAAATCACAAAGCGCTTCAGCATCGGGAAGCATCGGCGGTGGTTGTTGTTCCTCGATTACCACAACGACGGCCGCGGTCGCCGTTCCAGGGAGGTCTGCGAATCCCGTTGCAGGGTAGACCCGTGCGCGCCATTGTCGACCCTGCGCTTTGGCGCCGATCGATACATCGCAAGGGCACGCATTCTCCTTGCTTCCATTGACCTGAATTTTGATCGCCTGCTCGAGCCTTTTGGGAAACTTGATCCGTCCAAACTGAAGCCGAAAGCCGTTCTCGGTGGCAAGTATTTGCTCTGCAAATTTGTTGGCGAATAGAAGCGCTGCATCCGCATCGAGCACGAAAACCGCTTTACCAAGTCTCTCCAGGACCTGACCAAGACCGTGCGAGACGACACGTTGTCGATCGAGTTCCGTGCGAAGGCGCATGGCTCGGCCAAGATGCGGCAACATCGCATCGATCGCGCGCACTTCGGAGTCTATGAAATCTCGTCCGCCTTTCTTGGCGAAGAAACCGCCGGACAAAACGTCTTGCGATCGATATGGCGCCATAAGCCTGTGATTGAGACAATCGTTCATCACGACCGTGCAATGAATGAATTCCGAAGTCGCAAATACGTTGTCCGGGATCAATTCACGCCGATCGAAAGACTTGGCGATCGGCATATAGCACCCCGCAGCCACGCCTGGATTGACGCTGGGATCCCAGATGTCTTCCTCGATGAAGCCGCCAGCTTTCAGATAGCTGTGGTCCCAGCCGCAAGTGAAAATGTTTGGCTTTTCCGCCGCACCGGGCCGTCCATACCCGAACACCAGACATTCAGCGCCGAGGCTACCGGCGAGAGACGTCAATGTGTCCTGCCAGCAATCGCTGTCGATCGCTGCATCATAAAGGCGGTCAATGAGCTTTTCCGTCGACAACCGATTCATAACACAGACAAAAACGCCTTCTGTTTGAATAGCTTACATCGGGTCAGATGCCAACACTCGGCAAGAAACTTGCAGCGTTCACCCGATCGGGTGAGGCGAAGGCGAAAAAACAATGTGTAAGCTTCGCGCGAAGGATTTGTTTACGCAACTCATTTCTCGGAAACAAAGGCAGCGTTTCTTTTCGCTGGAGGGACCCGACATCACACCAAGCGGCAGAGGGCCAAGCCTGAGGGAGAGTGCAAAACGCGATGCGCATTCCAGTATTCTCAAATGGTTCAGTTGCTTGTGCGCCTGCTGAATTCAACCGCGGTCGCACGATCTTCAGGCGAGCGGCCAACAGAACCCCGACTGCGTGGAGCAGAAGCGGCCGCTCAAAAGGTCAGGTTCAACGCTCGATCAACGTGATCGGACAGCCCGCCTGTTTTGGCGGTAGGAAACGAGGAAAGACTGCGATGTTGAATGCGTTTTTCAGTGCATTGGTTTCTTGCTGCGCCATTTTTCTTTTGCTGAACACGGCGAGCGCTCAACAATCCGATGCTGGGCAAAGCGACCACGTGATAGCACTCAGCAATGGGGTCAAAGCCACCATCGCACGAAAAGCGCCGTCGAAGGGAGGTCCGGCCGGACCGACAACAACATTCAGCGAATTCGACACCGAAATAACTGTCGAAGCGGAAAACGCGTCCCAGTCGCATCGACTTACCAAATTTGATATCCGGGCAATCGAAGCTCCGGGCTATCAGAATGGCTTGTCGATCTATAGGAACGCCACTGGCTTCAATCTTGCGCCCGGACAGAGGGGGACAATGACGCTTCGGATGGGCCAGACGCTTTCTCCCGGGCGTTTTCGTCTTGTCGTCACTGCAGGGGGCGTTGAGAGATCTGTCCCGATAACAGTGACAACCGAATTTCCGTTGGCTGAGATTCTGGACGCTGAGCGAGAGGCAGAACTTGGGCCGAATGTGGCACTGGCAGCACTTGGTGGACGCGCATCCACCTCTTCGAGCTGGGACAATCTCGACATTGCAAACCAGCTCATTGATGGCGTCCCCTGGGTCCGAAATCCTGAAAACACTCGCAAATGCATGAAGTGCGGGTGGGCCAGCCGCGTTGGCGACAATAGGCCTACCGCCATGGTGGATCTCGCAGGCGATCGGGCTGTCGCAATATCGTCTGTTGTCTTGGACGTAAGAAAATTCAAGCCCGAATGGACAAACTGGAACCCCAAGACAGTTCGGATCAGCGTCTCGGAAACCGGGAACTCCGCTGATTTAAGGCCTGTGACCACAGCGCGCTTGTCCAAAGTCCGTGAACGTCAGTTGATCGCGTTGCCTCAGTCAGTCATGGCGCGCACCGTCAAGTTTGAATTCCTTTCGAATTTCGACCGTGAACCGGGGGCTGGCATCAACGAAATTGAAGTTCGGGAGGCACCGGATGCCGATCCCTCGCTGCTTGGCGAACTTGAGCGCGATATAGCCCGTCCGGAGCTGGGAGGCGCGGTCGTGCGATATCGCGGATACGGCGAGCGATGGACCGCAGCACGCATGTTTGATGGTCTTCCAACGTCATGGGGGTCCTCTGACGACTACTTTCCTCAGGATTTCACCATCGCTTTCAATCGGGATCGGCGCGCAGATATCGACCGGATCGAGTTGGTCATGGATGATGAAGAGCAGTACAGCGACCAATGGCCTTCCGAGGTCGCTGTTGCGCTTTCAGATCACCCTATCGAAGGCTTTGAGGAAGTGGTTCGGGTAAAGCTGCAACGGCGCAGCGGTGTATTTGAAATTCCGATCAATGAGACAGCCCGCTTCGTCAAGGTTCGTCTGCTCGACAATCACGGCGCTTCGATAACGAACCTTGGCGAAATTCGCGTGATTGAAGCAAGCGGTGTTCTCTCGGTGCTCGCCAGCGATGTCACACGCGAGGCTGCTGGCTCAAGGACGGACGGTCACGGGGAAATTGTTGCGGACTTGCAAGAGAGCGAGCCCAACAACAGCCCCGCAGAGGCCAACAACCTGGCCTTCAACCAAACGACAAGCGGTCGGATCGACCCGCTTGGTGAGGAGGACTTCTTCGCTCTCCCCGAATTTGACAAGGGAGCAACGGCACTCACCTTGTCCTACAGCGGGCGACCCAACATTCGTCACGGATTGTCGCTTCTAAACGAAGCGGGTGAGGTCCTAAGTCATTTTGATCCGGGTGACTTACCGGCAGCCGATGCCCGCCTTTCGTTTAAGCTCAGCGGTTTCGAAAGCCATCTGAAGTTGACCGAACCGCAAGCCTCAGTGGTTGTCATCTGGGACACGAGCGGGAGCATGCAAGGAAATGAAGGCGATCTCGAACGCGCTGTTCGGCAGTATGTTCAGCTTGCCCCTGACCTCCAGGAAATTGCCCTGATACGCTTCAGTGATCGCGTGCAAGAACTTGGCGGCTTCTCAGCGGACAAATCCGAGCTCGCCGAACGCTTGAATGGCCAGTTCCGGCCCAACGGCGGAACAAGCCTATACGACGCGGTCTTACGGGCTCTCGATATGCTTGAAGGCAGGACCGGCAATCGCGCCATTGTTCTCATGACGGATGGCAACGACAACAGCCGAACCTGGTTGGGCGACGTCTGGACCGAGCTAGAACGCAATAGGGTCCGGCTCTACACGATCGGCCTTGGCGATGGACTGCAGGAGTATTCTTACATTCTCGCCAGCACAGGAGAGCGGCTGCTTGGCCACTTGGCAATGGCTACAAACGGGCGGAGCTTCTTTGCGACCGAGAGTTCTGCACTGCGCAGTTTCTATGACGAAATCGCAAGAGAGATGTCCTCGCCTGCGGTCTACCTGCTTCGTCCTCAGCTTGAAAAGGGAATGGGCAAACTGCGGCTTGTAACAACAGGCGAAGAGCTTCCTGGTGCTGCGTTGCCGCGCGTTCACGTCATTTTCGATGTCTCCGGATCGATGTCGGAACGTTTGCAGGACGGCCGCAGGCGTATCGATGCCGCGAAAGAGGCGATGTACGCCGCCCTCGACGGCCTGCCAGAAGGAGCGCCTTTCGGCCTGACGGTCTATGGCGCACGAATCCCCGAAAAGCCGGACAAGGAGCGTGCCTGCCAGGACATCCTCACCGTACAGGCAACAGGTCCACTACAGAAGGAACGGGTGGTTCGCTTCATCAAGGACTTGCGCCCCCGCGGCGGCACAACCCCGCTCGCGGCGAGCATCGGGACGGTTTTCGAGGGCATGAAGCAAGGACAGGGGCGCACGGATGGCGGCATAATTATCGCGATCACGGACGGCATTGAAGAATGCGATCCAAATCCCGTCGTCACAGTCGAATCCCTTGCGGCGGCTGGCATCAACCTCGAGCTCAACTTGATCGGGTTCGATCTCCGACAGGAAGCCACACGTGACATGATGCGTCGCCTTGCCGAGGTTGGTGGCGGGCGCTATTACGACGCTGGCGACGGTCCGGCGGTTGCCAAAGCGCTGCGCACTGCGATGGCCGCGAGTTTTGTCGTGAGCGACGCAGCCGGTAACGAGGTGGCGAAAGGGCGGATTGGCGGGACACCTGTTGAGGTGCCACCGGGAAGCTATGATGTTTCGGTGCGTGCAGCAGACGGACCAATCGTAACACGCAGCGTCGAAATCGAAGACGCGAAACTCACGACGATTAGTGTCAATAAAACCGGCAGCGAGATAGGCATCGAAGTAGGTGACCCGAAGGAACATGATCCAATGGTGGCCTGCGGCGAAGCAGCATTGGCGCGTGGCGAAACAGAACGGTTGCGCCGGATCCAGGCGCTGCTGGGGGACCTTGGTTACGAGCCTGGACCTGCCGATAATTTTTGGGGCAGCCGCACCGAGCAAGCGATCGTGGCTTTTCTCAAGGATCACGCACTCGACATTGCTCCGGAGCCGACACTACGCCTCGAACAACATCTTGATTGTTTCTTGAGCATCAACGCACCTTTGCGCACAACCGCGAGCGGTGAAGAGGAGGCATCGCGATGAGACAAAAAAGCTGCGCCCTGCGCCTTCTTAACGGTTCAATTTGCCTTGTTGTCAGCGCGGCTTTGCTGGTGACAACACCGTTTGTCCCTGTTGCCTCCGCTCAAATGTTCAGTTTGCCGTCAGGTGGCGACCAATCAGACGGCAAGCCACAGGGCGGTGGTCTGCTGCCGCTGCCTTTTGCTCCCGCGCCGAAAGTCGAGGAACCGCAAAACGACACTCAAAACATCGACGAGGAGAAAACGGGTATCCCCGCATGGCGGGAAGAAACGCAGGCCGACTACCTGCTTTCCGAGGTCAATCGTGGTGGGCGCGAGATCGCTCGACAATTAAACGACGCAATTGCCGTGCTGCCGGCGGAGGAACGAGGTGACGTTGCTGCGCTTGCCGACCGACTGGGCACTGATCCGGCGGAGCATCTCGCCTGGGTGCGCCAGAACACGGCCTACGTACCTTACCCGGGTAGCCTGAAGGGTGCGCGCGGAGTGCTGGTGGACCGGCAGGGAAACAGTCTCGACCGCGCGCTGCTCCTGCAGGCGCTGCTCCGTACAGCCGGGCATGAGGTACGTCTTGCGCAGGCGCGTTTGCCTGAGGCGGCACTCGACGAACTGCTTTTGGAAGCAACAATGCCTCCATCGAGCAGTCTTGGTCTCCATGAGGGATTGCGGCTCTCTGAAAAGGGCCTCGATGCGCGCGCCTGGGGTGCAATAGAGCTGCAAGCGCGCGAGATTGGCCGCTTGCTTGCGCCTACGATAGATGTGCCGGGTGCTGCAAACCTCGAGACAGAACGCCACCGTGCAGACGCCGCACGTCACTGGTGGGTTCAATACCTTGGATCAAGTGGATGGGAAGATGCAGATCCAAGCATCCTTGATCCTGCACTCAGACCCGTTGCTGAAATCACACTTGAAGATTTACCAGACCGTTGGCGTCAGCATGTTGAAATCACGCTGGAAATTACGCGCCTTGAAGCCGGCCGCCAATCCGTAGAAACCGTGCTGCGTCATCGGGCCCCAGCCGACGTCCTTGGGGGACAAGCGATCACGCTCACACACCTTCCCCTCGGCAGTATCGACAAGAGCCTCGAGCAACGCCCGTCGCGAATGCTAGGCCGGTTTGAGCAAGCCCGTGCATGGTGGCCGCGGCTAACTGTCGGACGTCAGGTGTTCAATGAGCAACTCGTTACGCGTGGCGGCTGCATATATGCCGCCGACGAGGCGACAGTACTTGCCTTCCGCGGGGCACAGGAAGCGGGCATGCAGGGCGGTTCGGCCAAGAGCCTGTTTGATTTGGGCAGGTCGCTCGAAAACGCAACCGGATCTGCGACATGTCAGGAAGGCGACCTCGTGAAGGCAACGTTTGCTATCAGGATTGAGCGTCCTGATGACCCGGTGATCACACATCGCCGCACACTCTTTGGGCCTGAAGCTTCCCCCGCTATCAGGGCAGGAGCCCTCGCAGGGGTCATCCGATTTGATGTTGCGGTCGCCAAAACCACACCAGAGGCGATGATGACCGGGGCCGAGCGCCGTCTGAGCGCGGCACTCGACATGGTCACCCGACCGCTCAGTGAACAAACAGAGAGGCTTGTCATACCCTGGCTCTCCAGCACCGGGGCGGTTTACGATTTCCTGCGCTGGCAGTGGAGTGATTGGGCAGATCAGGTCTATCTCACCCGTCCTCAGATTGTCGCGCAGCACGCAAGGTTGCGGGAGGGGCGTGCTGGCTTGTCTGTTACATTCGACATTGTTGAAAACCGGGTCGGCTTGCGTCCCGGTGAACAGGAAGCAAGTTTCATTGCCCGGGTCGACCAGGGTATCGTCGACACCATGGCCGAGGCGGCCGCCATCGGACAATGGGCGGGACCGGGCCTCAACGCGGCACTTTGGCATCACCAGGTTATGACAACGGATGTCGGTCGGCTGGTTCACGTGCCTGCCACAGCGGATGCGGGTTCTGTCTTTGTTTCAGATCGTGCGGCTGGCTATGATGTTGTTGCAGCAGTCCCGGACAACGGCATCGTTCCGCGCGTATGGTGGCGGATCGATCCTGTCACCGGCGATACACTGGGAGTGGACGGGGCCGGACAAGGCGTTACGACGTTAGAGTACATTGAACTTGCTTTTTTAGTGCTCGACCTCTTCCTCTACGCCGACTGTATGTCCGGGCGCGCGCTCACAAACAACGCTGCAGACTGGATCGACAATCTGCCGCCTGCTGCTCGGGAAGCTGTAAATTCTGCCACTATCGGCTGGACACTCAGTCGCTTTGGCTTCAACGTCACGGATTTCGTGCGTCAGCCCGACCAGTTTATGGGGGGTATGCCCAGTTGGGTGCCGGGTATCGAGGAAAGCGACATCGATATGTCTGACCTCGACACATGGGACAACCCGGACAGCCCCGGCTTCGAGCGCCGATATAAGCTTTGTTTCTACGAGTTTGTTGGCAACCTGGTGATGGGTGAAGCGATAGGCTTTGGCCTCGGAATGCTTGCCAAGCGCCTTGGCGTGATTGCGCGCGGCGGCAGACGTGTAGTCGGGCGCAGCGCAGCAGAAGCAGTCGGTGCTGGAACCGATGCGGCTGCCGGCGCAGCACGAACTGCCGATGTACCAACATCAAACCCACGTGCCGACGCGGCGGGACGCAGCCCCGATCCCAATGCGTCCCCCCGAAGTGAGCCCCCCTCAACCACACGACGCGGAGACGGTTCCTCCCCTCCTCGTCAGGATAGTGGCCCGTCTGGGCGCCAACAGGCAGACGCTCCCGGTAGCGGGCGACGCAGCGAACCTGGCATTGGCCGCCGCCGCGGCTGCCTCGGCTGCGATGTGCCTCCGAAACCATCCGATTTTTCATCGAATGCAACCGACGCGGCGAACAAGGCCTATGATGACTTTGCCGGTATTCCGCCACGCGAGTGGAACGATTACCTCGACGACGTTGCTGAGCGCGGCTTTGTGGACCCCGATCCCCCTGGACCCATTGTCCAGCGTGCACCTGGTGAAGTCCCGCCGGCAAAAGCGCCGGACGCCCCGGCCGCAAGGGCCCCGGACGAGGTCAAAACCTACCAGACACGCACGCCCGATCCCCGCGTCAGTGATGACGAGCTTGTAGAGGGCATGGATGCACTGACCGATCAGTATGATCGGCGCGCAAAGGCCTACAACCTAACGCCAACACAAATTCGTTCCCTGGATCGTATGATGGGCTCCCCCGTTACTCGATCCGGCAGTGAAGGAGCTGCGCGCGAGATTAACGACACTTTGCGAAGAAGCGCCGAGCGGTTTCCGGAAGATGCGGCTGCCATCGGCCGGGAAAGGCTGGCACGCCAACGGATAAATGACATCGTGGATGACCTGAGACGGAACGACAAATCAATTCGCGAAGGGTCCGATTACGTTGCAGATGAACTTGTGCAATCGGCAAAAGCCCGTGCTGAAGGCCGCATCGCTGATGCCGCGCGGCATTTCTCAAACGCCAAGTCGCGAGGATCGAACGTTTATGCCCGCCATCTCCAGCCGAAGATTTGGAAGAATATCTATGACGATGCCGTTCGCCTTGGTGATGGAGCAGGTTTCACGCTGCGAGACTTTGTCACAAACGACCTCGGTCTTTTGTTTGAAGGAGGCCGCGCGCCTCGTCTCAGAGTGCCGGGCGGCAAGAATATGGGCGTGACACTTGAACACTTTGCGCCAAAAGCACGCGATCCGGGCCGCGCCCTTGATCCGACCAACTTGCTTTTCTCGTTGCGACGCGAAAATTCAGGCATGCTTGAAGCCATTCGCCATCGCTTGCCTGAAGCTTTCGGAGGTTACATCCCCAACCAGACCCGGCGCTGACATTCGTCCTGCGACCGCGACAGGGAAGACAGCTTCCGGATTTCGAAATGGTTCCGTCAAAGTTGCACGCACACGCAGCTTTGATCCTTTTTCTTTTGCGTCTTTCGTTTTGTCCTCGGGAATAATTCTAGATGGTTCCAAACGTCTGCTTCAGATCCGCCACTTGGTGCCCGGTCAGATAGCGTACCTTTCGCCCGTCCAGTGCCATCAGAAGCCTGGCGGTTTCTTCAAGCTCTTCGGCCGCACATACCGCGGAGAAAAGAGATCTTCCGCTGACAACCGGACCATGATTGGCCAGCAGGACGGCCGCATACCTGCCGCCAAGTTCGCGAATGAGTTCACCGCTCTGAGGATCGCCTGGCCGGATGTAGGGCACAAGTTTTACCGTGCCGACGCGCATTACGACATAAGGCGTCAGCGGCGGGATGCAGTCGTTCGGATCGATCTCCTCCAGGCAGGAGAGAGCCGTCGCCCAAGTGGAGTGCAGATGCACAACGGCGCCGGCCTCAGGCCTTGTGTCGTAGAACGCCTGGTGGAGAAAAACCTCCTTTGTCGGGCGGTCTCCGGACACATGCTCGCCGTCCATGCCCAGCTTTGAAATGCGGTCCGGATCGAGATCGCACAAACGCGCATTTGTCGGCGACATCAGGATACCGTCGGACAACCTGACGGAGATGTTCCCAGCCGTGCCGACTGAAAAGCCACGCTCAAAGAGCGAGGCCCCCAGTTTCGCCATCTCGTAGCGCGCCGTCCATTCTTCGGAGCTCACGCGCCACATTCCATGATCCTGAGAGCCTTTTCAAAGAAATCCGCAGAGCCGAAGTTTCCTGATTTGAGGGCGAGCGCGACCGGGTCGGCTTTACCGAGGGTCAGAACAGGAATACCTGGATCGATTTCCGCTCCTATCATCATTGGCGGATGTCCAAGTGTTACAGCAAGTGTCTGTGCGACTGCGCCAGACGTCTCGCCCCCGGCAACGACCAACCGCCTGTAACCGGCTTCGAGCAGCGCTTGCGCGGTGTCGGCGAAGAGGGTGTCAAGCGTATCTGAAACTGCCTCGCGGCCGAACTTTTCCTGAAATCCTTTAACGGCTTGCGGGCTTCCCGACGAATAGACAAGCGGTGCCGGATCGCATTGCGACGTTACAAAGTCGACAAGCGTTGCCGCGGTCACACGTCCCGACATCACGGCCTCGACCTCAATCGGGAAAGCGGGATGGTTCGCCTTGTGGTGCTCGATCTGTCCGAGCGTTGCGCCCGAGCAGGACCCGGCGAGAATGGCTCCGGGACCGGACACCGCCCGGTCTTCGACTTTGCGACCATTTGCCTGTCCGCTCGCAATAAAGTTGCGCGGGAGTCCCATGGCGATACCGGACCCGCCCGTGACGAGCGCGGCATCGGCGAGCGCAGCGCCAATGGCCAGAAGATCGCGGTCCTGCAGCGCATCAACGACAATAAAGTCTGCCGCCCCTGCTTGTTCGCTGAATGCCCGAGCGATTTCCGGAGTTCCTTGAGCAACTTGAGGGTAAGGAAGATGTCCGACGGCACCTTCAATCTGACCCGCAAGAACTCTTCGAATGTCCGCGTCCGTCATCGGCGTCAGCGGATGATTTTCCATTCCGCTTTCATTCAGCAACCTGTCGTGAACAAAAAGATGTCCCTGATAGACGCTCCGGCCGGCGGCGGGAAATGCGGGACAGATAACAACGTT
Organism: Roseibium sp. HPY-6; assembly: GCF_040530035.1. Classification (NCBI taxonomy): domain Bacteria; kingdom Pseudomonadati; phylum Pseudomonadota; class Alphaproteobacteria; order Hyphomicrobiales; family Stappiaceae; genus Roseibium; species Roseibium sp. HPY-6. The sequence continues at coordinate 1,848,702 of NZ_JBEWCD010000001.1, forward strand.
CCTGGCGTTCAGTTTGCAAGCCAAAGCGCTGGCAACGGGACCGATGTTTCCCTGCCTTGTTGAATCGAATGTAGAACAGTATTTGAAAATGATCTGCCGGCATCCCTGATCCCTGAGCCAGGCAAGCGCCTTTAACGAATCTGCCACGGCGACCTCCACAGGCGCGGAACGGCTTTTCAAAGAGATCACGCCCGCATCGATATCTGCTGCTGCCTTGTTCTTTGGAATGCCCGGATACTGGGCTGTTCGGAGCCCGCCTTCCGGAGCGACGCCTTTCGCCAGCGTATTGGCAATGTCACTTGCGCCCGTGAAATCGTCCGCGATCACACCGATCAGCATGATCTAACTCCTTCCTACCGCTTTGATGCGCTGGCGCATTTCCGTTATGGCGGCGTCCGGACTTGTCAGAACCGGGATGGCTGTTTTGGTGCGCGCAAGCGGTGCGGCACTCGCCATGGAAAATTGCGCCAGCAGGATCACGTCGGCATTCTCGATCGTTGCTGCGGTTTCGGCCACGAGACGATCGTGGGTATCCTCGTCTCCATCCCGCTTGGCCTCCAGCGCAGCTGCCGTGAAATAGGAAACAAGCGTGGCCGACCGGCCCCTGGACGCGGATGCTTCCTGAAATTCCTGTTCCATTCCTCTTGCGGCGGGTTCGAACGTGTAAATCATCGCTACACGATCGCCATATTCAAAGGCGGCGTCGAACATGGCTTCGTTCGGTTTCATAACCGGAATGTCCGACTGGTTTGCGGCAGCCTCGATTGCACAGCCGAATGCGGAACAAGTGAACAAGACACCGTCCGACTTTGCGAGTTCGGCATAGTGGGCAAGGCCGAGAATGCGCTCAGAGAGTTCCTTTGTCAGATCCGTTGTGACCGCCCGATCGACAGACAAACCCTCTTCAAGGATCGAAATTGTCTCGGCTTCCGGCCAAAGCTCCTTCGCCGCCTTCTCGATTGGGTCAATTGCAACACGTGTCGCATGGATCAGGGCAAGGCGCGGGCGAGACAGCATGGATTGTGTTCCTGTCAAAAAGGTGGTGCCGCAGCGTTGCGGCACCACAAGGGCACGGACATCCTGGTCCGTGGGAGGAAGATTCAGGCTGCCTGTGCCCGGCTGCTCACGGTTTCGGCGACAAGACGTCCGAAAGAGTCCGTGTTGATTGTACCGCCCAGGTCTCGCGTGCGATTGGCCGGGTCATCGATCACCGCATCAACGGCATCGGCAATCGCCTGGCCGGCATGCATGAGTTTCGGCTCCCTGCGTTGCTCACCAAGCCACGTGAGCATCATCGCTGCCGACAGGATCAGGGAAGTCGGATTGGCAATGTTTTGTCCGGCAATGTCCGGAGCAGATCCGTGCTGGGCCTGTGCGCAGCACAAACCCGTCTCGGCATTGGCGTTGATGGAACCGGCAAGCCCAAGTGATCCCGATAATTCCGATGCCAGGTCAGACAGGATGTCGCCGTAAAAATTTGTAGCAACGACAACGTCATAGGTTTCGGGTTTGCGCACCAGCAAGGCGGCGAATGCGTCGACGATCAGTTCCTCTGTTTCCACTTCCGGGAAGTCTTTCGCGACATCGCGGAAGCACTCAAGGAAGAGGCCGTCGGTCATGAGAAAGGAATTCGCTTTGTGAATTGCGGCGACCTTTTTCCTGCGCTGCATGGCCAACTTGAAAGCCTCACGGCAAATACGCATGGATCCGTGCCGGGTGATTTTCCTGATCGAAAGCGCCATGTCCGGGTCAGGCATCATCTCGCCAACTCCCTTGAACATGTTGCGATCGGGATAGAAGCCTTCGGTTGCTTCACGCATGATGACAAGGTCCATATCTGGCGCCTTGTTGGGGATGAAGCTCCTGGAACGTGCCGGGCGCACATTTGCGTAAAGATCCAGCCCGATACGGAAGCCCGCCGAGACATTCCGTCCGCCTTCCGCAACGGGCGGGTAGTCCATATGCGACTGGGTACCGAGAATGACACCGTCGAATTCGGTACGGGCCCGGTCCAGGACCTCTTCGCGAAGCGTGATGCCGTGATTTCTCAGGCTGGTAAAGCCCGACTGCTCCTCCTTAAAGGTGATGCCGAGATCAAAACGGCGGTTCACGGCCTCAACGACCTCAAGCGTGGCTGCCATGATCTCAGGGCCAATCCCGTCACAGGGCAATGTCATGATTTTCATTTCTCAGTCCCTCAAAGACGCGCTCTCAAACACTCACTTAAATTGCTCTTTATCGATTTAATATGCATTTTTCAATATTGATTTTGCCTTTGAACGAGAAAAAATAAAATTCAGAAAGTCACAATGCTTAGCAGGTAACGCAATTAAGTCGCTGTTTTCAAATGGCTTTATAACATTCTTTGTTACGACATCAAAAATTGTATTTTTATTTGACAAGATGCAATCTGATAACGTATTGCATTATAGCATCTACAAATGCAAATCGATCAAAGGGAGGATGCCAGATGATCAAGCGAAGGACCTTTACCCTCTTGGCGGCCGCGGCCGCGGTAGCAACTTCGATATCAATCCCGGCGTCGGCGGAGGAATACCCGTCCGAACGCCTGACTTATACAATTGCGTTTGGGCCGGGCGGCGGGAATGATCGCATGTCCCGAACCGTCGTAGACATTCTGCGCAAATACGAGCTCTACCCCGGCAACATCGTGGTTGAGAATCGGGAAGGGGGAAGCGGCGCTGTAGGTTTCAGCTATGTTGCCGGCAAATCGGGTGACCCCTATCGGTTGACGTCAACCAGCGGCAACTTCATTGGTACGCCTCTGGTGGCCGACACGGACTGGACCTACGCGGATTTCACGCCGATTGGCCTTCTGGCGAGTGACGCGATGCTGCTCGTGGTCCGCGCCGACTCCGACTTTGGCGATGTTGATGCATTCGTGGACGCCGCAAAGGCGGGGCGCGTTACGATCGCCGGCAGTGGGTCAGCAGGTCCGGAACGTGTGACGGCCTCGCTGTTTGCGCAGTCCGCGGGTATCGAATTCGAATATGTACCGATCGGTTCCGGTGGCGAATTGGTGACGGCGTTGACGTCGGGCAGTGTCGATGCGGTCGTTGCAAATCCATCCGAAGCTGCCGGTCAGCTTGACGCAGGCACACTGAAAGCACTCGCATTTTCCGATTCAGCGCGAAGCACCAACAATCCGGATGTCCCGACGTTCATGGAGCTTGGCTATGACTTCAGCTTCTCTCTCCCGCGTGGTGTCGTGATGCCGAACGGTCTCGATGCTGCCGCGCAGGAGTGGTGGATTTCCACGCTCAAGGAAGTGATTGAGACGCCGGAGTGGCAGGAATACCTGGCCAAAAACGGCATGTCGGGCAACCCGATCTGGGGCGAAGACTTCGCGACTTACCTTGCTGCAACGAGTGCGCAGTACCGCGACACGCTGGTGAAGATCGGCGCAATCCAGGAATAACCCGGACAATCTCTTCGCGGGCGCACGATAGGTGGTGCGCCCGCGGTGCATTTTACAAACAAAATCAGAGAGAAATCCGCTTGAAAGCCGGAAAGGGAGGCCGATGAAAAAGTGGTTCGCCGCAGGGCTGCTCATATTGTCTGTGGCTTATACAGCCCATGGGTTGAGCACACTGACGCTCGTCACCTCTTCGGGACGGCCTGCAGCCGGTTTCTTCCCTCTTTTGATCGGCTTGCTGATGATGATTTCGTGTGCGGTCAATCTGTTGGGGGATTGGCGCGAAGAGAGCGCGCAGCGAAGATCCGGGATCGTGCCGCGGCACCAGGCCGATCCTGAAGCAGAGGCAAAGGCGGATGCCCTCGGCGTTGATGCGCATGGCATCGACGGCGGGCAGGATTACGGTCGCGACGTGTTGATCGTCTTTCTCTACATCTGCGGCTTTGTCGCGATCATGAAGCCCATTGGCGCATTCCTCGCCATGGTTCTGTTCATGCTGGCCTTCCTCTTCACGTTCAACCGGGCTCACGTTTTGAGCAACCTGATCTACAGCGTCGCCCTCCCCGGGTTCTTGTACGGGCTGTTCAAGGTTCTGCTGAACGCGTCCCTTCCAATCAGTCCGTTTGGTTTTTAACGCCCGCCACTATCTGAAAAAGGATAACGCAAATGCTAGCTGACATTGCGTCGAACCTGTCTCTTGGCCTGAGCGTGGCAGCGTCTCCGGAGGGATTTTTGTTTCTCGTGATCGGCGCTTTTCTTGGCATGATCGTGGGGCTCTTCCCGGGGTTCGGACCTGCTGCAGGGATCGCGGTACTGATCCCGATGACTTTTGGTCTGCAGCCAACCATCGCCATCATCATGCTCGCCGGGATTTACTACGGCTCGATGTATGGCGGCACGATCACCTCCATCCTGATCAACACGCCAGGAGAATCCGCAACCGTTGCCTCGACGATTGATGGCTACCCACTCGCCCAAAAGGGACGCGCTGGTCCCGCCCTCGTCATGCAGGCGATCGCTTCCTTCTTCGGTGGCACTGTAGGCGTCGTGCTGATCACGGCGCTTGCACCGTCACTGGCGAATTTTGCTGCTTCCTTCGGTCCATCCGAATACTTCCTGATCATCGCGGTCGGCCTCTTGATGCTGACAACGATGATGGGCGACAACAAGTTCAAGGGGTTCATTTCTGCCCTGATCGGTTTTGCGATCGGCACAGTTGGAGTCGACGTGATGAGCGGTCAGCAACGTTTCACGTTCGGCTCGCCCGAGCTGATAGGCGGTGTCTATTTTGTGGCTGTTGCGATCGGTCTCTTCGGCATCGGGGAATTGCTGCACTGTGTCTACAACGGACAGCATCGCCAGCCCACAAAGCGCCTACGGATCAGTTTCCGCGACAAGGAATTCTGGCCGTCAAAAGAGGACTATTACGAGTCGCGCTGGACCTTCTGGAGAGGGTCCGGGATCGGTTTCCTTGCCGGTGTTTTGCCCGGATCGGGCGCTACACTGGGCTCGATAATCGGCTATTCGGTGGAAAAGAAGGTTGCGAAGGACCCGGAAAAGTTTGGCAAGGGCGAGATGCGCGGACTGGTCGCTCCCGAGGCTGCCAACAACGCCGCGTCTGCCGGCGCGATGGTTCCGCTGCTTTCGCTGGGCATTCCAGGCTCCGGTGCGACCGCCGTATTGCTTGGCGCATTCCTGATGTGGGGCCTTCAGCCCGGCCCCCTTCTCATTGTGAACGACCCGGAGTTCGTCTGGGGTCTGATCGCCAGCATGTATCTCGGCAACATGATCCTGATCGCGATGAGCATCTTTGCGATACCGCTCTTCGTGAAGTTTCTGGATGTGCCTTACGTGAATGTCGTGCCGGTCATCGTGCTCCTTTGCATTATCGGCGCATTCGCCATCAATGCCAGTATCATCGAGACTTGGATCCTGGTCGTGAGCGGCCTGATCGGTTTTGCGATGAAGCGATATGGCTATTCGCCGGCTGCAACAGTGCTGGCTCTGGTGCTCGGGTCGATGGCTGAAGAAACATTCCTGCAGAGCTATATCATTTCGCAAGGCACGATGAATCTGTTCTGGGAACGTCCGGTCTCCCTTGTGCTCTTCATCGTCTTGCTTGCGATTGTGGTCCTGCCGATTGTCCTGGCGCTCCTGGTCCGCTCGAAAAGTGCCCGGGAAGGCCTTTCCAACAAGGTATAAATTTGACAGGACAACGAACAGACAGACCCGAAGCGCGGTGTCACCTGGCGGTGACTTCCCTTGGGCGGATCAGACGCACATGAATTTTCCTTGTTCAAAAGCCGAAAAAATTGCGTAATCCGAATATTGATGTGCAATCTTGTCATCGCAATCCAAGCCCAATGAAGAGTGCGTGTCTTGTCGTCAAGCGAACTTTCGAACCGGATTTCAAAACGAATTGCTCAGGAAATCTCGACCGGAAGTCTTGCGAAAGGCCAGCATCTGGGCGCGCAACAGGTGGCGGATCGCTATGGCGTTTCGCGGACACCGGTACGCGAGGCCATGCAGTTTCTGGAAGAACAGGGCCTCCTCGTGCGGGAAGCCAACAGAGGATACTTCGTTTCGGAAACGGCATCGAATAACGTGCCTGAGCTCCTCTCCGACAAGTGGGCGACCGGCGCTGACGACTACCAGATGCTGGCCGACGATTGGCTGGTGAACCGGTTGCCGGAAGAGGTTACGGAACAGTTTCTACGCCAGAAATATGACTGGTCCAAAGCCAAGATGAACGAGATCCTGGTGCGCGCGGCGCGAGAGGGATGGGCTGAGCGGAAAGAAGGCTATGGGTGGCGGTTTTTGCCGGTCGCCAAAACAGCAAGCGCTTTTGACGAGATCTATCGGTTTCGCATGGCGATTGAACCGGTCGCAATGCTCGAGCCGACCTTCGAATTGGACCGCAAGGTTCTCGAAAAACAGCGCCGCATCCAGGAAGAGATGCTTGAGATGGACTTTTCCGCTGTGCCTGCAGAAAGACTCCTCGAGAACGGATCTCTGTTCCATGAAGAGCTGATTTCTCTCTCACGAAATCCCTTTTTCCTGATGGCCCTGCAAAGGGTCAATCGCATGCGGCGTCTTATGGAGTACCGGGCAGAGATCAACCACGAGCGATTGATCGAACAGTGCACGGAGCATCTGGAGATTGTCGATTTGCTGGAAAGCGGCAACGTTGTCGATGCCTCGTACAGAATGAGGCAACACTTGAGTGGAGCGCTGAAACGCAAGTCGCCAATTGCGTGGGAATGGTCATCAGATACGGGGCATCCACTGGAGACCAACGCGAACGGGAGCGCTTCCCAAAAAGTCTGAGTCAGACCGGGTTCCTTGTAGCCACGATTTGTGAATCAAATCCAGAACAGTCAACTTGCCATTCATCACCCAAAAATTCGGAGCGCTCCGCACCCTTCATGCCGGAAATCATATGTGGAACGGCGCGGGAGCAACTTTCACGCACTAGGGCTGCGTCCTGCCACGCGAGCACACCTCAGCGTTAAGAGGCGCTTCCCTCGAAAGAGGCCTTCGAAGGCGTGACACCCAGTTGCGTAATCAGGAGCGCTGCTCCGATCAGCGCAATCCCTTTGAAAAAATGCGCCTGCTGATGGGCCCAAAGTATGGGATCCTCTTGCGTGAACAGCTCGTAGCCGTGAACAACAAGCGTGACCGGAACCAGAAAAAGGATCAGGAGCCAGCCTCCAAGGCGCGGGCGCCAGTTAAAGAGGATCATCGCGGCACCAGCCAGCTCCACGAGACCCGAGACCAGAACAAGGAACACGGGAAAGGGAATCGCCCCGGGCATCAGGGACACGTAGTGGGAAATATTGGTAAAGTGCGTTACGCCCGACAGAAAGAAAAGCGACGTGAACAGAAAGCGTGCGACCCAGGTGAAACCGCGATGACACGGGAGCCGGTCTTCGGCAAACATCAGACACTCCATTGCTGCAGGTATCGCGAGGGCGATTACCTTGCGCCGATTTTTAAGCCTAACCATGCCGCCGCGACAGTATGCGGGATGACACGCACAGACGCTTTGGTCTCTACCAGCTCTGCCAAGAAGCCGGAAGGCAACGGATCGACATATGATGACTTTCACAAGTCGGCCCGAAGCAGACCGCTGAAAAAGCAGGTTGACCTATTACGATCTTCGGTCCGCTGACACTTGCAACGGTCTGCTAGCGCCCGCTCTCTGGAGAGGGGGTGGATGTCAGATCGAGATCAATTCCAAAAACTGTTGCAAGACGGCAGACTGGTGGCGGTCGCTGCGCCAGATGGCACAGATCGGGGACGAATACTGAAAGACGTCCGGCCGGAGCTCCTTGAAATCGTAAAGTGTCTGGTTTGTGCAATGTGTCGGGAAAAACCCGAGATACACACCGGCCCCGACAAGGGCGAGGACGGCCTCTGTCTGAAAGACAATCGTGCCGACCGGAAATTTCTGTTTCAGGTTTCGGAGCTTGTTGCTTTCAAAATAGCCGCGATAGACCAGTGCGTGCTGCAAAATGTCTTCCTCGCTCAACGTCTCCCCTGCGTCCAGCGCAAGCGACAACGGATGCTCTCCGGCACAAAACAGACCGACGTCTTCGTCATAGAGGTGGCGATATTTCAGGCTTGGATGCCTCTGGTAGTCCGGCACGATCCCGAAATGCAGTTTGCCATCGATCACGGCACGTTCCACCTCGGCCGGAGTACCTGTCATCAGGCTCACATCAACGTCCGGAGCGTCGTCCTTAAACCGCCGGATTGCCGAAACGAGCGGATTGCGCCTGTCCGAAACCGTGTAATCGATCATGCCGATGTCGATCTTGCCCACCAGCTGGCGGTTGATGGAGGCAACGCTGGTAGCGAACTCATCGGCCGCCGCCAGCAGACGGTCGATATGCTCAAGAGCGATTTCCCCCTGCTGGGTGAGAGAAAAACCGCTGCGGCCGCGATGGCAGAGCCGGATCCCGAGGCGTGTTTCCAGATCCGATATCTGCCGCGAGATGGTCGAAGCGCCGACCCCCAGCTCGGTTTGGGCAGCTGAGAGACCGGAACACTCGATCACCGTTTTGAAGATCCGCATCAGGCGAATATCCGCGCCGCTGACGCTACCTGAAAACGCACTTTTCCGCCTTGCCATTTATCTTCCAGACCTTGTTCTCAACTCATGCATTTTTATGCAAAAGATCTTCGCTTAGTTCAACTTTTTGGAGCTTAAAAACCAACGTATCCCAACACCTGAAGTTTATTGAGGAGCAGCAGATGGCGGACGCAAAACTCCAGGCCCTTCGGGAAAAATTCGGCGATGCGGACGGTGGAACGTTGTTCACGCCGAAATACCAAAAAATCGCCGACAAGATTTTTTCCGAAGGCGGCAAGCGTCCTGCGCCCTATTCAGGAATACCGACGCTGCTCGATGCGCCGCAATCGACCCTGGAAAAGGCGGACCGGCTTCAGGTTGCGCTCTATGGTGCCCCGATGGATCTTGGCGTCACAAACCGCAACGGATCCCGTTTCGGCCCGCGGGCGCTGCGGTCAATCGAGCGGGTCGGGCCCTATAACGACGGCCTGGAAACCGCGCCTTTGCATGAGATGGCGGTGGCCGATATCGGCGATGTGCCCTTCAGCAGCCGCTTCGATCTTGCCCGGAGCCACCGGGAAATCGAGGACTATGTGGCACAGATCGTTCGGGCTGGTGCGATCCCGATCGGCGTCGGCGGCGATCATTCCATCACCCATCCGATCCTGCGTGCACTTGGCAGGAATACACCGGTCGGCATGGTGCATATCGATGCGCACTGCGATACCGGCGGCTCTTATGAAAACGAGAAGTTTCACCATGGCGGGCCCTTTCGCAATGCCGTGCTCGACGGTGTTTTGGATCCGGAAAGGACAATCCAGATCGGCATCCGAGGGGCGGCCGGCTACATCTGGGAGTTCTCTGAAATGTCCGGGATGACCGTTGTCGAAGCCAAAGACATCACCGATTCAAGTTTCCCGGCAATCATCGAAAAAGCACGGCAGGTGGTCGGCGGTGGTCCGACCTATCTTTCCTTCGACATCGACAGTCTGGACCCTGCCTTCGCACCTGGCACCGGCACGCCGGAAATCGGTGGTTTGACGACGCGGGAAGCTCTTCGATTGATCCGCGGCCTCAAGGGTCTAAACTTTGTTGGCGGCGACGTTGTCGAAGTCGCGCCCGCCTATGACCAGACGACCAACACCGCACATGCAGGGGCCCAGATGCTCTTCGAAATCCTGAGCCTGATGCAGTTTTCTCCCTCCCTCCCCAAGACAGAGAGCAGCAACAAATGACCATAGAACGCCTCGAAAAAGGCAGCCGCATGAGCCAGGCCGTAATCCACGGCGACACGGTTTATCTTGCCGGCCAAGTCGGCGAAGGCCCGGACGTGGAAAGCCAGACCCGCTCCATGCTGGGTGAAGTGGACCGGCTTCTGGCTTCGGCCGGCAGCAGCAAGTCGAACATCCTGTCGGCTCAGATCTGGATCGCAGACATGTCCGACGTCGATGCCATGAACAAGGTGTGGGACGCCTGGATAGACCCGCAAAATCCACCGGCGCGCGCCTGTGTGGAGAGCAAGCTTGTTCTGCCTGAATTCCTGGTCGAAGTCATGATCGTCGCAGCCAGGAATTAACTTGCAGAAGGCGATCCCGGACCTGGAAAATCGCCTGCGCATTGACGTGAGGATTGTCCAAACCCGCCGCTGCCTGATCGCCCTGAACCCTTAAAAAAGGTCAGCACCGATGCACCCGCTTTCACTTCCACGCGGCGTGCAAGGTGCTGATCTTTGCCATCCGGATCGCGCCGCCGAACCGATACGTGAAGCACATGCATGGTTGTCAGATCGGCGCGACACCTCAGTCGGCAGGAAAGATCGAGAGACGCGCCGGATCGGCGGTTATGGTCACCAGGTTACCCACGTGGAAATCGCTTTCATCGGAAGAGGAACCACGCACCCGGATTTCCTGATTGCTGACACTGACAAGCCATTCTTTAAAGGCTCCAAGGTCTCGGGCAAAGACGACACGTCCTGCTGCCGCTCCATCAGTTCCAGCCCGGTGCAATGAGATAGTTTCCGCGCGCACAGCAACGTTGATGGCTGTGCCGGGCTCATGGTCAACGGCTGTGTCCACGGTGTTTCCGAAGAGCACAAGCCGACCATTCTCACCAACTTCGGTCCGCACAAGATTGGCTGCACCAATAAAGTCCGCCACAAGGCTGTTGGCAGGCCGCCGGTAGACCTCAGTGGGCGTTGCGGCCTGCTGAACCTTGCCGTGATCCAGCACGACAAGTTCATCGGCAAGCATCATTGCTTCGGTCTGGTCATGCGTAACAAGAACGGTTGTCACTCCGAATTTCTGCTGCAGTCTGCGCAGCTCGATCTGCATGTTGTCGCGCAACTTCGCATCCAGGGCGGACAAGGGTTCATCGAGGAGGAAAAGCTTCGGCTGGATCGCAAGGGCTCTGGCAATCGCCACTCTCTGACGCTGTCCGCCTGACAGGGCTGAAACGGCACGGTCCGCGATATGCGGAAGTTCAATCACGTTGAGAAGTTGTTCGACCCGATCCCGCTGTTCCTTGGCAGACGCCTTGCGCAGCTTCAGCCCGTAGGCGATGTTTTGAGCGACGCTCATGTGAGGAAACAAAGCAAGCGACTGAAACACCATGCCGAATCCGCGCTTGTACGGTGGAATATCGGAAATATCAGCGCCATCCAGCAGCAAGCGTCCGGAAGTCGGCTTTTCAAACCCGGCAAT